>CALWRA010000043.1 GCA_944383825.1 uncultured Acetatifactor sp. | reverse complement strand
AAAACAACCAATCTGTAAACCTGGCCGCCGGAAACGGCGGTCAAAAAATGAGCCAGTACTCATGGTTTACCGTGTACCAATTATCGCACCGATATCCTGATCAGATTTATTCTCACCTTCAGGAGAACTCATTTTCTTTCTCCTATAAATTAGCAAAGCAACAATGACCGCCACTACCACAATGCATATTCCAACGACAACATACTCCATTTTCGAAGTTCCTCCTTTTACCGTTCTATATATAGAAACGGTAAATTTTGCGAATAGACAAGTCTTTTCAGCCTTGACTTCTATCTCACAGCCACAACTCCCTGACATCTAACTCGGCAACTCAACCCACACACATCCAAATCGACTACTCAACCCCCTGTAAATTTCAGTAGATATGTTCTATCATAGGCTATTTCGCAGTCAGTTCCGGTCTTCTGCTCTGACGGCAAAATGCTCGGAAACACCCAGAAATCAAACACTTTTCGAAGGTCAGTCCTTCACTCGTGACATCAATACTACCGTCTCCACGTGGCTCGATACGTTCATTTTGATGTCAGATAGTTCGTCTGTTTGCGGAAACATATCCACATAAGTGCATAAGAACATATCAACTGGATTTTTCCTTCGCTTCGAGCCTATCAGTAAATGGAAACACGTCAACTATAACATCTTTTCCTTATTATATACCAAGCAGATAGATTGCGCCATCGCTTCAACCTAGCTGCAGTGCCGAGTGCATGGCATTTTCATCGTCTCAACCTATCCATCTTCAGTATTGTACGCCGAGTCTATGTTCCTGCTGATTTTGATACAAAAGAAAAAAATCCCTCTCCGGGGGCAAATACCGTCGAAAAAGGCTTAAAATAAGGGCTTCCGAGGTCATGCGCTGACTTTGGAAACCCATGTTTTATGTGTTCTGTTGTCCTACTGCCACCCGATGATTTGGCTGGGTGTCAGCCTTGCGGTGTAGTGATTTTGGAATAATTAAAAGGTGGGGAAAAATTAAAAAGTTCGATCTGCTTCAAGAAGCTCTTTCAAAGTTTTCCCTTCAGCATCTTTCCAGAGTGCATTTCCGCTTAAGGAAGCGCCACCAACAAATCCAGCTGCTGACGAAGGACTGGAAAGCAATACATCAGCTGTTAAAATCCCATTGCTGTCAATTTTGTTCTCATACTTCTTACGGTCCTTTACGGCTCTTTCAGGGCAACTCTTCGTCATGGTGGGATTGATTATGCTGCCTTTCAGCACAACAAATCCATCACTCGTTCTTTTACCGGATGCCTTACCTTTTCCATATTCCATGTATAGGACTGGTTCTTTGTCAGCGGATTCTGCAGAAGGAGCAAACGGTTCAAACACTTTATGCCCAAGAGTGCCCATCACAATTTTCGCATAGTCAATAAACTCTTCAAGTTCACTCTCTGTCTCCTCGGTTATATTCCCAGGATTTGGGTCATTTCCATTTTTAACAACATACCGTCCGGCTTCAATCGCCATATTACAGAAGCGATTTTCAAGATAGCTTATTTCCGTCGGTCCGAAAGAGTTGTTGGTCGTAGTAAACATGACTGCCTCAGTCCAATAATCAATAGAGTTATGCGGTTCCTGTACTCGCAGAAGAAGACCTTTGCCATTTTTACGAACTCCAGCCTGGCCTATGTACACCACCGCATTATCCGCCTTATCCGTGCCGAACAGAAAATACACGCCGCTCTGTTTGAGAATATCCAAATCTTTGCACTTGTCTAAAGCAGTACGAGGGATTTTATATGCAATCCCGGTCCAGTTGGCCAAGGAGCATTTAATCCTTCCGCTCGGCTCTCCATCCATCAAAAATAGTTTTAAAGTTTTACTCCTTGGCATAGTATTTCCTTCCTTTTTCCGTCACTTCCCAATCAATGCTGCAAACTCTGAGTCAAATTCTTTCATGCGATTCTCCTGATTAAAGAAGTGAAGCCCCCAAATCTTATAGTCATTGTCATCTACGAAAATAGTTGCTGGTACAGCCTCTGTCTTTAATTGAAGCAAAAATCTTTCTTTCCAAGCATCCTTTTCAAGAAGCTGGGTACCTTTCGGCTCGATAAAAATCTGAAGCTGCTCAAAGCCATCCGTTTTATCCCTCTGTAGGAAAAGAACATAGTCCGGCTCAAAACGTTCGCCGTCTTCAAACGAATAAATGTGGAATTCACGCTCGTTTCTGATCAGATAGATACGATTATATATTTTTCGTAACTGAGCGACATATCCTCGGAAGTAAGCAACAAATGCCTTTTCTTCCGATGTTCCGTAGTTATCGGTATAAACAAACCAGTCCTCTGTTGAGAGATCGATTTTCCAGTCGATCTTCACAGATGAATCGTTCTGCGATATGCCAATTCCACCATCATGTGGATCTGTATAATTGACTATCTTGTTACGAAAGACATCTCTAATGTTCTTCGCTCTAAAAGTCTTTGTTCCTCGGTATGTTTCCTCAATGCTGGAAATAGAACCAGCAATTTTACCAAGAACGTAGAAAACTGCCGCATAAAGCGTTTCCATAGTCGGATGTTCATCCTTGCTCTGAATGTCTATACGGACAGCACCAAGATATTCATTATCCGTGATGAACTGTCTCGTAGATGAAATGTTCGGAAAATATGAGCGCAAGGTGTTGAACTTGAATATTGGATATTTCATCAAAGCCTTATTTACAACGGCATAATTAATGGCTGCTATTTCCTTGATAGTCAAATGTACCGTTTTTAAATTAATAGCAGGATCAACGCTCTGTGCATTTTCCTCCATAACAGCATCGATGCCCGAAGCGCCCGTCTCAGCCTGGAAACGGTATATATTATCCCGGACGGTCGGCGTGAGACCACGCACATCTTTTCTGTCTTTTACCTCTCTGTCATTTAAGAAAATCAAGCCCTGCTGGTATAAATCAGTGGCCTTGAATTCGTCCTTAAGGACATATTCACGCTGGATGATTTTGTCGGTATCCAAACCGATTTCTCGCAAGGCGTTACGCAGTTCCGTTACATAGCGATGGTCGTTCTGGCAATGATAATAGAGCGTCTCGCAGATACGCATCTCGCTGGTTACGTCTTCATCGTACTTCCTTTGAAACTTCGGCTGCTCATCGTCAAGCTGGAACGGACAGTACCGTGCTCCACGACCGATGAGTTGTGCTTCCGATATAGTGGCGGGAGCTATTTTTTTGCCGCTGGACTGTCTCGTTTCATAAAGCCGAACAATATCAAACAGGTTCAGGACATCCCAGCCTTCATCCAGTTTCTTAACCTCAAAAATAGCACGGTAAGGATTGTCCGCATCTTCAAGCGAATTCAAAAGGATCTGTTTCTGCGTGGCATCCTTATCATCATTTACGGAAACACAATGCTCTTCGGAAAAATCATCACGAAGCTCCGCAGCAAGCGTATCAAAAGAGATACCATTGTTTACGAAGTAAGCAAAGGCTCTGTGCATGACGTCATTGTTTACGGCAGTAGAAAGATTGCGCATTTGTGCTCCTGTCAGTTTCTTTACCGTTTCAATAAACTCAGCCATAAAGTCCTTGCTGTCGGCAATTTTAGCAGCTTTAAAAAGTACAACAGGTTTAATTGCGAGGCGATGATCTTGAAACACCTTCAAACGGTACTGACTGAGGACAAGTGCCTGTAAAGCCCTTTCCATGGTTGTCAAGTCAGAACGAAGTGTGAGGATGTCCTTGGAATACCTGTCTCCATAAAATTTGGCCAAGGGATAGTCAAAAATGATCTTGTTTTCGTATGCCGCGCGAATCGCCGGGTTTGCAAGATCACAAGTAGCTGTAAATTCAAGCAGAATGTTATCAGCATTTCGGTCGAAAATATTCTTTAAAGTCTGCTCCCAGGAATGATAGCTTGATTCTTCGTCAGCAGACATTTTCTTCCTTGTATCAACATTCAGATGGTGCGCCTCATCGGAAATCAGCACAACCTTCTGTCCGTCAAAGTCGTCAAAGGTCATTCCGTTTTCCTTTGTCATCCACATATCCATGTGGAGTCCCTGTGTCGTGGCAAAGCAGATATTGATCGCATCCGGTTCAGCATACTGGAAATTATCCACTTGGTTGATTCGAATTCGTTCTCCATCCAGCACAATTTCATCTGCAAAAAGGTACTTAGAGGAAATTGCATTTAAAAAGTTCTCTTTCGTTTTCTCTACGATATTCGAGAGATTAACAAAGAACAGAAAATTGCGATATCCCTGATTGTAGAGATACAGCATCAGTCCTGCCATAATCAGAGTCTTGCCACTACCGGTCGCCATATGGAAAAGCACCTGCGTAGGCTTCGGACGGTTACTGCTCTCGAAATGCGTTATAAAGTTTTCAAATGCCTGTTTCTGATACGGGCGCAGCTCAAAATTCGGGTTCAGGTTCTCCGGAATATAAAAAGGGAGAACAGCACTGCTGCCGTATTCACGCAAAGCATCTATTCTTTCGTATAAGAATGCCATCGTTTATACCTCCCTGTAAAAGCTCCTCGTAAACGCCTTGTCCTCATCGGAGATGCCAAACTCCTCATCATCAATATCACAGTAATTCACATATAGGAGATTCTTGTCCAAAATCTCCATCAGAAATCGCTTCTTGTCATCCAGCGAGAGCGCAGCGTAATCATCAGCAGCCGCATCGATATCAGCCGGATTTACCTTGTAGTTGATAAAGCCGGACTTTACCATCCTTCCATAGATGTCGGACAAGGCGACATCATCGGTAGCGGCCTCGATTTCTTCCATAATCGTTTGATTCAGCTTTGCCAGTTCGCAGTAAACGAAGGAACCTCCGCCTTGCCAATTGACCTCCTTTGAAATACCTCCCTGCTCCCCCTCAATGACTTTTTTTAACCTTTCCACTGACACATTTTCAATATAATCCATCTGCTCTACACCAATATACTGGCGTCCCAGTTTGTGGGCGACAGCACAGGTTGTTCCTGAGCCAAGGTGAAAGTCCAAAACAATGTCTCCCTCGCTAGTTGCCACTTCGAGGATTGCTTTAATGAGATTTTCAGGTTTTGCATAATCAAACTCTTCGCGCCCAAACATTGCATCTATTTCACTATTTCCATCCTTATTTTTGGCATTTCCAAATAGTGTTTGAAGGAATCCCTGAATCTGAAAATCGGAAATTACTGCCGACAATTTTCCGCTGCAATCATCCTCACTTTTAAATTTTCTCATGTACGGTTTTCCAATATTGAGGAAATTATAATCACCCGGAAAAACAATTGCTCCTTTTTGATAATAATAATCGAAAGTGTCTTCTGTAATGCACCAGGTTCGTTTGGGGCTAGCAGGATATTCTTCACCGTTTTTGGGATTTACAATGGTAAAAAAAGAGTTCGCTCGTTCTCCAGCAGTTGTTTGCTTTGTTAAATCAGCAAGCCTCCAAGGTTCTCCGGGAAAATCATCGGTCTCATAATATTTTCGAGTTACAGATCTACCGATAACATTATTACGGCTATCAACATTTGTATAACAAAGAAGCCAGTCAAAATCTTGTGATAAATTAAATGGAACATCTGATTTTCCATTACGAGTCCGACGAGGAATCGTTCCAACAAAATGGTCTCGGCCAAAAATCCCATCTGCCATTACTTTTAGATAGTGCATCCCGTCTTCACCAATGCTGATCCAAATAGTTCCTCCTGTGGCAAGAAGTTTTTGCGCTATTTCAAGCCGGTTTTTCATGAACACCAACCAAGATGAAAGGTGAAAATTGGAATTATACTTGAATGAGTCTGCTTCTTTTGCTTCATTGAAAAAGTACGGAGGGTCAATATATATACATTTGATTCTTCCCTCAAACCTCTTTAAAAGTGAGGATATAGCCAACAAATTATTGCCTTTAATAATTAAATTGTCTTCATCGGTAAAAGTAATATTTCCCTCTATACCAGATGCTGTGTATCTCCTAGCCTTGCAAAAAACTTTCGGATAAAGCAACCTGTCTACGGCATCGGGAGCCAACATTTCATTGTAAAAAATTTCACTTCGCTTTTGGTCCTCTTTTGTTTGACCGCCTTCAAGAACACAATCCTTGTAAGGGAAAACAAGCTCCACCTCTCCTGATGTTGCCAGCATCTGTCCCGATCCATCAACAAGCCCGATCTTATTCTTGAACCGGGTATAGCTATCCGGTAGGAATTGCCGATTGTTGATCACCCAGGCAAATCCTACCTTATCAAAGACTTTGATACCATCTACTTCTGCGAAGAAGCGATTGCGTGTTTCGTCATTTGTAAGAAGGAGACAGATAAGTCCCCCGTCCATCTTCATTGCCGCCTCGTAGACCGCATTGCGCAGGAAAGTACCATCCTCGGCTACAAACCTCTCATCTGATTTCAATACCGTCAGCACGGTTTCATAAAAGTTCGCCATTTCACTCTTCTCCTTCATCTATGAATAACTCCGGTACATTGTACTGGACTTCTTCGGTGTCTCTTCTCACCAATTCGTTCGGGCACTCCAGTAATGCCTTTTTCAGTAACTTAGGATTATCTGAGGTACCTCGTACATATTTATCAGCATTTCGCCGTATGTATTCAGTCGAATCCCGCTTAAAACCGCTACGCTGCAGAATGATTCGCAGACAGTTCGTTGTCCCGTACTCCACAAACTCGTACCAATCGTTTGTGAACGGTTCGTTGGGATGCTGACGCTTATATTCTTCCGAAAATTTCAGGAAGTAGTTTGAAAGCCGAAACAGAAGTACATCTTCAATTGCCTCCAGCGTATCGGCAATGATTATGTTTTTATGCTTCTGTGAGCCATCGAAAGGTTCCCATTTATTGTAATCGACTTTTACCTCGCGCTTTTTATTGTCATAATCATCAATGCTTTGTCCGATGATATAACTAAGTCCGTGTCCCTGCATCCATTGGATCAGGAGAACGGTATACCATGTTAGTTTGGTATATGTTTTGCTTTCACCAGCACCGAGCGTCCGATTTTCGTAGATACGCCACTTAAATGCCACTGCCAGTTTGTTGAGGAACGCAAGTGTCTCATAATAATCTGCTCCGCGTTTCAGATCTTTGATTTCCGGATAAGCAAGACCGTTGCGGATGAGCTTCTCAATACCCTGTATCTGGTCATACGAGACATTGATATCGTCCTCCGGCTTTTTCCCTGGCACAGAAAACTGTTCTCGGATTTTCGACTCAGTTTCAGATGTCAGGTACGGGGCAAATTCCCTCCTTATGCGGCTGTTTCTGCTGTCTACGATATCCCCAACAAGAATCAGCATCGTTTTTCTCATCAACTCGTAATTGCCTTCGCTCTGGTTCTTCTTGGACTTATGTATTTCAACGCTACCGGAAAGAAGCGTATCTATTATGAGCTTTTTCTGGTTCGAATTTAACTCAGCTTCTATGGACAGTTTCTGCGGCGGCACATCGTCCTTCAGCAAATCCTCAAATTTCTGTAAGTCCTCCTCGCGTTCCTGCCTTTGAAGCCGGACGATAAAGACATTGCCATACAGGTTATACTTGGCGCGTCCCACACGCCCGACCAGATTTTTGAAGTCTACCTCTGAGAAATCGCTCCTACCTTTCTTATAGCTTGTAATAAACAGGTTCTCCGCAGGTAAATTTACTCCCTCAAGCAAGGTGCTTGTACAGAACATGGTCTTGATTAGACCGTCACGGTAGTAGTCCTCAAGCTGCATACGAATATTGGCCGGTAGATAGCCGATATGGTACGCCACACCTCTTTCCACCAATTCGGCGAGATAGTATTCCTTGTGGACATCTCTGCGAATTGCCTCCGCAAATGCCTGAAGCTTTTTATCACCGATTGGTTTCTGTGTATCCGCATAATCTCTTGCAAACTGAATAGCATCATTCTTTGATTTGCAATAAACGATGTTGTGTCGCTTATCGCCGATTCGGGCAATCACCTCACTCAACGAATACTGGCGGCTCATTTCGTGCAGCAATATAAATTTTTTCGAGTACGAATCGAAGATACGAATATTGCGTTCCCACAGGTCAACGATGTATTTTAGCTGACTGACAGGAGCATATCTGCACGCCACTATAGATTCCTCTCCGATGGCCCCTTCTCCCTTTGACAGCGTATCGAGATAAACTCCCGGATTTGGAATGTTTGGCGATGCAAATATAATGTGTGCATTACTGTGCCGTTCTTCTAACTTGTTGATGACCTTGTAATAGAATGCGCTCCTATTATCACCGGAAGATATTTTATGAGCCTCGTCCACAAACAAATAGTCAATCTTAAGGTCAGGATCATCAATCAGAATGTAAAGCATTCGTTCTGGAGTCAGGACGAAAATATAATTATGCTTCGTCTCTAATGCCATCGAGCCAGAGGATGTCACAATACGGTAATCCGTCTCTTTCAAGAGAGTGGTGAGACTCTCGATTAATTCGCTCGTAACCTCGTTTATCAGTGCCTTCGTAGGGATGAGCAAAGCGAAATTCTTCTTTGCTCCATCCATGATCTGCTGCTTAATAAACGCACGCATCATAAAGGACTTCCCCATAGATGTAGGTGCGGAATAGCTGAAATAGGGTCTGGACAGACTGTCGTATATTTCTTTCTGTGCAGGAAAGAAACGAGCCCCGCCATCGGACGGCACGGATAGGTAATCCATGTTAAAGCGCATGAATACACGCTCAAGCAGAGAGGCATTTTCAAAATCCGGCGTCAGCCTATTCATGCCGAGGAAATTCCCCGTATTGGCAAGAACTGAGCCGAGATAATACTTCACTTGCTCATTTTGAGGATACATATCATAAAGCAGTGCGACCATTTCCTGCGCACGAGTCTTATGAATATCCGACAGGTTTGTGCCACAGGATTTTGAAAGCACATCGGCAAAAGTCAAAGCATCTCCAATATTGACAGGCTGTTCCACTATCTCATCCAAACCGAACAGGCGCTTGGAATAGTTGATAAGGATATTGTGATACAGTTTTTGCAGATAAGCGTTATCATCTATTCTCGAAAACAAATGCTCCCCGAAGGTGACCTTCCTAAAATTACTCATGCCTGACCTCCTTCGGATTGTAGCAGTTTGTCCATGATGTCTTTCTTATCTTCGTCTGCATCAGCGAAAGGAAGCAAATAGATATACATGGAATAGCCGTCAAGACCATACTGCGTGATTTTCGATTCAATGAATGACACGTTATTTTTGATGTCATTCCTAACCTGCTCAAGCACATCGTCCTGATATTCGTTTACGGGTTTTCCGCTTGCAGACATTCCGCTCAAACTATATCCAACAAACATACCAAACGCCGTGGCAGGCTTTTGGCTACCTGTTTCAGAAGGCAGGATAATTGCTTCTAGCTGATCGTAAATCTTTGTTGGGAAAGAGGCCGCAAATATGTTTGATTCAACAAATTGCCGCTCGTCCTTCTTTCTGCTTTTTAGTTTCTGGGCATCCGAAAAGGCTGAATCTATCGCAGTTTGCAGGTCGCCGTTTATCATCGAAGTCCCGAGAATGACCTGAGTAAAAGGAACAGCCTCGTTAGCGGTAAGAAGGTGGATGCCAGAGCTTTCGCTCGTCATAAATCCGGCACAATTTCCTATTTCGACCTTACTCATTAATTTGGGAGCACCGAGAACTTGTTCCAGGAATATGTACAGCAATAGTTCTCCAAGTTCATTGCCGGTTGGCAATTTCCCGTCAGAGATAGCTTTTTTGATATACGCTATAGCATCGTAGGCAAGTGCGGAAATCTCATCATCTTCCATGTAAGTCTCAATCTGAGCTCTGGAATAGACATAATATCCGATATTATTCCGAAGATGCTTCCACAGGCCGTGATAGTCAAAATCAAAATCATCAAACTTCAAACAGAAAATCTGCAAGTCGTGTTTTGCTGATATGGAAAGCGTCTCGCTTGATACGGGCGTAAAAACTTTATCAAATTTTCCCTTGCTCGTCAGAGGTATTGCTGCCACAGTTTTCGGCTTTGTTACTTCGTAAAATTTGATGGTATTCGCCATTGGATTATAGGCTGCATAGAAATCCTTCTTGATAGATTTTGTGAAAGCAGTCTCTACCGTATTATCCGTTTTTGCGACAGCATAAATGAACACATCTGTCAGGAATTCGGAAAGTACAAACTCATTTTTACTCTTAAGGTCATTCTTTGTGAGGTTGCCAATTGTACCAAGCTGGGTAGTATCAGCGATTGTGGCATCTTTCAGAATGACATTTTTCAATGCAAGCACAGCGTTTTTCTTACGAGCCTCTTCCATTGCAGGGATGATAATCTGAATAAAATACCGTTCGATTGCACGAACCTCTTTCTTTAGAGCCATTTGCATAACCTCGGTTGGCAGGTTCTGGCTTGCAGAGTGAATCTTATTGAAATTAGTATACGAATAGGTAACCTCATACCCATCGGCTGAAGTATATGAAAAGACTGTGGAACCTACCGGACATAGCGACAACATGATTTTCTCGCAGAAAGAATCAAACTTGCGCTCTGCGGGAATAGAGCATGATGTCATAATTCTCACATATGAGCCGACACAAAGATGCTCCATTTGATTACCTCCTTCTGCTATAGTTTCATTCACCTCAAATTAATCTTCTTTAATCACATCAACGATATCGCCTATACTACAATCCAAAGCTATACATATTTTGCCGAGAACCTCCATACTTACTGCTTTGTTTTTCCCCATCTTGGCAATGGTAGATGATGTGATGCCGGTTTTTTCCATCAGATCTTTTTTCATCAATTTTTTATCTATTAACAGTTTCCATAGATTATTGTAGTTATATTCCATCAGCGATCCTCCTTGCTTGAATATACACTGATACTGTTAATAAAGTATTATAACACAAACCTTTGTATTCAACAAGTCAATATCGAGAACATTCGTGTTTAACTTTGATTTTTCAAAGTTCAAATTAATATCTGATCGTTATCCTACTTATTCGCATCGTTTTGATAGATACACAACTTACCAATACAAAACATATTTTTATCTTTCCGGGGTTTCCGCAGTGAGCGGGAACTCTGTTTTTTCGTTCCGAAAATCTTCCGATTTCATTCTTTTTCCATTCGTTTTTTGCCTCCACCTCTCTAAGTAAAATTGTAAGTACAAACACAGCCAAAATCCGGATTGAAGCTGAATACACGACAAGGAGGAAAAAATCAATGAAAAATAATGATAAGCAAAATCTGGTTATCAGCATTGAAAGCAGTATTGATTTCATTGAGTCCCACTTGGATTCAGCTGATAAAACCATTACATTTGTTCTAAAAAATCATGGCGTCAGAAATCTTGAAAAAGCAAGTATCCATACACTTCAAGAGCTTTTCAACGAACTTTATGCAATTGAAGCAGACCTAAGATAGTCAATCTGTCCTGAGCACGACATTAAACTGCTTACCGCCCAACACCGCATCACCTGATCACTGATGGCTCAACAGTATCCGGCGGTACAACTCAATATCACAGCTGCCTTTTGAGCGGGTTAGCTGCAATCCGAA
>CALWRA010000042.1 GCA_944383825.1 uncultured Acetatifactor sp. | reverse complement strand
AAACAAGCTGTATAAAATGGCAAGTGTTATCGAAAGAAGTTCACTTTTAACTTGTACTTTTTCTTGACATAGCACCAGGTATTGATATGAAGCCATTTAAAACTGCAGAACACATCTGCTCATGGGCTGGTCTCTGCCCTTGTAATAATGAAAGTACTGGAAAACGAAAAAGCACATCTGTTACGAAAGGCAATCCTTATATCAAAAGTATGCTTTGCGAAATTGCCTGGGTAATCGCCGGGAAACGGAATACATATCTTTCTGTCTGGTACTGGAGAATTAGGCAGAAAAAAGGTGGTAAAAAAGCCATTGTCGCCCTTGCCAGAAAACTTCTTGTCATCATTTACACTATGTTAAAACACGGAACTCTCTTTGAGAAATCCTGTTTTGAGACCAGACGTAAAAACTGTGAGCAAAAGCAGCTTTCCCGCTATATACGGGAATTAGAAAAGCATGGCTATCATGTAGAAGCTCAGAGTTAGTCTGCGTTTGTATGGTCTATATTTCACTGTCGTCAGCCGATATCGTGACTGCTTTATAGTGATGTCTTCATGATTGTTGAAAACATTTGTTGTCAAGGTTCAATTCCTGGCTACGTATTTATTTTCGTAGCAAGGTGCTTATTGCAATGTCGTTTTCACGGCACCAGTCAGCATCTGTCATGCCGCTCTGGCGGCATTCATTGATAAGCCTGATCTGTTCCGCCATTGGAACCCGGGTTTTGAGAGTACCTGTCATAACCTATCCTTCATAATTGTAGTGAAATAGTCTAAATATCTATCGGCTACCATTATAGGCAAAACTTGATGATCAGGAAATCCGCAGGGATATTTGGCACTTACTTCGGAAGATTGCGGCGGAGGAGAATCGAGCGATTATTGAGTTCAAAAGGCTATGGGACATGAAAAGCGCCACAGGCGCAGGCCTATGGCGGAAACACGATTGATTTTCCCTTACAGGTGTATAGTACCCCTTAAATTTGATATACTATTAAGGGAAAGCCTCCTTCAAAAGTTGAATTTTCCCTTATTCTGTGATATAATTTAAGGAAATAAAGGAGGTCATAAGGGTATGCGTACATTCAATTACTCCGCGATTCGGGAGCAGAAGTGGGACTCGGAGATCTTGGGCCTGGTCGCGGCGATCTATAAAGAAGCCGGAAAGCAGGAGTTGTACCTAAAACAGCGACCAGAGGAATTGGAGAAACTGGTGGAGATCGCAAAGGTACAGAGTACAGAGGCATCCAATGCCATTGAGGGCATCGTGACCACAAACACCCGTATCCGGCAGCTTGTGGAGGAAAAAACGACGCCGAGAAACCGGGATGAGCAGGAAATCGCAGGTTACCGGGATGTGCTGAACCTCATCCACGAGAACTTCGACGCCATCCCCCTCACCCGGAACTACATCCTGCAGCTCCACAAGATCCTCTACAGACACATGAACAATCCCCTAGCGGGCAGGACCAAGAGCGTGCAAAACTACATCAGTGCTACCTATCCAGACGGCCATGTGGAGACCTTGTTCACGCCTCTGGCTCCCTATGAAACACCGGAGGCCCTAGACAGGATCTGCGAGGAGTACAATCGGGTAATCGGCAACATGGAAGTGGAGCCGCTGATCGTCATTCCCGTTTTCATCCACGACTTCCTCTGCATTCACCCCTTCAACGACGGAAACGGCAGAATGAGCCGATTGCTGACCACACTGCTACTCTACCGCAGCGGGTTTTATGTGGGCAAGTATATCTCGCTGGAGGCTAAGATCGCAAAAAACAAGGATCTCTATTATGATGTCCTGGGGCAAGCACAGATTGGGTGGCATGAAGGCACCGAAGATACGGTGCCGTTCATCAAATATCTGCTGGGTGCCGTTCTTTCCGCTTACAAAGATTTTGAAGATCGCTTTGCTTTGGTGGAGACCAAACTCCCTGCCCTGGAGATCGTGCGCCGGGCTACTATGGAGAAGGTCGGTCGGTTTACGAAACAGGACATTCGGGAATTCTGCCCTTCGCTCAGTATCAGCTCCATCGAAGGGGCACTGCGGAAATTAGTGTCATCCGGCGAACTGAAACGGGAAGGCATTGGGAAGAATATCTGCTATTATAGATTAAAATGATTCCCTTCATCAGTCTTGCACTGTTATCCTGGAGACAGCTGTGTGCGATGTACTTGGCACACTTCCGTTCCTTCAAAGCGGAGCTGATGCTGTCCATGCCCTCCTTGCAGATTTTTGAAAGCCTTCTGGTGATTGTAGCTCCAGTCCTTTGGCAAAGACAGCATCTCTGTACAGTTTTGAAGGGATGCAACTATATCGCTTACATTGGTTGTAAAATTCTTGCAAAAGAAAGGTTGTTAGATATCAAAGTGGCTATAGGTTTGATACTTATGGCTATCTTTGAAAACAATAGGCAGTACGATTTATTGTCACAAATGGGACACAATGATATAATTGATATCAACAGAAAAGGCAAGATTTTACAGATTGTAAGACTTTGGATAAAAATATTATCAGGTACTAATGGCCAGAACCTCTTTTTGGGAGCCGGGGGTGCGGACATTTTCCTGGACTGGTTACACAACCATACCAAGGCTCTGCCGATACTCCCAAGGACTCATATTTCCAAGTGATGTTTTAATCCGCTTTGTATTATACCATAGCAGATAATTGTTGAGAATGTCAATGAACTCTGATATTTTAACGCCCGTCCAATCCTGACAATAAAACATTTCATTTTTCAGACGGCCAAACAGATCCTCACAGGCCGCATTATCAGGAGAACAACCTTTTTTAGACATTGAACGTTCCAGACCTGCTTTCTCCATACGTTCTATCCAACCTGGCCACCGATAGTGCCAGCCTCTGTCTGAATGGATCAGCGGACGATCCCCTTGCGGCAAATGGGATATCGCCTGGTCGAGCATTGTGTTAACAAGCACAAAATCAGGGGGAGTGCTGATTGTCCAGCCGGGAAGCAGCCCATCAAAGCAGTCCACAAGTACCGACAAATAAACTTTTCCGGCAGGCAAGGCAAACTCGGTAATGTCCGTCAGCCATTTTTGATTCGGCTTATCTGCATGAAAATCCCGTTCTATTTTGTTGGGTACGGCCGGGGAGATTTCTCCCTGATAGGAATGATATTTTCTGCGCCGTTTGCAGATAACAATCAGTCCTTCTTCCCGCATGATCTGGCGAACCACTTTCTCTGAAATTGTGCACTCCTCCCGTTTCAGAAGACCATAAATGCGCCGGTATCCATACCGCTGTTTATTTTCGTGGAAAAGCGGAAGTATTCTATTACGAATATCACTGTATTTATCGGGTTTCTTTTTAATGGCTTCCTGACAATAATAGCTGCTTTTTGATAATCCCAGCCGTTTCAGCAGGTCAGGCAGTGAGTATTTACTCTTCAGGGCATCGATCATCACTGCCTTCTCTCTGTTTTTGAGAGCTGTCTGATCGATGCCGGGGTCTTTTTTTAAGACATTCATCGTCTCCTTTAAAATATCAATCTCCATCTGCATATCTCTGATCTGAGCCTGTAATGGAGCAAGATCGGGGGTAGATGCTGTGGGTGGGGCACTTTCCGTGAGAGTACCAGGTTTGATGTTTTTATCATTCATCAATGCAGTAATACCTCCATGAAGATATTTCTTGCGCCAACTGTAAATGCGAGGCTGTGAAAAAAAGTCTGTAAATAAGATTCTTCTATGATAAGACTGGGTGAAAGGCTTAAAAATGAGCTTTTCACCTTTGGTTTATATATACCATCTGGCTGATGGCATGTCAATAACAGGCGGTTTTCCGCCTGTCTTAACCTAAATA
Source organism: uncultured Acetatifactor sp. (assembly GCA_944383825.1). Classification (GTDB taxonomy): domain Bacteria; phylum Bacillota; class Clostridia; order Lachnospirales; family Lachnospiraceae; genus Acetatifactor. The sequence goes on along the minus strand of CALWRA010000042.1, from coordinate 297 downwards.
TTTTTAGTCCGGCAGCCTGCCTTCATACATGATACTCAGCTCGCCATATACCTGGCCCCAGTTGCGGATGGTAGTAGTCCATCTTTTGGTGGCTTCGAAGGTCGCAAGATACAGGGCTTTCAGCAGTGCCGTATCGCTCGGAAAAACGCTTCTCTGCTGGTTCAGTCTCCGATAGGTGGAATTTAACGATTCTATCGCATTTGTCGTATATATCACCTTCCGGACAGCCGCTGAAAACTTGAAAATCGGAGAAATCGCATCCCAGTTATCTTTCCAGCGCTTCATGGAATTCGGGTA
>CALWRA010000041.1 GCA_944383825.1 uncultured Acetatifactor sp. | reverse complement strand
GCCGGAGCTTCCGGGGTTTTACTTTCCTCCGGGCTCACGTTTACTTTTTCATCTGCCATTGGCTAACCTCCTTTTTCGTGAGATGAAAAAAGGCCAGACCTCCCGGCCCGGCCAGCTAAAAAATTCCCCCTTTCGTTTTAGTATTAAGTCAGCACCACTCCTTTCCCAAACCGGGCCATGAAAAAACGCCGCCTTTTTCTTGAAAAAGCGACGTTTTAGTGTAGGTTGGCTCGGTTTTTTGTTGTGATTTATGATTATGCCTTTGTAAAGAAACCTAAATAAAACATAAAATAAATTAATGCTCGCAAATGAGTAAATCAGTATTGTATTGTTGGGAGGATTAAAATTTAGCTTGGGTATTAAAAAATTGATTAAGTCTGTAAATATGGAGGAATCTCCTCCAATATACCCGTTAAAGTAAAAATCGTAAAGAAGAAGCGCGCTGAAACCCCAAAAGATAATTGCCAGCAAAACATGTCTTTTTTTTACCTTGTAAAATCCATGCTTACTGCAAAGCATTCCCAAAACATACACTAGTAGATAGCTTCCTCCAAATATATTTGCTGTGGATAACCCAATATATGAAACGATATAAATTCCCATAAGCCCAATAATCAGGCTCCCGTTACCGCCTGATCTATATTTGAGCCATAAACACAAAAACGATCCGAAAATGGAATACCAAATAACGTATGCCACAAAATAGAGCGGTCCGGAAGCATTAAATTGTAACATAGCGTTCCAAGTATTCAGATAACTAAAATTTTGAGCTATGGTCAAATATAACATGGTTACTAAAAGATATTCCCATAAAATCTTTTTGATAGAATCACCTATATATCCTTTCCAGCAAATATTTGTAGTCTGGGAAAGATATTTGGAAACCGAAAGCCACTTTGTCAATCCCATACAGAAAATAAATGAGGTTACGCTATACAAGCTAAACATCTGCAGCCATTCCGTCGAATGCAAAAAATATTGTTGATGACAGACTACAACCGCAATTATGGCTAATCCTCTCACTACATATATCCACTGATAGTATTCGTCACTCAAATGATTATCAGCATTTGGGATAAAGGATTTCTCAATAACCTTATTGACATAATCGCCTGGTTTTGTCCCCCATATTAAATAAAATATTACAAGCATCAGTAAAGCATAATAGATCAGCTGAACAACGATTTCCTCTGTAAAGTTCACTTCCTGTATATTCGGAACAGGATAAACAAGCGCCAAAACTATAATGCTAATTATTGAATAGATCACCTTACCAATCATGCAAACTTTCTCCCTGAAATGATTAAATTAAATTTATTTGTTTACATAATTTTAATTTATATTTCTATTTCAGCAAATGTAAATAATCTTAAAATTATTGTGGAAAATTGTAGGATCAGGACTAAGAAAAAGCATATTTCCAAAAAAGAAAACAGATTATCTGCCATAATGAAGCAACAATAGTGAAGCCAGTATAACCGAAGCGCAGTCCGTTCAATAAGATACCGTTATTCCCCCAATATTGCGAAATTCTTTTTATGACGGTTCTTGACATTTATCTCCTTCCCATATATTTTATTTTATAATTGGACTGATCAAAGGAACAGGTATCTTTTTGTACAGCCGCTCAGGCATTTTTATTGGGGCGGGAACAACTTTCTCAAAGCTTGCACAGGCACGGCAAGGCAGGTGCCCGCTGCTTATGATTCATTGTACTGTCCCCAGGAAAGGAGTACCATATGGCATTTGATGGCATTACCATAGCAAACGTAGTTTCTGAAATGAGAAAAGAGCTCATAGGAGGCCGGCTTTACAAAATCGCCCAGCCTGAAAATGATGAGCTCCTTCTTACCATAAAAACAAACGCGGGACAGAAACGGCTTTTCATTTCCGCCGACGCCTCCCTGCCCTTGATTTACATGACCCAGAGCAACAAGCCAAGTCCCATGACGGCTCCCAATTTCTGCATGCTTTTGCGCAAGCATCTGCAAAACGGACGTATTACTGAAATTTCCCAGCCGGGTCTCGAACGCATTGTACACATACAAGTGGAACATCTGGACGAGCTGGGGGATCTGCGCCGGAAAATTTTGGTGGTGGAAATCATGGGCAAGCACAGCAATATTATTTTCTGCGGGGAAGATCATACCATCATCGATAGCATCAAGCATGTGTCCGCAGCAGTCAGCAGCGTAAGGGAAGTGCTGCCGGGCAAGCCTTACTTTGTGGCGAACACACAGGATAAGCTGGATGCCAGGAACACGGATTACCGCACCTTCTTCAGAACGGTCTCCTCAAAGCCCCAGCCTGTGTTTAAAGCTGTCTACGGCAGCTTTACCGGAATTTCTCCCATCCTTGCACAAGAGCTCTGCTGGGAAGCAGGTATTGATGGGGAACTTCCCGTAACCGCCCTGGACGATGGAGCCTTTCGGCGACTATTTGCGGTTTTTGAAAGCATGGTGGAGGCAGTGGACAGGGAGGACTTTCATCCTAATATTGCCTATACGGGAAACCGTCCCGTGGAATTCTGCGCCATTCCTCTGACTATGTACACTACAGGAACAGACAGAATTGTGGATTATCCCTCCATGTCCTCTCTTCTTGAAAGCTATTATGCGGAAAAAAACTCTCTTACCCGGATGCGCCAGAAATCTGCTGATCTGCGCCGTATTGTATTGACTGCCCTGGAGCGAAATATAAAAAAATATGATCTGCAGCTTCGTCAGATGGAGGACACTAAGAAGCGGGAAAAATATCGGATATGGGGCGAACTTTTAAACACATATGGCTACGGCGCACAGCCAGGAGCAAAATCTCTTGAGGCTCTGAATTACTATACAAATGAGATCATCACAATTCCCTTGGATCCCACCCTTTCGGCCACAGAAAACGCAAAGAAATATTTTGAAAAGTACGGCAAAATGAAGCGGACTTATGAAGCGCTGTCGGAGCTGACAAAAGAGGTGAAATCCCAGATCGACCATCTGGAGTCTGTCAGCGCCGCTTTGGATATCGCTGTCTGTGAGGCAGATTTGTCCCAAATCAGGGAAGAGCTCTCCGAAAGCGGCTACATCCGCAAAAAATCCGGCGCTAAAAAGACAAAGCTTACAAGCAAACCTTTCCACTACATCAGCAGCGACGGCTTCCACATCTATGTGGGAAAAAATAATCTCCAGAATGACGAGCTGACTTTCAAGGCCGCTGCAGGAACTGACTGGTGGTTTCACGCAAAGGGAATTCCCGGCTCCCATGTAATTGTAAAAGCGGAAGGGACCTCACAGCTTCCCGACCGCACCTTTGAGGAGGCGGGAAGTCTGGCTGCCTATTATTCCAGGGGCCGGGACCAGGATAAAGTAGAGATTGATTATGTGCAGAAAAAGCATGTGAAAAAGCCTGCGGGGGCCAAGCCCGGCTTCGTTGTTTACTACACCAATTATTCCCTGATGGCCGGAAGCGATATTTCTTCCCTCACACTGATAAACGACTGACCACAGCTTTAACGGTTCAGAATTTCCATAAATTCTTCACCCGTAATCGTTTCTTTCTCATAAAGATACTCAGCCAGTTCATCCAGCTTTTCCCTGTTGTCTTTAAGAATTTGGGCCGCTTTTTCATGCTGGCCCTTTACCAGCTCCACCACCTGTCTGTCAACTTCCGCCTGGGTCTGGGCAGAACAGGTCAGCGAGGCGTCTCCGCCAAGATACTGGTTTGTCACCGTTGCAAACGCCACCATGTCAAAATCCTTGCTCATTCCGTACTGGGTGATCATGGCTCTTGCCAGCTTTGTAGCCTGCTCAATATCATTGGAAGCTCCGGTGGACACGGACTGAAATACAAGCTCTTCCGCAGCCCGCCCGCCGGTTAGAGTGGCAATCTTGTTTTCCAGCTCTTCCTTGCTCATCAGATAATGATTGCCCTCTTCCACCTGCATGGTATAGCCCAGAGCGCCGGAGGTACTGGGAACAATGGTAATTTTCTGCACCGGCGCGGAATTGGTCTGTTTGGCTGCCACCAGCGCATGCCCCACCTCATGATAGGCTACAATTTTCTTTTCCTGGTCGGTCAGGATGGCATTTTTCTTTTGGTATCCCGCGATAACCACCTCAATGCTTTCCTCCAGATCTGACTGGGAAACATAGGCTCTTCCGTCTCTCACCGCTCGAAGGGCGGCCTCATTGGTAATATTGGCCAGTTCCGCTCCGGAGGCTCCGGAGGCCATACGTGCAATTTTTTCAAAGTCCACGTTTTCTCCCAGCTTGATCTTCCTGGCATGAACCTTCAGAATTTCTTCTCTTCCCTTTAAGTCAGGAAGCTCCACCGGCACCCGACGGTCGAAGCGGCCGGGTCTGGTCAGAGCGGGATCCAGCGTCTCAGGGCGGTTTGTTGCCGCCAGAATGATAACGCCCGTATTTTCCTCAAATCCATCCATTTCCGTCAGAAGCTGATTCAGAGTCTGCTCTCTTTCATCGTTTCCGCCGATTCTTCCATCCCTTTTCTGTCCAATGGCGTCAATCTCGTCTATAAATACGATACAAGGGGCTTTTTCCTTTGCCTGCCTGAACAAATCCCTGACTTTGGAGGCGCCCATGCCCACGAACATCTCCACAAATTCGGAACCTGACATGGAGAAAAACGGAACGTTTGCCTCTCCCGCCACCGCCTTGGCCAGCATTGTCTTTCCTGTACCGGGAGGGCCTACCAGCAGTATTCCTTTGGGCATGGAAGCTCCGATTTCCCGGTATTTACCTGGATTGTGCAGATAATCCACAATTTCCCACAAATTTTCCTTGGCCTCATCCTCCCCGGCCACATCCGCAAACTTAATGCCCTCAGAGGATTTTACATATACCTTTGCATTGCTCTTGCCCACGCCGAACATCATCGCATTGGAGCCACCTGCGTTTTTCATAATTTTTCTTGACATATACTGCCCGATAGCTACAAAAATCACAATGGGCAGTACCCAGCTTAAAAGAAAGGAAAGCAGCGGATCCGTCTGCTGAATGATCTCACCGGAAAACTGCGCCCCTGAATCCCAAAGTCTTTGCGTCAGATCCCCATCGGGCATCATACCCGTTCTATAAATGACAGTGTTGTCCTTATTGGTAAACAGAATCATATTTTCCTGCTGCTGAACCTCTACCTGTCCCAGTTCTTTATTTTCCGCCATGTCCAAAAAGGTTCCATAATCCACCTCCTGAATCTGTCTCCTTGCTATCCAGGGCATAGCGAGAAAATTAAACAGCATCAAAATCATCATTACAACCACATAATAAAATATTAAAGGCTTTTTAGGCTTTTTTACTTCCTGCATTTTTATTTCTCTCCTACTATTATATAAAGTCATAGTCTTTCTTTACCTTTTCTACAGGTTCGACTATGCTATTTTAAGATACTGTGG
>CALWRA010000040.1 GCA_944383825.1 uncultured Acetatifactor sp. | reverse complement strand
AAGAAAATAAAAAGCAACTTACAGCAGGCCGCGCAAGCGGTTTATAGCTGTCAAGGTACTTGCTTTGGAGCGTTTACCATATTTTAATGTATCTGCTGATTATTTGTTAGGTTTAAAAAATGAAAAAGAATTGCAGGAGGAGCGAAATCAAAAACTGAAAGGGGAAAACGGATATAGCGAGTTATATAGTAATTATATTAAGTGCTTAAATAATTATGACATTATGAAAGACGCCACATATTATTGGATTGAATTGGAGGATAATTACATAGGAGGACAGACTGAATGGGTAGGCTGGTTTGATGAAGATCGTAAATTAGAAATTAGAAGATTACGTCCTGTGAAACCGGAAGGTGTAATAAAAATGTGCGCTCAGGTCAATGGAAAACTGCTGGTTATAAATAGCCATACGGACGCTATCGTCTTCTTAACTTACGGAGGCCAGGCAATTGTACGAGAGGACATATGTAAGAAGTATTTACCGGAGTTTTTAAAAGATTATATTGTAGCAAATTCAGACCTTTTTCCAAGCTGTATTTGATATGATAGGAGTTAAAAAATAATATATGGTATCGCACGAAAATGAATCAGGTGAGTTAAAGAAGAAAGTAATTTATTATATAGTAATGATTATAAAATGCAATAGATAAGATAGAGGGGGATCGATATGAACGGCAAGAGAGGTATTATCTATATTCTTACGAATCCGTCCTTTCCTGAATATGTAAAAATTGGGTATGCGGATAATATTGAAGAGCGTTTAAAGCAGCTGAACCGTAGTGAATGCATTCCCTTTGCGTTCCGTGTTTATGCGACATATGAAGTTTCTTCCAGATTATCCGACTTGAAAATACATTCTATTATTGATAAGCTGAATCCGAATTTGCGTTCAGTAGAAAGCTTTAATGGAAAACAGCGTATAAGGGAATTCTATGCAATGTCGCCGGAGGATGCTTATTCTATACTTGAAGCGATTGCGGAAATTCATGGATGTACTGATAAGCTCAAGATTATAGGAATGAGTGAGGATGAAAGAATTGCTGAACAGACAGCTCAGGAGATTGACACAGAGAATACTGAACGGGCCGCAAATTTTTCGTTCAATAAATGTCAGATCCCAATTGGGGAAAAGATTGAATATTGCAATAATCCCAACATCACTGCGATTGTTGTAGATGATAGAAATGTTGAATATAACGGAAAGAAAATGTCGTTGACTGCTCTTGCAAAGTTACTGTCTGGAAAGAAATATGCTATTGCCGGCCCCAGATATTTTAAGTATAAAGGCGAGTGGTTAAATGACATCAGACAACGGCTGGGCGTTTAAATTTTCTAGTGGAGACTGCGGTAAATGGATAGAAATGATGCAAATCTCGGCAATGAGTGACAGACCAATATCTGTGTAACCGATGAAAAATTGCCCCATCCCTTGTCCTTGGCTAAATATAGACAATGATCGGCATGAGGAATTGGATGAATTCTCGGCAAAAATTTTCCAAATTTATTTCCAGAACAGGAAAATCATTTTACATACATGATTTGCTTAATTCATATTTTGGTGGGAGAACTGAGGCATAAAGGGAGATCAGAGCGTTAAAGCTCATCTTCAGAAAAAGAATGCCCATAGCGGAAAGAAAACCTGCAAGCAGATACCGCTGAACATGATTGTTTTTCTTAATGCAAGAAAGGACTTCAAAAAATCCTTTGTTCCGTAACCGTATATAATTATAAAGGATACTGCTGATTATCATATATAAAAGCAGATAGCAATAAATCATGTAGAATATTGTCGAGATACATATAAAGCGAAACTCCTAAAAGAAGAGTCTCGCTTTAAAATATAGTGAATCGACGAAGTCAACAGCATTGAAATGATTATTTATCTGCTCCGCAGGGTAGAGCACTTTCAGCGGCAAGGATCTCTTTCTCCACAGAGGCGTAGAGGCGATAGCCTCCTGAAAGATTATAACATTCAAACCCGTTCTGGCTTAAAATCCGACAGGCCAGATAACTTCTCAAGCCACTTTGACAGGTTATGTAAACCGGCTTTTCTTTTTCCAGCTCATTCATACGTTCACGGAGCTCATCTACAGGAATATTTACAAAACCCTCAATCGCGCCAGAAGCATTTTCCTGCACTGTACGTACATCCAGCAGGTTCAGACTGCCGTCTCTGGGAAGATCTTTTACCTGATTCCAGTGGAACTGCTTCACCTTTTCACTGGCAATATTTTCAATCATAAAGCCGGCCATATTCACCGGATCTTTGGCGGAAGAAAAAGGAGGCGCATAGGCCAGATCCAGATCCTTCAGATCCAGAGCGGTAAGCCCGGAATACATGGCTGTAGCCAGCACATCGATGCGTTTGTCCGTCCCCTCATAGCCTACAATTTGGGCGCCTAATAGCTTATAGCTATTTTTTTCAAAAATTATCTTCATAGTCATAATTCTGCCGCCCGGATAGTAGGAGGCGTGATTGGCAGGGGACAAAAATACCTTGTCATAGTCCAGTCCGGCTTCTCTCGCAGTCTCCTCATTAATACCGGCAGAGGCGGCAGTCAGATCAAAAATCTTGATGACGGAAGTTCCCAGAGAACCCCTGTACTGACTGTTCATACCGCAAATATTATCGGCCGCAATACGTCCCTGTTTATTGGCCGGACCTGCAAGAGAAATCAAAGATTTCCGATTCGTTATAAAATGACGGATTTCAACGGCATCTCCTACGGCATAAATATCGGGAATGGAGGTTTCCATACGGTCGTTTACGGCAATGCTGCCTCTTACGCCCAATTCAAGCCCTGCGGATTTGGCAAGCTGCGTATCTGGAGTCACTCCGATAGCCAGAACCGCCATATCCGCATTCAGAGGCTCGTGGCCGTTGACCAGAACTCGAATACGTCCCTCATGCTCTTCAAAGCCCTCTACAAAACTGTTGAGAAGCAGCCTAATACCCTTTTGTCGCACTTGAGCGTGAATGAAGGATGCCATATCATAGTCCAAAGGGGTCAAAAGTCGGTCAAGCCCCTGAACAATGGTGACCTCCAGACCAAGGCTTCTTAGGTTTTCGGCAAGCTCCAGACCGATAAATCCTCCTCCCGCCAATACCACGGAGGCAGGCTGATTCTTTTGTACAAATTCCTTGATCTGCAAAGTGTCCTCCACAGTTCTTAGAGAAAAAAGTTTGTCTGACTCTATGCCTGGAAACGGAGGCTTTGTGGGTTTTGCACCGGGAGAAAGCAAGAGTTTGTCGTAACTTTCCGTAAAAATCTCACCGGTTACCAGATTACGGACTGTGACGGTTTTATTCTGCGAATGAATATCGGTGACCTCATGATGTACCTTCATATTAATACGAAAACGCTTTAGAAAGCTTTCCGGGGTCTGCAGAGTCAGCTCTGCAGAATCGGTGATCACATCCCCGATATAATAAGGCAACCCGCAATTGGCATAAGAAACATGGCCGGAACGCTCAAAGACGGTAATCTGCGCATTCTCGTCCAGCCTGCGGATGCGGGCTGCGGCTGTTGCCCCTCCGGCAACGCCTCCCACGATTATAACCTTCATCTTCATACTTCCTTTCATTCTGAAATATTTTTATTCTGAGAAACGTACATCCTATTGAGCTTTCTATTTTTCCACTTTTCCGTGATAGCTGTTGATGCCGCCCAGATTTGTGACCTGAGAATATCCCATGCGACGAAGCTCTGAAACGGCCTGGCGGCTTCTTGCACCGCTGAGACAGTAAACGAAAATTGGTGTGCCGTGATCCGGTACGGCGGATGCGATCTTCTGGATTTCCTGAAGAGGAATATTTTTGCTTCCCGGTATATGCCCTTCGGTATACTCTGCTCTCGTACGGACGTCTATCAAAACGGAGGCAGAATTGCTTCTACACTGTTGCAGACCCTGTTCCATGTCAGGACCCTTTATAAAATTAAAAAAACCCATGCGAAAAAATCCTCCTGTTTTCTTTTGCTTATTGTTGTTTTAGAATAGCATTCCGAGAACATTTTTTCTGTGATAAGGTCACATTTGCCGTGAAATTTTAATCAGCCTCCAACAGAGTAAACTGATTTTTACCGATTCTTTTGGAATGATATAGCGCTGCATCCGCCTCTTCAATCAGATGCTCCATGGAGCTGTCGGAATCAGGAAGCTGTACGGCGACTCCAATGCTGATGGTAACAGGACCATCGGGACCGGGAATTGCCCGGCTGCGCACGCACTCCAGGAGTCCCTTCGCTGCATTAAGGGCTTCCTCCCGGCAGCAGTCGCCTAGAAGAAAGAGAAACTCTTCGCCGCCGTATCGGGCGGAGAGGATGCCAAGATCTGAGGAATAGGACAGGATGATTTCCCCGATAGCTTTTAAACAGGCGTCGCCGGCAGGGTGCCCCAGCATATCGTTGTATTTTTTGAAATCATCAATATCTACCATCATGGCTGCCACCGGAAGCTGCATTTTCTGGCATCTTCGATAGCAGGGGGGCATATTTTCCGAAGCCCATCGTCTGTTGGGCAGCCCGGTAAGCGCGTCGGTGCGATTCAGCACCTTCTGTCTTATCAAAGCCTCTCCGCCTCTTAAGCGGAGATCGCTGATTACGTACAGAAAAAAATATCCCAGAAGAAGCGTGGTAATTCCTCCAAAAAGATCATAACTGGCGCTTTCCGGCATTTTATATAAAAGAACCAGTATTGCAAAGATAAAAAAGGCTAGGGTGAGTGTCAGAGCCATTTTGAAAAAAGGAAGAATGAATAAAACAGACACTAACATAAATCCAAGGGGAAAAAAGATGGCAGGCTGACCGGGGAAAGGAAAGACGCTGATGCTGATGGTAAAGGCAAGAACCGTCCAAACGAAAAGCAGGCAGACTTTTTGTATTACAGGAAAAGATACGGTTCTTTTCCTGCAGAAATAACGAGAAAAAAGCAAAAAGCCCACGCCTGACGCGCCAAAAACGGCATAACAAATCACAAGAATGAGATTGGGCATGAGAACATAGGTAAGTATGCTGTAAAAAAGCAAAAAAATACAATATGCCCGGGAGCAGAAGCATAAAAGAATGCTGTTCTCATCCGCAATCTGCTGCTGAGACATTTGAAAATACTGTTTATTACGTTCTGAAAAGCGCATGGCTTTTAAATAAAGTTTTTCGATCGACATTCATACATCCCCCTGTTCAATGAAAAACAACTATTTGGGGCAGCTGTTCATTTTCAGTATAACATTCCGCAGCAGAAGCGGCAAGAAGCAAAGGCTTGCAAATAATATAAATCTGAGAATTTCTATCAATGAAACCTCTTGACGAAAAAGACGACACGGGTTATGATATTGTATAAAGTTAGATATAACTAACTGACAGGAGGAAGTTTCATGAGCCGGGAAACATGGGAGATCATACAAAAAATGGAGCCGGAGGATATCGAACTGCAGCTTGCGGTCCAGTGCGCCCCCCTTATTACCGGATTGAAGGCTTCCAATTTACTGAATATTTCAAAAACTGGTATTTGCAGGCTTAAGGAGATTCTACGGGACAGCGGCATATCTCTGTATTTGCTTAAGAAGGAAGGGGATAAAATCACGGCCCTGCTTTACGACAAAGAAAGACTGGAAACGTATTTCCAGGAGGGGGAAGTGAAAGAGCTGTTGTTTGCCACGGGCTATGAAGATGTGTCCCTCAGGGCGGTGCTTTTGGAGTTTCGGCTGCGTTACCGTACATATATGGAAAGCAGAGGGCATTTTCCCCATGAAATCGGTCTTTTGCTGGGTTATCCGGCGGAAGATGTGGAGGGATTTATAAAGCATCGGGGAAAAAACTATCTATGTACGGGATACTGGAAGGTGTACGCAAACCATGCGGGGAAGTCGGAAACCTTTAAGCGATTTGAATATGCCAGAGAAAGCCTGGTACAGCTTTTGTCCTGGGGCATGAAGATGGAGGAGATTATTGATATTTGCCGATGCTGCTCCGGAAAAAAGCCACGGAATGGGAATGTGCCGGATAGCCGGCAGTGAAAGGAGTGGATATGAACAAAATATATGTAGTATATTGGTCGCAGGGTGGAAATACTCAGTCCATGGCCGAGGCCATAGGAGAGGGCATACGAAAGGGAGGAAAGGAAGCGGAGATTGCATTTGTAAGCAGTGTTTCCCCTCAGGATCTGAAGGATGAAAAAGTTTTTGCTCTGGGCTGCCCTGCCATGGGAGCGGAAGTGTTGGAGGAAGGGGAAATGGAACCCTTTGTCTGTGACATTGAAAATGCTTTGTCCGGTAAGACTGTAGCGCTGTTTGGCTCCTATGGCTGGGGAGATGGACAGTGGATGAGAGACTGGACAGAGAGGATGGAGGCTGCCGGAGCTACTGTGCTGAACGGAGAGGGACTCATGTGTCATGAGACACCGGATGAAGAAGCTCTGGACCAGTGCAGAGAACTGGGAAAGCAGCTTGCCGGCGTTTGATTATTTAGCATACTTCTTTTTACAATCCTTAAATAAATCAACCAAAAAGAGATGCGGATTTGGTGCCCCCTGACAGGGGTAACTTTGCAGGTGTCTGAACCCCCGGCAGATATTGCTACAGCAGTATCTGCCGGG
>CALWRA010000039.1 GCA_944383825.1 uncultured Acetatifactor sp. | reverse complement strand
CTCAAAAACACCTCGGAAAAAGGAGAGAACTGATGGAGAGAACTAAGGGATATTTACTTTTCAATGATAGCTGAAAAGCCCTGTAAAATCAAGGTTTTTCAGAGGTGAGCTTCCAAAAAGGTCATTCGTTTTCGAGTGCGCCCCGTTATGACCGCTTCGATACGTCTCCATACCTGCTTATTTTACTTGAAATACATCATAATTGCAACCCAAAATCGTAAAAATCTTGCGGCCGTTCCACGATAAAAAGTTGTAGGAAATATTATTATGGGATATAATGTAAGAAATGGCAAGCCGTCGGCAGGCGGCAGAATGGAGGAAAGCATGAAAAGGATCGGTATGTTAACCAGCGGCGGAGACTGTCAGGCGCTGAATGCGGCCATGAGAGGCGTAGTGAAAACGCTTGTAAACAGTAAGGAAGACGTGGAAATCTACGGGTTTCTGGATGGATATAGGGGGCTTATTTATGGAAACTTCCGTATGCTGACCGGTAAGGATTTTTCGGGCATTCTGACCAAGGGAGGCACTATCCTGGGAACCTCCCGCACTCCCTTTAAGACAATTCGGGAGCCGGATGAAAACGGCTTGGACAAGGTGGAGGCAATGAAACAGAATTACTACAAGCTACAGCTTGACTGCCTGGTGATTCTGGGAGGAAACGGAACCCATAAGACAGCGAATCTTCTTCGCGAAGAGGGGCTGAATGTGGTTACTCTGCCAAAAACCATCGACAATGATCTGTGGGGAACTGATATGACCTTCGGCTTCCAGAGCGCTGTGGATATTGCTACGGATGCTATTGATTGCATCCACACCACGGCTGCCTCACATGGGCGGGTTTTTATTGTGGAAGTTATGGGGCATAAGGTAGGATGGCTGACGCTAAATGCAGGAATGGCGGGAGGCGCGGACATCATTTTAATTCCCGAGATTCCCTACGACATCGACAAGGTTGTGGATAAAATAGAAGAAAGAGATGCAAACGGCAGCCGTTTTACCATTATTGCGGTGGCTGAGGGAGCCATATCCAAAGCGGATGCAAAGCTTTCGAAAAAAGAATATAAGGAAAAAATGAAAAAATATCCCTTCCCCTCCGTTTCATACGAGGTTGCTGCGGCCATACAGGAGAAGACCGGCAGAGAGGTGCGAGTGACTGTTCCTGGGCATATGCAGAGAGGCGGAAGCCCCTGCTCCTATGATCGGGTGTTTGCCAGCAGGCTGGGATCAGAGGCGGGTAAGTTGATATTGGATGACCAGTACGGTTTCATGGTTGGATATAAGAACCGTGAGGTGGTTAAAGTACCTTTGGAGGAGGTGGCCGGCAAGCTGAAGACCATCGATCCGGATGCGTCCATGGTGCAGGAGGCAAAGCTGCTGGGCATCTGCTTTGGAGACTGATGTCCTGTGTTGCCTGTGCATGGTATGATAATTCTTTGGAAATTTGTTAGAGAGGTTATATCATGTCTTATACAGCGTTATATCGTAAGTTCAGACCGGACGCCTTTGGAGACGTGAAGGGACAGGATCATATTGTGACAACCCTGCGCAATCAGCTGCAGGCAGGCAGAATCGGCCACGCATATCTGTTTACAGGAACGAGAGGAACAGGAAAGACAACGGTTGCTAAGATATTTGCAAAAACCGTGAACTGCGAAAAGCCGGGAGAGGATGGCCCCTGTGGAGAATGCCGCAGCTGCAGAGCCATTGCAGCAGGAGCCAGCATGAATGTCATTGAGATTGACGCGGCGTCCAACAACGGTGTGGATAATATCAGAGAAATTGTGGAAGAGGTCTCTTATTCCCCGGCCGAGGGAAAATATAAGGTTTATATTATCGATGAGGTGCATATGCTTTCCATAGGAGCGTTTAATGCACTTCTGAAGACATTGGAGGAGCCGCCCTCCTATGTGATTTTCATATTGGCTACCACGGAGGTGCATAAGCTTCCGGTCACCATACTGTCCAGATGCCAGAGATATGACTTTAAGCGTATTTCTATTGATACCATTACAAGCAGGATGAGAGAGCTGGTGGATGAGGAAAAAGCCAGAGTGGAGGAAAGGGCGCTGCGTTATATCGCTAAGGCGGCGGACGGCTCAATGAGAGATGCTTTGAGTCTTTTGGATCAATGCATCGCCTTTCATCTGGGGAAAGAGCTGACCTACGACAACGTGCTGGATGTATTGGGAGCCGTGGACACGGAGGTATTCAGCAGACTTCTTGAGCATGTGCTGGACAGGAGCGTGTTGGGATGTATAAATCTTTTGGAAGATATTGTGATGCAGGGAAGAGAGCTTACCCAGTTTGTAACGGATTTTACATGGTATCTACGAAATCTTCTCTTAGCGCGATCCTCGGATAACCTGGAGGATGTGATTGATATGTCAACGGATAACCTGAACCGCTTAAAGGAAGAGGCGCAGGCAGTTGACACGGAACAGATCATCCGCTATATCCGTATTTTTTCGGAATTGTCGGGGCAAATCCGCTATGCCGCACAAAAAAGGATCCTTGTGGAGATTGCATTGATTAAGCTCTGCAAGCCGGAAACGGAGACAAGCCAGGAGGCTGTACTGGACAGAATACGGCAGATAGAGGATAAGATTGAGAAGGGAACCGTTTCTGTACCGGAGGGGAAGGGCAGGGCCTTAGAAAGCGCAGACCGCCAGAGTTTGCAGGAGAGAGCCTCCAGGCCCCGGCTTTCCAAAGCAATTCCGGAGGATCTTCGTCAGATAGTGGCAAAGTGGTCCGCTATTGCGGGCAGTGCGGAAAACCCCATGAAGATGTACCTGAAGTCGGCGCGGTTAAGTATGGGAGAGAACGG
The DNA here is from genome assembly GCA_944383825.1 of uncultured Acetatifactor sp. Classification (GTDB taxonomy): domain Bacteria; phylum Bacillota; class Clostridia; order Lachnospirales; family Lachnospiraceae; genus Acetatifactor. Next base: position 5,919 of record CALWRA010000039.1, on the reverse strand, counting down.
CAGGCTGACCGTAGTTTTGGAGGATGGACCGGCGTCGGACTATTTTTTGCAGCATCCACAGAATAAAGAACAGCTGGAGCTCCTTTTGGCTGATTTTTCAGGGAAGGCAGTGGAAGTTGACATAAAAGTCGTCAACAGTCAGCAGGAGTTTCGGGAAACATATCCTGATCTTTCTGAACTGATACACATGGAAATAGAGGAAGAGGAATGATTTCCTTCTTGCGGCCGGAAAAGTATTAGTGTATAGTTTACAAGAAGTATGCAAACGCTGATTGCGGAAGAAAATCTAAACGGAGGAAAATGTCATGGCAAAGCGAGGAGGCTTTCCGGGTGGCGGAATGCCCGGAAATATGAGTAATCTCATGAAGCAGGCTCAGAGGATGCAGCGTCAGATGGAAGAGGGACAGAAAGAGCTTGAGGCAAAAGAGTTTTCCGCCACATCGGGGGGCGGAGCAGTGGAAGTGACAATAAATGGGAAAAAGGAAGTGCTGAGCGTAAAGCTCTCTCAGGAGGTTGTGGATCCCGATGATGTAGAAATGCTGCAAGATTTAATTGTGGCAGCTGCGAATGAGGCATTGCGCAAAGCGGATGAAGCAAATGCGGAACTGATGGGAAAAATGACCGGAGGACTTGGAGGAGGCTTTCCGTTCTAATGGATCTTTATAGCGGACATATCAACAAGTTAATTGAGGAGCTGGCCGCCCTGCCGGGAATCGGCAGCAAATCGGCTCAAAGGCTTGCTTTCTATTTGATAAACATGCCCCGGGAAAAGGTAAAGCGTCTGGCTGATTCCATGATGGAGGCAAAGGAAAACGTACGCTACTGCAAGGAATGTTTTACATTGACGGATAAGGAGACATGTCCTATATGCGAAGATCCCGGCCGCAATCATAAGCTGATTATGGTGGTGGAAAACACCCGTGATTTGGCGGCGTATGAGAAAACAGGAAAATACGAAGGTATTTACCATGTGCTTCATGGGGCCATTTCCCCGATGATGGGCATCGGACCGGGGGACATCAAATTAAAGGAGCTGATGGAGCGTCTCCAGGGTGATGTGGAGGAAGTGATTATTGCGACGAACTCCAGCCTGGAGGGAGAAACCACCGCAATGTATATTGCAAAACTGATTAAGCCGACAGGGATCCGGGTTACAAGAATCGCCAGCGGAGTTCCGGTAGGCGGAGACCTGGAATATATCGACGAGGTGACTCTTCTCCGGGCGTTGGAGGGCAGGGTGGAACTATAGCCGCCGTTTTTGCGGCTTTGGCAGATCAGCGGACGTTAAGCAAAGGAGCATGGAGTATGGCAGCTGAAAAAAGCGTATTTGGAAAAGGAAAAGAGGGCGAAGAGATTGCGCTGTATACTCTCTCGAACACCCGTGGCATGAAGGCATCTGTCACGAATCTGGGAGCCTCTCTTGTGAATCTTATGGTTCCGGATAGTCGGGGAAATATAGCCGATGTTGTTCTGGGATTTGAACGAGGGGAGGATTATTTGGGAAATCCCAGCTTTTTTGGGGCAGTGATCGGTCCTAACGCCAACCGTATTGCTGGAGCAGCTTTTGAAATAGATCAGAAGGCCTATTTTCTGGATGCAAATGATGGCGTAAATAATTTACATAGCCATAAGGAAAAAGGGTATCATAAGCGGATTTGGAATGCAAGGACGGATGAAAACCAGGTGACTTTTTTCCTGGAGGATACAGATGGCAATATGGGCTTTCCGGGAAATAAAAAAATTAGCGTGACATATGCTTTGGATGAGGAAAATGGTCTTACGCTGCATTATCACGGTTCCAGCGATAAAAAGACGATTTTGAATCTGACAAATCATTCTTACTTTAATCTGGATGGACATGACAGCGGACAGATTGAAGGCCATGAGCTTTGGCTGAACGCCGCCCATTATACGCCGGTTGTGGCGGGAGCGATTCCCACTGGTGAGATTGCTTTCGTTGAAGGAACGCCAATGGATTTTACAATGGCAAAGACTGTGGGGAGGGATATAAATGCTGACTTTGAACAGCTGAAACTGACAGGCGGTTATGACCACAACTGGGTGGTTGCTGGATGGAATGGTGAGCTTAAGCATATTGCCACAGTGAAAGCGCCGCAAAGCGGGCGGACTATGAGGGTGTATACAACGCTTCCCGGAGTTCAGTTTTATGCAGGCAATTTCGTGGACCCGCAGATTGGAAAGGGAGGGGCTTCCTACGGCAGGCGAAGCGGATTGTGTCTTGAAACGCAATTCTATCCTGATTCCATACATCAACTCAATTTTCCTTCCTGTGTGTTTGGAGGAGAGAATGGCCGGGAATATGATTCTGTGACGGTATATCGTTTTGAATAGCCTGTTCGCAAAGAATGTCGAACGCTTTTGCGATAACCGCGACAAAGAATGCTAAAATACCTCGCATACCGATGCTATATTGATAGAAACGGTATGGGAGGTGTTTTTATGGAATTACCAAAAAATATAACACAAATCGGGGAATCGGACCCAAAATGCAAGATTTATGTGGAAGATTATGTCATTTCTTATATTAAGCAGCTGAATCTGCCGGCCCAGGATAAGGACATGGCCGTTGCGCTGTACGGAACCAGAAAAGAAGAGAAAGATATTTCCTATATTTTTTTATATGGCGCATGCAAGCTGGACTTTCTCCAAAGAGAGAGCAGACACTTGTCTCAGGCACAGCAGCAGGAAATTTCGCGACTTCAAAAAAAGTACTTCCCGGAATATCAATTTATCGGATACCGCCTGTTAAATGGAGAAATGGTTGAGGGATTCCACATCTGTGAGCAGAATGTCTGCAGATATGTAGCAGGATATGCAAGATTTTACGAAAAAAATGACAGTATGCTTGCCTATATGCTGGATACTCGTCAGGAGGAAGCGGCTCCGGAGGAGGTGGATCAGGAAAAATATAATGTGGTAAAGCAAAGGCAGGAGGAGCGGAAGGCCAGAGCAGAGGAAGGGGCGGGATTAGTCCGAGGAGAAGGAAAGCGTTTACATAAAAGTCCAGAGAAAAGTTCAGAAGATGTCCATTCAGAAAAAAGAAAAAAGCTGACTCAGGAGAGCAGTCTCAGAAAATTTCGCTTTTCGGCTGCAGCAGTGTTCGCACTTTTATGTGTGGCGGGGCTGGCTGCAATGAACGGCAGCGAGAAAGTGGAGGAGCTTCAGACGGCGGCTAAAGAAATGATGGCGGAAATGACAGAACAGAAGCTGCCGGATTCCATAGGGACCTCGGAGGAGCCTATGGAGGCGGTCAGCGCTTCTGCTCAGGCAGATACCCTTATTGCTGAGGACAAGCTGGCGGATGCCTTGCAGAAGGAAAATGAAGAAGCGGCCCAGGCAGTCCAAAATCCGGAGTCTGATCAGTCTGCGGTGATGGCTTCTGCGGAGGAAACGCCCGCTCAGACTCAGGAGCCCATTCAAACCCAAGAGGCTGTGCAGGCGCCGGAAAGTGTTCAGACAAATCCACCGGTGCAGGAGCAGACTTCTCAGGAAAACGTTTCAGCTGCAGTGGGGGAAACATCAGAAACCGGACAAGCATTGGAAACGTCAACAGACGCCAATGGCGAATCTCAGGAAGCGGCGGATCAGCAGGCATCTGCCCAAACGGATGGGCCGGTAGGATATGTGATACAGAAAGGTGACACTCTTATAGGAATAAGCATACGCCAATATGGAACAGATGCCAGGGTTTCAGAGATTTGCAGTCTGAATCAGATTACAAATCCTGATGATATAAAGATAGGACAAAAAATTTTATTACCCTAGTTTCCGAGAGTGTGATACAATATACCAATAAGGCCAAACGGACTGAGCGGAAAAGGAGGAGAAATCTGTTTTTAGTCAATGCCAAGAATAAGGGAAAGCCTGCAGAGCGATTTTCGGCGTTTGGCTGTTGAGGGGCTATACCAGTTTACATAGAGCATCGAGGTAATACATGGCGGATATAAAAAGCTACCTGAAGGAAAAAGAAAAGCGGGAAAAAAATCAACTTAATTATAAAGAAAAAATACGAAAACATAAGCTTACGGCATTATACAGAATCCTGCTGGTGCTCCTGGCCATTGCAGCTTTGCTGGTGCTTGTATACATACAATACCGAAGGCACATATATACGGATTACGATACGGTGTCAACGATTGCCAGGGAATCTGCCGGAGGAGCAACAGACATTCGCCTGGGTAATTCTATGCTTACCTACAGCAAGGATGGAGCTCATTGTACGAATCTGGATGGCGAAGTCACATGGAATCAGACGTATGAGATACAGGATGTACTGATTGCTTCCTGCGAGGATGTGTCTGCCATTGGAAATTATAATGGAAGAAATATTTATATACAGAATACGGAAGAGCAGTTGGGACAAATCACCACCACCATGCCCATTCGGGACATTGCGGTATCTGCGACAGGCTATGTAACAGCCGTTTTGGCGGACACAGATGTTACGTGGATTAATACGTATTCTCCAGAGGGTGAAATGACGTATACCGGACAAGCTCATATGTCCGACAGCGGATACCCGGTATCCATCAGTCTGTCGCCCGACGCAGAGCTTTTGGGAATCAGCTATATTTATGTGGATGCAGGAACTTTAAAAACAAATGTTGCGTTTTACAATTTTGGGGCGGTAGGAGAAAATCAGAGTGATCATATCGTCAGTGTTTACTCCTATTCAGATCTGTTGGTTCCTTATCTGCAGTTTATGAATGACAGTATGGCATTTGCCGTGGGAGATACCAGGCTGATGATTTATACTGGCAGCCAGAAGCCAGTCATTGCGGCGGAATATTTATATGAGCAGGAAATACAATCGGTATTCTACAACAATCAGTATATTGGATTGGTTTTCCTCTCAGAAAATGGAGAGTCAAACTATCGAATGGATGTATACGATGTGAATGCCCAAAAGGTAGGAAGCTACTATTTCGATGTGGATTACACTGACATTTTCTTTGAGCAGGATTACTTTGCGGCATATAACGAGACAGAATGCGTTATCATGACACTGGGAGGCGTGGAAAAATATAATGGGACTTTTGATAAAGCGGTTAAGCTGATGATCCCCGCAGGCGGGGCATATAAATATGCTCTCGTGACGGAAAATTCCATAGACACTATACAATTGAAATAAAAAGACAGAGCGCTCTGTGAGCTTTCTGCCGGAAGGAATTATTGCCCCCTAAAGCGGGCAGGGAGGTATACAAATGAATTTGCTTTTTGTCATTGTATTGATTGTTATGATCTGCAATATTGTCAGCGGGTATAAAAAAGGTATGGTCAGGGAAATTATATCCCTGATTTCTCTTGTGGTAATGTGTATTGTAGTTGCCTTGATCGGAAACGGCGTTAACAGTTATTTTGACGGAGAAACGGCCAATGTGGTTGTGATGGTACTGCTGCTGTGTCTGGTTGGGATTGTGCATCATCTTTTAGGAGTTGTATTTTTCTCTGCAAAGGTTATTTCCAAACTGCCCATTGTACACTGGTTTGATAAATTGCTGGGAATGATATTTGGAATTATTGAAACTGTTTTGATTCTTTGGACAATTTATGCCTTCATTATGATGCTGGATATGGGAATGATAAGTCAGCAGATTTTAATATATACACAGGAGAACCGGATTCTTACCTGGATATATGAACATAATTATCTTGCGGTTTGGCTTGAAAAAATCAGTTCGGAAATAAATTTTCTTTGGTAGAAAACCAGGCAGATGTCCCCATTTTGCTTTATTTTAGAGGAAGTGAGGTATATTTGTTTCATTTGTTTGTAATTTAAAAAAAACTGTATTGACAAATAATCAGACTTTGTGTTATTATAAAATTCCACCGCCGAGAGCGGGGGATGAAAAAAAGAAAAAAAGCTGTTGACAAAGCAAAGACACTGTGATATATTAA
>CALWRA010000038.1 GCA_944383825.1 uncultured Acetatifactor sp. | reverse complement strand
TAATGGCTTTTTTAATTTGACTAGGATTGGCTATTTTAGCCTGACACTAGATGGTTATTTTAACCCGACGCTAATATAAAGCAACTTCCAAAGTAATTATTGTATTAAATCCATCAATATTTACCACACTTCCAGGAAGAATACTTTGTATTTCCTTATTTTTTCTCATTTTGACACTTTCTTCAGATGAAACTGCTCTTACCAATGCTAACCTCTGTCGTTCAGACAGCAAGTAATGATTTCCTACAAATGTGGACGCACCTTTGATATTATATCCTTGATTTAATAAATACTGCAGGTCTCGTCCGGCCTTAAGCAATTTATCTATGGACTTGCTGCCAAACTCTTTTTGATCATTTGGAGAATACCCTCTTTTCACAGTTATACTCATGATTATCGCTCCTACGATTCTAAATCATATCGTTAAAATTAACGCTTCTACTTCCTCTATCTCTTTGTTAAAACTTTTATGTCCTCATCCGTCAAACCATACTCTCATCAGTTGAACATTTTGTCTTTAGATATATTTGTTTCCAATGTTCTTTTAAATTGCCTTGATATTGTTTTTTATAATAAATACTTTGTTCAACTGCAATATTGTAACTATAATAAAAATGTAGATATGCACTGCCTGTTACAATAAATCATACACAAAGAAAGAGACTGCTTATGGCTACAAATAACTACACCAAAACGGTCTTTGTTTCTCCATATCCCTGCGGATTACGACAAACGGCTGGGCGCTTACAAAAATCGCCTGAGTCCTCCCGTGTGACTATGGCATAAGTATCAGTGTCGGACGGGTGTCCGACTGATGGAACAGTTACAGCCATTCGGAAGGTTTACGAAAAGCAAAACGCTCCTTACCGACTTATGTTCCATTCTGACCGGGAGAACCCAGTATACTGCCTTTGCATTCCGGCTGCCCTTGAATTCCCTAAACGTTGTGCAGTCTTTTCCAAAAATGCAACTGCGTTCGACAAATTTAATTTGCTTACTCTAAACAAAGCGGAGAACTTATACTGGGAGTAAGATGCTTAGCCAGTTCTTGAAACTTTTTATACTTTTTTGTGTCTACTTTCTTGACTATAATTCAGCATTCTCCAGACCATAAACGGCTGTTTGATCTTCTGTCACATAGCGTCTGGCCTTTCTCGTCAGCTTATGAAATTCCGCCGGCTTGTTCTCAATGGTAATCTCTCCCACTAATAACCCCTGATGTGCGCCATTGTAACATGAACATTTGGGATCGCCAAAAGAAATGTTGAAATTTTGTTGCAAATCTTCACCCCAATTTATAATACAATCATTGTATTCCTGCATTGACATTTCTGCTTCATCCACACATCCGCTTTCTCTCCAGTGAGTAAAATGCTCCATCCATTAATATCATCACTTGATTATCCGCAGATACAATAACTGTGGCGGGCTTATATGTGTCTGTTTCCCCGTCTTTGAATCGGGCAAAAAATTTTATATAGACAACCGGATATTCCACATAAAAGCTTTCCGATAATGTCGTTGTATCCTCATAAATCGGGTAATCATCATTTATTCTTGACGTGCTTAAAATGATAGAAAACGGACTTTCATAATTATTTACACTGATCGTGTATTCATTCTCATATTCTTCCAGCGGTTCAATTTCAATTCGGATATCTGGCACAATGCTCTCTGCTTCACGAACCTCCCTCTCATATTCCTCAAAAAACTCTTTCCTTAAGTCTTCGTCCATATAGGCGCCCGGATCAAACTTACGCAGATTATAGGAAAGAATATAGCCCATATATTCATCCGTGGTCCATGTTCCTTGCAGCGGAGCTATCATAGCATCTGTCTCCTCTAAACTCCAACGGTTGTTAATTCTTCCCGTGTCTCTTAGTCTGTCCCTGCTAACCGTAATTTCGTCTCCATCCAAAACTCTGAATGTTATATTCTCATTTGGGAAGGTATCTTCCATTTCTTCCTTTGCAGCCAAAAATTTCGTTTCATTCTCATCCTTCTTTAGCTGTAACTCTTTATTTTCTTGCTCTCCGGCAGAGCATCCACCAAGAAGAAGAAAAATCATAACTGTATAGGTAGAAACAATCGCTTTTTTCCCTTTCATACACATCGTTCCTCCAATAATGTTTTCCGTCATCCGCATTGGGAAAGAGTTAGCTTCTTTTTTAGGTTGCTTTCGCCACCTCAGCCGCAATGCTTTGCCAGGCGAAGCAATTAGGTCCATTATCCTTTTTTATCCTATCTCTGCCGTCAAATACAGATTACTAAAAGAAACAATACTATAATTAATAAGAGTCCTGATCACTTTTTCGTTCAGATTTTGATTCTTCATTACCCAATTCTTTAATTTATTATTCAGTTCCTGTGCCCGCTCTGCCAATTTACGGTTTTTAGCAGATAAAGCAAGATAACACGCCACTCCAAAAAAGAGAAAAGCGGCCAGCAGCTCCACAATTAATGCAACACCATAACAGGGCATCGATGATAAATATAAGCACAAACCTTTATACAAATCATTGTAATAGTAAATTACTTCCACCAAACTCAGCTTGTTAGACAGATTTGGAAATCAGGAATTTCAGCCCAAAAGGGTAAATTTCTCAGGGTCGAAATGTGTAGCAGGTTAAAGGGCTTATGCCGTCCATGGACGGCATAAGCCGGGGAACGCCCACCGACAGAGCCGTTGGAAAAATATATTATGACATAGCATTCTCATCTTTTCACACATTTGTTATACCATCAGTGCCATTTTGTCAAGTTTGCCAAATAACCCAAAATCGGAAATGTTCCATGACAGCTTCATCCCATAGTGAATCTCCGATTTAATGTTTTATTTTGCGCATTATATAGAATTTTTATCTCCTTTTACCCCTGATGTGTGCCATTGTAACGTAAAGCATTTGAAAGTGTCAGGAAAAGTATTTTGAATTTGTTACAAAGATGATTTTGTTGAATTATTAGTAATAGCCTTAAATGGAGCATGCCCAGTATCCGCATTCCTCAATAGTGATGGTTTGCGAAGGCGTAAACTTGTTTCAAAATCAAAAATAATGTTCCCCTCTTCCTTTCTATTCAATGAAATATTAATCCAAATAGGAACAAATGGCGAATTCCATGCTACTAACTTTACAGTTTCCTCAAGCGTGAGCAATTTATTTCCTACGTTTTTTTCACTTAGTAGAACCAAACGCATGGTATCGTCTAAACCGTTGAATGATTTATCTTTCTCATAAACTGGTATAATATTAAATCTAATAACCTTTTCATCTACATTTATTTCCCCCATTACTTCACAAATTGTCATTAATAAATTATCACGAAAAATTGCTTTATTCATTTCTCTCACTTTTTCCATACATTTCCCTTTCTCTGTCCAGGCATATATTGTACTGGTCCATTGTAGAATATATCTGCACTTATAACATAGTTTGACATAGATGTACTAAGATCACTCATACTTATCCCTGTATTATCAACAATTAATCCTGCACTTGTGAAAATATCTGGAAAATTCATGGCTTGTATCGAATTACCATTTGCCAAATTAGAATGTCCTCTTCCAATATGCAAATTACCATCCATATCAATAACAAAATCAACTTCTTGAATACCATTTTTGATATTGCTCTTTCCATCTTCAACGGTAAAGTTGAAAGTCCGTCCTGCTTGATTATCATTAGAAAACCTATTGTTAATAGCTTGTGTTCCTTTACCACCCTTGACATCGAGTGTAAATCCTCATGTTTTTCCAGGCAGTTCCATTTCCTTTGAAAAAAATCAACACTCTCAAAAGCAATGGTTTTCACTGCCTAAAATTTTACCATGCTTTCTCTGTCTTTACTACAGAAAATCTGCCTTTAGTCACAGTTTTCCTGAGATAATACCTATCAGTCTTCTGGAAATCAATATCAATGCCTGCGGCTTGGTTTTACCCTTAGCCAACTGCTTCTGATAATAAGCATAAAAAGAAGCATTTCTTGGTAAACCTTTTGATGACACTTGAATGATCTGAATGGCAACAAAATAGTTTGTTCCCTGTAATCTTCGGTTGTCCTGCTTTGCGGGCACATCACTGCCTTTTCCAGCAGCGGAAAAATCGACTGGTGCGGTTCCGGCAAAATTTGCTGACTTATCAACATTTGAAAAACGTCTGATATGCCATCCATGCACAGGAATCCGCTTATTCAGCGGTTGTTTTCCGCATGGGCATGCAGTGTTGTTTTTCCCTGCTGATGCAACTGGCTGACTTATAAGAATGGATAAAAAACAGCGGTATTTCATGACTTTTAGGTCTTGAAATACCGCTGATACTGTGTTTTTTTTAAAGTTTTTTTGCCCCTTATGCCATCAGATTTATGACTTTGTAACATGGGCTAAAAATCAAGGAAACTAAACCAATTGGAAACTATGCTTAATTACCAGTTAATACCCTCTTAAAATCTTCATACATTTTAAAAGTAATTTTCAAAATTTCTTCTAAATCCTCATACGTTCCTATAATCGGTTTTTTTATCCTGTAACTGCTATCAATAAGTCTCCTTGAATATGTACCCCAAGGAGCCCCAAGAAGTAATTCCTCATTTTCTCTGACTACCCAAACCAAATCAACCATTCCGCCTTGCAGAATAATATGAACACCCAAAGTAAACTTTCCAATTTGTTCTTCCTTGATTTTATAAAATTTTTCTTTATCATCAAATAGCGGAGAATAGCCTAAATCCTGAATTGTCTCCATAACTTCTTCACCATCAATATAAACTAACCGATTACTTGAAGATGTTCTTTCAGCATTAAATTTATTAGATAACTCTTCATATCGCTTAATAAAGTCTATTTTAATTAGAGCATCCTTAATCTTAGAATTTAATTCTATCATTGCATTTCCTCCGTAAATCTTAGAATTACAGTAAGCGTCAAATAAAACAGCCAAAAACGAGTAATATTGCACAAGTATCATTTCCAGACAGGCAAACCAGCTTTCTCTTGCCCTTGTGAGAGCCTGTGTTACCCCTGTGTACGATTTTAAGCACAAAGTGGAAGTTTACCCATAATGAAAGATTTAAGCCTTGTTGGGGAAATAGGAAAGACATGGTTTGTTAAGATACCGCCAAAATAAGCAGGATCGTAAAAAATGCAGATTAAAAGAAAAACACGCTCCATTTTCCCATGATCTCTTCTTTGGTCACCGCCTTAAAGGCATTGTCCTGAAATGCCTGTACTGAAAATTCGCTTACTTCCTTATTAATCAATGACATATGAAATCCTCCTTTTTTCCTTTTTGAGTTAGCAATTACTAACCAAAAACAGCAGAAACAGGAGCAAAAATCAATGGTTTGAAATCACATGAGAAATATTCTCATTTTTTAGTGGCACCAATCTTTGCGGCAATTTACATAGGAAATGTAAGTGTGTGCTATTCCAAATAAAACAGCAAAAAAACCAATAGCAAATGTCCAAGCAGGATTCCGCTGAGCAGGAAAATACCTACTGGTATAACAGCCAGAGCCATTGCATTTTTCATGGTTCTTTTTTTCCAAACAAAAAATCCACAGTACATAATACATTGCCAGAAGCAGAACATTTCCACACAAGTAGGCTATCATTTCCGCCACACTTCGGAATGAAAATTTCCAGACCAGAAACGGCAGCCACATGAGTATGATGCACCCAAATAAATTAACCCATCCAAATTCCATATCTTCAAATTTACCTCATTGGTGTCCCGACCTCAATCAAATTGCCGTCCAAATCATAAAATCGAATCGCCTTCTGTCCCCAGCTGTGAGTCATAAGCTGATTGACATATTGCGTGGAGGGATAAAGTCTTTCTGGTTTCTGAACAAAGGCTTCCAGATTTTTTCGTCCTGAAGCACAAGACCTTCTGTTAAAATCACATTTCCTACATTGTCGAGTATCACATCAAGGCCAAACAAATCATGGTAAAACTGCTTTGCTTTTTCAATATCTTTCATCACAATCAGTATATTTTTTTCGTCCGCAGTAATAGATACACCTTCTTTATTGCGTTCTAGACATTGTATGCCGACTTTAACCGCCCGTTGCGCATATGATCTTCTTTCATCTGCATAAAGGTTTCTTCCAAATCAGTTTTGGAACAGCTGTTGCGGTCTTTCCCTATAAATTTCAAAGCAATCTCTCCGGCAAAAATCTTTTCTGTTGTCCAGTTTCTGAACCAAAAACCGCATCTATGAAAATTATAAGCAGATTTAAAATATACAAGTATAAAACAAGGTTCTCTTGATTCATTCCAAAACATTCATGTTCTTTCTCATATACGCCTCCCCCATACCAAAGATCACAAACATAGTGGGGGTATTCATTGCCTGCTGGAAGCTGAACATATTGTTCACAGTATATGCCAGCAGACAGAAGCCTGCAGCCCCCGCAATAAAATTGATCTTCCTCTGCCCTATGTAGCGGAAAATTCCAGTGATCATCATACCCGCATAACCTGTAAAACCAAGAATCCCCATATTCACAAGTATTGTCAGCCACTCATTATGGGCGTTGGTAAGACGCAATGTCCCAAAACGTTCATTTACCAGAGCCAGCAGCTTCGGACTGCTGTCCCCATACAGATATGACGACATACAATCCGGCCCCACTCCCACCAGCTTATGCAGGAAATTTTGCTCTGAAAAGCACATTACTCCGGCGCTCCAGGTGGCTCCGCGATTGCTGCCCCACTGAGGAAAAAAAGTAAAAATCTCTATATTGGACAAGGGGCCAATACTTCCCGGAAACAAAGTGTTGACACAGATTAGGATGATAAGAAGTGCCACCGCTGCCAAAATAAAAACAACCACTGTTTTCGCCAGGTTTTTCCACAGTCTGATAAAATAGCATCCTTTTTTAATCATCCTGGCTGTTACAATATACATTGTTGCCGCGGCCGCTGCAAGCACAAAGAGGAAAATACTGTTTGTCAAAAATTCTGAAGTTGTCTCCGTATATGTTATCCTTTCAGGAAACATCCTGCGGATACCCAATACTGCCAGGCATGTGCTGGAAAGGATCAACAAAAGCTTCCAGAACTACAGCATCTGGTTTTCATCAGAAGCCGACAGAACAAAAAACACTACGAGCAACACTCCCATGGCCAGGATTCCGCTGCTGCTTCCCTGAGTCGCCAGAGTACAAAACCCTACCGCCGCATAAACTGCCAGCAGAATCCACTGCCAACTGGCCAGCCCTATCTGGCTCCACAGAAGGAAAATGCCACCAAAAAATACTGTGACCAGATATCCGCAATACCAGTTAATATTTCCAATGGTGGAGATAAACTAGGCGCTTTGCGCGCGCATATTAATGGGATAAACTCCGAATCGGTTCAAAACTCCCAGAAAAAATACCACGCCAGATATGGGAAACATGAGAAAAAATAATGACTTTTTAGGAATCCAGATTCTGGACACCAAAAAGTAGCTTGCCAAAAGTATTATCTGGGGATACAAACCCATAAACCACCAGTCCGTCCCCCAAAGAGCTGTATCCTTATACTCTGAACATAAATATGAAATAAGCAGGTTTACACCGTACAAAGCCGCAAACACATCCGTAATAGACATATCCTTTTTCAGTTTTTCCCACACAGCCCTTGATATCGCTCCATTCTTCCTTTTCTGACGGTATGCCAAAAAAATAGAGATAAGGTAACACAACAAAAGGGGAGTAAACAGCCTTGCATAGTGCACACTGACCTGACTGAAAAAATAGCCTTATCCGTGCCAATGCGATTATATCCATCTGTAAAATAAAAGGGCAGAACTCCCAGAATCAGCACAATATAAATGCAGATCAGGCAGTGTAGCAGATAATGCAAAAAGTTCCTGACGGAAACAGCAACTGGTTCCGTCACCTTCTTTTGTGTATTCAGGCGGTTCATGATATTCTCCTTACTATATTTTAACTTATATTCATGATAGCCCTTTGCTTTTTTTACGTCAATTGTATTTTGCCCATGGAACAGTCAATTTCCTATTGGCATTTCTACAGTATATAGATATATTAGTAATATCCAAATACTTAAATATAGGAGAGATGTTTATTAATTAAGAAGCTTTCACCAAAAATTTCCAATATTAGCGGAGAATTGTAGCCAGCGGCTGCTGCGCTGCAGCCTGTCCGGCTGCCGTCATCACCATTATAGAACGGGGGACGCAAGATGAAAAAGAAAAAAGCTGGTTCGATTATCTGTGGATAGGGGAATTATTGTATCTGTGCCTTGGTCTGTTCAATATTTTGTTTGCATGGCTGGGAATGCTGTTTTTCACCATCCCGCTGTTGACTGCCGTAATCAAAGGAAACAAGGCTTACTGCAACCGTTACTGCGGCAGGGGACACTTCTAGGACTGCTTGGAGCAAAACTGAAACTGTCGCGGAACACGCCTCCGCCAAGATTCTTAAGAAGCTCCCTATTCCGTTATGGCTTCCTTCCGTTCTTTATGACGATATTCTGCCTCATGCTGTACAACACTTACAAGGTATTTGCAGAAGCGCCGCTGCAGGAGACTGTTCTTCCGCCCCAGGTCTTGGTGCGTTTACTGTCCCATGGGAACAATGACGCAGGGCATCTGCAGACTGCGAAACAGAAAGACCAACAATCAAAAGGAGAATCTCCCAAATGGAAAAACAACCGAAGAAAATTGCGGAGCTTCTGAAGCTTCTGGCCAATGAACACCGGCTTCTTATTTTATGCGCTCTCATGGAGGGCAGCCTCACTGTTGGTGCAATCCATACGCATATGACTGCTATTACCTCTTCTGCCCTGTCCCAGCACTTAAGCCAGTTGAAAGCCGCCGGAATTTTATCCTCTGAAAAACAGGGCATGAACGAATCCAAACAAGGGGGTTTTCCCCTGAAATAAGGGTTACAAAATCGGATAGGGGAGATTTGACTCTCCCCTTCCATACCACGTAGCGTCCCCTTCGGTATTACGCGGTTGAATAGTTTACACTTACTTCCAGATAGTGGGCAGCCATGGATGGGTATCCAAGTCTGTCCACTAAAATTTTCTTAGTAAGTGCTGCGTTAAGCATTGTCTCCGCTCTCCACACTCCTGCCCAACAGTTTGCCATTTCATATACTTTCCTCTCCGGAAGACGCAACGCGCTCAGCATCATATATCTAGTGCGTGCCTTCTTCCATTGTTTCCAGTGTATCACACGGATTCTGAGCAGAGCCATTCATCCGTATCTTCCATCAGATCCTTCAGGCACCTCCTATTGCTCAATCCTTCCCAGATACTCATACGTTCTTTCCCACTTATACCTGCCACGTTTACTGCCGGCGTTCCGTGCAGTTATCGGACTTTGGTCTGTCTTACAGCCTCATCCACGCTTCACAGCCTATCGGGATAACTTTTACAGGCCAGTAGTTTGTCTCCGGCTTTCTTCAGATCCTACCTCACAATGACGCCCTTGCCATTGGCTGCGCTCTATTTTTCTTTATTCCTCTTTCCTACTATTTTTATACCAGATGTAAGCTCCTGCGCCTCCGGCTGCGACTATCACAAGCACTGCCAGTACAATGGCAGCCGTTGGTGCCGTGCCGCTTCCCTGGACTGCGTTCTCCTCAGGCTGCACATTCTCCGGCAGGATCTCTTCAGGCTGGACGGGCGTTTCTTCCGGTTTCTCCTCTTGCGCCCTTTCTGCCACTGCATAGATGCTGAAGTGCTCTGCCAGAAATACTACAAACTCTCCCTCAACAGTAAAGTCCAATGCCTCCGCCCGGCCTTCATCCGGGATATAGTATACTTCCAGCCTCTTCGTGTCAAAGTCTTTCGGGATGGGCATCCTTACTTCTACGCTTCCCTGGGGCTACACCCTAACGCCATTATACAACAGAGTGATGTCATAGGCCGCATACTTCATGCCCAGAGCTTCCAGTGCCGCTTCCACGCCTGCGCTGTTCCCCTCAGCCGCCGCCTGCACAATCTCAACCACCAGTTCCCAGTCTTCTTCCATTCCTCCTGAGAGCGTGATACCTGTGCTTTCATGGGTCTTGGTTACCTGCCCATTGTTCGATGCTTCTGTTTGTCCGGTCTCTCTTGCCGGCCTGCGGATGGGATTCGTAATCACCGCTGCCGCTTCTGGCTCTGCTCCCATCTTGGGCAGTACCGTTGCAGGGCTGCCCCCGATGTTGTTTCCTCCGGTATTATCATCTCCGGTATTGTCGCCCGGCTCCTCCGTATACTGCAGATACAACTCATTAATTTTCTCCGGGCTTAGCGCCGCTTCATACACGGCAATTTCATCCATGGCCCCCTTCAGTAATTTCGCGAAGCTATTTCCTCTCTGCATCGTTCCTATGGCTCCCATTCCAAGGCTGTCGTTACCGCTCGTCAGTATAAGCGTGTCTACTCTGACGCTATTTTCGTAGACGATCATTTCACTGTCCCTGCGCACGATACTGAGATATACCCACTCTCCCACAGGATCCTGATAATCCGTAGCCTGATCTAATACTCCATCTTTACTGATACCAACATTATCCGTCAGTGATTTGGAAGCCGATGAATATCCCTCCAGCATCAGCCCATGCCTGGTTCCACTTGGCGCTGAAGCGCTGGTGGATCCCATTAGGGTGGACTGGCCTAACTGACCTTCTCCCTGCGCATCCGTCTTCTTAATCCATGCGGAAAACGTCCATTCGCCGTTAAGGTCTACCGTATTTTCAAGGCTCACATATGTAGTTCCATCAAAGTTCAGCGCCGTACCGTTTCCATCATAACCCGGTATCCAAAGTTTCGCCGCTTCCGCTGTGGTAACAAGAGTTCCGGGAGCCCAGTTCGACAGCTCCGGAATGACTGTGGAACCATCCTCTCTTAAGTCCTCAAAATCCCAGTAATAATATTCTGTGTTCATTTTATCAATGGTAAAGGAGGATTTTACCTCTTTCCCACGATATGCAAGAGAGATTTCAACCGTCTGCTCCACCTCTTCCGTATAAAGCTTGTCAAAGGAGAATGTTATCTCATTTGTCTGGGAATCAAAATTTCCCATTTGCAGGTTTGTCAACTCGCACGATTCCCCGTTCTTCGTGACAGTTATAGTAAAATCAGATAGCTGCGGTATTATGGCAGGCTTCTTGTCAAATCTTACCGTCAGGCTTCCGTTGTCGGCCATACTTCCAGCAATATTAACATCTGTATACTACACTGCAGATAGCATGAAAGCCGGAAGGGCTGTCTCATTGCCTTTATGCACTACTGTGACGGTTATCTCCTGCTTCTGATCCGTTCTCTCAAAGGGCGCATACATGAGAACCGCCTGGTTTCTGGCCGCATCATATGCAAAACCTGTGATCTCAATGTCCTGGGCTTCTCCTCCGTTCACAGAGGCCTTCAACACAAAATCCCCCTGTACAGGCGCCACAGCCGGAGCATTCTCATATGTAACCGTAACCCTTCCGTTCACACTGCTGTAAGAGGCCGCCGGATCTGCATCCGCAATGCCGTAAAGCTTCTTTATCTGGGCTTCCGTGAGCGCCCCTTCGTATATTTTAATATCATCAATGGCTCCCGTCATATATTTTCCGGCGCTGCTTGGATTTGTATTTCCACGGTAGCCAATCGCTCCCATTCCCAGATTGAACGCCTTCGGGACCTGATTCGTATTGTACGTTGTCAGCGTATCCTGCTCGATACCGTCTACATACAGCGTAACCTCCGTTCCCCGCCGCACGATCGCCATATCGACCCACTTACCTTCAGATGTCGCGTATTGGGATGTCACATCATAAACGCCAAAATTAGTGAATCCCACACGATTCGTTTTAGCGTTAGCAGCAGTATCGTACCCGGTCAGCATTAGATTGTGATATTGTCCCTGTTTGGACTCCTCTGTGCTTCCCATCAACGTGGCTGGCTCCGGATTTGTTCCTGTGGTGGCTGACTTGAAATTTTAAATTCCAGTGCAGAGTTAAATTCCACATGCCTTTAAAAATTCATTGTTATTATAAGTTTTTAGATGCCGAAATCTTCAATAACTGTTATAATAAGACCAACTTCCCAAAGAAATTTCTGTTTTTGGGCATGGCAAACGGGCCACTGGAATTGTGTGTGCAGAACTGAATTCCACTGACCGTCTTTAAAAAATGTGAAAAGTTTACTTCCAGTCCGACAGCAGATTTTTGAGATGGTTTTTAGTGGTTAAAGCGGATCAGCTTGGGCGTCAGATTGACCTGATCAGGTTCAATCGGTCTAAGCTGAAATGCGTTCAAGACTTCTTTTCCAAGTGTTTCCACTGCCATTGGTGGTAGAATATAAATAGTACAAGATAGACGTGAAAAATTCTTAACATACAAGTATAATGAAAACAGAGTTGGAG
>CALWRA010000037.1 GCA_944383825.1 uncultured Acetatifactor sp. | reverse complement strand
GACCGGCTGCTTTTGAAAGGGCTGATCGCCAGCTCTCCGGTGCAAATCCGGGCGGTAGACGAACTGCCCCAGGGACGTGGTGCTGTGTTCTCTGAGGAACAGAACGCCATCCTGGTCAAGAAAGGCATGGACGCCCCCGACATCTTCCGCTGTGTTTCGCTGGAGATTGCCAATGTACAGCTTGCCAGAAACAACGAAGGGTATTCCAGAGAAGCGGACGGCTACAAAGCCTACGCCGTCAGCTATATGCTCTGCAAGCGGTACGGCATTGACGCCAAAGACTATGACATTGCCCGTCTGAACAGCGTTTTCAAGGGCCAAGACCCCAGAGAGGATGTCCCGGCAGCCCTTAGTGATATGCGGGAAACCTTCAAGTCGCTGAACGGGCGCATGGCCAGAGCGATGGGGCTGACCCGTGACACCAAACAGAAGGAACCAGAACGGTAAAGGAGGTTTGAGTGATGGAAAGACAGGATAAAGTCGTACTCACGCTGGACAGCTATGAGCATGGCATCATGATCCGCGCGCTCAATGAGCTGCGGAACGATATGCTGGAGGAACAGCGCGACCCAGGCCCGGTGGAGGATGTGCTGCTGAAAACCATTGACGCCCCTGCACAAAAAGACAAGAAAGCGAAGCGTCGGGATGAAGCCAGATAACAGGACGGGCGGCCCCTGGCTTTATGCGCTGGGGCTGATCCCGGTCATCTGGTTTGCCCTTCTGATTGCGCCGTCTGTTTCCGGTGGCCTTGCGGAGATTATGAACGGTTTGCCTGCGGCAATGAACAATCCATTCAAACTGATGTGGTGTGAGGACAGTGTAAAAACTGTCCTCATTTTTATTGCCGCCTATGGGCTGGGGATCGGGATTTATCTCTCGTCCCGGCGCAATTACAGGCGGGGCGAAGAACACGGGTCGGCTAAATGGGGCGACGCCAGAGCCGTGAACAAGAAGTACCGGGCCAAAGACCCGTTTCAAAACCGTATCTTCACCCAGCACGTCCGCATGGGGCTGGACGGCAGGAAGCACCGCCGCAATCTGAACACCCTGGTGGTAGGCGGCAGCGGCGCAGGAAAGAGCCGGTTCTATGCGAAAGTCAACCTGTGCCAAGCCAACACCTCGTATTTTGTGTTGGATTGTAAGGGGGAACTGCTCCGGGACTGCGGCTCCCTGCTGGAACGGCAGGGCTATGAAATCCGCATCGTTGACCTTTTGAACATGGAGAAAAGCCATTGTTATAATCCCTTCTCCTATCTGAAAAATGACAACGATGTGCAGAAGATGGTAACGAATCTATTTAAGGCCACTACCCCAAAAGGCAGCCAGTCCAATGATCCGTTCTGGGATACGGCAGCTTCCATGCTCCTTCTGGCGCTGGTGTTTTACCTCTGGTACGAAGCGCCAGAGGACGAGAAAAACTTTCCGATGGTCATGGAAATGCTCCGGGCCGGTGAGGTGCGGGAGGACGATGATTCCTACCAATCTCCGCTGGATGAGCTGTTTGACCGGCTGGAAATGCGCTCGCCCGATCACATCGCGGTGAAGTATTACAAGGACTATCGTTCCGGCTCGGCCAAGACCCTGAAATCCATCCAGATTACGCTGGCATCCAGGCTGGAGAAGTTCAACCTTTCCTCTGTTGCGGCTTTGACTGCTACGGATGAACTGGATTTGTCCAGCATGGGAGAGAAAAAAGTGGCGCTCTTTGCGTTGATCCCGGACAACGATGCCAGCTTCAACTTTTTGGTGAGCCTTTTGTACGCCAGCACCTTTCAGGAGCTGTTCTACTCGGCTGACCGGAAACACGGCGGGAGCCTGCCTGTACCGGTGCATTTCCTCATGGACGAGTTCGCCAATGTGAGCCTGCCGGATGACTTTGACAAGCTGCTGGCTACCATGCGTTCCCGCAACATCTCGGTGTCCATCATCATCCAGAACATCGCGCAGTTAAAGGCATTGTTTGAAAAACAATGGGAATCCATCATCGGTAACTGCGATGAATTCCTGTATCTGGGCGGAAATGAAACCAGCACACACAAGCTGATCTCCGAGAACTATCTGGGAAAAAGCACCCTATGGCTGGACACCTACGGCAAAAGCACCGGACACTCCGGCAGCTACTCCACCAACAACCAACTGACAGGCCGTGAACTGATGACGCCAGATGAAGTCCGTATGCTGGACAACAATCTGGCGTTGCTTTTTATCCGAGGCGAAGCGCCGCTGATGGATGAAAAATACGACCTGCTGAAACATCCCAATGTCAAATACACCACAGACGGCGGCGCGCCTGCTTATACGCATGGCGGCACGGAATATGCCGTGGCCGGTCTTTCGGTCAGCCGCCTGACACCCGCCGATCTTGCCAATGTGCAGGAACCGGAAACCACCTATGAGCTTCTGTCCGATGAGGATATGGAGAATATTTTTCAATTCAAGGGGGAACCGCAAAATGAAACTGTTTAACAAGAACAACAAGCAGAATAAGGAAACCAGCCACCTGCCTATGAGCAAAAAGAGCAAGCGCGCCTTTGCCGTGTACGCGGCGCTGGTGCTGATGTTTGGCTGCTTTACCACCACGGCCTTTGCCGCCAGCGACCCTTTGACGGTCATCAACAATTTGTCCGAATTCATCTTCGGCCTGATCCGCGCCATTGGTATGATCCTGCTGGGCTTCGGTATCGTGCAGGTCGGCTTGTCGCTCAAGTCCCACGACCCCAGTCAGCGCGCCAACGGCTTCCTCACTCTGGCCGGCGGCGTTATCATCACCTTTGCAAAGGAGATTTTGACCCTGATTACCGGCTGATTCAAAACGGCAGTCTGGGGGCGGGCCGATTGCGGCCTGCCCCTGACTTTGCCGGAAAGGAGGTTTTTCGATGTCCGATAACTGGGTAGTACAAAATCTGCAAAACGCGCTGGATACCTGGAACAAGTACCTGACGGAGATCTGGCAGCTTATCACACAAAGCCCGGAGCAATTCAAGGGCGGCACCATTTGGAGTGTCATCGTCAACATCCACGATGCGGTGCGCGCCATCGGCCTGGCGCTACTGGTGCTGTTCTTTGTTGTGGGAGTGATGAAAACCTGCGGCAGCTTTGCCGATGTCAACTTCCATTAGAGAACATAGACACATCCCCCTTATAAACTGAATATCAAATCGAAAGCACTTGTTACCAGCCGAAAGAAAAACGGTTGTGAAGCAGGTGCTTTTCCTTTTCAAAAAATCAGAACAGCAAGTACAAAAGCGGCTATCCTTAAGGGCTATTAGACGAGAGGTTAAAATCTCCCGTCTTTTTTTCGTTCCTTTGTACTTTGAAAATTTCATAGCAGCCGCCAGAGGGATACCTGCCGCAGCGGACAGCAGGCGATGATACGAGCCTGCCCGTTGCTTAATCCATGCACAGCATTGACAGAGAAAACGCCGCCCATGAAAGGCGTGGAACTGTATGGGAGGGCTGTATTACATATCCCGTTTATCTTGAACGGGATATAAAAATTTTAAGGAGGTCAAATGCCTATGGTCAAGTATGAAAGAAAAAGAGAACGGAAGGAGGACGCCCATGCAGAAGCTACAGACAACAGACGCCGACGCCCTGCTCTATGAGCCGCTTGAAAAGCCGCCCTTTGTGGTGGACGGTCTGCTGCCCGCAGGGCTGAGCTTATTCTGCGGCGCACAGAAAATCGGCAAGAGTTGGCTTATGTTAAAGCTATGCCTCTGTATATCGCAGGGACTGCCCCTGTGGGAGATGCCGACAGCGCAGGGAGATGTTTTATACCTCTGTCTGGAGGACACCCTCTCCCGCATACAGGACAGGCTTTTCCAAGTGACGGACGAAGCAAGCGGGCGGCTTCATTTTGCGGTGGCAAGCTGTAAATTAACGGACGGTCTTATCGTCCAGTTGGAGGATTATCTGAAGGATTACTCAGACAGCAGGCTGATTGTCATTGATACCTTGCAGAAAGTCCGCACAGCGTCAAAGGACAATGCCTATGCCAGTGATTACGGGGATATTTCCCTGCTGAAGGAGTTTGCCGACAGACATTCCCTTGCGGTTATCGCCGTCCACCATATCCGAAAACAGAACGACAGCGATGTGTTCAACAAAGTATCGGGAACGACAGGGCTGACAGGCAGCGCAGACAGCACCTTTGTACTGGAAAGGGAAAACAGGGCGTCCGATACCGCAAGGCTGTATGTGACGGGCAGGGATACGCCCTATCAGGAGCTTGTCCTGCGTTTCCGTGATTGCAGTTGGGAACTGGTGGAGCGAAAGACGCAGGAGCAGCTTGCGAAAGAAGCCATACCAAAGGTTTTGTTTCGGGTAGTGGATTTTATGCAGGACAAAACAGAATGGCACGGGACAGCAACGGAACTCATAGCGGCTATGGGGGAAACAGAAACCTTCCCCGCCGTCATTACCAAGTGGCTCAATGAATACCGCACCACGTTCCTCTGCGAGAATGGCATTGATTACCAATACGGACGCAGGAAAGAGGGCAGGCAGATTGCGCTGACCAGACGGACGGATGACAGCGGTGACGGCAATGACAGCGATGTTGGGATACCCCCACCGCCATTCCCCTGCGGGAGAACACCCCGCAAACGCTAAGTGCAGGCGTGGGCATTACCCGCCTTCCTCGGCTCGTAAAGCCACCCCTGCGTCAGAAAAATCCAGAGATTTTTCCGACAGCGTTTACAGGGTGTAACACACTACACCTTGCAGGCAAGGAGCGTGTGCCAGACGTTCCCTCTGGACTCCCTTATAGTGGCAGGGCTTCGCCCTGCGTATCCTCCGCTTTCCGCTTCGGATACAAGAATCGTGTCGGCGTAGCGGTGACAGTGACAGCCGCAGGGGGCATCCCAAAACTGCCGTCATTGCTGTCATTGCTGTCACCCAGAGGAGGATTACCCGCCGAAAAAGAAAGGAGAATGACCGAGTATGCCTTATGCAATTTTGCGTTTTCAGAAACGCAAGGCTGGCTCTGTGGCTGCCTGTGAACGCCACAATGAACGCAAGAAAGAAGCCTATAAGAGCAATCCAGATATAGAGGTGGAACGCTCAAAGGACAACTATCATCTTGTGCCGCCGCCACGCTACACCTACAAAAAAGAGATAAACCGCCGCATTGCTGAAGCAGGCTGTAAGGTGCGGCGTGACAGCGTGATGATGGTGGAAACGCTTATCACAGCTTCGCCAGAGTTTATGAACAGTTTACCAAAAGCCGAGCAGACGGAGTATTTTATGAGGGCGCTTAACTTTATCTCCGAGCGTGTTGGCAAACAAAATATCCTCTCCGCTGTGGTGCACATGGACGAGAAAACACCCCACATGCACCTATGCTTTGTGCCGATAACGCCAGAGGGCAGGCTCTCCGCAAAAGCCTTTTTAGGAAACCAGAAGAGCCTGTCCGAGTGGCAGACCGCCTACCATGAGCGTATGTCCGCACGGTGGAATGAACTGGAACGGGGGCAGTCCTCAATGGAAACCAAGCGGAAACACATCCCAACATGGTTATTCAAAGCGGCTGCCCGACTGGATAAACAGTATGATGAAATCGTCAAGGCTCTGTCCGATATCAACGCCTTTAACGCAGGGAAAAAGCGGGATAAGGCGTTGGGATTACTGGCTTCATGGCTGCCCGATGCGGAGAAATTTTCAAAGGAAATCCAGAAACAGCAGTCTTATATCGACAGCTTAAAAGCGAAAATCGGGGAGGAAGCCGACTATGCGGGGCGTATGCGTGATGAAAAATATGCGGAGGAACTGAAAGTGCAGAAAGCCAACCAGAGGATATTTGAATTGCAGCGTACCAACAGCCAGATGGAACGCCTGCTCAAAAAGATACCGCCCGAAGTATTGGCGGAAATACAGAAATCGGGCAGAAACAAATCAAGAGAAAGGTAAGGTTTTAGAATGAAGAAACAGGAATTTACCGTCTTAAAGGTAACAGATTTACACCCGTTCCCCGACAATCCTTTTCGGATGGTGGAGGACGAACTGCTGTTAGAAATGGCAGAAAGCATTAAGGAGTTTGGTATGGTAACGCCGATTATTACCCGCCCGAAAGAGGACGGGGACGGTTATGAAGTGATTGCGGGACAGCGGCGTGTCCGTGCCACACAGCTTGCAGGGATAGATACCGTCCCTGCTTTTGTTTTGCCCTTAGACCGTGACAGGGCGATTATTACCCTTGTGGACAGCAATATTCAGCGGGAAAATATCCTACCGAGCGAACGTGCCTTTGCCTACAAGATGAAATTAGAAGCGATGAAGCGGCAGGGATACCGTACCGATTTAACTTCGTCCCAACTTGGGACGAAGTTGCGGACGGACGATATTGTGGGGCAGGGCTTCGGCGTAGGCAAGACCACGGTGCAGCGGTTTATCCGTCTGACGGAACTGATACCGCCGATTTTGCAGATGGTGGACGAGAACAAAATCTCCTTAACGCCTGCGGTGGAACTGTCCTTTTTACGGAAAGAGGAACAGGAAAATCTGCTGATTACGATGAAGAGCGAAGAAGCCACGCCCTCTCTTTCACAGGCACAGCGTATGAAAAGCCTTAGCCAGTCGGGGCGGCTGGATATGGATACCATCTTTGCGATTATGACGGAGGAAAAGGCAAATCAGAAAGAAACCGTCAAAATCGGAATGGATAAGCTGCGGAAATATTTCCCCAGAGGGACAACGCCAAAGCAGATGACGGATACGATTATCCGACTTCTGGAGCGTGAATTGCAGAGAAAACGAAACCGTGACAGCCGATAAAGTTTCTTTTTTCGGCGGGTAAATACAGAAAGGACAGGTCTTAAAATGAAAGAAATCCAGTATGAAATCGTGAAGGAAATCGCTGTATTATCGAAAAGCGACAGCGGCTATACAAAGGAACTCAACCTCATATCATGGAACGGCGCAGAGCCGAAATACGATATCCGCAGCTTTGCCCCTGCCCGTGAGAAATGCAGAAAAGGCATTACGCTGACGAAAGCAGAGGTACAGACGCTCTTTGCGGCGTTAAAAGACGAGTTATCAGAATAAAGATTTTCGGGAAAGGGAGTGTGTCCGCACATTCCCTTTCCCTGTTTTTAAGGAGGATATCTGCCTATGGCGAGAACAGCTACACGCCCCCGCATTGTTGTGCAGGCGGTCTATGCGGGCGGCGGAGATATGCGGGAAATGTTTATTTCCCTGCTTGTGAATGAAGTGCGGAGAGGGAAATCCTCTGTCCGTACCTTTGAGATTGTAAAAGATACTGAATACAATGGGGGCAGAACAAAGACAAAGGAGGCAAGCTGATGAGTGTATTACGGACGGCTCTTTACTGCCGGTTATCCAAAGACGATATGCTGCAAGGCGACAGCGAAAGTATCAAAACACAGAAAGCAATGCTCACGCAGTACGCAAAGGAACACGGCTTTCTTGTGGTGGAGGTCTATGTGGACGACGGTTGGAGCGGCTTGAATTTTCAGCGTCCAGACTTTAACCGTATGCTCGATGACATTGAAGCGGGCAGGATTGATGTGGTTATCACAAAGGATTTGTCCCGTCTGGGGCGTGACCATCTGAAAGTCGGACACTTTACGGAGATTTATTTCCCGATGAAGAATGTGCGGTATATTGCTGTCAATGACGGTGTGGATACCGCCAACAAAAATAATGATATAGCGGCTTTGAAAAATGTGATGAACGAATTTTATTCAAGGGATAACTCCCGTAAAATCCGTTCTTCCATTCGGGCAAGGGCAAAAGCAGGTCTTTACCGCACTTCCTTTAACCCCATCGGCTATCGGAAAGCTCCCGACAATCACAATAAACTGATTGTCGATGTGGAAACCGCTTGGATTGTAAAGCGTATCTTTGAACTTGCAGGCGCAGGAATGGGGGCGCATAAAATCGCCACGCAGTTCCGCAGGGAACAAGTACCCTGCCCCTCTTGGTGGCTTCATTCAAGAGGAGAAAAGGACTATTCCAAACGCTTTGAAAATCCTGAAAATAAATACGAGTGGTCGCATACGGTTATCCGCAACATCATTGCGAATCCCCTTTATCTCGGACATTCCGTGATGTGCAAGACGGAGAGCATTTTCAAGGTGGGAAAGAGTAAAAAAGTACCCGAAGCCGAGCAGATACGGGTGGAAAATACCCATGAGCCGCTTGTATCGCAGGAAATCTTTGACGGAGCAAACGCAAAGATTTTAAGCCGCAGGCGTGAGGATAGGTCACATTTCATATCCCCCTTTGCAGGACTTGTGAAATGCGGCACTTGCGGAAAGGCGTTAGGCTTGCGGTATTGGGGCAGGGACAGAAACCGTGTCTATGTTTGCACCACCTACGCCCACAATACAAAGTCTTGTACAGACCACCGCATTTACTATGAAGATTTATACAAGGCGGTACTTGCGGATATTCAGTATCACGCCCGTATTGCCTATGAGGACAGGGAGAAGGCGGTAGCTTTGGCGGTCAAGATGAATGATAAGGAGGACGGGAGTAAGGGCAAAACTAACGAAAGTAAGCTGAAGCAGGCAAAGAAACGCTATGACGAAGT
Organism: uncultured Acetatifactor sp.; assembly: GCA_944383825.1. Lineage (GTDB taxonomy): Bacteria > Bacillota > Clostridia > Lachnospirales > Lachnospiraceae > Acetatifactor. The sequence goes on along the minus strand of CALWRA010000037.1, from coordinate 5,391 downwards.
GACAAGGCTGTTTGACAGGCTCTATGAAGATTCTCTTTCGGGGCGTATCTCGAATGATAATTTTAACCGTCTGATTGAGAAATATCAGAGTGAGCAGGAGCAGCTTTTAAGGCAGATAGACGCACTTGAAAACGCCTTGCAGGAGGTTAAGGACAATCAGTTAAACGCTGTGAAATGGGCAGATTTAATGGCTGAATATGTAGGCATACAGGAACTGACTGCCGAAAATCTCAATCTTCTGATAGAGCGTATCGAGGTATTTGACCGAACGGAAACAGGCGGAGAAGTCTTGCAGGCTATCCGTATCTGTTACCGCTTCGGCGGTTACATAGGGGAACGGACATTTCATGCAAAGGTCTTAAAGCACCCTTGCAAGAAGCAAGCCTGTCCCCTGCGGAAAGGAAAAGACAATGAAAAAATATCACTTATATCTTAATGAAAATGAACTGCGGTTAGTGATTTACTGTTTGAATGAACTTCGCAACAAGCTGATAGCGGAAGGCAGATACACCGACTGTGTGGACGAACTGTTGATAAAAGCAGCAAAAGCTAAAACAGTCAAAATGAAACTACGATAATGGAGGAAACGACAATGACAAAATCATTCTTTGAAGAAATGGGCGGCAGATACGAACAGCAGGGCGATTACCTTATCCCCTGCCTTACCTTACCAACCGAAAAAGAAACAGGTATCGGTGTTTGGGGACAGAGGCACTTGCGGTATCTAAAAGAATATCGCAGAATTACATACACGAATCTTCTCACAAGCGGCAGGCTCAATTTCTATCTTGCAGACATCGACAGACAGGCACAGGAACGCTTTGAAATGCTTACAGAGCAGATGAAACAGGCACAGGGTATCACGGAACAGCTAAAGGCGGAAAATCAGCTTGAATGGGTCAGGAGGATAAATAACATACGGATGTGTGCAAGAGAGATTGTGGAGAGAGAAATCATATACGCATAAGGTAAAGATGGAAGGGGATGAAGAATCTACTTATCATATAAAACTATGTTTACTTGACAAAAATTATATGATTGATTATACTGTTTATAGTGAGCATAAACAGTGAGCTGTTTGGAGGTGGATAAGTGAAAATTATTATACAGAACTCGTCAGATATTCCGATTTACCAGCAAATATATGAACAGATAAAAGAAGAAATACTCTCTGGAAAAATAAAAGAGGGAGAAGTATTACCTTCTATCAGACAGTTATCAAGAGAATTAAAGGTGAGTGTAATTACAACAACAAGAGCTTACACAGATTTAGAAAATGCTGGCTATATTATGATTGTTCAAGGCAAAGGATGTTTTGTAAAAGAAATAAATGCAAATATTTTAGAAGAAAAGATAATGTCTGATATAGAAAAACATTTTTATGAGATATGGAAATGTGCCAAGATTTTGAAGAAAACGGATGAAGAACTTTTGGATATTATTCGGATTTTGATGGAGGATATAAAAAATGAGCAGTAACGCTTTAGAAATTCGTGAACTTACAAAAACCTTTTGTGATTTTAAGTTAGATGGCGTGTCATTTTCTCTGCCAACAGGTTTTATTATGGGACTTGTCGGTAAAAATGGTGCAGGAAAAACAACGACAATTAAACTTATTTTTGATTTATTGAAAAAAGAAAATGGTCTAATTAAAATCTTCGGAAATGATATTACAAACAATTATGATTTTAAACAAGACATAGCTGTGGTTTTTGATGATTTGTATTTTATTGAGGATTGGAAAATAACTGATGTAGAAAAAGCAGTTTCACCTTTTTACAAGAAATGGGATACAACGACTTTCCAATTTTATTTAGATAAATTTAATCTCAATAGAAAGAAAAAGATAAAAGAGTGTTCGAAAGGAATGAAGCTAAAGATTAGTTTAGCAGTTGCTTTATCACATCAGGCAAGACTTTTGATTTTAGACGAACCTACCAGTGGTTTAGACCCAGTTGCCCGTGATGAATTATTGGATATTCTTTTGGAATATATCGAAAATGAGAATAATAGTGTCCTTTTTTCCACACATATTACATCCGACTTAGATAAGATTGCAGACTATCTTACAATCATAAACAATGGAAAAGTATTTTATACAGGCTTGAAGGATGAGTTATTTGAAAAATACTGCATTGTAAAAGGTGGTATTGAAGATTTAACACCGAAATTAGATAAAAAATTGATTGGGGTGCGGAAAGGAAAAACGGGTTTCTCAGCACTATTGAATGTAACGGATATGGGATATATAACCGACAAAATTGTTGTTGAGAGAGCAGCCGTTGATGAAATCTTAATTCATATAGACAGGAAGGAGAAATCGTTATGATAAGACATTTGATTATGTTAGATTTCTATGCAATGAAGCCTTTAACAAAATTTATGTTTCCGTTTCTTCTTGTTCCTATTATCTTAGGAGTAGTTGCAGATTTAGGAATGAGTATTATGGTAACTTTGACTTTCATTGTTTTTATGCTGAATGTTGTTTTTTTAATTACTGAAAGGAGCAACTTTAATAAGCTCTATGGTATTTTACCAATCAAAAAGTCAGCGAATGTATTGAGCAGATACTTATTTTCTCTTATCGTCATTTTTACTACTGCCATTATATCCTTTGTTCTTTTTATAATACTTTCCGTTATTACAAAAGGAACTGTTAATTTGGAATATGGAATACAATTTTTAGCTATATCCGTATTTGTAGCAATATTATTCATCAGTATTCAATATCCTTTTTATTTCAAACTTGAATATACAAAGGCGAGCATTATGTCAATACTGCCCTATATCGTTTGTTTTGCTATTGGTATTCCACTTATAAATTATCTTATGGGAAATCAAGAATTTTATCAGAAAATAATTCGTATCATCAGATATTTTCAATCTAATATGACAATATTTGTCTTATGTGTTTTAGGATTGTCATTCTTATTTATAGTAGCCTCTTATTTGCTATCAAAAAAGATACAGAAAAAAGAGTTCTAATATTAAGAAAGAGGTCGGATTTATGGAGATAGAAAAGGGCTTTGAAACATTAGATGAAATGAAGAGAAGGTGTATTTCTTCACAAAAAAGAGGACTACATTTTATCATCGCATCAGTATTGATGTGGGGTATGGTTTTTGGTGTTCAGTATTTGGAGGTTAGTGTAAAACAGAAGAATTTAATTTCCTTTTGTTGTTTTGCTTTACTTCTCCCCACGGCTTTTGTAATTTCAAAATTTTTAAAAATAGATTTTCAAAGCAAAGAAAATCCACTAACTGTATTGGGGATAATTTTTACTGTAAATCAAATATTGTATCTGTTAATAGCAATATGGGCATTTACTGCTGTGCCAGAAAAAATGCTGATGATTGTTGCTATCATTTTTGGCGGACATCTACTACCGTATAGTTGGCTCTATAAGTCTAAAGTATATTTAACATTTGCAATATTGATACCTATTACTTCGCTTATAGTCGGTATGATTTTTTCCGTTAAGCTATTGACTATCATTATGATTATGATTGAATTGATATTTTGCGTTTTTTTAATCAAAGAGAATGCTGAGTATTTTGATAAGGTGTCTTATGAAGATGAATAGTGAAATGGAATGGATACGTTGTCCCATATGTGGAAATAAAACACGGTTACAAATACGGAAGGATACAGAGTTGAAAAAATTTCCTCTTTATTGTCCGAAATGCAAACAGGAAACTTTAATCAGTGTTAAAGAAATGCAAATAATTGTTATCAAAGAGCCAGACGCATAGACGCAGAGCCGATGAATTTGTGAGATATATCTCATAGGTCATCGGCTTTTTCTCCTATATTGGGATAAGCCCACCGAATAAAAAACGGTATGTTGGTGGGCTGTTTTGTGTCGCTTCGATAACAATGTAACCCTCTAAACCCGTTTTGAGTTTGGGGAGATTTTTTATGTGTTGGTCTTACGCTGCCGCACAGCTACTTGTTTTGAGTAGCGAATATATGCTTACATTGCCTTTCATTTATCGGGAGGTAATCGGTTAAAAAATTTTTTTGCATTTTCGCAAAAAATTATTGTCTACAAAATAGAACTAATACTTCTGATATATAGTGATACAACAACTTATGCACTTGTTATTCGGTTGAATATGCCGAATTTCGGGTGCATTTTTGCTTATTTCTATTTCTGTCATTGTCGTTCACCACCTTTCAATCTGAATTTTAACAATTTTAAAAATTCAGATTGGAGGTAAGGAATAGTGGCATACAACCACGGAAAAGAAGAACGTAAATGGCGTATCTGGAAAGAAACTGAAGAAAAAATTTTACGGAACTATGGTGTACCCGAATATATCATTGAGCAGTTACACACCTATGACCGAGCAGAGTTTAATTCTGACAGGCGTTTTTACTGTCGCTTGAATAATGTCGGAGAATACATCGAGGAAACAGTCGCATTGGAACAACCGATTGAAGCTGATACAGTTGCGAATATGCTTGATGAAATCGAAAACGAAAACCTATATCGTGCATTGCTTACAGTAGACAAACGTACTCTGCAAATCGTCCTGCTGAAAATGCAGGGATATTCTACAAAGGAGATTGCCCCGCTTGTCGGTTTGACAACGGGTGCTGTCTATGCAAGATTAGACCACCTGAGGAAAAAGTTGAGAAAAATCTTATAGTATCTAAAGCCTTGCTGTTTCCTGCGGGCTACTGGGTGAGAGGACAAAAACCTCTCACCTATTTTTATTGAGCAGGAGGGCAAGACGATGGCAATACCAAAAAGGTCATATTGGCTTCGAGAGGTAGTGACAGAAAACGGAACGAGTTACCATATCAGTTTTCGGGACGGGCAGGGAAAGATTCAAGAGTTGTGCGTTCCGTATGATTTCTATATGGCGTTCCGTAGATTGGAACTTGATGAACGGAAATTAGAGGGGTGGGATTACCGCCACAGAGAGTTTTCAGAAATTATGGAGGAAACCTTGAACTGGCGGGCGTTACGACTGCCCAAAAGTATCGAGGAAGTTATTCTTGAAGAAGAACGGGCGGAACTGCTCCATAAGGCAATCAATACCTTGCCAGAAATTCAAAAACGGCGTTTTCTGCTCTATTATGAATATGATTTGAACTATTATCAGATTGGAGCAATGGAGCATTGCACACCGCAGGCGGTGCGGAGGTCGGTCATTATCGCAAGAGAAAAGATAAAGGCGCAGATGAAAAACTATCTCTGTGCCTGATAGAAATTATACAATGCCTTTGTATCTTCGGATATGCGGGCATTTTGTTATATGTTCTCTAATGAAATTTTACAGAGGTCAAAAAGCCGGAACACGCGCTCAAGCTGTTCATCCGGTTTGCCATTGCCAAAGGCGTTGTCACCTATGGGCTGGAATTGATGATGGCCCTGTTTAACAT
>CALWRA010000036.1 GCA_944383825.1 uncultured Acetatifactor sp. | reverse complement strand
CATCTATGCGGTGGTAGAGAGAGCGGAAGCGGAAGAAGTGGCTGACCAGGCTGAGAGCGTGGAGCCGCAGGAGAGTGCGGCAGAGAAAAGCGCTGCGGCGCCGGCTGCGCTCATGATAGGGGCGGCGGTTGTGATAGCCGCAGTTGTATGCGCAGGAGCTTTCATCTTGTATAAAAAGAAAAAGAAATAAAATTCTCTGCCGTGCAGACAATTAAAAAATAAAACGATTGATAAGCCTCCTGTGATAAGGTGAGGTGACCCAAAAAGTTAGACTTTTCAGGCGTGGCAGTTTGTAGCTGCTACGCCGTTTTTATGCAGCCAAGAGACAAAGGCTGTATGGAACAGGACTCATCCATCCTGGATTTTCCTGAGACCGTTTCAAGTTTTGTGTAAACGTCAAAAACTGATATAAAATTTGTGAATAGTTACGAATGGACAGAGCCGCTTTTCCGGTTTCTGCCCATATCTGCATTATACATAAGTTTTAGGGCATGTCAATAAGACCTGCTCTAAATCAAATGATTTTGGATCTAACTTTTGGAGGTCGGTACAAGGTTCAATGATAGGGGTCTGTGATTATGTAGATTTTTATTTATTTTCAGGTCGCCGAATTCATAATAAGGAAGGAGTTTCTTGCACAAGGAGCCATGGATTTACATATTTGGATGAGAAGCATATTTGTATAAAATATACAATAATTATCGTTGATTTTTCTGTAAAATAATTTAAATAAGGGAAATCCATTGGAAAAATGTTACAAAAATGTTAACATATCGTTGATGTGTGCGGCTACCTGTGGTAAAATAATGTAGTTTACCGGAGGTGACTTTTGTATGGAATCTAAAAAGCATAAACGGAAGATAAACCATGTGGTGATTGTTGCATCCGATGCAGTTGACGCCAAAGTCCGGCAGTTTCGGATTAAACCTTGGCTGTTTCAGACAATGGTGATTGTTCTCTGTATTCTTCTGGGAGTCTTTATAGGCTATTTTATCTATGAGGAAAGAATATGGACGGGTACATGGAGAACAGTAGATCAGCAGAATACGGAGCTGACAGATCAGATCAGCCGATTGGAGGAAGAAAAGAAAGCATTGCAAGCTCAGCTGGAAAGTCAGAATGAGAAGATCCAGATATTGAGTGACACTGTAAATCAAAAGACGCAGAGTGAAAGTGAGTTGACAGCAGAGCTGGAAAGACAAAGCCTGCCATCGGAATTTCCGCTGACGGGATCGGCGTCTATGGATGAGGTCACGGAAGGCGATCCTATGTGTATCTTTACGGCATCTGCGGGCACAATGGTGGTAGCCGCCGCAAGCGGCACGGTCACGGCCGTCAATGATGATGGAGAGTATGGGCATAATGTCTGGGTGGATCACGGAAACGGATACGTGACGATCTACCGGAATCAGGGAGATGTAATGGTAAACCAGGGAGATACGGTGGTACAGGGAAGTACGCTGTTTTTAATCGGGGAAGAGAATACTACTCTGGGTTATCAGATGATGAAGGATGGGGCGTATATCAATCCCATGGATATGCTTGCCATAAGCGGCTGACGCATTGAAGCTGTGAGCTTTTTCAGGACGGCTTTTGCGCAGAACCGGAGATTTATTAAGGAGGAAGATTATGTTGGGAAAGAAAGATGCTGAAATTAGAATTAACACGCTGCTTGGGAGTGACTCAGAGTTTACGGGAGATTTTACTGCGAAGGGCTCCGTAAGGCTGGATGGAAAAATGAATGGGGACATGAGAGTGGGGGGAACACTGATTATCGGTGCCGCAGGTTCCGTGAACGGCGACATAACAGCGGCGGCTGTTATGATTGGCGGCGAGGTGATGGGCAATGTGACAGCTCCGGAAAAGGCGGAGCTGATGTCTACGGCCAGAGTGATGGGAGATATTTCGACCAAAGTGCTTGTGATTGACGAGCATGCCGTATTCCAGGGAAGAATAGATATGAGTCAGGAGATTCCGGGAAAAAAGGCGAAGCCGAATCCCAAAGCAGTCCGTGCTGGAAAGAAAACAGCAAAGGCTGCTCTAGAGGAGGCTCTGCGGGAAGCGGAAGAGGGAACTCAGAAAGATGAAATTCCGGAGGCGCAGTTAAAGGCTGCTTCGGTGCAGGAAACAGAGAAAAGCAAAAACGACGTAATGTGGTCGCCGGACATTAAATAAACGGGCAAAAGAGGCATGGCTTTGGGAAGCTCTCTTACAGCAGATTGCCGTGCCGCAGATTAGAAATAATCTGTGGCATTTTTGCTATGGGGAAAATGATTGGAAAATATTTTGGAGGGTTGAAAGTGAGAAAAGGAATTCATATCAGGAATGAGAAGAGAACTGATTATGAGACGGTAGAAAAAATCACGAGAGAAGCTTTCTATAACGTCTATGTACCGGGCTGTGCAGAGCATTATCTGGTGCACATTATGCGTGACCATGAGGATTTTGTACCGGAATTGGATTTTGTCATGGAGCTGGAGGGTGAAGTCATTGGAAATATTATGTACACAAAAGCGAAACTGACGGCTGAGGACGGAACGGAAAAGGATATTCTCACTTTTGGCCCTGTGTGCGTTACGCCAAAATATCAAAGAAGGGGTTATGGAAAAACGTTGATAGAGTATTCCCTTGCGCGGGCCGCAGAGTTGGGATATGATACGGTCGTCATATTCGGAAGCCCTGCCAATTATGCGAGCTGCGGCTTTAGAAGCTGTAAAAAATATAATGTATGTACTGAAAACGGAAAATATCCTGCGGCAATGCTGGTAAAAGAATTGGTGCCAAATGCGCTGAACGGAAAAAAATGGGTTTACCGGGAGAGTTCTGTGATGGCTATAGATGAGGAAGAGGCGCAACGGTATGATGATAAGTTGGATAAAATGGAAAAGAAGCATCAGGCAAGTCAGGAAGTATTTTATATTATGAGCCATTCGTTTATTGAGTAGACTGAAACGCCTTCAGGTTGGAAATGGTATGGCCTGATCAATGCTAGCATGAACAGGCCGTTTCATTATTGCTTACCAGTTCTTTCAAACACAAGTTCGTAACCATCGTTTCCATAATTTAAGGAACGATTGACACGACTTATAGTGGCTGTGGAGGCTCCTGTTTTTTCTGCTATTTCCAGGTAGGTTTTCCGGCATTTGAGCATAGCGGCCACCTCAAAACGCTGAGACAGGGAAAGAAGTTCGTTGACGGTACAAAGGTCTTCAAAAAAGCTGTAGCATTCTTCCCGATTCTCCAGACTTAAAATGGCGTCAAACAAGGAATCCACAGCTTCTGTTTTTATTTTTTTGTTCATATGTGAAACACCTTTCTGGCTGCTTTTACGCTGTAAAGTTCTACAGCCCCAATTAAGGTCATTTTATCATACTAAAGTTATAAAGTAAAGCGGCCCGGGGAAAGAATTCCTTAAATAAAAATAAAAACAGGAAAAAGATTCTCAAATAAAGTGTTGTAATGTAGTATTGAATACTATATAATAAAGTTAATGTGGTTTCAAAAGAGACAGGAGCTGCAAAGCAGGAAGGGGCGAACATACATGACGATTGATTCTGACAATTTATTGAGCAGTATATTGGCAAGTCTGGACAGGATTGAATATATCAAACCGGAGGATATTCCTGACATAGACTTATATATGGATCAGGTTACTACTTTTATGGATGGAAAGCTTCGCAGCGCCTCAAGATATCCGGAAGAAGATAAGATTTTGACGAAAACAATGATTAATAATTATGCAAAAAATAAACTGCTTCCTCCGCCTGTAAAAAAGAAATACTCAAAGGAGCATGTATTGCTTCTGATATTTATTTATTATTATAAAAATATTTTGTCCATTAATGACATACAGGCTCTTCTTTCTCCCGTTTCAGAGCATTTTTTTCAAAATGGAAAAGAGTTTGACCTGGAAAGCATTTACCGGGAAGTGTTCAGCATGGAAAAAGAGCAGGTTGAGGCTTTGAAGGCTGATGTGACTGAAAAATACCGAAAATCCCAAGAGACCTTTCAGGATGCGCCCGAGGAGAAATCAGAATTTCTGCGGACTTTTTCATTTATCTGTATGCTGGCTCTGGACGTTTATATAAAAAAACTGATGATTGAAAAGCTGGTGGATGAGATGACTGCGTCAGAGAACGGTGCAGATGTGCAGAAGGGCGAAGTGAAGAAGAAATAAAATGCAAAGAAAATGAGAAGCAAAAACGTTCCGGGAAAGAGGAGTTTTATGAAAGTCATTATGGATCTGCATACGCACACTATGGCCAGCGGCCATGGGTACAGTACTCTGAAAGAGAATATAGATGCGGCGAGAGAGGCGGGCTTAAAGTATCTTGGGCTGAGTGAACACGGGCCTGCAATGCCGGGAGGCCCCCATGTTTTTTTCTTTTCCAATTATAAAGTAATTCCCAGGCAATATGGGGAGCTGAAACTTTTGTGTGGAATTGAGGCAAATATCATGGATTATGAGGGGAGCCTGGACATAGACGAGGCTTTGCAGGAAAAAATGGATTATATTATCGCCAGTATGCATGTTCCCTGTGTAAAGCCTGGAAGCAGGGAGGAAAATACCAGAGCCTCCGTTAATGCCATGAAAAATCCTTTTGTAAAGATATTGGGGCATCCGGACGATTCCAGATTCCCGCTGGATTACGACGTGCTTGTACAAGCCGCAGCGGAAGAGGGGGTGGCCTTGGAGGTAAACAACTCATCCTTGCATCCCTTATCTCCAAGAAAGGGTGGACGGGAAAATATTGCGGTAATGCTGGAAGCCTGCAAAAAATACGATGTTCCAGTTCTTCTGGGATCGGACAGCCATGTCTGCTGCGATATTGGGCGTTTTGACGCATCTTTTCAGATGTTAGATGAAGTGGGATTCCCATATGAGCTGATATTAAACGGAAATTCTGAGAATATTAGGAGAATAATAAGGCAATAGCCGGGAAAAGCCAAATCTTTAAAATAAGTTTACAAATATGCCAGGCACATTTTTTCAGTGGTTTTCATAGGATAAAGCAACATGAATCATGGAGATCCTATGAAAAAGAAATTTATGAAAAGAGCCGGTGCGGGGACGCTGGCAGTACTTATGGCTGCTTTTGGGCTTGCCGCCTGCGGCAGTACGGATTCCGGTTCGGGAGACAATACACAGGTAGTGTTGAATGAAGTTGCACACTCCATATTTTATGCGCCTATGTATGTTGCCATCGAGGAGGGATATTTTGCGGATGAGGGAATAGATCTGACTTTGGTGACAGGATTTGGAGCGGATAAAACCATGACCGCGGTGCTTACGGATGAAGCGGACATCGGGTTTATGGGTAGTGAAAGTACGATCTATACTTATGCAGGCGGAACACAGGACTATGTTGTGAATTTTGCGCAGCTGACCCAGAGGGCAGGAAATTTTCTGGTATCCAGAGAGCCTGTTCAAGATTTTTCCTGGGATATGCTGAAAGGGAAAACAGTGTTGGGAGGAAGAGCAGGGGGGATGCCGGAAATGGTGTTTGAGTATATTCTCAACAAAAACGGCATCGACCCGAAAACGGATCTGACCATTGATCAGAGTATTGATTTCGGCTCCACGGCGGCAGCTTTTTCCGGGGGGCAGGGGGATTATACCGTAGAATTTGAGCCTCACGCCACCCTGCTGGAGGAGAAAGGAGATGGTCACGTGGTTGCCTCTCTGGGGGAGGATTCCGGTTATGTGCCCTACACATCCTTTTCTGCTAAAAAAAGTTATCTTGAGAATAATCAGGATACTGTGCAGGCGTTTACGAATGCGCTGCAAAGGGGAATGGACTATGTTGCCTCCCATACTGCGGCGGAAATTGCACAGGTCATTGCCCCTCAGTTTCCTGAAACGGATCTGGACACCTTGACTACAATTGTGGAGAGGTATCACAGTCAAGATACCTGGAAGGAAGATCTGATTTTTGAAGAGGATTCCTTTATGCTACTGCAAAACATATTGAAGGATTCCAATGTTCTGGAGGAACAGGTGCCTTATGAGGAGCTGGTGACTACCGAATTTGCGGAGAATGCAATAAAATAAGGCATATTGAAAGAAACATGCCCTAAAAATGAGATATTCGGTCAAAAGCGAATAAGTACTGAATAAAAATATCCGGCCAGCGCTCTAGGAGCCGCTCAGTCGGATATTTTTTATGGCCCAAAGACGTAGGGCATTAGCATTTGTGCTTATTTTTTCCAGTGAATCCAATATAGCCTGAAATGCTTTTTGCTCGTTTTCCTCGATAACGCCGTCCTCAGAGATTGCGATCAGAGAGGCCCTGAGACTGTCGATATCCCGCAGGGAACCCAGCACCTTAAGGGCAAGCCGATCAAAATCATCGATGGTTACTTCTTTTACGTTATTGCGGCCCAGAGGGCATTCTCTTGCACAGTAGGAATTGGATAGCTCAGGAGTGTTGTAGACCTTTGACATAGCGTCTACCTCCTCAGGATAAGGGGAGATGGTATCCAGCTCTATTCTGGCAAGTCTGGTGCGGTCAATGCCGAGAAGCTCAGCCGCTTTTTCGCGGCTGCTTAAAGCGTCATTTTCCTTTGCCGCCTCTGAACGCGCAAGATAATACATGTTATCTGCGGCCTTTGTAGCCTTTTTACCCATAAAAACATCATTCCTTTTGTATAGATAAATTCTTGTAACAGCGGATGCGTACTCTCTCAGTTTAGTAGAAAATAATCTGTTTGTAAAGAATAAATCTGAAAAACATATTTTCTGAAAAAAGGTTGAGCGCCATGAGGAAATTTGTTAAAATGGTAGAAGAGATAGTAGATTTATTGTAAAACCGGAGGATAAGCAAATGGGATTGATTAAAGCGGCAAAAGACGCCGTTAGCACAATGCTGGCAGATCAGTGGAGAGAGTATTTTTACTGCGATTCTCTGTCCAATGACGTTCTTCTTGTAAAGGGTCAAAAAAGAATTACGGAGGGAAGAAACAGCAACACGAAGGGAATTGATAATATTATTACCAACGGATCGGTTATTGCCGTGAATGAGGGTCAGTGTATGCTCCTGGTGGATCAGGGAGAGATTACCGATTTCTGTGCAGATGCAGGTGAGTTTGTGTATGACGCTTCTGCGGAGCCCAGCCTTTTTTACGGCAATCTGGGAGAAAGCCTCAAAAAGACCTTTCGTAATGTGGGGAGACGTTTTACCTTCGGAGGCAATGCGGCCAGGGATCAGAGGGTTTACTTTGTAAACACAAAGGAAATTATGAATAATCTATTTGGCACGGCAAATCCCATTCCCTTTCGGGTGCTTGATATGAATATTGGTTTGGATATGGATGTTTCCGTTCGGTGCAATGGTCAGTATTCTTTCAAAATAGCGGATCCTCTGACTTTTTATACAAAAATATCGGGCAACGTAACAGACAGCTACAGTCGGACGGAGCTTTTGACACAGATGAAGTCGGAGTTTTTGAATGCGCTGCAGCCTGCATTTGCCAGGATTTCGGCTATGGGAGTACGCTACAGCAATTTGCCCGCTCATAGTGTGGAAATATCCAATGCTCTGCGTGAGGAGCTTTCCGTGCAGTGGAGGGAGCTGCGGGGCATTGAGGTGGTAAATGTGAGCATTAACTCTGCAACGATTCCCCAGGAAGATGCCAAACGAATTTCGGATATGCAGGCGGAAGCCAGCTATGCAGGCGGCAGGATGGCTCAGGCGCTTCTCAACAGGTCCAGAGCGGAGGCTTTGGTGGGCGCTGCAAAGAACGAGGGCGGCAATCTTGTGGGCTTTATGGGATTGAATATGGCGGATGCTATGGGAAATGTCATGATGAACCAGCAGGGGATGCAGCAGAGCGGTATGACTGGAGCAATGGGTGCCATTGGTGCAGGAATGGGGATGCAGGTCAATCACCAGACGCAGCAAGGAATGGGAGTACAGGGAACCCAAACCGCTCCGGGAGCTGTGACGCTGGGCTGGACCTGTTCCTGCGGACAGACGGACAACAAGGGAAAATTCTGTACTAACTGTGGCCAGCCCAAGCCGGCCCAGGCAGGGTGGACCTGTTCCTGCGGTGCTGTAAATCAAGGAAAGTTCTGCATGAACTGCGGCTCAAAGAAACCGGAAGGAGCCCCTTTATTTAAATGTGACAAATGCGGCTGGGAGCCGGAGGATCCGGCGCATCCTCCAAAATTTTGCCCGGAATGCGGAGATGCCTTCGATGAGTCAGATAAACAGTAAAGGGATGGACCTGTTTATATGAATACTGCATGAAAACATCTGCGGCTGCAGATGTTTCCTGAAAGGAAAGTCGGCTGCCCCGCAGGAATACTGCGGGGCGTTTGCTGCAGTGTGCAGAGGATGAAAAAGTGGACGAAAAAATTGTTGGAATAATTATCATATTTTGTTTGGCGTTGATAAGCATTGGATTGCTTTTTTATGCAGTTCACAGGATGAAAGAGAAAGTGGAATATTATTCAGGTATGCTCTTCGGAACCTCATCTCTTTCAGAAGGTATACGGAATATGGGAATGGAGGCGGAAAACGCTCCGAAATCAGTCTCTTCGGCTACCAGCCTTTATCTCCCCTCTATTGTAAGAGATTTTCCGGAGTTTCATTATGAAGAAATGAAGAGAAGAGCGGAAAACGTGCTGGTTTCATATTTGAGAAGTATTGACGCAGGGAATGCGGAGCTTTTGACGGAGGGGACCAAGGAGCTGAAAGAAGAGTTGAATATGAGAATCAGAATGCTTCGAGAGGAGGGAGTTCTTGAGCATTTTGAGGATGTCCGGCTGCACAGAACACAGATACATAAATATATTAGGGAGAAGAGCAGGTGCAGTATTATTTTCCAGTCTGCTATACAATATGTTCACTATTTGGAAAAAAACGGAAGCATTTTGGAAGGAACAGATATTCGGCCTGAGCAGAGCAGGTACGATGTGGAACTGATTTATATTCAGGATAGGAATGTGGTGGAAGGAACAGGGGAAAAGGGTATGGGACTGAATTGCCCAAACTGCGGAGCGCCTGTTTCCGGGCTTGGAGCCAAAAAGTGTGCCTACTGTGACAGCTCCATAGTGGAATTTAATATCAGGACATGGAATTTTTGCCGGGTTGGGGAGAGGAAGAGTTCCTGAAACCGTTAAATAAAAACCAAGGAGACAGTATGAGTATATATGATACATTAAACCGTGAGCAGAAGGAAGCGGTTATGAAGACTGAGGGACCGCTTCTTCTTTTGGCGGGAGCAGGGAGTGGAAAGACTCGAGTGCTGACCCACAGGATTGCCTATCTGATCGATGAAATGGGTGTGAATCCATGGAATATTCTGGCAATTACATTTACGAACAAAGCAGCTCAGGAAATGAGGGAGCGAGTGGATCATTTGGTGGGCTTTGGTGCAGACCAGATCTGGGTCAGCACCTTTCATTCTGCCTGCATGAGGATTCTGCGCAGATATATTGACAGGCTTGGGTATGACAACCATTTTGCCATTTATGATACGGACGATCAGAAAACGGTGATGAAGGAAGTATGCAGACGCCTGAATATGGATACAAAGATTTACAAGGAAAGAGCCCTTCTTGCCGCCGTATCCTCTGCGAAAGATGAGCTTATGGATGTAAGGGAATATGAGCTGAAGGCTGCAGGGGACTATAATAAGGCAGTGATTGCAAAGGCATACAGGGAGTATCAGGAAACTCTGAAACGAAATAATGCACTTGATTTTGACGATATTATCGTAAAGACTGTGGAGCTTTTCAAACGCTGTCCGGAGGTGCTGAATTCTTATCAGGAGAGATTCCGCTATATTATGGTGGATGAATATCAGGATACCAACACAGCCCAGTTTGAGCTGATTCGCCTTTTGGCTGATAAGTACCGTAACCTTTGTGTGGTAGGAGATGACGACCAGTCCATATACAAATTCAGAGGAGCCAACATTCGCAATATTCTGGATTATGAGAAGGTATATCCCGAGGCTCAGGTAATTAAGCTGGAACAGAATTATCGTTCAACTCAGAACATTCTTGAAGCCGCAAATTCGGTGATTCAAAACAATGTGGGCAGGAAGGAAAAATCTCTTTGGACAGACAAGGGAGCGGGAAGCCAGGTATCTTTCCGGCAATTTGACAATGCCTTTGAGGAAGCGGAGTTTATTGCCGGCGATGTGGCTCGTCGGGTAAAGAGAGAAAAGGTCGGCTACGGGAAATTTGCAGTACTGTACAGAACCAACGCGCAGTCACGGCTTTTGGAAGAACGGATGATTGTGGAGGGGATTCCTTATAATGTGGTGGGCGGTGTGAATTTCTACTCCAGAAAGGAGATTAAGGATGTTCTCTCTTATCTGAAAACAGTTGACAACGGAAGGGACGATCTGGCTGTCAGAAGGATTATCAATGTTCCTAAAAGGAGCATTGGCCCGGCAACCGTGGAGAAGGCGGCGGCCTATGCCGGGATGTATGGAATCAGTCTTTTTGAGGCCATGGAGCAGGCGGACAAGATCAGCGGTATGGGAAAAGCTGCGGGAAAGCTTGCGACCTTTGTGGACATGATACGCGAGCTTCGTGATAAAGCCGAAAGCTCCGGCATCGGAGAGCTGATTGAATACATTCTTGAACGTACGGATTATGAGGAGTACCTAAGGAATGATGATGAGGAATCTGCTGGAGACAGGCTGGCCAATATCGACGAACTGATTACCAAGGCCGTAGCCTATGAAGATACGCATGATGAGCCAAGCCTTTCGGAATTTTTGGAGGAAATTGCTCTTGTAGCCGATATTGACAATGTGGATGGGAGTGACGACAGAGTGCTGCTGATGACGTTTCACAGCGCAAAGGGACTGGAATTCCCGTTTGTATATATGGCTGGGATGGAGGATGGCCTGTTTCCCGGCTATATTACGATTATGTCGGATGATCCTTCTGATCTGGAGGAAGAAAGGCGCCTGGCTTATGTGGGTATTACGAGAGCCAAGGAAGAGCTGACGCTGACCTGCGCTAAAACGCGTATGATCAGAGGGGAAACCCAGTATAATCCTGTGAGCAGGTTTGTGAGAGAAATTCCCCCACAGCTTTTGGACAGTCTCGCTTCCGAAAAGAGCTCCTTGAGACAGGAAATTCCTGAGGTGTTCGATTTCCGCCCCAAAGCGGTTTTAAAGCCCAAAGCTACAGCAAAGGCGGATAAGCCATATATTGCAAGAGGGATTGACAGTCTCAACCGTCTGGCGGGAATCTCCAAGGGCGCGTCCGTCCAGGCGCCCCGAGAGTTGGAATACGGGGTGGGCGACAGGGTAAAGCATATAAAATACGGGGATGGCATCGTGCTGAAAATTGACAGAGAGCCCCGGGATTATAAGGTAACGGTAAATTTTGAAAAAGCAGGACAGAAAATCATGTATGCTTCTTTTGCAAAATTGAAAAGATTGTAGTAATTTTTGCTGGAATGTGGTATCCTATAATTAATTTCCGAGAAAGGCAGGTATGTTTATGAGCAAACTGGAGAATATGATGGATATGGTTAAAATTAACGATTTTTTGGGTAAAAAAGAGGATAAGCAGAAATGTAATGTCATTTTATGGGTTTTGGCCATTGTGGGCGCGGTAGCAGCAGTTGCTGCGATTGCCTATGCTGTGTACCGTTATTTTACTCCTGATTATCTGGAGGATTTCGAGGATGATTTTGAGGACGACTTTGAAGACGAGGAAGAGGATGACGATTTCTTTGAAGATGAGAGCGGAAAATAACGGATTAAAGGATGCGGCATGAAAAAAGGACAGGTATATGAAGGTATTGTGGAACGGGTGGATTTCCCCAACAAGGGTATTGTGAGAACGGGGGAGGAAACCGTTGTCGTGAAGAACAGCCTGCCCGGACAAAATGTAAAGTTCTGCATTAATAAAGTCAGGAATGGGAAGGCGGAGGGCCGTCTGCTGGAGGTGCTGGAAAAGTCGCCTCTTGAGACAGGTCGGCCGTGTTCCCATTTTGGTGTTTGCGGAGGGTGTGCATATCTTTCCCTGTCTTATGAAGAGCAGCTTCGCATTAAGGAAAGACAGGTAAAAAAGATTCTTGACGGTGCGCTTACAGCTCAGGAACTTCCCTGGCAGTTTGAGGGAATAAAGCCAAGCCCTAAAATCTACGAATACCGCAATAAAATGGAATTTTCCTTTGGAGATGAATACAAGGCTGGTCCTCTGTCCCTTGGAATGCATAAAAGGGGCAGCTTTTATGATGTAGTGACGGTGGACGACTGTAAAATTGTAGATCAGGATTATCGACTTATACTGCGGACTGCAAGGGAATTTTTTGAACGGAAGGAAATTACCTTTTTTCACAGGCTGACTCATAAAGGATACTTGCGTCACCTTTTGGTGCGCAAAGCATCCGGAACAGGAGAGATTCTGGCGGCCTTAGTGACTACCTCCCAGAATCCCCGGGGAGGGAAAACGGATTTGGAAGAAACAGAATTCCAAAGTAGTGCAGGGGCAGGCGTGGCAGAGGAATTCAGCCGTGTGCTGCTTGAGCTCCAGACGGCCGACCAGCTGCAGGGAAGATTTGCAGGAATACTACATATTGTCAACGACTCTCCTGCAGATGTGGTAAAAGGAGACAGCGTTAAGCTTCTTTACGGCAGGGACTATTTCTATGAAGAGCTTTTGGGCCTCCGGTTTAAGATTTCCGTATTTTCCTTTTTTCAGACGAATACCCATGGGGCGGAGGTACTCTACAATACCGTGAGAGAATATATTGGGGAGCTTGGAAAGGGGGAAGACGGAAAACCTGATATGACAATCTTTGATCTTTACAGTGGTACTGGGACCATTGCCCAGCTTATGGCGCCTGCCGCAAAGCAGGTGGTGGGAGTAGAAATTGTGGAAGAAGCAGTGGAGGCTGCCAGACGAAATGCTCTGGAAAACGGTCTGGATAACTGTCGTTTCATTGTCGGTGATGTGCTTAAGGTTTTGGAACAGATGGAGGAAAAGCCGGATTTGATCATTCTGGATCCCCCTCGTGATGGCATTCATCCCAAAGCGTTGCCTAAAATTATTGCTTATGGAGTGGAGCATATTGTGTATATTTCTTGTAAGCCCACAAGCCTTGGCAGAGATTTGGAGGTATTTTTGAACTGCGGATATTGCGTGGACAGGGCAGTGGCGGTGGATCAGTTTCCCTGGACGGGGAATGTGGAAACGGTTGTTTTGCTTTCCAAGGGAGAAATCGACTCGAAGAAAGTTCGTGTGGAGTTCTCGCTGGAGGATATGGATATGTCCGGCTTCCAGAAAGGTGCTACCTATGAGCAGATCAAGGCTTATGTACTGGAAAAGCACGGTTTGAAGGTGTCCAGCCTGTATATCTCTCAGGTCAAGCGGAAGTGTGGTATTATCGAACGGGATAATTATAATAAGCCGAAGTCTGAGGATGCGAAACAGCCTCAGTGTCCGCCGGAAAAGGGAAAGGCGATTATGGAGGCATTGAAGTATTTTAGGATGATTTAATTAAAATGAAAAGGACTAGGTTAAAATGACTTTTCGAAAGTAAGAGGTACAATAAAGGGTATTAACACCATTTTGGTGATTGAATACAAATCTATTACAGAAAGGGTGGTTTAATTATGAATATAAATCGTGTATGGAGGGTTCACGCTTCCTAACCCTCCGAATCAAATTTTGGAGGAAACAAAATGGAAAATCAAATTACCATCCGTGAAGCAGTCACGGAAAACGATGTTGCAACTTTTTGGGAACAGCTTCACATCTACCACAAACGGGATATCTTCCCAGATCACGGCAGCGAAGCTCTGAAACACTTCCTCAGTTCGGGATATCATGGGCACATGATGAAGATTCACGACAGGCCGCAGGATCGCTGCTTTTTTCTGTTCTTCCATCAGGATGGACAGGATATCGGCTTTGCCATGCCGGTAATCTTCACTTCCGAGGACGGAAAGTGCTTTATCATGGAATTCTGTGTCTATCCGGAATTTCGGGGCGTCGGTACCGGCAGAAACTGTGCCGGAGCACTTCTGGACTGGGCAAAGGAACACGGCGCACTCTATGCGGAACTAAACTATGGAGGCGATAAGCGACGGCAACATTTCTGGGAAAGCGTCGGCTTTATCGAGAACGGCGCCGATGAGTGGGGCGAACCTCTTATGATCCTGCCCCCGGTAGAAAACATTCCGATTACTGTGGAAGTCCTCGCTGATCCAGAGGACTGGCAGCTCAAGAAATTGGAAAACGGATTCAAAAAGGACATCGAGGAAGAATTACTAACGGAAGAAAAGCAGAAACAGCTTCAACAAGCCATCAAAGAAGGCAAGCTTACCTTCTTTATTGCCAAGCGTGGCTACCGTGCAATTGGTATGTGCAGCGTTGCTAAGCACTTCTCCACTTTTGCCTGTACGGACACAGGTGTATTTGAGGACTTTTATGTGGAGCCCGTGTTCCGCAAAAAAGGCATAGCAAGGATGCTTGCTCAAGCCGCTCAGAGTTGGAGCTGTGAGCAGGGACTTGCAAGTTTGACCGTCTGCTGTGCTCCCTGTGACGAGCAAATGTACCAGTCACTCGGCTTTGATGCGCTGCTTGGAAAAACATATGCGAAGATAATCTAATCGTTGCGACAGAGGTAGCAATACCTTCTGCGACGAAAGAAAATCCCACTGACTTCGCCCATCATGGGATGAGGTCAGTGGGAGCTTTGTGTTTTCGGAGGTTGTGAAATGTACAAGCGGTGCAGGTTTGCATATTCATAGGTGACGAAAACGAGGGATGTCCAGAGGGGCGCAGCCCCTTTGGCTCTGGGTTTCCAATAGGGGCGAGCAGCATCCCTGTTGGCACACGACTTTCCCCGGAAAGTCTAGTGTGTTATACCT
>CALWRA010000035.1 GCA_944383825.1 uncultured Acetatifactor sp. | reverse complement strand
CACAGTATCTTAAAATAGCATAGTCGAACCTGTAGAAAAGGTAAAGAAAGACTATGACTTTATATAATAGTAGGAGGATTTAAAATGAATTGGACTGAGATCTGGATTGATTTATTTGGGACAATTACCTTGTGGGGACTGAATATGGGATTTTGGGTGTCCATGGGTGTTGTTGCTCTAATTGTAGTTTTGATGAACCTGGTGTTTTGGTGCATGAAGCCGAATAAAAGTGAATGAAAAAGACGCTTTAAAAAAGTGGGAATCGGCGTGACTTATATCATACCGATTCCCAATCAAATTCTATTTACATTCCTATGGGACGCAACTCTAATCCAATGTTCCATTATTCCCAAACCGCTGTCAGTACATGCTCCCCTGTCATTTGCACCGTCGTATCAGCCGTTATGATTTCTCCATCATACTCCCACCCGACAAAGACGCTGCCATCCTTTGAGACAGCCGGAAGCGTTCCATAGCTTTCTCCAAAGGTCACCGTGACGGGCTCAAGCTCGGAAGCTCCCGTCTGGCTGAGGCCGCCGTTTAAATCGAATTTCACAGTAATCTGGGCAGGGATCCACTTTGCGTACAGGGTTACATCCCCTGCGACCTCCTGACTTTCAAAATTCCAGGCAATTTCTTCTCCCTGAGCCTCAACGTACCAGCCCTGAAAGTCATATCCCGGCTTATAGGGCTCCTCCGGTTCTGACACCAGCTCGCCATGCCTGAGCTTCTGTGCTTCTACCTGACTTCCTCCCAGCGTGTCAAAAGTAATCTGGAATCCACCATTAATGGTAAAATATACCACCATTATGAGCACCGCTACTATCATGGCTCCGATAACCCCATCTAAAATGCGGATGGGCACATCCTTGCTGCCGTAAATCCCTCTTCCAAACCATTTCCCTCTGGGTCTTTGCTGCTGCCCTTCCTGCATTTGCTCCTGATTCTGTCTGTCTTCCTGCATTCGACTGTCCTCCTGCTGTCTGGGGTTTGGCTGTTATCCGCGCTTACTTACGCACCAGATATTTTCTCATGTCAATAGCACAGGCGATCAAGATAATAAGTCCCTTAATCACATACTGCATATTCATATTAATGGAAAGGAAATTCAAAGCCACGAATATAATACGCAGAAGGAATACTCCCATAACGACGCCGCTGATTTTACCAGTACCGCCTACAAAGGATACGCCTCCAATTACGCAGGCCGCTATGGCATCGGATTCATAGTTCAGACCTGTAGCCGCAGTATTTGAACCAATACGGGAGGATTCAATAAAGCCGGTAATACCGTACATTGCTCCTGCAAGCGTATGTACCAGAATAGTGGTTCTCATTACATTAACGCCGGAAACCTTTGCAGCTTCCGGATTGGATCCCACTGCAAACATATTCTTTCCGAATGTGGTTTTGTTCCAAATAAACCACATTAAAATCACTACCACGCAGGCAAACCATACATAATTTGGAATAGCCACTCTGGCCCTTCCTGCCTGGAAGGATATGATGCTCCCCTTGACCACGTCATTAAAGTGCTGATCCAGGCCCGACAGGGGCTGTCCGTTATTGCCGTTAATCATAATATACATCAGGAGAATACCGTATACAATCAGCTGCGTGGCCAATGTAACGATAAAGGGATGAAGCTGGAATTTTGCAACGAAAAAGCCGTTTACCCATCCCACGATTCCGCCTACCAGGATCACAATCAGAATCATCAGAGGGATCGGAAGAACGGGAAGATTAGGAAACATCTTGGTTGCATAGTCAACGGACTGCATCAAAGATGCCGTGATACATGCCGTCAAACCTACAACACGCCCTGCGGAAAGATCCGTACCCGTCAGTACAATACACCCTGCAATTCCACAGGCAATGGGAAGGTTGGCCGCAGAAAGGCTGATGATATTTACAATGGACGGAGCTCCGAGAAAATTGTGATTCTGAATATAAGTGTAAATAATCGCAATAATCAGCAAAATATAAAGAGCATTGTTCAGCAGGAATTCCTTCCAGAAGGTTCTTTTATCCCTGGCGTCCAATTCCTTATAATTGGCAAAGCTCTGCTTCATACCGTCGATTTTTCTGTGAAAAAGTTTCGCTGGATTCATACACGCATCCTCCTCTATACATATTTTGCAGCAAGAGCCATAATCTCCTCC
The DNA here is from genome assembly GCA_944383825.1 of uncultured Acetatifactor sp. Taxonomy (GTDB): domain Bacteria; phylum Bacillota; class Clostridia; order Lachnospirales; family Lachnospiraceae; genus Acetatifactor. The sequence goes on along the minus strand of CALWRA010000035.1, from coordinate 14,326 downwards.
TGCGTAGTATTTCTTGCATCCACTTCCCCGGCAAGCCTTCCGCCGCTCATAACCAGAATCCTGTCACACACGCCCAAAAGTTCGGGCATTTCCGAGGATACCATAAGAACCACTTTTCCTCTTTTGGCCAGATCAATGATGAGCTGATAAATCTCATATTTTGCACCCACGTCAATTCCTCTTGTAGGCTCATCCAGCATCAAAACCTCCGGTTCCGTAAGAAGCCATCTTCCCAAAATTACCTTCTGCTGGTTTCCTCCCGACAGAGATCTGATTTTCGTTTTTTGTGAAGGCGTCTTGATCCGCATAGCATTGATGGACCATTCCGTATCCTTCTCCATGGATCTTTCGCTTAAATAAAAACCTGCCTTTTTATGCTTCTTCAAGCTGGAGATCACTGTGTTTTCCTGAATGTTGAGAATACCGAAAATACCTGTGGCTCTTCTTTCTTCCGTCAAAAGCGCAAATCCGTTTTTAATGGATTCCCTCGCATTTTTATTGTTCACCACCTTGCCGTCCAGCTTGATTACGCCGTCCTTTCTGGTAGCAACACCAAAAATATTCTCAAGAGTCTCCGTCCGTCCGCTACCATCCAGGCCCGCAAGACCCACAATTTCCCCTCTTTTCGCCTGAAAGGACACATTTTTTAAAAGTGAGTATCTTGCTGTAAGATTTTCCACCTCCAGAGCAACCTTCCCTGGCTTGTTTGTCTTTGGCGGAAATTGATTGGTCAACTCTCTTCCCACCATAAGTTTGATAATCTGATCGGTGGTTAGCTTTTCCGCAGGCTCCGTAGCCACCCATGTGCCATCCCGCATTACTGTTACTTCATCGGCAATTCTGAGGATTTCCGCCATTTTATGAGAGATATATATAATTCCGCAGCCTCTGTCACGGAGCATATTAATAATTTTAAACAAATGCTCAACTTCCTCCTCCGTCAGGGACGAGGTAGGCTCATCAAACACAATTACCTTACTGTTGTAGGAAACTGCTTTGGCAATCTCCACCATCTGTCTCTGGGACACAGGCATAGTGCTCATAATTCTCTTTGGATCCACTGAAATTCCCAGTTCCTCAAAAACCTTTCTGGTGCTCTCATACATTCGGTGTTCATTGACTACAATGCCTGCCGTCTTGGGATAACGTCCCAGCCATATATTATCCATCACGTTGCGCTTAAGCGCCTGGTTTAGTTCCTGATGAACCATGGCAACTCCGTTGTTCAGCGCTTCCTTGGAATTTTTAAAATTTACCTCTTTCCCTTCCAGCAGGATGCTGCCGGAATCTTTGCTGTAAATCCCAAACAGGCATTTCATCAACGTGGATTTGCCGGCGCCGTTTTCCCCCATCAGCGCGTGCACCGTTCCCTTTTTTACCGTCAAAGAGACATGGTCAAGAGCCTTTACACCGGGAAACTCTTTGCATATATCCGTCATCTGTAACAGCACTTCCCGTTCCATACGCGTCCTCCTTACTGTCTGTATAGAAATCTCCGCCGACAATCCTTCCCACAATCCGGGCTTTATCAGCGAAAAAGCAGCCGCCGCAATAGCAGCAGCCGCTTTTTATCAATTTATTCCAACGAAAAGTCCACAAATCATACTTTCAATTACTGCTTCACTCTCCGGTATATACTCCGTAAGGAATATAAATCTTGTTGCTTACGTTAGGGGAAATGTTATAGCTATCCGTATCCGCCATTAATTCGCTTCCTGCCTGAACGTTCTTTGTAAGGTGAGCAATGGCGCTTGCCATGCCTTCCGCATCCTGCTTAATGGTTCCTGTCATCTTCCCGTCCGCAATCAGCTGCTTTGCAGCGTCGGTTGCGTCAACGCCGAACACCGGAATAGTGGTGCTGCTGCCGTCGCCAAGATTATAGCCCCTGTCGTTCAGAGCGGAGATAACGCCCTCTGCCATTCCATCATTGTTGCAGATAACAAGCTCTATCATATTGCCTGAGCTTTCATTGTACTGAGACAGGTTAGTGGTCATATAGTTGTTTGCTGCGGTTGCGGACCAGTTGCCGTCCTGGTCAACCTGATATTTATCCGTATTGGAAGCGTCAAAGTATTCCAGCTCCGGATAGCCTGCTGCCGTCAATGTTGCGTTGGCATCCTCAACAGCGTACTGAGTACGGTAGATAGCTTCCACGTTGCCCAGCTGCCCCATGAACATTGCGTAGCTGATTACGCCGTCCCCATTTAAATCAACTGCATCATAATTTGCCACTACATAGTCTCCGATCATCTGTCCCTGCATATGTCCTGCTTCGGGAGCATCGGTTCCTACAAACGCGCACTGATCATAGCTTCCCAGAACTACGCCCTCCTCTTCGTCAGGCTCTACCGCGCGGTTGAAGAAAATCACGGGAATTCCTGCTGCCTCAGCCTTATCAACGATAGCCTGGGAAGCGTCCACGGAGCCTGATGTAACGATATTTACAATCAGAAGATTCGTTCCCTGAGCGATAGCTGTATCAATCTGTTCGTTCTGTGTGGTCTGGTTGCTGTTGCCGTCATAGTTCTGGAATGTGATGCCTGCTTCTGTGAGCTCTGCATCAAGTGCGGTACGTACGCTGGAAATGTATGTATCGCTGTAAGTGTAATAAAATACGCCGACATTCAGCTCATCGCTTCCTCCTGTGCCGCCGCAGGCCGCAAGAGCCAGCGTCATCAATCCGGCCATGACAACTGCCAATAGCTTTTTCATAAAGCATACCTCCTTAATAAGTCTGTTTTGATGAGGGAGATCCCCTTCATCTGTTTACAAACCTATTATAAAAAAGAGAAACCGGAAAAGATATACAATTATTTACGAAAAAGGTTAGAAAAATTATCCTCTTTAGTCAAAGAAGAATAATATTTTCTGGTATTCCTGCTCAAACATATTATCTCTTGTCACAATAAAAGCAGCAGTATTTACAATTGTTTCCGGGACATTGTTTCCTGAGGCGAGCATGGAGGCCGCTTCCACTCCAAGATATCCCATGGCATAAGGATTCTGCACAATAAGGGCATCCACCTCTCCTGTCTCCAGCATTCCTACGGATACTACATTGGAATCAAATGCAACCACATGGATGGAATCGCTGCATTCCAGATCTCTGATCGCCCATCCCACTCCCAGACTGGTCCATTCATTGAAGGTGACAATCACATTGATCCGAGGATTTTCTGAAATCAGCTCTCTGGTTCCCACCCTGGCATCCTCTGTTGTGGAGACCACATTAATGGTAGTAATCTCCTTAACTCGTTCTTCCTCCTCCATAATTTCCCGAAATCCCTGCTCCCTCTGTTGTCCGTTAGCGGAATTTACATCGTAATTCACAATACCCACATACAGCTCATCTTCCTGAGCCGCAAGAGCAGCCTGTGCAGCCTGTCTGCCCGCTTCCACATTATCCGTGCCGATCCGGCAGCTCACCATATCGCTGTTTACGTCACTGTCTATGATTACTACCTTTACCCCCCTCTGCGCCGCCTCGTTGATTACATCTGCGTTGGCGTTATAATCTACCGCGGAAAAAACAATCACCTCCGCTCCGTTGTTCATGGCATCCCGAACCATCTGGTTCTGAAGGGCGTAATCCTCTTCTTTTTCAGGTCCCGTAAAGGTAATATCAAGATTATATTCCGTAGCCGCCGCCGAAGCTCCCGCAAAAACCGTTTTCCAAAAGGTGCTTGTAGTGGATTTTGTAATGATGGCCACATAAGGCTTTCGGTTTTCCGCTCTTCCGCCGCATCCACAGAGGCTAATTCCTAATACCGTTGCCAGACACAAACAAAAAAATATTTTCCCCTTTTCAAAAATGGCCCCTGTCCGGCTCTTCTTCTCTTTTCCTTCCGTCACTTCTCTCTTTTTCCTCCTTTGCCGGATCCTTCAGCTTCGGCATACGGATGATAACTCTGGTTCCCTCGTCCGGCTCACTTTGAATTTGTATACCATAGCTTTCCCCAAAATAAATCTTGATTCTGTCGTTTACATTTTTAATGCCGATTCCCGAGGTGTCTCCGGGCTCCTTGTTCAGGATGCCCCGGCATTGCTCCTCCGTCATTCCCACTCCGTTATCCTCCACCTCAAAGACAACATCCTGGCCATCGCCATAAACCCTCACCACAATGCGTCCTTCGTCCACCATCCTGTTTAGTCCATGATAAATAGCGTTTTCTATAATGGGCTGCAGGGTAATCTTATTACAGTAATACTCCAGACATTCCAACTGCGCCTGAAATTCATAGGTAAACTGATTCTTATATCGGAACTGCTGTATTTTCAAATAGCTTGCCGCATGCTCCAGCTCCTTTTCGATGGTAATAAGCTCATGTCCCCTGCTGATGCTGATCCGAAAAAGACGGGCAAGAGCGTTCACCATTTCCACTGCATCCGCGCTTCTTTCCTCCTCACACAGCCAGCCGATAGAATCCAGAGTATTATACAGGAAATGAGGATTGATCTGAGCCTGCAGGGCTTTCAGCTCTGTTTTTCTCAGAGTGATTTCCTCCTGTCTTACCTTATTCATCAGACTTTGAATCCTTTTTACCATATGTTCAAAGGATTGGGACAAGGACTGAAGCTCCGCTATGCCTCCCACCGCGCTGTAGGAATAATCCGCCGCATTTTTTTCAAATTCTCCCATATCATACACCAACTTCTGTATGGGCTTGGACACAATGCGGGACATAATGTAGCTGCTGATCAAAGTAACCAGAAAAATAACCGCCAGAATCAGAATGACAATGCCGAGAACCTCTCTTTCCTTGGCTGTCACTAATTCATTTATATAGCTGACGCCCACCACCCTCCAGTCATAATTGTCAAGAGTCTTTACGGCATAAATAACCTCGCCATCCTGATAAGAGCCATCCGCCCTTCCTATCACATTGGCAGTGGGTTCACTTTTTAAGCCGGAATAAATAAGCTGTTGCTGAGGATGATATATAATATCCCCATCCTTATCTGTAATAAAGCAATAGCCATGCTGACCAATTCCCACGTCATCAACATAATCAGAAATTTTAGAAAAGCGAATATCGATTACCACTCTGTGCTTGCTTCCGTTTTCACCTTCTATTTCCCTGAGGACAGATACCACCCAGGGATATTCATTCACCAGCATGGATTCCACATGGGGCTTTGATATATATATGGCATCCTCTTCATATGCGGGAGCTTCCACATAGGAAAGGTTTACCATATAATTTTCCTTCAAAGAATATTTTCCGGTATATGCGTCCAAAAGCCGGCCATATTCGTCATAAATATAAATGGCAACCAGATCGGAGCGCACACTTGTCAAAGTTTCCAGAGTATCCTCTCTTTCATTTTTCTCCATTTTATAACTTTCCTCGATGAACGTCATAATCTCCTTCATATCATCGATGTAATTGCCTACTGTGTTGGATACCTGGACAACTGTCTGTTCACTGCTGGTAGCGGCGCTCTGCTCCATACTGTTTACATACACAGACATAAACACAAAAGCGGCGGCTATAATAATGATGGTTACAAGTACAACCACCAGCACTGTGATAATATGCGGAAGGGAAAGTCTGCTTTTTTTCATGGTTACACTCCTCTGCACGCCTTGAGGGGCATCGTTTCGTTACTTAAGCATTTTCAGACCTGGCGCATAGTGTTTGGAGAAACACCGCAGTATTTTTTAAAGCAGTAGCTGAAATAATGCTGATCTCTGTATCCGCATTTTTCGGAAATCTCCCGAACCTTCATGGAGGTTCCCATAACCAACTCTTTTGCCGTTTCCATCCGTCTTCGAGTCAAAAGATCCACAAAGCTTGCCCCTGCTTCCTTTTTCATCAGGGCGCTTAGATAATTAGGGCTTACATTTATCTTGCTGCTGACTCCCACAAGAGACAAATCCGGATCCCCATACTCCCTTTCAATTATATGAAGAGCCTGTTCACACATAATCTGACTGCTTTTCTTCTTTCCTGCATTGACCAGCTCTCTGGCTTCCATGCAGACAGACATAAATTGATCTCTCATTTCCTGATAAGAACCATCCAAAAGAGTAAGCTTTCTCATCAGGGTCATCTCATCCGTTACAGCATACACAATACGGAATATGGAGGAAAACATCTGCATCATAAGAAACTTAAGCTTTATTTGCGCCTTCTCCCCGCTCATTGCCTCAAACAGGTCCTCCAAATACTGCTGCAGCTCCTGTCTTGTCCCGCTTCTGATCAAATTCTCCAGCTCTGTAATCGTGTCCTCCATACCGGACATATCAAGCGCCGTCACGCGTTCCTCGTCCGCAATATAGTGAATGCTGCTTCTGTCTCCCATATGACTGTACCCCAGGGCGTTCATAGCTTCTCTGTATGCCTCATGACAGCCTGAAAAGCCGTCCTGTATCCTGCTAACTCCGATATGACAATTATAACTCAAGATACGTTCAGTGCTCTGCACAATATCCCCCACCATAATATGAAGATATTTTTCAAAGGCTCCCCTGGTTCCCAAAAGCAGGGATATAATCCTTCCTTCCATGTAAAAGCTGTAAAAGCTCATATACTTTTTCAGAATCATGTCCACAGAATGCACAAGCTTTGCCTCTGTCCGGTTTCTTCCCTCAAAATCCTGCACCGTAGTGGCAAGCACTGCATATTGCAGCGCATTGCTTTTGCTTCGCACCAGTCCGCAGGCTGCAGCCTGGTTCTGAAGCTGCTCTTCCCTTCCCGGATCATCGGATTTTCCGTAGCTGTCCAGCAAAAGAGGCAGAACAAATTCATGAATACTCGTTCTGTCCTGCTTCCAGGAATCAAATTCTTCAAAAATATTATCTATTTTATCCTTTATGCTCTTCAGCTCTTTGGTTAAATCCGCCATGGAAATGGGCTTGAGCATATAGCTGATAATATTATATTGAATAGCCTGCTGCGCGTACGTAAATTCATCAAATCCGCTTAAGAAAGCAATCTGAGTGGTGGGACGTATTTCTCTTACCTGTCTTGCCAGCTCTATCCCGGATACAAAGGGCATTCTGATGTCAGTAAGAAGCAGATCCGGCGCCTTTTTCTCAACCATATCTAAGGCTTCAATACCATTTTCCGCCTCACCCACTACATGAAATCCTATACTTTCCCAATCTATTTTTCGTATAATAGCTTTTCTCAGTTCTTCCTCATCATCTGCCACAACTATGGTATACATACGCTCATCCCCCTATTCCCATGGTTTTCATTATCTGTGTTTCCCGCTTTTCTCATATAATTTTTCCTTATCATTGTAAGTTGTTCATGATTATTTCTGATATGCTCAACGACATTCTCTGATAACCTTTTTCTGCCTGTAAAGCCTCATTTATATCTTAAGTCAAATCTTCCTTCCATGAAATTCAAAACGGTTTATGCCGTCCTGAGCTTTCATAATAAAATATATACTGCTGCATTATGCCCTGTATTCCTTCGTATCTGTCAACAGGAAATCCCTCTTTATAGTGCTCTTCCAAAGCCTGACGGATATGTGTATCCACCGGAAAGGCTTCCAACTGGTGGAGAGCAAACAGACAGATGCAGTCCGCCACCTTTTCTCCAACGCCGTATAGCTTCAGCAGCTCTTCTCTCGCTTCTCTGTAAGTCTTGCAGAAAAGCTTCTCTAAATCTATTTCCCCTGAAAGAACGCTTCTTGCAGAACGCACTACATATTTGCTGCGGTAACCTAAATTACAGGACTTGAGCGCATCTTCCTCCAATTCTGCCAATACCTCCGGTCTGGGAAAAGCGTAATAAGTTTCTCCCCGACTGTTTATCCTGGCCTCTCCGTATTCTTCACAAATATTTTCAATACAACGGCAAATCCTTGGTATGTTATTCTGCTGGGATATGAGAAAGGATACGATCATTTCCCATAAATCCTGCCTTAGGATCCGAATTCCTTCCCCATATGAGGCGGCGGCTTTTAAATATGTATCTTCTGATTTAACCTGACCCACATATCTCCCGTAATCCTCATCCAAATCAAAATAGCTTTTCCAAAAATCATCAAATTCCTCCTTGCTACATTGAAATTTACACAGATTTCCAAGCTGATGTATTTCAACGTATCTGTTTCCTGCGATCACAGAAAAAATACCTTCTTCTCTTTCTCTCATGCGGAAGCATTGACCCGAGCGGCATATTTGAGACAGATTAAAATTTCTAACTTCTCTTGTTACCATAACATCCCTCTTATGTAAAAAGTGCTTCTCCAACGTCGGCCTTTTCGTTCTGTAAAGAACTGATGTAAATCGCATTTCGCCGTTTTGTATCGATAAAATTATTATACCCTAGAACGAAAGTCTTAGCTACAGCAAAAAACAGATCAAATAAATAAAAAATAACTATGATGGTTTTCTTGATTCTCCTGTACCTTAACTGATTCTTTTTTCAAATAAACAACCAACGCCCGCATTATAAACGTACTTGACTTTAACACGATTATAATTTATTATATTAATTAACATTTAAGTTAAATGTTAATTATAAAAGGAGATTGCAGTCTTGAGTCTTCAAAATTCATTAAAAGCACTGGCAGATCCTATCCGACGGGAAATATTGAATCTACTAAAATGCAACAGATTATCTGCCGGAGAGATCGGAGAACATTTTCCTGTTACCGCAGCTTCTATTTCAAGGCATCTATCTGTCTTGAAAGATGCTGATCTGATACGAGACACCAGAGAAGGAAAATATATTTATTATGAACTGAATGTTTCTGTGCTGGAAGAAATAATGCTTTGGATCACAGAACTGAAAGGAGAATTCCACAATGCTAGAAATGATTCAGAAAAATAAGGGAAAGCTTATTTTTTCTTCTTTGTTAATAATGCTTCCCATCTTTGCAGGTCTGCTGCTTTGGAGAAAAGTTCCGCTCCTTCCTCTTTTTTTTCTGGCAACTCACTGGTTCTGTCTGCTTCTTATTTTTAATGACAAGCAAAACAGGAAGCAAAGCAAAAAGGCAATTGGCCTTGTTTTCTGGATATGTCCCACGATTTCATTATTTTCTTATGCAATGATTTATATGACCCTTACAAAAGCTGACGCAGTTTCTTTCCTAATGATTCTCATGTGCTTTTGCCTGGGTTTGATATTTACACTATTCGGCAACTATTTTCCAAAGTTCAGACAAAATAACACCTTGGGAATCCGGATAAAATGGACTCTTCAAAACGAAGAAAACTGGAATGCCACTCATAGGTTTGGGGGAAAGACTTGGGTAACCGGCGGACTGCTGCTTATGGTCTCTGGGCTCCTTGGGGCTTTCAGAGATTTTACCGCAATTTTTTCCATATGCTTTTTCCTAATCATCACATTTATTTCAATATTGCCCTGTATTTATTCATATATGTACTACAAAAAGCAGGTGAAAGAAGGCCGGGTAAATAAAAATGAAAGGGCCAGCCTCAAGTCTGTTGTTCTGGTCTCGGGGCTTGTTATTGCCTTTTCCGCTTTTCTATTCTATGTGCTGTTCACCGGAGATATGAATATTGCATATGGGGAATCTTCCTTTACCATCGAATCCAAAAGCTGGGAAAATCTTACCATAAACTATGCTGATATTAATGATATTGAGTACCAGGCTTTCGATATTTTTCAAAGTGCATCCGATACCAGAACCTGCGGGTTCGGTAACTTTCAGATGTCTTTGGGCTTTTTTCAAAATGAAATTTACGGAGATTACATCAGGTATTCCTTTGTTCAGTGCGATTCATGTATTGTTCTAAACGTGAATGGAAGCTCTTTTGCAAATGAACAAATAAAAAAGAAAGCACTGAAAAATCTAATATCTTCAATGCTTTCAGCGTCCCCAAGACGACTTGAACGTCCGACCTATCGCTTAGGAGAAGCACTCCTAAAGGTCAATCAGCTACCTTCTAAGTTTAAATAATCCCCGTATTTACTGGGTTTTCACGGCATCAGGATGTTATCCTGTACCTCGGTATTTCTGCTAATTTTAAGACATTTTAGACCTTCCAATTTGCATGTGATTAGCACGAAGTTCGAGTTTGGGAAAATGCTCAATGGTAAAAATAAACCGCTACTGTGTGAATGCATCCCTTCTGGTGTTAGGACGGCTTTCCTGTTCTGCTCTGGAAGTTCTCAAGAACAGTATGTAAATAAAAGCCTGAAAGAAAGAGGACAACCCATGTTGGATTGTCCTCCTAAGTCATAAAGATAACTCTCATTCAGTTTATGTTGCTTCAGAAGTTGATTTCCCTTTTATAATCTCATACCTCCTTCCACCACAATTTTCTTGTAGCATATTCTGTATCACGCTGTAAGGCACATCAAATACATAACGTGAAAAATCTTCTAACTGTTTTTTAGGATAGGCAGACAGACAAAGGCGTTTCATCTCAAGCCAGACGGCCCGCTTATGATAGGTCAGGTCAGATATATACTGACATCCTATTTTGGCCTGCATATCCGTAAAAATATCTTTCAATCAATCACTCCAATCTTAATACGATATAGCAGAAGGAGCCATTGCTCCATAGATGATTACTCATCCGTTTGCAACGGCTCCTCAGTTTCATATGGTTTTCGCCAGTGATTTCAAAAGGGCTGCCATTTCTGGATTGGCAAGAAGTTTCTGAAGCAGCTCCTGTTCAGTCTGTGTTTCTTTAGGTTCGGTTGTTTCCTCCGGTTCTTCAACTGCTGGGGTTGATTTGCTCTGGTAGAACTGCTCCTCAAATCGTTGCGCATTTAAGCGTCTGTCCTCGTCTATGATATGAGAATACACATCAGCTACCATCTTCATTTGTGCATGGCCGGAATCACCCTGTACGGACTTCATATCGCCACCGTTGAGTTTCAGCTTATAAGTGATACTTGAATGTCTGAAACTGTGAAATACAACAGGCGGCAAGTCATGATCTTTGATCAGCTTTCCTAAAGCTCGATTGATAACCTGTCCCTCAATCGGTCTGCCACAGGAAGAAGCGAATACGAGATTAAAGTCCAGATATTCGTCTCCAAACAATGCCTTGTAGTTTTCAATTTCCTCATGTCGATCAACAAGCATTTCCGCAACTGTTTTCGGAAGAAATATCTTTCGGATACTGGTTTTTGTTTTCGGCTCTTTTAGCACCAGCGCTGTGTGTGTACTTGCCAGCGCAGGCGGAAACTTAAAGACAACTCCTTTTTCACCCAACTGTTCCAACGCATTACGATTAACACGCTGAAGTTCTTTGTTGACAAAGATGTAGGCACATCCATTTTTTATACTGTCCTCTGAAATGTCGATACAGTCCCAGGTCAGTCCGAGAAGCTCGCCCATTCGCAATGAGCAGGAAAAAGCAAGATTCAGTGCCAATGCCAGATTGTCATCGTCACAAACTTCCAATGCTTTGAACAGTGTTTCTGCTGTCCAGATTGCACGCTCTTTATGTTCTTCTTTTGGAAGGGTAGCATTAAGAACAGGATTCCTTGGCATCAGTTCCCATTTTACTGCCTGATTAAAAGCATTGCGGAGCAGCTTATGAATCTCTCTGACCGTATGAGCCGTGAGATATTCATTGTTCGGCCTGCGGTTATTTACCACCTTTGCCTTGACCGATAATAAGCTCTGATAGAATTTGTCCATCGTTCTCGGTGTCAGATCTTCCAGTTTAATATCTCCAATCAGCGGAGTAATATAATTGAAGATCAGGCTTCTCCTTGCTTCATAGGTCGATAATGCCCAGGTATTCACACCATAAATAGACATGTATTCTTCCAGAAGATCACTGACCGTCTTAGCGGAAGGGGTAATAAAAGTACCTGTCTCCTGTTCAAATTCAACCTGCACTTTGCGCTTTTTTGCTTCGGCATTAGTGGCAAAGGTTTCCCATTTTTGCCTCTTTACGCCGTTTTCATCCGTATAGCTGTAAACCACAGAATAGCGGTTTTTTCTCTTAACAATAGATGCCATGCAAAACACCTCCTTACTCTCTTGTTTCGAGCCATGCATCAAAACTGCTTTTTACGATTCTGATGCCGCTACTCAATCGAACACTCTGAAACACATTCTGATTTATCAGCTTATATGCAGTGGGGCGGCTTATTCCAAGAATCTGCCGAATTTCTGCAACAGTATAGCTTTTCTTATTCGGAGCAGTTTTTGAAACTCCATTTAATTCAGCGATGCGATCTTCGAACATGCTGCCACCTCCTCATTTTTGATAACTTTCTTATAGTGGGATTGAGAGTTGTACCAATCCTCGAAGCTATCTATGTAAATACGGGTATACATGCCAACCTTTACCGTTTTAAAGGGTTTCTTCTTCATCAAGTCATATAGGGTTCCTTCAGCAATCCCAAGTAAGCGGGCAGTTTCCTGAATTGACATTGTGATGGATGTCCAATTCTTTCCCGGTGCTTCACCAATTATTTTCTTATAATGAAGCTGGTTGGCGTACCAGTTTTCAAAGCTCTCGATCATCACACGCATCTTACCGGCGATGATGACCGTATCAAAATAGTTCTTTTTCACAAGCCAGTATGCTTCCGTCTTGCCAAGCCCAAGGAGCCGGCGCATTTCTCGCACGGACATGCTTTTCTTTTTCATTGTGTTTTCCTCCGATTCATATTTTTTCGGCTCGTCAGCCGTTAGGGTATGCTATATAGCCAAGCATCTCTGCTTGGCTATATAGTATGGAAAATCGGAGAAAAAGTGAAATGTGCAAATCCGACAGCTCAAGGGATTTTTCACACTTGACAAGTATCCATCTGTTTATCAAGCCAATCGTCAAAGCTCTTTTTTGAAATACGGATATTGCCGCCGATACGGACACTATGGAATACGCCAGATTTCACAAGATTATAGGCAGAATTCCTGCCGATGCCTAAAATGTCCTGGATCTCATCAACTGTATAAATTCTTTTCTCATATGGAATACTCGGCATAGCTTCTGTATCCTTATTTAATACTGCAATTCTATCCTCAAACATGAGAAATCCTCCTTTCTGCTTTCAGCTCTTTTTCTGCGCCCATGCTGATAAATAGGGGTAAAACAATCTTTTCCATAGATTGTTTATCAAGCTGTGTTACTTTCTCTTTGAGGCGGCTTTTGTCAATCGTGCGCACCTGTTCAAAGAGAATAATTGAATTTTCGGGAAGCCCGTCAACATCTTCCAAATAGTAATGTGTCGGCAGCTTCGTTTTCTTTCGTACTCGGCTCGTAATGGCAGCAACAATGACCGTAGGGCTGAACCTGTTTCCTGTATCATTGGAAAGAATGAGGACAGGTCTTGTGCCGCCCTGTTCAGAGCCGATATGAGGATCAAGTTTTGCGTAGTAAATATCTCCACGCCTGACAGTTCTTTTCATTTGAATGCCCTCCAATCTATATTTGACATACGGTTTCTGTCTATGTAATAAGCCAGACGAAAGGCTTTTCGAGGTCGGGAGCATATAAAACAAAGCTCTGTTCTCATTGATAACCTTATATCTGGCTTTATGATCATGGCATTTCTATTTGTCCTCGACACCCCGAAATGCAAATGCGCAAAAGCGCAGGGAAGTCGCCAAACGGTCAGCAGCGAACTGACTCCACGGGAGTTTCACCCCAACTGACGGTCTGCCAGAGCCGCCCTCATTGCCTGCGGCGGATTGGATACCGCTCGGACTGTGACTGGACGGGAGTACCATTATGCTCTTTGTGGGTTATGGCGAAACCGGGGGCTACCCGATATTTGGAGTCAGTATAGGCTCGCTCACCACCTTTCATCGCTATTTGCTTGTCGGCAGGTCTTGGCGTACTGCTCCGCACGCTTATGCTCATCACAATCACAAAGAGGAAGTATTTGGCGAATGACTATTCGGTTGTCAAGGAACAATCCTGTTTACGCCACACAAAAGAAAACAGGGTGGAGGATTTCGTCCTCTCACCCTGTCGCCAATGGGAAACTATGAATTTCCCCTCATATTAAAATATTTTTTTGATTTTTTCTTTCAGCCTGTCCATACGCCTGTAAACCGCCTTTTCGGTAATCTTCAGATACCCGGCGATTTCATGGGTGCTATACCCCTGGATCTTCATCAGAACGATCTGCAGGGTAAGCCTGTCCACGGTGATCAACACATGATACAATTCCTGATTCTCAATACGATCCAGAAAGTCCTGTACTGTTTTCGGTTCTGCCTGATCGGTGGATGCTGCCACGGTATCAAGGTATGTACCTGTTTCCTGCACACGCTCATAATAGCGTCTGTCTGAATTAAATGCCTGACGGTCATAGAGACGGATTTCTTCGATCATATCTTCGGAAACACCGCTGTCTCTTAAAATCTTTTCTTCTTTCTCTTTCCAGAGCTTCCATTTGCGCTCTGCTTTTCCATGGTT
>CALWRA010000034.1 GCA_944383825.1 uncultured Acetatifactor sp. | reverse complement strand
ATATCTGAAATGCGTTTCAGCAATTCATTCATAAAATCTTCATTTTAGACTTGACTTTTAATAGTTAGTCTTTCTGTAAATGTCGGCTGCGGATGGTCTAAAAGGGAATGCACCGCTGCGGTCCGTCCCATATTTTTGATATATTTCTTGATTTTGGAACAGGAATATCGTAACATGAAGATAAATGAATTTCAAGAAAGAAATGAGGTCATTATGGAAAATCAACAATTTCAGGGAACAAGAGAATATGTGGCCAGTGATGAGCTAATGGCCAGTGTAAATATTGCCGTTGCGCTGAAAAAGCCCCTTTTGATCAAGGGAGAGCCGGGTACCGGAAAGACCATGCTGGCTGAGGCTGTGGCAAAGGCTCTTGGAAAAAAGCTGATTATCTGGAACATTAAATCCACCACCAAGGCCCAGGAAGGGCTTTATGTATATGATACCATACAAAGACTATATGATGGGCAGTTTGGCGAAGAGGGAGTGGATGACATTGCCAGATATATCAAGCTGGGCAAGCTGGGAGAGGCATTTGACAGCGAGGAGCAGGTGGTGCTCCTGATCGATGAGATCGACAAGGCGGATTTGGAATTTCCCAACGACCTTCTCTGGGAGCTGGATCAGATGGAGTTTTACATCAATGAGACAAGGAGAACTGTAAAGGCAAAGCATCGTCCCATTGTGATCATCACCTCCAATGCGGAGAAAGAGCTGCCCGATGCGTTTTTGCGCCGATGCATTTTTCATTATATCGATTTTCCCTCAAAGGAGCTTATGGAGGAAATTGTGAAAGTTCATTTTCCGAATGTGGAGGAGCATCTTCTGAAAAATGCCATGGAGGTATTTTACGATATTCGGTCCATCAGGGATATTCGTAAAAAGCCAAGTACTTCGGAATTGATTGACTGGGTCAACGCATTGCAGATCGGAGGGATTTCTGCGGATACTATAAGGAGCGCTCTGCCCTTTGTGGGAGTGATAGTAAAAAAAGATGAAGATATGGAAATCGTGAAACAATCCGGCATTTGAACGGAACTTGAGTGAGGACATTCATGTTTATAGAATTTTTTGAAAATCTTCGGTCCAAAGGACTGAGAGTGACTTTGGGCGAGTGGCTGACTCTTCAGGAGGCGCTGGACAAAGGATTGTGCGGCAGCTCGCTGACGGGCTTTTATTATGTGGCCCGCATGATTTTGGTAAAAAGCGAGACAGATTACGATAAATTTGATATGGCCTTTGAGGAATGTTTTCAGGCGGCCCAGCATGAGACTGAAGTGGGGGCGGAAATGCTGCGCTGGCTGGACAAGTCTCACATGCAGGAACTTGCCCATGAGGAGGCCAGAAACCATTTAAACCAGATGGAGGACATTCAGGTGGACAAGGAGGACGTGGAGGAGAAATTCCGTCAGCGTCTGAAGGATCAGGACAGTGAGCATAACGGCGGTAGCTTTTGGATCGGAACCATGGGAAAAACCTCCTTTGGAAATATGGGCGGTAACGTGGGAGGCGTTCGGGTAGGAGGAAAAACAGGGTATCAGTCCGCCTTCTCTGTGGTAGGCGCCAGAAAATACAGAGACTTCAGGGACGACAGAGTGCTGGACAACAGACAGTTCCAGACGGCATTCCGTAGGCTGCGCCAGTTTTCCAGCAGGCTGGACATTCCTGAATCTGAGCTGGATATTGAGGGAACTGTGGACAAGACCTGCAATCACGGCGGTTGCCTCCAGATTGTCATGAAAAAGCCCAGGAAAAATGCGGTTAAGCTTTTGCTGCTTATGGATTCCGGAGGGACAATGATTCCCTTCAGCAGCCTGCTGAATGATTTGTTTCAGGCAGTCCATAAGTCCAACCATTATAAGGATGTAAAAACCTATTATTTTCACAACTGTATATACAGCAAGCTTTATAAGACTCCTGAGTGCGAAAATGGCGATTGGGTGGATACGGAATGGATGTTTCGCAATGTGGACAGCGATTATAAGGTGATTATAGTGGGAGACGCCGCCATGGCGCCGGAGGAGCTGTATTCCGATACAGGCAACTACAGAGGCCCAAACGGAGGCCTTTCAGGATATGAATGGCTGAAGCTGGTAAAACACAAATACAAAAAGGCGGTATGGCTCAATCCCAAGATGGCGCCCGGAAGAGCGCCCTGGAGAGAGGCCGAAACGGCTATCAAGGAAATGTTTCCCATGTACAAGCTGACTGTGGATGGTCTCAATCAGGCAATGATAAAACTGATGACCAATAAAAACTGAAACCCAGGAAGGAGTAAATAAAATGACTATATTTGACGAGTTGAAGGCGAGAGGGCTGCTGGCCCAACTTACGGATGAGGAAGAGATCAGGGAGTTGATTAACAACGGAAAGGCCACCTTTTATATCGGCTTTGATCCCACGGCGGACAGTCTTCACGTTGGACACTTTATGGCTCTGTGCCTGATGAAGAGGCTGCAGATGGCAGGCAACAGACCCATTGCCCTTTTAGGAGGCGGCACCGGGATGATAGGAGATCCTTCCGGGAGGACGGATATGCGTACCATGATGACCAGAGAAACCATCGACCATAATGTGGAGTGCTTTAAAAAGCAGATGAGCAGGTTTATTGATTTTTCTGAGGGAAAGGCTCTTATGGTGAACAATGCGGATTGGCTGCTTGACTTAAACTATGTGGAGCTCTTGCGGGAAGTGGGCGCTCATTTCAGCGTAAACCGTATGCTGACCGCGGAGTGCTATAAGCAGCGTATGGAAAAGGGCCTGAGCTTTTTGGAATTTAACTATATGATTATGCAAAGCTATGACTTTTTAATGCTTTATCAGAAGTACGGTTGTAATATGCAGTTTGGCGGAGACGATCAATGGAGCAATATGCTGGGAGGTACGGAGCTGATTCGCCGCAAGCTGGGCAAGGATGCCTATGCCATGACAATTACCCTGCTGCTGAACTCTGAAGGAAAGAAGATGGGCAAGACCCAAAAGGGAGCCGTATGGCTTGATCCCAATAAGACATCGCCCTTTGAGTTTTATCAATATTGGAGAAACGTTGCGGATTCGGATGTTTTAAAATGTCTCAGGATGTTGACTTTCCTCCCTCTGGAGCAGATGAATGAAATGGATCATTGGGAGGGAACCCAGCTCAATCGGGCAAAGGAGATTCTTTCCTTTGAGCTCACAAAGCTTGTGCACGGGGAAGAAGAGGCCGAAAAGGCCCAGGAAAGCGCAAGGGCCCTTTTTGCCGGAGGAAATGCGGCTGAAATGCCTACCAGCCGACTGACGCAGGAGGATTTTAACAATGGAACCATTGATATTTTGGGAGTTTTGACGGCCTGCGGTCTGACATCTTCCCGATCAGAGGCAAGGCGAGCGGTGGAGCAGGGAGGCGTGTCCGTGGATGGAGAAAAGATCGCGGACATAAAGACTTCCTATGAGCCTGAATGCTTTGTGGGAGAGGGAATTGTGGTGAAGCGGGGAAAAAAGAATTTCAGACGTGTTGTGATGGATTAGGATCAGAAAAGGAAGGGGAGGTATGTTGGCTGGGCGAACCGCATATACATATAGCAGTAACATTAGGAGGCTGTTATATGGAATATGCGGTAAATACATACGAGCTTTATCACGATATACAGAAACGCACCGGCGGCGAAATATACATTGGGGTGCTGGGGCCTGTGAGAACGGGCAAGTCCACCTTCATTAAGCGGTTTATGGAAGAGATGGTGCTTCCCTATATGGAGGATGAGCACGCAAAAACCCGGGCGCAGGATGAGATGCCTCAGAGCGCCGGGGGAAAGACAATAACTACAACCGAGCCCAAATTCATACCAAACGAAGCGGCCAGGGTAACCTTAAACGGGGATATTCAGGTGTCCATCCGGCTGATTGACTGCGTGGGCTATATGGTGGATGGGGCAGCGGGACATCTTGAAGAAAATCAAGAGCGCATGGTGAAAACGCCCTGGTTTGAGTATGAGATTCCCTTTACCCAGGCGGCCCAGATCGGCACAGATAAGGTTATGAATGATCATTCCACCATTGGCCTTGTGATTACTACGGATGGAAGCTTTGGGGAAATTCCACGGTCCAATTATCTGGAGGCGGAAGAGAAAACCATCGTGGCTTTAAAAAAGCTAAGAAAGCCTTTTCTGGTGCTGGTAAACAGTCAGAGACCCTATTCGGAGGAAGCAAAGAGCGTTGTCGGCGAGATTTCCGAAAAATATGGCGTATCCGTTATGACGGTAAACTGTGAACAGCTGAAGAAAGAAGATATTCATTCCATTTTGGAGAATATTTTGTATGAATTTCCTATTTCTGCCATTGAATTTTATATGCCGAAATGGGTGGAGATGCTTCCGGGCGATAACCGCATGAAGAGGGATATTACAGACAAAATAAAGGGCCTGATGAAGGATTACGACAGGATCAGGGACGTCATGGAGAAGCCCATACAGATAGAAAGCGAGTACATAAAGCGCTGTAAAACGGATGGAATCAATCTTTCCGATGGGATGATCAGAGTGCTGCTTGACGTAGATGAGGCGTATTATTATGAAATGCTTACGGAAATGGTGGGAGAGACCATTGCGGATGAGTACCAGCTCATTCATAAGCTGAAGGAATTTGCCTCCATGAAAAAAGAGTATACGAAAGTACTGAACGCGGTAAACATGGTGCGTATGAAGGGCTATGGAGTAGTGACGCCCGATAAGGATGAGATCGTTTTGGATAAGCCGGAGCTAATCCGTCACGGAAATAAATTCGGTGTAAAGATAAAGGCGGTAAGCCCCTCCATTCACATGATCCGGGCTAATATTGAAACGGAAATCGCTCCTATTGTGGGTACGCAGGAGCAGGCGGATGATCTGATCCGGTACATTAATCAGGCGGAGATGGAAAAAGGAATCTGGGAGACCAATATTTTTGGAAAAACGGTGGAGCAGCTGGTAAACGATGGCATCACCGCCAAAGTGGCTTCCATTGGAGAAGAAAGCCAGATGAAGCTTCAGGACACTATGCAGAAGATTGTCAATGACAGCAACGGAGGCATGATCTGTATTATTATCTGAAAACGGAGGGGAAGCCGTCTGCCGGTGTGTCAGGGCGCTACAGGGTGAAGCTCATAGTAAGGGAAGGCATACCCGTAGACAGTGACGAAAAGTGAGATCACGATCAGTGAGGCCAGCAAAATACAGACGCCTGTGGAGGGGCGGCTTATCAGCCGTTTCTTTGCAGGCGTATTCGTTGTATCAGAATCGTTTTTGAAGAGAAGTCTCCGCTCCAAAAGGGCGCATCCCTTACAGAGTCCTCGGACGCAGTAATAGGCGAAAGGAAGCAGCATGGGAAGGATATATCTGCCCTGGGGCTGGTAGTCAGTGGCGTAGGAGTAATACAGGCTCAAAATAAAGGGCATAATCATGCAGAAAATCATATTGGCATGATAAAATTTACGAAAGATGGGACGCCGGGGATACAGCTCGCCCGTGTTTTTTCCCGGAAGCGCCATGCACAGAATCAGTGAGAGGGCAAACAAAAGTTTGTAAAAGCGGTAGATCCAGATGCTGGTGACGATGGTCATGGGGCCGTAAATGCCGATAAAGCTAAGGACCGACAGATTCAGGAAATCGGAATCCAGAAGCATTTGAAAGATAGAATAACCCTGGCTTTGCCAGGTGACTCTTGTGTCCGGGTGGAACTCAGGCAGCGCGTACAGAGAGGCGCACAAATCCCTGGATTTCAGGCCCAGAAAATCTCCATTGTAAAGAATAAAGCTTCGGACAAACCACCATCCTATGCCGGACAGAACAAGCAGACTGATCAGGCATCCCCTTTTCAGAAAGGGTTTCCAGGCAAAGGTGAGCCGTCTGCCGCCAGAGGAAAGAAAATATGCAGAAAACAGAAGAATGCAGCTTAAAATATAGCCGTAGGCATTGTAGTAGGACAGAGCGCAGAAAATAATCCCCACAGAAAGCAGGAGACAGGAGGAGATGGAAAATCTATCCTCCAAGGCCCGGGTGAGACTGTAGAGCATAATGGCAATGGACATCATACAGCAGGAATCCGTGTTCACATAGGTGTGTACGAAAATACTCTGCGGAAGAAACATTGCAAGAAAGGAAAACAGCCAAGCAAAGCGCCTGTCAGAGAACCATTTTCGTCCCAGAAGCAGCACAAAAACACCCATAATCAGTCCGAAGACAAAATCCACCATGCGGGCGGAATATAGGAGGGCGGTTTCGGAAGCGCCCAAGATAGAGAATACTCTCATGACAAAGCCCTGAATGATATAGGGGAGTATGGGCTGAAAGGCATAAGAAAAGCCGTAGCCTCCGATGCGTACGGATTCATCGTAGCCATTGGGAAGAGAGCCGCTTTGCGCTATATATTGAGGAATCAGATAACGGTTGTACTCATCGGGAGGATTGCCGAAGGGCTGTCGGAAAAGCAGAGAAAGACCGATGACAAAATAGATGCCAAAATAAAGGATAAGAAGAATATAATCAGATCGTATATATATTTTTCTGGAATTCATATTTCAAGTCCTGTCTTAGATAGTGTATTTGAATGAGTTCATAGTATCATATTAAGACGCTCCGGTCAAAAGGTATTTAAGCTCCCTTTATCTCCGGTATTGCAAAAACAGTGCTTTGTATGCTACACTAATAATGTACTTTAATATGCATTTATACGAGGTATTCTTATGGAAGGTGGGGAGGTATGAAAAAGAAATTGCTGGGAATATTATTGGCGGTATGCCTCGGAACGGCAGCATGCGGCCAGACGGAAAGCACGAAACAGGAACAGGGGAACCAGGTCGGAGAGAGTCCTTCTGTGGAAGAAGCTTCAAGCCAGGAGTCCTCTAACTATGAGTGGCCAAGTCATGGACGATGGGGAAATCTGGTGGCGGGAGTCTCCTATTAAGGTTCCTGTTGTGGAAGACGGACATCCCCGAATGGGAAGAAACCTAGTGTCCATGCACGGACATTCCTTCGGTATTTATGGAGACTACACCGTAAATATCGAAACGCTCCGGGATGGGGAGGCGGACTTGGAAACGCTGCCCCAGCAGATTACAGAGGAAAAGGACAGCAGCGAATATGCGCCTTTTTACAGGTATTACGGCAGTCCTATTTTCGACTTTGTAGACAATATAGGCAGGACGGAGACTGTCCAGGCAGGACCCTATGAAGCCGTATATTTTGAGACGGAAGAGGATGTGGGGAAGAGGACGACCTTGGTGGGAGACGACAAAAATATAGGATATTCCTTTTTCTGCGGAGATATTCCTATTTGCGTATATGGTATCTATAATCCGAGATTTGACATGATTGATATCTCTGAGGAAGATTACAAGGCCATGCTCCAGTCTATTGTGGCCTCTACGGAACCATACAACGGGGAGGCTTTTGTGGAGCTGGACCCTGCCTGCGACTGGAATTACGATAATTTCCTGGAACGCTATACCCACCATGAAGGAAGGCTTTTCTGGTGTACGGATTTTAAGGGAACCAGCATTGGCGACATTAGTGTCATTTATCCGGAGGAAGATGAAGAGGACACTGCGTTTATGACCACATGGCCCCTATGATTTGATTGACACCCAGAATGTGACCATTAATGGAATTGACATGATGCGCTATTCAGGGGTCAACTGGATAGAACTGGGCGGAGAGCTCTATGAGGGAGGATATTTTGTGGTATATACATTTATTCTTGAAGGGATTCCCTATTTTTATCAGTGTGAGATGATAAGCCCCTACGATAGTGGAACCATTCAGGATGACTATGGCACGGATGAAGCTTTGGTAGCACACTGCAGGGAATGGGTGGATATGTATGCGGATACCTTTATCCGGACAATCATGACGGCGGAGCAGGTGGAAGAAGGAATCGTCCTGGCGGGACTTTCCGCGCAGGAGTAGGCGCCTGGATGAGATCATTTAAAACAATGCCGGTTCGGTGTTACCGATTGTAGAAACAGCTGTAAAGCGGCTATTTGGAAGGATTTGACAGATAAGGAAGCGGAATGGTGAGAAAACAGTGTGTGTGGAACAGATCCGTTGCAAAGGGAAGAGATTTGCTGATGCTATACCGCGGCCGAATCATTTTCACGCTGGCGTTTGTATTTCTCTTCCACGGAGCAAAGCTCAATTCCCAGGTAATCGGGATTGACACGGAGGATATTATAAAGCTGCAGGAAGACTTTTATGGAGGCTGGCTGACTACCGGACGCCAGGGACTTGTATTTTTGAAAGGAATACTTGGCATGCTGCGCTTTAACCCTTATTTTGCGGGGCTTATGACGCTGATCCTGCTTGGAGCTTCGTCGTCTATGCTGATGGCAGTCTGGGACAGAGCAGGCGGTAAGTCGCCGGGAAATCTTTGGGGCTGGTGCGCAGGTGGGCTTTTATGGCTGTCCCACCCTGTCATGACCGAGCAGATGTATTTTTCCCTGCAAAGCGCGGAAATCTGTATGGGGATTCTGCTTTTGGGACTGGCGCTGTACTTTGGGGAAAAATGGACCGGGGAGCGGAAATTTTTCTTTTTTTTGGCAGGCGTTCTGACGTTGCTTGTCACCCTGTCTCTTTACCAGGCGTTTGCGCCAATGTATATTTTCGGCGCCGTATCCCTTCTGCTGCTTGCAGGAATGGCAGAAAACGATTTGGGCGCAAGAGGACTTCTGAAACGACTTTTTTCCCATGTATGTGTTTTTCTTGCGGCTTTTATCCTGAATACCCTGATTACGCAGCTGTTTTTCGGCTCATCCAATTATCTTCAGGAGCAGATTCTGTGGGGGAGCAGAAGCTTTGCTGAGAATTTGAGAGCTATATTGGGGCATATTGCAAGGGTTTGTATGGGTTATAATTCCATATATTATTCCCTGGCATATGGGATTTTGTGTGTTTTTACTGCGGGACTGTTTGCAGCGGCTCTGATTAGAGAAAAACGGGAGGGGAAAGAAAAGCTGCTCTTGTCCTTCTTTCTTCTTTGTTTGTTTTTGACGCCCTTTCTGATGACAATTATTTGCGGCGGAGCGCCTGTGATCCGCTCTCAGCTTGTACTGCCTGTAATGACGGGGTTTTTGGCTTATTTCGATGTTTATTTGTGGAGACTCTTGAGAGAATCATTTGAGAATGGCAATGAGAAAGGCAGAAGCGGACTGCTGCATGCAGCTACAGCCTGCATGGGACTTCTCATTTTTGCGGCGGGCCTTGGGCAGCTTCAGGTTACCTGCAGACTGTATTACACGGACAGGCTTCGATATGAGCAGGATGTTTCTCTGGGCAGAGAGCTGATTACCAGAATTGAACAGGTGCGGGGACAGGACAGCCTGCCTGTGATTGTGATTGGAAATAAGGAATTTGAGGGTAATAATGCCACAGTAACCGGGGAAGTGATAGGGCGGAGCTTTTTTGATTACGATACGCAGGTTGATCCGGCCTTTTACTGGAGCACCAGGCGAATCCTGGGATTTTTGCATATTCTGGGCGAGGATTATGCTATGGTTCCTCAGGAAAGAGTGGAGGAGGCTATGGAATACAGCACATATATGCCGGAATGGCCCTCACAAAACAGTGTACAGATCTGGGATGGAATGATTGTGGTTAAGCTGAGCCATTTTGAATAGAAATGAGAGGTGGAAAAATGAATGCTGTGTATGAAAAGCTTTTAAAATGCTGTGCGTGTGTGAGAAAGAAAACAGATTTTGTACCGAAGGTGGCCATTGTACTGGGATCGGGACTGGGAGATTACGCTGATCAGATTCAGGCTGCAGAGGAAATTTCCTATGACGATATAGATGGCTTTCCCATATCTACGGTTCCGGGCCATGCCGGAAAGTTTGTATTTGGCTATGTAGGAGAGGTGCCCGTGGTCTGTATGAAGGGAAGGGTTCATTTTTACGAGGGGTATGACGTGAGGGATGTGGTTTTGCCCGCCCGCCTGATGAAGCTTTTGGGAGCTCGGATTCTATTTCTCACCAATGCTGCAGGAGGGGTAAATGTCTCTTTTCATCCGGGGGATCTGATGCTGATTCGGGATCATATTTCCATGTTTGCCCCCAATCCTCTGATCGGAGCGAATATAGAAGAGCTGGGTGTGCGTTTTCCGGATATGAGTACGGTTTACGACAGAAAGCTTCAGGCTCTGATTCGGGAAACCGCAAGAGAGAACGGCATTCATCTGCAGGAGGGCGTTTACGCCCAGCTTACGGGTCCTTCCTTTGAATCACCGGCGGAAATACGTATGCTTCGCTTATTGGGCTGCGACGCGGTGGGAATGAGCACGGTGGTGGAGGCCATTGCGGCCAATCACATGGGAATGAGAATCTGCGGAATTTCCTGTGTCAGCAATTTGGCTGCGGGAATGACAGATAATCCCCTCACTCACGAGGAGGTTCAGGAGGCTGCGGATATGGCGGCTCCCCGCTTTAAGACGCTTTTGACGGAATCGGTAAAGAAGATGGGTGAATAGGCATTGAATAAGAACATAAACGATACATTCCGTTTGGAAAAGGATATGGAAAAACGCCTGGTGAGAGAAGCGTTAGAGGCCAGGAAAAGAGCGTATGCTCCATATTCCCATTACTTTGTGGGGGCGGCTCTTCTTGCAGGCAGCGGCAGGATATATCGGGGAGGAAATATAGAAAACGCCTCTTACGGGGCTGCTAATTGCGCGGAGAGAACTGCTTTTTTCAAGGCGGTGAGCGAAGGGGAAGGCGAATTTGTTGCCATTGCCATAGCCGGAGGAATGGAAGGGAAAGAGCCAAGGGAATATGCCTGGCCCTGCGGCATCTGCAGACAGGTAATGCTGGAATTTGCGAAGGCGGACTTTAAAATTTTTGCCGTTAAAAGTGAAAAGGACTATCAGTGTCATCTGCTGGGGGAAATAATGCCATGCGGTTTTGAAGGGAGTTCAATCATATGAATATTCGGCTGTACAATGCGAAAGTATTAACCATGGAGAAGGACAGGCCTGTTTTTGATGGTGAGGTCTGGGTAAAAAACGAGAAAATTGTTTATGTTGCGGAAAAGGCTGAGCTTTTAAGCGAGTGGGACAGAGAGATCCCAAGAATTGTTTGGGATATGGAGATTGACTGTAGAGGCAATCTGATTATGCCGGGCTTTAAAAACGCCCATACCCATTCCGGAATGACCTTTTTAAGATCCTACGCGGATGACGTGCCTTTGCAGGAATGGCTGAATGAGAAGGTGTTTCCTAAGGAAGCAAAACTGTCAGGAGAGGATATATATCATCTCACCAGACTGGCGGTACTGGAATATGTGACTTCCGGCATCACCTCTATCTTTGATATGTATCTTACGCCGGATACTGTGGCGGAGGCATGTCTTGACATGGGAATGCGCTGCGTTCTGGTAAGCGGACTCAACGATTTTTCCTCATCTTTGGAAAAGGTGGAGGAGGAATACCTGAAATGGAACAAAAAGAATTCCCTGGTCAGCTATCAGCTTGGCTTTCATGCGGAGTATACTTGTTCTAAGGAGCTTTTGTGGGATATATCCCGTCTCGCTCATAAATATCAAGCTCCTGTTTATACTCATTTGGCGGAAACCAGAAAAGAAGTGGAGGAATGCAGAGGCAGATACGGCATTTCTCCGGCTGTTTTCCTGGATTCTCTTGGAATGTTTGAATACGGCGGCGGATGCTACCACTGTGTCCATTTGACGGATGAGGATATGGATATTTTCAGGAGGCGGAGATTATATGTGGTTACGAATCCTGCTTCTAATCTGAAGCTTGCAAGCGGTATTGCTCCTATTGCAAAATTC
The DNA here is from genome assembly GCA_944383825.1 of uncultured Acetatifactor sp. Taxonomy (GTDB): domain Bacteria; phylum Bacillota; class Clostridia; order Lachnospirales; family Lachnospiraceae; genus Acetatifactor. The sequence continues at coordinate 10,433 of CALWRA010000034.1, read as the reverse complement.
AGACAAAGAAGAATTCCGGTTGCCATTGGTACGGATGGCCCTGCCAGCAATAACTGTCTGGATATGTTCCGGGAAATGTTTTTAGTATCGGGTTTGAGCAAATACCGGGAAAAGGATGCGTCAAGCCTGGATGCTGAGGAAGTGCTGCGCATGGCAACGGTGAACGGAGCGAAAGCCATGCGGCTGAACCGGGCGGATGTTCTGGCAAAGGGAAAATATGCGGATCTGATTATGATTGATTTAAGTCAGCCCAATATGCAGCCCATACATAATATTCCGAAAAATCTGGTATACAGCGGAAGCAAGTCAAATGTTTCCATGACTATGATTAACGGGAAGATATTATACTATAAAGGGCAATTCAATGTAGGGGAAAGCCCGGAGGCCATCTACAGACGCTGCGATGAGATCGTAAAGCGGATTTTTTCTTGATGAGCCCCGGCCTGAAAATGGAGAAAAATGACACAATATGGAGCTTTTGCTGTTCTTTTTGGCGGTGGGCGTCTTTTTGCTGGCCGTCTTTATCAAAGAGGGAGTTTCCGCTAAAAAGCGGGAACAGAGATTTATCAGAGATTTATACGATCATTTCGGTGAAATGCCAAAGAAGGAGTATTCTCTGGAGCGCTATGCGCGCATAAGGAGCTTTTTTGACAAGCATAAAAGAGATGGGCAGATAGACGACATTACCTGGAATGATCTGAATATGGATGATATTTTCAAGCGGATGAATTACACCTTTTCTGCTTCCGGAGAAGAATATTTGTATTATGTTCTCCGTACTGCAGGACAAAATGAGAAGGAGCTGGCTCATCTGGAGGAGACGGCGGACTATTTCATGAGACATCCCCAGGAGCGGGTGAGGGTGCAGCTTCTGATGCGCAGACTTGGATATACCGGGAAATTTTCACTGTATGATTATCTGGATAATTTAAGCTATCTGGGCAAGAGAAGCAATGCGAGGCATTTTGCGGCGGATGGACTTTTCCTTTGTTTTCTTGTGCTCCTTCCCTTTCAGTACGCTTTGGGAATCTGCGGCGTGGTAGCCGTTGCGATATATAATATTATTTCCTACTTTCGGGAAAAAAATGAAATTGACCCTTATATTATCAGTTTTGCTTATGTGATGAGGCTCCTTTTTGCCTGCGACGGACTTATAAAAATCCAAATTCCTCCTCTCGAGAAAGAATGGGAAGATATTAGACGGCATATTGGCAGCTTAAATGGGATGCGCAGGGGTTCCTTCTGGGTGTTTTCCGGCAATGCAAGTCCCTCCACAGGCAATCCGCTGGATATTATAATGGATTATATCCGTATGACCTTTCATGTGGATCTGATCAAATTCAACCGAATGCTTTCTCATCTGACAAAGCATCTGGGGGATGTGGATGCACTGATTGAGAGGGTGGGCTATGTGGAAACGGCCATCTCCATTGGAGCCCTGCGCACATCCTTGGGGGATGAATACTGTGTTCCAGAGCTTGGAGGAGGAGACGCTCTGGAAGTTGTCAACGCATGGCATCCAATGCTTGCGGAACCAGTGAAAAACACTATCAGGGCAGAGAAGGGAGTGTTGCTTACGGGCTCCAACGCTTCCGGCAAATCCACTTTTTTAAAAACCGTGGCGGTAAACGCAGTCCTCGCTCAAACCATCCATACCTGTATGGCTGACAGCTACCGGGCTCCCTTCTATCATATTTATTCTTCCATGGCCCTTCGGGATAACATGCAAGGGGGAGAGAGCTACTATATTGTGGAAATCAAAGCGCTGAAAAGAATCCTGGATGCTGCTGAAAAAACTCATGGCAGGGTTCTATGCTTTGTGGACGAGGTGCTCAGAGGAACAAATACGGTGGAAAGAATAGCGGCGTCCACCCAGATTCTGAAAAGTCTGACAGGGAAAAACATTCTGTGTTTCGCGGCAACCCATGACATTGAAATGACAGAGCTTTTAAAAGATTGCTTTGACAATTATCATTTTGAGGAGGACATCATTGATGGGGATGTGTTCTTTAACTATAAGCTGATGAAGGGGAAGGCCACTACCAGAAACGCTATCAAGCTTTTGGAGATTATGGGATACGATAAAAGTATTATAGATAAGGCCGTTAGGCAGGCGGAGAGATTTTTGGACCATGGGGTCTGGGAGCTTTCCTGAATATGAATGGAGGTATAAAATGGTTGATTTTATTAATGTTTTTCTGTCTTATTTCATGTTGATGGCAGTTACTGCCGCTGTGGGAGGCGTAGCTGCCGCCGCAGGAATTATGCTTCGCAAAAGAAAAAACAACGCGGAAGAATGCGAGAAAAAATGAAAAAATTTACCGCGGTTTTATGGGATGTGGATGGGACTTTATTGAATTTTGACTATTCCCAAAGATATGCTCTTACCAAATGTTTTGAGTCTGCAGGCAGAGAGATCACGGAAGAAATGATTGTCAGATATGCCCAGATCAATGACAGCTATTGGAGGAGGCTGGAGCAGGGTGAAATTACGAAGCAGGAGCTGCTGACAGGCAGATTCCACACGCTTTTTACAGAATACGGCATTCATGGAATGGACGTGGAGGCATTTCGCAGGGAGTATCAGGAGGCTTTGGGAAGCGTTTATTCCTATGTGGATGACTCGCGTTCCATATGCGAGAGACTGCAGGGACAGGTGGGGCAGTATGTGGTGACCAATGGAGTTGCCGCCACCCAGGAGAATAGGCTGCGGCTTTCCGGTCTTTATCAGCTCATGGATGGAATCTTTATCTCGGAAACAATCGGGGCGCCCAAACCCCAAAAGGCTTTTTTTGAGTACTGTTTAGCCGTCGTCGGAGAAAAGGATAAAAGAAGAATTCTGATTGTGGGGGATTCTCTTTCCAGTGATATAAGAGGAGGAGCGGCCGCAGGAATCGTTACCTGCTGGTATCGTCCTGAGGATGCGGTAAACGAGACAGACCTGCATCCCGATTATGAGATAAGCAACCTGCATCAGATCTTTGACATTTTGGGGATTTCCCAATGAAAGAATGAGAGAGAAAATGGCAAGACTACCGGGGCAAAAGCTGAAACTTTTATACATAGTCAGGTTTCTCACGGAAAATACGGATGAGGAGCATCCCATGAGTACGGCTGAGCTGATCAGACGGCTGGAGGATGTGGGAATTCACTCCGAGAGAAAAAGTATATATGATGACATGGAAAAGCTGTGCAGCTTTGGCTATGATATTATTCAGGTGCACAGCCGCCGGGGAGGAGGCTATTATCTGGCCAGCCGGGATTTTGAGCTTCCGGAGCTGAAGCTTTTGGTGGATGCTGTGCAGTCATCCCGCTTCATCACTACCAAAAAATCCAGGGAGCTGATTAAAAAGCTGGAGTCCATGGCGGGAAAATATGACGCAGGCAAGCTGCAGAGACAGGTTTTCGTGGCCGGACGCATAAAAACGGAAAACGAAAGCATTTATTACAATATTGACAATATTCATCGGGCTATTCAGGAAAACAGAATGATTTCCTTTACCTATCTGGATTGGAACCTTGCAAAGCAGCTGGCGCCCAGACAGGGCGGCGAGAAGAGAGTCAGCCCTTGGGCTCTCATCTGGCGAGAGGAGAATTACTATCTAGCCGCCTATGACGGCATAGATAAAATTATAAAACATTACAGAGTGGACAAAATGGGAAATGTAATGGTCCTGGAGGAATCCAGGGAAGGACTGGAACAATTTCAGGATCTGGATCTGACGGCTTATGTAAATCAGACCTTCGGCATGTTCGCTGGGGAAGAGGAAAGCGTGACGCTGGAATTTCCCAACCGTTTGGCGGGAGTGGTGCTGGATCGTTTTGGAAGAGACGTGCAGCTTCGTTCTCTGCCGGGCGATGTGTTCAGTATCAGGGCCAGAGTGGCGGTCAGCGGTCAGTTTTTCGGATGGCTGGCGGGAATAGGAAGTCAGGCGCGTATTCTCGGGCCGGAATCTGTAAAAAAGGCATACAGGGACTGGCTTTCTGCCATTTTGAATGATGGGGCGCCCACAGGGGCAGAATAAGATGGAAAGAGTGAAAAGACAGCGCAGAAAATATGAAGTTTGTCTGGCCCGGAGGTATGTAACAAAAGATAAAGGCTTTGTAAAAATGGTCTAAGCAGTTTTTACAAAAATGGCACCTGAATTCCGGGTGTCTTTTTGTACACTTTTTTTGTAGGTTATGCGTTGACATTTACAGGATTCTTTTTTATACTATTTACTACGCAGACACAATATATTGTTTTTAAAAAAATGAGAACACAATATATAGTATTTGAAACAGATGAAGGGAATGAGTAAAATGACGAGCAGTTTTGAACAGACACATACAGAGACAATTGATTACGGAGCTGAATATAAACCGGCAAAGAATGTTTCCGTCATAAAAAAGGATGGAAGCAGAGAGGCTTTTAACGTCCAGAAGGTAATCAATGCCGTTGGAAAGAGCGCATACAGGGCCCTGACCAAATTTACAGATGAAGAGAAAAGACATATTTGCCAGTTTGTGGTAGACAAGGTGGATGAGCTTGGGGATGAGGAAATTCCGATTCCTGTTATGCACAACATTGTTGAGGGCGCTCTGGAGCAGGTAAAGCCCGTGGTAGCCAAGAGCTATCGTGACTACCGCAATTATAAGCAGGACTTTGTTCGCATGCTGGATGATGTATATAAAAAGAGCCAGTCGATTATGTACATCGGGGACAAGGAAAATGCGAATACAGATTCCGCTCTGGTTTCCACAAAGAGAAGCCTTATTTTTAATCAGCTCAACAAGGAGCTTTATCAGAAATTTTTCATGACTACGGAAGAAATTCAGGCCTGCAGGGATGGTTATATTTATGTCCATGATATGTCGGCTAGAAGGGATACAATGAACTGCTGCCTCTTTGATGTACAGAGCGTTCTCACAGGAGGCTTTGAGATGGGCAATATTTGGTATAATGAGCCCAAGACGCTGGATGTGGCTTTTGACGTGATCGGTGATATTGTACTCAGCGCCGCAAGTCAGCAGTACGGAGGATTTACAGTTCCCAGCGTAGATCTGATTCTGGAGCCCTATGCGGAAAAGTCCTATCGGCGCGGCATAGAGAAATATGTGGGTCTTGGAATTGATGAAAAACGGGCGCAGCAGGAAGCGTATAATGATGTAGTCAGAGAGTTTGAGCAGGGCTTCCAGGGCTGGGAATACAAGTTTAATACCGTTGCCAGCAGCCGCGGAGATTATCCATTTATAACTGTGACAGCCGGCACGGGCACGGGCAGATTTGCAAAGCTGGCTACCATTACCATGCTGAATGTGCGCAGAGGCGGACAGGGTAAAAAAGAATGTAAGAAGCCGGTGCTGTTTCCCAAAATTGTGTTTTTATACGATGAAAATCTTCATGGCCCGGGAAAGCCGTTGGAGGACGTTTTTGAGGCGGGCGTCAGCTGCTCTGCCAAGACCATGTATCCAGACTGGCTGAGTCTTACAGGAAAAGGATATGTGGCCAGCATGTATAAGCAATACGGCAAAATTGTATCTCCCATGGGATGCAGAGCATTTTTGTCTCCCTGGTATGAAAGAGGGGGAATGCATCCGGCGGATGATCAGGATGCGCCTGTATTTGTGGGAAGATTCAATATAGGGGCAGTATCCCTTCACCTGCCTATGATTCTTGCAAAGGCCAGGAAGGAAAGCAGGGATTTTTATGAGGTCCTTGATTATTATCTGAATCTGATCCGTCAGCTTCACATTCGCACCTATGCTTATCTTGGGGAGATGCGGGCTTCCACCAATCCGCTGGCGTACTGCGAGGGAGGATTTATGGGCGGTCATCTGAAGCTGTCCGACAAGATCAAGCCTCTGTTAAAGTCGGCCACCGCAAGCTTCGGTATCACGGCTCTGAATGAGCTTCAAGAGCTGTATAATGGGAAATCCCTGGTGGAGGATGGCGCCTTTGCTGTTGAGGTGCTGGAGCATATAAACCGGAAAATCAATGAATATAAGGAAGAGGACGGACATCTTTACGCCATATACGGAACGCCTGCGGAAAGCCTCTGCGGTCTGCAGGTAAAGCAGTTCCGCAGAAAATACGGCATTGTGGAGGGAGTTTCCGACAGAGAATACGTGAGCAATAGTTTTCACTGTCATGTGACGGAGGACATTACGCCCATTCAGAAGCAGGATCTGGAGAATCGGTTCTGGAACCTCAGCAATGGCGGAAAGATTCAGTATGTGAAGTATCCTATCGACTATAATCTGGAAGCTATAAAGACACTGATCAGAAGAGCTATGGCTCTGGGCTTTTATGAGGGTGTGAATTTGTCTCTGGCCTATTGCGACGACTGCGGTCATCAGGAGCTTGAGATGGATGTGTGCCCTAAATGCGGCAGCCGCAATCTGACTAAAATTGACCGGATGAACGGTTACCTGTCCTATTCCCGTGTACATGGAGATTCCAGACTGAACGACGCCAAGATGGCGGAGATTGCCGAGAGGAAAAGTATGTGACGCAGAAACGAGGGCGGAAGCGGAATGAGATATCATAATATAACAAAGGACGACATGCTCAATGGAGATGGCCTTCGTGTTGTGCTTTGGGTGGCCGGATGCAATCATTGCTGCAGGGAATGCCATAATCCTGTCACATGGGATCCCAACGGAGGCATTCCTTTTGACGAGGCGGCCAGACAGGAAATCTTTGAACAGCTGGATAAGGATTATATATCGGGCATCACCTTTTCCGGCGGCGATCCCCTGCATCCTGCAAATCACATGGATGTGCGGGAGCTTATGGAGGAGATTAAGGGGAAATACCCGGATAAAACCATATGGCTGTATACCGGGGACAGCTGGGAAAACATTTGCGATGACCCCATGATGCGGTTTGTGGATGTTGTAGTGGATGGAGAGTTTATTGTGGAGGAAAGGGATCCCAAGCTTCTCTGGAAGGGAAGCCGTAACCAGAGAGTGATAGATGTGCCCCGGACACTGAGCGGCGGGAATCCTTCGGTACCGGTAATCCATTGCCCCGATTACATGTGACAAAATCCCTGGCGCTGCTGCGGCTCGCTGCAGTGCCAGAATCAGTCCGATTTATGCGGACGGGAAGGTAAAGTATAAAATGCGCAGAATTGCTCAATTTTACAAAGTGAGCGCCGGACAGTTTATTGGCGCAGTGAAGGAAGAATTTCCTCAGTATACTCAGGCTGAGCTTGAGAATATGTATGAACAGATCATGCTTCCCAGGCGGGCTACTCGAGGAAGCGCCGGATATGATTTTTTTGCTCCCTTTTCCTTTTTGCTTCCGCCTTCTGCCACAATAAAAATTCCAACGGGAATCCGTGTGGAAATGGAGGAAGGCTGGGTGCTTCAGCTTTACCCAAGAAGCGGTCTGGGCTTTAAGTACCGGCTCCAGATGAATAACACTGTGGGTATCATTGACAGCGACTATTTTTATTCTGATAATGAAGGCCATATTTTTATGAAAATGACGAATGATTCCAACGAGGGCAAAACGCTGGAGGTGCCTGTGGGAACGGGGATTGCACAGGGTATTTTTACGGAGTATGGCATAACAAAAGATGATTGTGCGGATGGAATCCGAAACGGAGGATTTGGCAGTACCGGCGGCAGATAGGCGTATTTGCGCCGGATTTCATTCTATAGGGGTATAGCGGACTCTCTTTCCGGAGAAACTGAAAGTAAGATTACGGTTGATGGGGAAAGGGAGTTTTTTATGCAGAATGACAATGAAAAAAATGAAAGACCAATATATGAGCAGGAGAAAATATCGGGTTCCTTAAAGACAAATATGGAATTTTTAAACCGGGTTCTTGACGTAGAAAACAATTTTGATGTGGTTCACAGAGTAATCCATATCGGCGGGAAGGAAGCCTGTATGTACCTGATCGATGGCTTCTGCAAGGATGACATCATGCAGAAGCTTCTCGAATATTTCATGGAAATAACTCCGGAAAAAATGCCCGGAGACGCTCATGAAATGTCAAAGCAGGACATTCCGTATGTGGAGGTTGATGTCAGCAATCAGTGGGAAAAGGTGATTGACTCTTTGCTTTCAGGGGTATTTTTGCTTTTGGTGGATGGATATGAGAAGGCCCTTTTGATTGACGCCAGAACCTATCCGGCGCGAGGCGTTCAGGAGCCGGACAAGGATAAGGTGCTTCGGGGCTCCAAGGATGGATTTGTGGAAACCATTGTTTTCAATACGGCGCTGATCAGAAGAAGAATCAGAAGCACCGATCTTCGCATGAAAATTCTCAGCGCGGGAAAAAGCTCAAAAACGGATATTGTTCTGTGCTACATGGATGAAAGGGTCGATCATGATTTTCTTCAGGAAATTGAGGACAAAATAGCGAATATTCAGGTGGATTCCCTTACCATGAATCAGGAAAGCCTTGCTGAGTGTCTTTACCAGAGAAAATGGTACAATCCCTTTCCAAAATTTAAGTATACGGAACGTCCGGATACGGCGGCGGCGCAGGTGCTGGAGGGAAATATCGTAATTCTTGTGGATACTTCTCCTTCTGCCATGATTATGCCTGTGACTGTTTTTGATGTGCTGGAGGAGGCGGATGACTATTACTTTCCGCCTATAACGGCAACCTACTTGAGAGCCGCCAGGTTTTTGATTGCCTTGCTGACTTATCTGGTGACTCCTACTTTTTTACTGCTTTCCGGCAACACAGATCTGATTCCGGAAAACTTCTCCTTTATTATGCTGCAGGAGGAGCCCAATATTCCCCTGCTGTGGCAGTTCTTGATTCTGGAGCTTGCAATTGACGGGCTGAGGCTTGCGGCGGTAAATACCCCCAATATGCTAAGCACGCCCTTAAGCGTCCTGGCAGCTTTGGTTTTAGGAGAATTTTCCGTTAACAGCGGCTGGTTTTCAAGCGAAGTAATGCTTTATATGGCTTTTGTAGCCATTGCCAATTATACCCAGGCAAATTATGAGCTTGGATATGCGCTGAAATTTATGAGAATTCTGAACCTGATTCTCACACAGCTTTTCGGCTTCTGGGGCTATCTGGCAGGTATTTTCCTTTTTGTGCTTTCTATTGTATGCAACAGAACCGTATCCCGCAAAAGCTATATTTACCCCCTTGTTCCATTGGACTGGGAAAAGCTGAAAAACCGTTTGATCAGAAGGAGACTGCCCGGAGCTTTTGAACCAAAATCAAAAGAATAATGTTTTAAAAATTGAAATGAAAGTTCCCGGATGGTATAATATATGCAATTAGATATATACAAATGGAGGGAATCTCATGTTCAAAATAATAACGGACAGTACTGCGGATTTACCGGAAGAGTACTTAAAGGAGCATAATCTGGGTTGCATAAATTTAAGCTATATTCTGGACGGAGTAATTTATGGTCATGGGCAGGAACTTGCCTGGAGAGAATTTTACAAGATGATGCGGGAGGGTAAAATGCCAACCACTTCTCAGGTGAATCCTGAGGAAGCCAAAGCCTTTTTGGAGGAGGTGGCCCGCAGTGAGAAGGAAATTCTCTGCCTGTCCTTTTCATCAGGTCTGAGTGGGACCTGCAATAGTGTCATGATTGCTGCAGATGAGGTAATGAAGGAGCATAAGGACTGTAGAATTGTAGTGATTGATACGTTGTGCGCTTCCCTGGGGGAGGGCCTTTTGGTTCATAAGGCGGTATGTCTGAGAGATCAGGGGAAGTCTCTTGACCAAGTGGCGGACTGGGTGAGGGAAAACATTCCTCATCTTGTCCATGCCTTTACTGTCGACGATCTGTTCCATCTCCACAGGGGAGGAAGGGTAAGCAAGACAGCGGCAGTTTTGGGAACCCTTGCAGGCATAAAGCCAAAGCTTCATGTAGATAATGAAGGACATTTGATCCTGATCGGAAAAGTAAGAGGAAGAAAAAAATCTCTGGCTGCCCTGGTGGATTACATGGAGGAAAAAATAGGCTCTTACCGTGATCAGAATGATATTGTGTTCATCAGTCATGGAGACGCCCTGGAGGATGCCGAAGCGGTGAGAGATATGGTCAGAGAGCGATTTGGGATACAGAATTTTTTGATTAACCGTGTAGGCCCTACCATAGGAGCACATTCAGGTCCGGGTACAATAGCATTGTTTTTCATGGGAGAATCCAGATAGTATTAAAAATACGTCCTGATTCGGCAGTAAGCCGTTTCCGGGCGTATTTTGCGATGCAGGAAATGAATAAAGAACCATATAATATAGGCATTAGACAAACAATATGTTCTTTTCTATAATGAAGGCAAAAGAACATGTAAAGGAGAATAATTATGAGAATCAACAGTAAAGAAGAATTTGACAAACAGAATGTATTTGGACTTGGAAAGGAGAATTCTGCCTTCGCGTATTAGCGTCGGGTTAAAATAACCATCTAGTGTCAGGCTAAAATAGCCAATCCTAGTCAAATTAAAAAAGCCATTA
>CALWRA010000033.1 GCA_944383825.1 uncultured Acetatifactor sp. | reverse complement strand
CACAGTATCTTAAAATAGCATAGTCGAACCTGTAGAAAAGGTAAAGAAAGACTATGACTTTATATAATAGTAGGAGGGATAAAATGCAGATAAATGAAATTGGACTGCGCTCCCTTCAGGCGGAAAGGGAAGCCATGCAGAGATCCGGGGAGCAGGCCATGCAGGCGAGGCGGGCTGTGGAGAGGGAGCGAATGAAACAGTCTTCACAGGAACAACGGACGGTGGGGACGGCAGAAGCTTTTAAAGAGACTCAGACAGCACAGGCTGAGAGTGTGGCGGGAGACAATCAGTTTCAGCTGCCAAACTGGCTGAGAACCACTCTGAATGCAGGAAGAAATCTGCTGAAAAGCATTTGGGGGGAGAGTAAGGCAGAAGCCTTTGGCAGTCAGGAAGAGTCCGGCCTGCAGGAAGCAGGCACAAAATCGGCTGATGGCCGGCGGTCTGGCAGCGATGACCCTGCTCTCAGATTGCATGGTCCTCAGGTTGCGGCGGCTGCGTCGGGCATACAGGCGCCCCGGGACATGCTGCAGCCCAATCCTTATTTCAACGTGGCTGAGGACACAGGAAGACAGCAGGTTACTCTGCGGGAAAAGGTGAAGGTGCGTTTCCAGTCTATAGCAGAATATTTCACCCGGCAGTTTTCGGGAAAAAATGAATTTCAGGCCAAGCAGGAGAAGCCCCATGAAGACCTTCGCAGACACAGCCGCTATAGACAAGATGATCTGGAGATTGATTGCGTCCTGACGGATGACAGCTATCTTCTGGATTCTTATGACAAAAAGGGAGAGTACAGTAAGCTGTCGGCGGGAAAATAGAAATCCAAGATTAAGACTGAAAGAAAGAACGAGGTTAAAATTGCTGAGAATTATGTTCAAGCAGTTTTGACCTTGTTTTTTACGTCCGATTACATTTATTTGATATTTTATATACTTTAATGCGATATATACATTGATAGGCGAGGTATATCATGTTATATTGAGGCTGTCAAAAGAAGGAGTGCGGGAATCTTCTTGAGAGGCCGAACCTTTCTGCGTCATTCAGATTGTCCTGTGAATATACAGTCTGGCCGGAGGATCCTCTCCTTCACATTCCGCCGTGCAGAAAAATTCCCAGCCGTAGCGTTCGTAAAAGGAAGTATGATCTGTAATAAGATATAGTGTGGAAATACCTTTTTTGTTCATATCCCGACATACATGGTCAAGCATTTTGCCGGCGATGCCCTGCCGGCGCCATTTCTCTTCCACATAAAGGGCGCATACGTTGGGGGCAAGATCTCTCCTGTCATGGAAATCATTTTCTATCACTCCGATTCCGGCGATAATTTGAACCCGGTTCTTTTCTTCAACGGCGGCCAAATACCATTGGGGGACGGCTTTTTGTCCCTTCAGGCAATCGTCAATGCTTTCCAGATATGCCTGGCGCGGAACATTCCACTTGCCGTGAAACCAGTCTGCCGCCTCCTGCCTTAGATCTGGCCGATCCTGTATGTTTATAATGCTGTAAGTTTTCATACATCTTTCTCCCTGTTTTCTGAAATATGGAATGTGCTGCATTCATTATAATGGATGCCGGAGGAGAAATCAAAGGAATAAGGAGATTTTTGCATAGGGATGCTGAATTTGGCAAAAAGTAATTTCGGGCAAAGGATTGACAGTATGCAAATTCCTGTGCTATGCTTACTGCATCTACTAAAAAGCGGCAAAGGCAGTGACGAAGAGAGTACATTTTGCGGCAGCTTCACAGAGAACATTCCGGTCGGGACTGGACGGCCCGATTTTGCTGAGAGGAATGAGGCGGCGGAAATGGAATATGGCTTCCGAGCAGCGCACCGAGCTTCCGGACTCCCGGCAGATTTACAGACAGCGAATCTCTGTAAAGGAGCGGAGCAAGGCTGCGACAGGTTCCGCCTGTTACAGCGGATAGGGTTACTGACCCGAAGAGGTTCGTTTTGTGAGAAGCGGACGAAAAGAAGTGGTAACGCGGGCAGACGCTCGTCTTCTATGGCATGATAGAGGACGGGCTTTTTTATTTCTCAAAGGCGAAGTGGATTTTTCCGGAATCAAAAGTCCGTCTCTCAGGTTGTCTTTGTGTGCTGGAGGAGCAGAGAAAGGAGAAGTTAAATTGCAGAATAAAGGAAAATATTATCTTACCACGGCCATCGCCTACACCTCGGGTAAGCCTCATATAGGGAATAACTATGAGGTTGTGCTGGCGGACAGCATTGCCAGGTTTAAGAGAAAAGAAGGCTACGAGGTTTTTTTTCAGACAGGAACTGATGAGCATGGACAAAAGATAGAGCTGAAGTCGGCGGAGGCCGGCGTCACGCCCCAGGAGTATGTGGATAAGGTGGCAGGAACGATTAAGGAACTGTGCGATCTCTTGAATGTTTCCTACGATAAATTTATCCGTACCACGGATACGGTTCACGAAAAGCAGGTGCAGAAAATTTTCAGAAGGCTGTATGAGCAGGGGGATATTTATAAGGGAGCCTACGAGGGCCTTTACTGTACGCCCTGTGAATCCTTCTGGACCGAATCTCAGCTTGCGGACGGAAAATGTCCCGACTGCGGAAGAGAGGTAAAACCTGCCAGAGAAGAGGCGTATTTTTTCCGCATGAGTAAGTATGCGGACAGACTCATCAGGCATATTAATGAGCACCCCGAATTTATACAGCCTGTATCCCGCAAAAATGAGATGATGAATAACTTCCTTTTGCCCGGGCTCCAGGATTTATGCGTGTCCCGTACTTCCTTCAAATGGGGAATCCCTGTGGACTTCGACGAAAAGCATGTAATTTACGTGTGGCTGGATGCGCTTACCAATTACATCACGGGCATCGGCTATGACGCGGATGGTGACAGCTCCCGGCAGTTTAAAGAGCTGTGGCCTGCGGATCTGCATTTGATCGGAAAGGACATTATCCGTTTCCATACCATTTACTGGCCAATTTTTCTAATGGCTCTGGGAGAGCCTCTGCCTAAGCAGGTTTTCGGACATCCCTGGCTTTTGATGAGCGGAGGAAAAATGAGCAAATCTAAAGGAAATGTGGTTTATGCGGACGATCTGGCAGAGTATTTCGGAGTGGACGCAGTGCGCTATTATGTGCTGCATGAAATGCCCTACGACAATGATGGAAACATTACCTGGGAGTTGGTGGCGGAGCGACTGAATTCAGACCTTGCCAATACCCTTGGAAATCTGGTAAACCGCACCATATCCATGAGCAACAAATACTTTGGCGGAATCGTCGCGGACAAGGGATGCTGGCTGAACCCACAGGACGAGGCTGCTGATGAGGACCTGAAAAAGACTGTTACGGCAGCGTATGCAAAGGTTGCGGAAAAGATGGAAACCTTAAGGGTGGCTGACGCACTGACGGAAATTTTTGCAGTATTTAAGCGCTGTAACAAATATATTGATGAGACGGAGCCCTGGGTGCTTGCCAAGGATGAATCCAAAGCCGACAGGCTTTCAACAGTGCTTTACCATCTGGTGGAGGGTATTGTGATCGGAGCTTCTTTGCTGGAGCCTTTTATGCCACAGACCGCGGGGAAGATTGCGGCTCAGCTGAATACCTCCCTTCGGGACTTTAACGCTCTGGAACAGTTCGGTCTATATGTAAGCGGCACAAAGGTAACAGACCAGCCTGAAATTCTATTTGCCCGCCTGGATATGAAAGAGGTGGCGAAGAAGGAAGAGGAGATCGTAGAAAGAATGCAGGCGGAGGAAAAAGCGGCAGGAAAAAAGGAAGGACAGGGCGCTGCGGAAGATGGGGAGAAAGATGTTATCGATCTGGAGCCAAAGGAGGAAGTCATCTACGATGATTTTGCGAAGCTGCAGTTTCAGGTAGGGGAAATTATTGCCTGCGAGGCCGTTCCGAAATCCAAAAAGCTTCTGTGCAGCAAGGTGAAAATCGGAAGCCAGATCCGCCAGATTGTATCCGGCATCAAGGCGTTTTATACGCCGGAGGAGATGGTGGGCAAAAAGGTAATGGTGCTTGTGAATTTAAAGCCGGCCAAACTGGCAGGAGTGCTTTCAGAAGGAATGCTTCTGTGTGCGGAGGACGCAGAGGGAAGGCTGGCACTTGTGACGCCTGAGAAGGATATGCCCTCGGGAGCTGAAATCTGTTAAATTTTTTTTAAAATAGTTAAAATCCCGGCGCAGATAGGTTATAATGAATACATGGTTCTGACAGAGAACATGGTTCTAAAAAGGAACCATGTATTTTTTGCCGGCAGGAGCAGACGCGCTGTCGGAAAGAGTCGGAGGTGCATATTGAGGAAAGAAGAATTTTATTTCGACTCCCGTGATGGGAAGAGCAAAATTCACGCCGTTAAGTATCTTCCGGAGGAGAAGCCGATCTGTATTTTTCAGATTATCCATGGCATGTCGGAATATGTGGAGAGATATGAGGAGTTTGCGGAGTTTCTTACGGGCAAGGGCTGTCTGGTAACGGGAGAGGATCATCTGGGACACGGTAAAAGTGTGGATGAGGGCGGAACATACGGCTATTTCTGCGAACAGGATCCGGCTACAGTGGTGGTTAGAGACGCACACCGCCTGAAAAAAATAACACAGCAGGCGTATCCTGATATTCCCTATGTGATACTGGGTCACAGCATGGGGTCCTTTATTCTGCGTAATTATATATGCCGTTATGGCACGGGGATCACGGCCGCGGTGATTATGGGAACCGGAATGCAGTCTCCGGGGCTTGTGAAGGCCGCTAAGGCGGTGGCCGCCGTTCAGAAAGTGTTCGGCGGTCCGATGCATACGGCCAGGCTGCTGGATCGCATGGCATTCGGCAGATACAATGAAAAATTTTCCTCGGAGAATCATTCGGGATCATGGCTGAGCAGGGACGCGTCGAGGACCGTAAAATACGCGGAGGATTCCCGGTGCGGATTTACGTTTACGGTCAATGGATTCCAGACGCTTTTTGAACTGATTTCCAGAGTGCAGAAACGGGAGAATCTGGAGAAAATGCCCAAGGAGCTGCCCATTTTGATGGTTTCCGGTATGGACGATCCTGTGGGAGAATACGGCAGGGGTGTGAAGAGAGCCCTGGAGTCTCTGAAGGAAGCGGGAATGAAAAATGTGGAACTGAAGCTGTATGAAAAGGACCGCCATGAGCTTTTGAACGAGCTTGACAGAGATGTCATTATGCAGGACATCTGGAATTGGGTGCAGAGAGCAGCGGGAATAACAGGAGAACAAAGACGGTAATTTTTATGAATGAAAATGAACGGGCTTTTGAGTTTCGATGGGCAAGAAAAGAGGAATGGGCCCCCGCCATGCAGATGATTTGGAAAACCTTTTTAAAGTTTGAGGGGAAAGATTATACGGACGAGGGGATTCGTAATTTTCTGGATTTTATTAGTGATGAAAAGCTATACCAGGCTTTTTTGAGGGGAGACTACCAGATGATGGTAGCTTTAGATCAAAGCAGAGTAATAGGTGCGGGTTCCATCAGAAACAGAAACCATTTGTCTCTTCTGTTTGTGGATGAGGACTATCACCACAGAGGCGTTGGGACCACGCTGATGGAGAAGCTGTGCCAGTATCTTCAGAAGGAAGAGGGAGAACGCTTTATGTCTCTTATGGCGGCGCCTTATGCGGTGGATTTTTACCGCAAGCTTGGTTTCAGGGCCCTGAATAAAGAGGAGGAATACTCCGGCATACGGGTAACCTCCATGGAAAAAACTTTTTGATGGCATGGGTTTGAAGCCTGGCCGGCATACAGGAAAGGATTGTACAGAACATGAAAATTTTTGACTTAGACAGCCCTTTTATGCAGTTTCTGAATAAAATGGCGGACTTGCTGTGGCTTAACATTCTGACTTTTGTCTGCTGCATTCCGATTGTTACCATAGGCGCGTCTCTTACCGCAATGCACTATATGGCCCTGAAAATGGTGAGAAACGAGGAATGCTATATTACTCGCGGATTCTTTAAGTCTTTTAAGGAGAACTTCAGGCAGGCGACGCTGATTTGGCTGATATTGCTTGTGGTGTTTGCGGTGCTGATCGGGGACTTCATAATTATGCGCAGCTCGGTAATAGAGTTTCCGGAGGTCCTGCAGATCGTTATTACCGCCGTGGGAGTGCTTGTGCTGTTTGTGGCTGCATTTGTATTTCCGGTGCTGGCAAAGTTTGATAATTCCATATTCCGCACTCTGAAAAATGCTTTGATTATGAGCATCCTTCAGTTTCCCAAAACCATTGCGATGATCGTTTTGGGAATCGTGGTTCCGGCGGCTCTGTACATATTTGTGCCGGCCTCCACTCCTTTTGTATTTTTGTTTGGACTGTCTGTGCCGGCCTTTTTATCTGCTATGATGTATAATAAATTTTTCAAGAAACTGGAGGATCAGATGGAAGAGGCCAACGGCGCCGGGGAAAAGTCAGATCCGGAGGAGGACGAAAGAATTTTCAAAGATGAGCTTGACGAGACGTTGACTGGCAGAGATGAACCAAAAGACAGGTGAAATTTGTGTATTTTGCTCAAGGAAACGTTGATATTTTGTTCAATGTGACAAGCATAGGAAAAATTGCCTAAGTTTATAAGCAATTCTTACAATATGATTAAAAATCTTTGTGGAATAGTGGTATGGCACAGAACTTGGTTTTTCGTTATACTATTTTCAGAATCAAATGATAAGAGCCAAAGAGGCAGCGGAGAAAAAGCATTCTTTGTGAATATGAAAGGAGTTTACTATTATGGCAAGTTTATCTTTAAAGAACGTCTGCAAGGTATATCCCAACGGATTTGAAGCGGTTAAGGACTTCAATCTTGAGATTGCAGACCAGGAGTTTATTATTTTCGTAGGACCTTCCGGATGCGGTAAGTCCACCACCCTTCGCATGATCGCCGGTTTGGAGGATATTTCTTCCGGCGAGCTGAAGATCGGCGACAGGGTTGTAAACGATGTTGAGCCTAAGGACAGGGACATCGCGATGGTATTCCAGAACTATGCTCTGTATCCTCACATGTCCGTATATGACAACATGGCGTTCGGACTGAAGCTGAGAAAGGTTCCCAAGGATCAGATTGATAAGATGGTTAAGGAAGCGGCTAAAATTCTTGACCTGACTCCTCTTCTTGACCGTAAACCCAAGGCTTTGTCCGGTGGTCAGAGACAGCGTGTTGCAATGGGACGTGCCATTGTTCGTAATCCCAAGGTATTCCTCATGGATGAGCCTCTTTCCAATCTGGATGCCAAGCTGCGTGTGCAAATGCGTATAGAGATCGCAAAGCTTCATCAGAGACTGGGTACCACCATCATCTACGTTACCCATGACCAGACAGAGGCTATGACTCTTGGTACCAGAATCGTAGTTATGAAGGATGGCGTTATACAGCAGGTTGACACACCTCAGAACCTGTATGAGAAGCCCTGTAATCTGTTTGTTGCAGGATTCATGGGTTCCCCCCAGATGAACTTCCTGGATGCAACTGTTAAGGTTACCGGCGATGTTGCTAACCTTGAGATTGCAGGTCACAGCATTCCTCTTCCTCCCGCAAAATCCAAAAAGATTATTGACGGCGGTTATGACGGAAAGGTGGTCACCTTTGGTATCCGTCCTGAGGATGTATATGATTCCGAGATGTACATTGAAGCATCTCCTCAGAGCGTATTTGAATCCACCATTAAGGTTTACGAGCTTCTCGGCGCGGAAGTTTATCTGTACTTTGACCTGGATGAATTCCCGATGACAGCAAGAGTAGATTCCCGAACCACTGCAAGACCCGGTGATTCCGTTAAGTTTGCGCTTGATGTTGAGAAGATTCATGTGTTCGACAAGGAGACCGAGCAAGTTATCACAAACTAATAGATAATGTAATGAGTGCAACCGGAAGGCTCAGAGCCCTCCGGTTGTTTTTGCTTCATGGGAAATTGGCCCAAAAATAAAGTTTCACCTTGCGGCTCTATATAAAATAAGCTATCATAATTTATGGAAGGCAGCAGACAAAAGCGCCGCCGGCATATTTTGACAGACTTGAAGAAAGGAAGAACAAAATGATTACAGGTCAGATTATTCAAACCAGCATAGATGAACTGAAAGCAATTACAAAAGTAGACCTGGCCGTATATGACCTGACAGGAATTTTGGTGGCGTCCACCATGAGTCAGACAGATATAACCAGCGATTTAGTTGCAGGTTTTGCCAATTCTCCGGCGGACAGTCAGGTGATTGGAGCTCATCACCTTCTGAAAATACTTGACGAGGGGGAGCTTCTTTATGTGCTTGTTGCCAGAGGAATGAGCGATGATGTGTATATGGTAGGGAAAATTGCAGTCTGTCAGATCCAGAACCTCGTCATTGCCTATAAAGAAAGGTTTGACCGCAATAATTTTTTTCAGAATCTTCTCTTGGATAATCTTCTTTTGGTGGATATTTATAATAGGGCGAAGAAGCTTCATATTGAGGTGGCGGTTCCCAGAGCCGTCTTTCTTGTGGAGACGAAGCTTGAAAAGGATGGCATCGTAACGGAGGTTCTGCGGGGAATGTTTTCCAGCCAGGCGGGCGATTACATTACGGCAGTGGACGAAAGCAATGTGATACTGATTAAATCCCTGGAACAAGACGCAGGCTCAGAAGCGCTGGAAAGCGTGGCGAATACAATAGTGGCTATGATGAATGCGGAAGCTATGATGAATGTAAGAGTTGCTTTCGGCACAGTGGTGGAGGAGCTTAAGGATGTGTCCAAGTCCTATAAGGAAGCAAAAATGGCTCTTGACGTAGGAAAAATTTTCTATGCGGAAAGAAACGTGGTGGCTTACAGCGCTTTGGGGATCGGACGGCTTATTTATCAGCTTCCTGTAAACCTCTGTAAAATTTTTGTCGAAGAAATATTCGGAGAT
This sequence comes from uncultured Acetatifactor sp., assembly GCA_944383825.1. GTDB lineage: Bacteria > Bacillota > Clostridia > Lachnospirales > Lachnospiraceae > Acetatifactor. The sequence goes on along the minus strand of CALWRA010000033.1, from coordinate 13,837 downwards.
AATGTACCCTATGATCTGGATGAGGAAACCCTGATTACCATAAATAAGTTTTTTGAAAATAACCTCAATGTATCGGAGACATCGAGACAGCTTTTTGTTCACAGAAATACGCTTGTGTACCGCATTGAGAAAATACAAAAGAGCACCGGTTTGGATCTGCGTAATTTTGACGACGCCCTGACCTTTAAGATTGCGCTTATGGTTGTAAATTATATGAAGTATTTGGACACATTGGAATATTAGAGACAGCCTCCCGAATATATTTATTGTGAGAAGTAAAAATCGGCTCTGCAGCGGGTTGATTTCCTTGCAAATAATAGGATTCGGGAGGATTTTTTATGCTTTATGACAGGAAAATAAAATATCTGGATTATTTGGAAAACAAAGAGCGCTGCAGGGGAGCGGGCTTTGTCAAAATAGAGGTGAGAGATAATGCCTGTAATATTGCCATTCAGGTAAGCGGGCTGCATAGGGAGGATACTTCCCACAGGCAGATATTTCTTATGGACGAGCAGCGGGAAGAAATGCTCGGAACCATAAAGCTGGAGCGGGGAAGAGGAAGCTACCAGTCCATGGGACTTGACAGCAGATCCATGGGGAGCACCGGAATTTCCTATGACAGGCTTACAGGAATCAGAATACCCCTGGGAAGCAGCAGAGAAATATATTGCGCATGGAAGGAGGGGGCCAGAAAAATTCTGTCGGAAGCTCCCTCTGATGAGGTAAGTGCTGTGGAATTGCCCTTGGCCGACGGAATTTCCCGGCCAGAGGAACCGCGGGATACAAAATACCAGTTGAAAGAACCGGCGGAAGAAAAAAAACAGGCCGTAGAAATGCAGGGAGGGGACTCCCTGGGAGAAGCCCGGGCGGCGGAAATGTGCAGAGAAGGTTCAGCAGGGGAAGGAAGCCTGCCGGAGGAGAATGCTCTGGAGGTAAAATCCGTTCAAGAGAGTCCGGAGAAAGAAAAGGCGCAGCAGGAACATTGGAAGGAGGAGAATTTTGAAGGGAGTTTTTCCGATACAGAAGAGATGGGACAATCTCAGAAGGCCGGAGAGAAAAGGAGCGGCGTTCAAAAACCATATATGAAACTGAGGGAAAATAAATGGCAGCAGCTGTCAGCCATCTATCCTCATATAAAGCCCTTTCAGGACGAGAGAGACTATCTTTCTATTGGACCGGCGGATTTTGTGGTACTGCCTGAAAGATATTATCGCATGGCAAACAACAGCTTTTTGCTGCATGGCTATTATAACTATGAGCATTTAATTTTAACAAGAATTGAAAAAAGAGGAAGAATCACATATTATATCGGAGTTCCGGGCTGCTTTTATGAAAGAGAACGCCAGGTGGCCCTGATGTTTGGCTTTGAAAGCTTTGAATGTCGTGAGGAACCGGCCAAGCAGGGAGATTTTGGGTATTATATGATGCGGATGGAGCTGTAGAAGAGGAGGAAGCCTCAGAGATGCAGGAAGATCCGAGACCTCCCTCGTCAGAATCAGAGCTCTCCGTGGTTTGACGTACAAAGACCGTACATGTCGGGACAGCGACGACGGCTCCGCCCGGTTTCCTTACGGCACATGAGAGATTCCGCTTAGTGCTGCTTTGTTCCCAACCTGACACGGTTCGCAGATTCCCATTGCGTAAGACCGAACTTCATTACCGTTTTCCTGTTCATTCCCGACAATGTACGGCTTTATTAGTGTATCGGTTTCAGGCTTGTTTGTCAAGGGGAAGGGAAAATAATAGTAGTATCTTTTCCCTTTTTATGGTATGCTGGATTCAGGGAAGGCCATCTGTATCGCAGACGTATCCCCGGGCTGTTTGTGCTGAAGCGCCATAAATAAGCCCTGAGACGGCAGCGGAAGCCGCTTTGAGGTTCCTTGCCGTATTCTACATGATACCGCTTCGGAATGGAGATTAATATGAACAAAAGCACATTTCATCAGCTGTCCTATGGAGTTTACGTGATCAGCACATGGGATAAGGGCCGGGCAACCGGATGCACTGCCAACAGCGCCATGCAGATCACTTCTGAACCGGCTACCGTTGCGATCAGCATTAACCACGACAATTATACCAATCAGTGTATTCGGGAATCAGGCAGATTTGCCATATCTATTCTTGGAGAGAAATCTGACCCCGGCATTATCGGCGTATTTGGATTTAAAAGCGGCAGAGACCACAATAAATTTGATGAAGTGGACATGCTCGAAAAGAGCTATATGCCTGTAGTCGCAGACGCTTGTGCCTACATTGTGTGCGAGGTGGCAGATAAAATGGAAACCTCAACGCACACTGTTTTTCTGGGGAAGGTAGTGGATGCGGATATTCTGAAAACGGATGACGCCATGACCTATGCTTATTACCACAATGTGATTAAAGGAAAAAGCCCCAAGAATGCGCCTACTTATATTGCGGAAGAGAATCCTGCCGCAGAAGGGGCAAGGTATGTGTGCGGAGTTTGTGGATATATCTACGACGGGGAGGCGTCTTTTGATGAACTTCCAGATACGTATACATGTCCTGTTTGCAGACAGCCGAAATCGGTGTTTACCAGAAAATGATATTAACAAATGAATGAGACAAGCTACGGCCGGGGTGATGCCTCGCTGCCAGACGCTTTGAAGGATGAGGGATAAGGGTATGAAATTGAGGAACAGGCTGAAAAACATGCTGGCGTTGAGCCTGACAATGCTTTTTGCGGCGGGAATGCTGCAGGGTTGCGGTTTTATGCAGACTCAGGAGAGTATGCTTGCATCTATGAAGGAGTTTTCCCTGGGAAACGGCACAGCTTCCGTTTACCTGAACCAAAACTGGATAGAGGAGGATTTGGGAGAAGACTTTATGCTGTGTGCGGCAAATGCCTTGGGAAGTCAGGTGTTTATGATGATACAGTGTTCGAAAACCGGACTTGGCAGCTGGGCTTCAACTCTGGAAGAGGTGCAAGAATTCTTCAGGGATTCCTATGGCTTTTCGGGAGAAGATGCGGAAGCGCCTGAAATTGCTACGATGAATTATGTGATTGCAGAACAGGGACAGATGTATTCTGAGGGGATTTATGTGGACGCATATGTTGTCTATGGGGAGACGGAATACGCATATTATGTGCTTTTGTTCGGCGCGGACAGCATGAACGACAGCTTTATGGACAGTGCGAAGGTTTCCTGTTCACAGTTTGAGGAAAGCGTTCCCCAGGTGCAGGATAACACTACGGCGGAGGTGACGGATACCATACGCTGGATGAACGCCTCCTATGCGGTGCTCACAGATGTAAACGGATGGGACTATAATCGGTTCGGAGGGCTTCCGGCCAATGAGGAGTCCGAAGCGATTGCAAAGGGATTGCTGGAACAGTGGTGGGATGTGACGGACCGTGCATCTGCAGATGAGAATTTGGAGTGGATTTTGACGGAGGGACATCGGGCTGTCTTCATGGAGGATATCTGGAGTCTGGAGGAGGCAGGAATAGGGACCGTGGAGGCTGAGGAAAGGGAGGCTTTTCTGCAGACAGTCTTTGGTCTGGATGAAGCAGACGCCGGCTTTTACTCGGATATGTACGAAATGTATTTAGAATGCGGCGACACAGCCATTGACGGCTGGGATTACTGCCGGGCCTTGAATCTTATGGGATACTATTATATAGCGGGATATTATACGGAGCAGGAGGCTTTGGATACGTCCCTTGAAATAGCGCTGACAGTGCAGCCCATGTTTGATTCCTGGGATGAGTTGATTGAAAGCTACATGCGGGGCTATGTGTATTGGGCGGAGGAAAGCGCAGACGACCGCCGGGCGGTTTATGAGGATCTTCAGACGAGAAGCGACAACCCTTACGAGGTTGATTACCATACAGTCTTGGAAAAAACTTGGTAAATAAATTATTACAAATAAGGAAAACTGATTGTATAGGAAGCTGTTCGAGATCATCGGACAGCTTCTTCGTCAATCAAAAAAGGAAGGACTTAGTATCGTTTTTTGCTTTCCTTTTCCGCTTTATTGCGGAGTCGAAGCTCTGCAAAAAAGTTTTTCAGTATTTGGCTGCATTGATCTTCCAGCACCCCTTCCGTTATCAGAACCTGATGATTGAAAGAAGGATTCTGCAGAACATTGAGTATGGAGCCGGCGCAGCCGGCCTTCGGATTACGACACCCCATCACTATATTGGGGATCCGGGCCTGTACGATTGCACCTGCGCACATCTGGCAGGGTTCCAGGGTTACGTATAAGGTGCAGTCCTCCAGCCGCCAGTCTCCGATGACTCGGCTGGCTTTGCGGATTGCGGTAATTTCCGCATGGGACAGGGCACTCTTGTCGGTGTTGCGGCGGTTATAACCTCTGCCGATGATTTGGTCCTGGTGCACAATCACGCAGCCAATGGGAACCTCGCCCAGCTTATATGCCTTTTTTGCCTGCTTTAAGGCTTCCTTCATGTATTTTTCAGAGATGCTTTTGACGATTGCCATGTTATTCACCTGTATGCTGCTTTTTGGGTTTTATTTTATCATACGAAAAGCAATTTTACCATGACTGATTATGGAGAAGATTTCGCTGTGCCTTTTGGGGCGGCGCTTTGGAGTGGAGATTGATATGAACTTGCTTGTTTCAGATATTGATTTGAATATAAATTTGGGGGAAGATGAAAATTCCCGGTATGTGAATTTATCTGCGCTGAAAATATCTAATTGCCAGGGATGTTTTAGCTGCTGGACAAAGACTCCGGGAAAATGTGTGATACGAGATGACGCAGTCTCGGTTTATCCACTGATCGCAAAGAGCCGGAATTTGATATATGTGACAAGAACGAAATTCGGTTCCTATGATACGCCCTTAAAAACGTTGCTTGAGCGCTGCCTGCCCGTTCAACAGGCATTTATAAGACTGTATCATGGAGAGACACACCATGTGCAGCGCAGTGTACAGATGAAAAATGCAGTAATTATAGCTTATGGGTGTATTTCACAGGAGGAAAAAGATGTGTTTGAAAAGCTGGTTTCCAGAAATTCTCATAATATGATGTTTGAAAATTACAGAGTTATTTTTACCGGGGAGGAAGAACTGCGTCATATAGTAAAAGAAGAGGTATTACAGTGGAAAAATTATTGATTATAAACGGAAGCCCCAGGGCGAAGAGATCCAATTCCGGAAGATACGCGGAGATTTTTAAAACACACTATAAAGGTAAAACATCAGAATATATTGTGGCGTCGAGAAAACATGAGGTTCTATTTGAAAAAATTAATTATTATTCTGATATTTTATTTGTATTTCCATTGTATTGTGACAGTGTGCCGACCATATTATTGGATTTTCTGAAAAGTCTTTCACAGTATAAATCAGAGCATAAACCCACGGTGCATGTAATGATCAATTGCGGATTTATAGAGCCAAAGCAGAATTTTACGGCTGTGGAAATCATGAGACTTTTTGCAAAACAGAGCGGCTATCCTTTTGGATCCATACTGTGTATTGGCTCTGGAGAAGCCATACTGGACACGCCCTTTCGTTTTTGCGTGGAGAGAAAGATCAGGAGCTTTGCCCGGTCAGTAAAAAAAGGACAAAAAAAATTTGCTTCTGTAACCATGCCGTTGACAAAAAAGATCTTTGTGAAAGCCTCTACAAATTATTGGATAAAGTATGGCGAAAGAAACGGAATAACCAAAATGGAAATGGAAACTATGGAAATTGAATAAATCTATGCGTTCTGTATAACGGCATTGCCGCAGCTGACTCTGGGTAGAGCAGATTGACTTTTGCCGGATTACTATATACTATAAAAAGAAAAAAGATGGAGCGTATTATGGTATCGATCAAAGAAGTGGCGAGGCATGCCGACGTGGCGATCTCTACTGTGTCAAAGGTGCTCAACGGATACCCCAATGTCAGTGAGGAAACGAAAAAAAAAGTGCAGGACGCTATCAGGGAATTGAATTATATTCCCAATTCCATTGCTTCTGCGCTTTCTTCAAAGCAGTTTGGCCGTGTGGCAATGATTCTGGATCCCAAACGTCAGACTCAGGCCATCGACCAGATTTTTATGCAATATCTTTTGGGGGCTTTGGATAAGGCCAGAGAAATGAATCTGGAAGCCATCACGGTATTTACATCCATGCTTGCGGGAATGAGCGCTGAGGAGATTACCCGGTACTTTTTGTCCCAAAGTGTGACAGGAGTGATTATTTATGGGCTATCCAAAGAAGATAAGGTGCTTAGGAGGCTGATTGACGAAAGGAAGTTTGCCTGCGTGGTGATTGACGCTCCTATGACGAATGATAGGACGACCTGCGTGGGAGTGGATCATGAGCAGGCACAGTACGATGTAGCCAAAAAAACAATTCTTGTAGATAACTGCAGACAAGTTCTGTATATTGCGGGGAAAAAGGACGGATACGTGACAGAGCAGCGGCTCAACGGCATAAGGCGCCTGGAAAAGGAGATGAATCTTTCTGTTTTGGTGCGCCTAGGAGAATTCAGCGAATTGGCGGCCAGGAATATTACGCTGAAATATGCCAAGAATAAGGATGTAGTGGTGTGCGCATCCGATTTAATGGCGATCGGCGCTATGAACGCTCTGATAGACATGGATATTTTTCGTCCTGTATGCGGTTTTGACGGCATTACGCTTATGGGATATGTGGGAAAGCAGATGAATACGGTAAAACAGGATTTTTACGGAATTTCCAGCACGGCAGTGGAGGAAGTCAGGCGTTTGATGGATGGTGCATCCGGGCGTCAGGTAATCATGCCTCACAGCGTTGTCAAATTATACTACAAGGATATTATACGCTGAGTGAAATTTCACAAAAATAAAAGAATTCCTTGCGGAAAACGTTTTCCTGTGATATTCTACCAGCAGAGTCGAGTTTAGCGGAAGGAAACAGGAAAAAGCACATAGCATAGAAAAGATTTATAACAGGAGACTTTTAACAAGGAGGTATCACCATGAATCTGGAACAACAGTTAAATGAACTCACGGGTAAGCTGTATGGGAAGAATATAGCGGCCTGTACCAATGCTCAGCTTTATAACAGCGTGCTCCAGCTTGCCAAAAACAGGATGGGAGATAAGCCTGCAATTTCAGGAAAGAAAAAGGTTTATTATATTTCCATGGAATTTTTGATTGGAAAGCTTTTATCTAATAATCTGATTAATCTGGGAATTTATGAAGAGATAAATAGCATTTTGAAAAAAAACGGAAAATGCCTTTCCGATATAGAGGAGGAAGAGCCTGAGCCTTCTTTGGGCAACGGCGGATTGGGACGGCTTGCAGCATGCTTTCTGGATTCCATTGCCACACTGGGGCTTGCGGGAGACGGTATCGGTCTGAATTACCATTTCGGCCTGTTTAAGCAGGTATTTGAGGATCATCTTCAAAAGACGGAAAAGAATGAATGGATAGAGGAACGCTCCTGGCTGGGGCGGACGGGCATTACATTTGAGGTAGCCTTCGGGAACAGGAAGGTAACCTCCGTGCTTTACGACATTGACGTAATCGGTTATGAGAATGGCAGGAACAAGCTGCACCTGTTTGATATTGCCACTGTTGATGAAAGCATTGTAAAAGAAGGCATTGATTTCGACAAGGAGCAGGTGGAAAAAAATCTTACGTTGTTCCTTTATCCTGATGATTCCGATCAGGCCGGGAACTTGTTGCGCATTTATCAGGAGTATTTTATGGTAAGCAGCGGGGCCCAGCTGATCATTAAGGAGTTGAAGGAAAAGGGCTGTGATCTTCACAAAATGCATGAGCATGCGGCCATTCAGATTAACGATACGCATCCCACCATGATAATTCCTGAGCTGATCCGCATTCTTACGCAGAAAGAGGGCTTTTCCATGGAGGAGGCTGTCAGGGTGGTGAGCAGGACGTGCGCTTATACGAACCACACCATATTGGCGGAAGCTCTGGAAAAATGGCCTCTGAAATATATTGAAAAGGTAGTCCCCCAGCTTGTGCCTGTGATCAGGGAGCTGGATGGCCTGGTGGCCAAAAAATATAAGGATGAAAAGGTACAGATCATCGATAAGGATAACAAGGTACACATGGCCCACATTGATATTCATTATGGATACAGTGTAAACGGCGTGGCTGCCATCCACACTGAGATTTTGGAAAAAAGTGAGCTGAACGCTTTTTATAAGCTGTACCCTGAGAAATTCAACAACAAGACAAACGGCATTACCTTCCGCCGTTGGCTTTTGTCCTGCAACAGAGAACTTTCCGCTTTTCTTGAGGAAACCATCGGAGAGGGCTTTAAGAAAAACGCCGGGGAGCTTGAGAGGCTGCTGGACAAAATAGATGATAAGAGTGTTCTTGACAGGCTCAGTGAAATTAAGCGGGAGAAAAAGAGGCAGCTTGCGGCATATATTCAGGAAAAAGAAGGTGTCAGTCTTGATGCGGAGTCCATTTTCGATATACAGGTGAAGCGTCTCCATGAATATAAGCGTCAGCAGATGAACGCCCTTTATATCATTCATAAATATCTGGAAATCAAGGGAGGAAGCAGGCCTTCCACTCCTGTGACTTTTCTTTTTGGGGCAAAGGCGGCTCCCGCATATGTGATTGCCCAGGACATTATCCATCTGATACTGGTGCTTGCCGAAATCATTAATAAGGATCCACAGGTGAGTCCCTACATGAAGGTTGTGATGGTGGAAAATTACAATGTAAGCTATGCGGAAAAGCTGATTCCTGCATGCGATATTTCCGAGCAGATCTCCCTTGCCTCCAAGGAGGCGTCCGGAACGGGAAACATGAAGTTTATGTTAAACGGAGCCGTGACGCTGGGAACCAGCGATGGCGCAAACGTGGAGATCCATGAGCTTGTTGGGGATGAAAATATTTATATTTTCGGTGAGAAAAGCGATGCGGTGATCAGGCATTACGCAAAAGCCGACTATGTGTCTATGGACCATTATAAAAAGAGTCCTATAATCCGCAGAGCAGTAGATTTTATTGTAGGAAAGGAGACCCTTGCAGTAGGCCATAAGGAGAATCTGGAGCGTCTGCACAAGGAGCTGCTGAATAAGGACTGGTTTATGACTCTTCTTGATCTGGAGGACTATATTCGTGTGAAAGATCGAGCCCTGAAAGATTATGAGGACCGTCCGAAGTGGAAGAGGATGATGCTGGTAAATATCGCAAAAGCAGGATTCTTCTCATCTGACCGTACCATTCAGGAATATAACAGAGATATTTGGAAGCTTTGAGTATACGCCCATCTTTGAGGGAGGACATGTGCATGAAAATAGAAATAAAAAGACAGAGGCTGCTATATGCCGCTTCGGAATGGAGTTGATTATGCGAAAAAGCGGAATTTTACTGCCTATTGCAAGCCTGCCCTCCCCATATGGGATCGGATGCTTTTCCAGAGAGGCGTATGACTTTGTGGACCGGCTGAAGGAGGCGGGACAGTCCTGCTGGCAGATCCTTCCGCTGGGACCCACCAGCTATGGGGATTCACCGTATCAGTCCTTTTCCACCTTTGCAGGGAATCCCTATTTTATAGATCCGGAAGACTTGATACAAAGAGGTTGGATCAGCAGGGTTCAATGCGCTGGCTACGATTTTGGAAGTGATGAAACGAATATAGATTATGGCAAAATGTATGAAAGCAGATTCCTTCTTTTGAAAAGCGCCTATGAAAACAGCCGTATCAGAGAGGATGAGGAATTTTGGCGGTTTGTCCGGGAAAATGATTTTTGGCTTGAGGATTACGCGCTGTATATGGCGGTTAAGGATTCCTTTGGGGGGGCGAGCTGGGTTCTTTGGCATGAGGATATAAAGCTGCGCAAGCCCGAGGCGCTGGCGACATATGGACGGAGGCTTGAGGATGAGGTTTGCTTTTATAAGTTCCAGCAGTATATGTTCAGACTACAGTGGAAAAAGCTTAAGGACTACGCCAACAGAAGGGGAATTTCCATAATTGGCGATATTCCTATATATGTGGCTTTGGACAGCTCTGATGCATGGGCAAATCCGGAGCTGTTCCAGTTTGATGAAAATTGTATTCCCACGGCGGTGGCGGGATGTCCGCCGGATTCCTTTTCCGCCACCGGACAGTTATGGGGCAATCCCCTTTACCGTTGGGATTATCATAAAAAGACAGGCTACCATTGGTGGATGAAGCGTTTGGAAAGCTGCTATCTTCAGTATGACATGGTGAGGATTGACCATTTTCGGGGCTTTGACGCCTATTATTCCATTCCTAACGGGGAACCCACCGCACAGAAAGGCGTTTGGGAAGAGGGCCCCGGTTATGATTTTTTTGAAACTATGAAGAAAGAGCTGGGGGAAAAAGAGATTATCGCCGAGGATCTGGGATTCCTGACGCCGTCCGTAAAGGAATTGGTAAAACGCACCGGATACCCGGGAATGAAAGTGCTTCAGTTTGCCTTTGATTCCAGGGAGGAGAGCGACTATCTTCCCCACAATTATACTCCTAATTGTGTTGTATACACTGGAACTCATGACAACGACACGGTTCTTGGCTGGTATAAAGCGCTGAACGATGCGGACAGAAAGCTGTGCGATGAATACCTGAATCTGTTTCATTGTAAAGATCGGAAGGATTCGGATGGGTTAATTGCATGGGAATTCATACGTGCCGTTATGGCCAGCGTGGCCTTCCTGGCTATGGTTCCCATGCAGGATTATCTGGGGCTTGGAGCCCTGGCCCGCATCAATACACCGTCTACTATAGGTAATAACTGGAAATGGCGTATGAAGAAGGGAGATTTCACAAAGGAGTTGGCGGAAAAGATAAGGGGACTGACAGAGCTTTACGGCAGACTTTAGAATTCATGGACATTGAAGAGCTGGTTCAAGAGGGTGAAATAGGAAATGAGAAATGTCCTTGCCCAATGTATGAAAATCTATGTATGAAAACAGAACGCCGCTTCGCCAGATTAAAAATGATCTGCCGAAGCGGCGCCCTGTTTTCAATAATCGTCCGGCGTCAGCGGACAGGACCAGCGGACTGCTCCAGCTCAGTTACCTGACCAAAGCCGCTGATTTCAATATCATACCAGTTGTTGCCGTTAACAATGGTATAGCTGTATTCATTCCAAAGGCCCTCGTTGCTGATTTCCTGAGAAACGATTTCTCCGCCGCCGGTCTGGGTCAAAGCTATGGACTGGGCTTCCGCAGCGTCAACTCTGAGTACCACTACAGCGATAAACCCAATGATGGCCAGCACAACCACTGCTCCGGCTACAATTCCTATAATTCCTGCCACACTAAATTTTTTCATTTTTTTTCTCCTTTTTTTCATTAATTTCTTTTGTTGTGAACAGTATATCCATGAAAGATTAAAAGAATATTAAAAGCACAATTTTTCCATCTTATTTTGCAGGATAATCTTGAACATATTATGAAGATTATCTTACAGAATGATTTTACACGCAAAAAAAGGAAATTGCAATAGACGGTTTCCACGCTGACCGGCGCGAAAGCCGTGGGTCAATGGAACAGGAGAGGAAAAACGAATTTTCCTATCCTGTTTTGCATGGTTTATTCCCCGATGATCCTACAATCCCTTGGAGATATTCATGTTGCCAACATTCATAGGAACAGATATAATAATCACAGAAGAGGAGAGCGTTAAATTGACTGTCGGCAAAAAGGGGGATTTCATGAAAAATTTTATCATACAATTGGGTAAGGCGCTGTGTTACCTGCTTCTTTTTGTAGGGATGCAGTTTTTGGTCAGCTTTGGAGCAGTATTTACCATGGCGATGATTGCAGTATTTTTCATAGCGGCTCAAATGCAGCCCGTTGATGAGCAGATGATGACTGAACAACTTTTGGAGCAGTATCTTGGACAGGTTCCTTTGATTCTGATTCTTTCTAACGGTCTGACCATACTGGTTCTGTGGCTGTTTTTTAAGATTAGAAAAAAGAAGCTTATTGAGGAAACTGGAATGGCTTCCTTCCCATTGATGCTTTTGCCTATATTGGCGGTTTTGGGGCTTTTACTCAATGTGTTTGTGTCTTTTGGCCTTTCACTTCTGCCGGATCCAATCCTGGCCGATTATACGGAGCAGACGTCTGGAGTTTTTGAAACGGTAACATTTCTGTCCGTGCTTGCTCAGGTAGTGGCGGCCCCTTTAGCCGAAGAGCTTATCTTTCGAGGGGGAATTTTTTCGCGCCTGAAACGAGCGATGCCCGTGTGGGCCGCTGCTGTTGCGAGCTCCATTATGTTTGGGCTGGTGCACGGTCAGCTTCTGTGGGCGGCCTATGCTTTTCTTTTGGGGATATTGTTTTGTGCAGTGGTGGTTAAAACTGGTTCGCTGCTGACCGCGGTGGTATTACATATGGCCTTTAACCTGGGAGGCGTGCTGCTGCCTCTGCTTCCGATGGAACTGACAGTGGAATATGTGGTAGGAATTGCTGCTGAGGCGGGAGCTGTTTCCGCGCTGATATTGTACTGGATTTTCAGAAGAAAATCTTTCTGCAGGGCAGCGGTACAAGACAATGTACATAGTTGCCCGGAGTCACAGGAGCTTTTAAACGGAGAAAAGCCTTAACAATGGCCCTGTAAGCATTGACTTAAGGACAGTGTTTCATCTGAATTAGTCTGCTAAGCCCGAAACCAGCTCTTGTTTATTGAGCTGATTTCGGGCTTTTATTTGACAAGAATTACAGAGAAGATTGATTTACATCATTGGGACTTGGCTTGCCTGCTATATAATGCAGAGCGTTCTCCAGGGTGGTTTCTGCAATGGCAGTCAGGGCTTCTTTTGTGAAAAAGCCTTGATGAGAGGTAATCATAACATTGGGGAAGGAAAGTAGCCGGGCGGTAGTGGAGTGTTCCAAAATTTCATCGGAGCGATCCTCAAATACATTTTTTGTCTCCTCCTCATACACATCAAGGCCGACGCCGGCAAATTTGTGCATACGGATGCCATCCACAAGGTCGTCGGTTTTTACCAGGGCGCCTCTGGAGGTATTTACCAGAATTACACCATCCTTCATTTTTTTGATGGTATCAATATTTATCAGGTGATAAGTGGAGTCCATCAAAGGACAGTGGAGGGAAATCAGATCACTTTGAGCCAGCAGCTCATCCAGGGATACATATTCCACAAAATCTTTCAGCGCAGGATTCTGGTACACATCGTAGGCGATCACTTTCATGCCGAAGCCCCGGCAAATTCTGCACATGGCGGCGCCGATTTTTCCCGTGCCGATAATTCCAGCTGTTTTTCCGTTAAAATTAATGCCCATAAGACCGCTCAGACTAAAATCATTTTCTCTCACCTTATTATAGGCCTTATAGAGCCGTCTGTTGCAGGCCAGCGCCAGAGCGATTGCATGTTCGGCGACTGCCTCGGGAGAGTAGCCTGGAACGCGCATAATCCGAATGCCGCATTCTTCCGCTTTTATCAGATCCACATTGTTAAAGCCTGCACAGCGCATCAACACAAGCCTCACTCCCTTATTATGAAGAATATCCAGGGTCTTGGCTCCCACATTGGAGCTGACAAAGGCGCAGACCGCGTCGCAGCCCTCTGCCAGGGCGGCGGTTCTGGGGTCAAGATCTGATTTGATAAATTCAATTTCTATTTCTGTGCTGTCCAGCTTTTGAACGGCGGCTTCAAAAGAATCCTTGTCATAGCTTTTGGTGTCATAAAACAAAATCTTCACGGTTATACCTCCTACTATTATATAAAGTCATAGTCTTTCTTTACCTTTTCTACAGGTTCGACTATGCTATTTTAAGATACTGTGGATTGGTTTATCACCTCCTACCACTTGATGGTGTTAGGGTCGAGCTGAATTGACCACCCAGAGTCGCTGAGAAATCACCAATCTTAGTCGATTAAAAATAGCCAATGC
>CALWRA010000032.1 GCA_944383825.1 uncultured Acetatifactor sp. | reverse complement strand
AATATCTGAAATGCGTTTCAGCAATTCATTCATAAAATCTTCATTTTAGACTTGACTTTTAATAGTTAGTCTTTCTCATCTCTCCGTTTCTTACTCGTCTGCTCCTGAGCCTCCAGCTGTAATTCCATTGCTGACAGAGAGGCAATCAAAGCATACTTCATAGCCTGCGTGGCGAAGTCAATGGCATATTCCGCATACAACGCCGCCGCTTCCGCCCGATCCTCACTGACTTTGCTCCCTTCCGAGTGAAGGTATCCGGCAATTTGATTTTTCAATAGCTTCCGTATTCTGCGGTTATATTCAAGCTGGGCCTCGGCCAGCTTTGATACGGCGGGGGAGCGTCCTGTCTCCACGCTTCTTTGCAGCAGAAGATTTCTGACCTCATATTCGTTTTTTGTTTTTTCCAGCTCCTCTCTAATTTTCCCGCGGTCTTCTCTTCCGCAGATACGAAGGCGGCTCTGCAGCTCCCCATATTGCTGCTCCATTTCATAAAGTTTGATTGCAAAAATTTCCTGGCTCAAATTCATAATGCAAATCTACTCCTTTCCGGGCGCCGGGCCTGTCCTGATTCTTTTATACCAGCTTTATTCCGCAAACGCCATTCTCAATTTTCTGTATTTGTCCTTACAAAAACCGAAATATGTCAAAAAACCGCCGCTACGGTTACCCATAGACGGCGGTTACACAGTCCTGACGATTCAGTTTTTGCCTTTTTCATCCCTCTTTGCTCTGTACAAATTTCTGTTAATCTTGTTTAAATTATGTTTCATAATCATAAATTCTATGACCCATATTATCAAAAATAAAAGCGTAAATATTCCGAAATAACTGAGAAATCCGACAACGCTGTGTTCCATCCAATAGGAAAAATAGGCAATCGGCATCATCATTACGGAAGCAAGCAAAAAATAAATCCCTGTCTGTTTTACTATACTCCAATTTTCTATTTCCCATATTACCGAGCCGGCGCTAAAACCCACACCGAGTATTCCGCATAAAAATGCCTGCAGGACAACCGCATTGATTTCGCTTCCCATTGCAGTGATCAGTTCAGGCACACAGGGCGAATAATATCCGTTTGCCCATATAAGCGAACCAACGATTGTAAATAAATAGCCGATTGACAATCCAACAGGAAAACCCAAGGCGCTGCGCAAAATTATTTTTCTTTTCATTTTTTCACCTCATATTCCTAATATTTTTTTAATTTTGTGTACATACCGCCTGGATACATAGGCGGCCTCCCCATTTGACAATTTAACGCAGATTGTTCCCGTAAAGCTCAAATCAAAGTTATTGACTTTTCTTAAGTTAATAATCTCCGAATTTGAAATGCGGACAAAATAATGAGGGTTTAACCGTTTTTCTATCTCATAAAGCCTAAAACGTAAAACATATTCTCCTTTTCCCGTAACTACGAAAACCTTGCCTGCATTCGCATAAATTCTAATCATATCCTCCTGTTCCAGCACTTCAATTTTCTCATCCCTGCTGCCTGTAATGATCTGTGGAACGTCCTCAGACAGTTTGCTCACAATATTTTTTACATCTTCTGTTATTGAAGCAGTCAGTATGATTATTTTAGATTCCGTGTAGGAACCGTCAATTTTAATTTCCACCTGTATTTTGACCACCTCCCTTCTATAACGCCATTATAGGGAAAACAAATATTGCCTTCAATAAATATTCTATAGTCGGTTGATTTTTAAGCATAAGTGGTAAAAGACAGGTTCACAAGAGCTTTTTTAAGAAAATGAATGCAATTCTGAATTATGCGCAGCAGAATACCCGTGCCAGCCTGACAGCTCTCCTTCCAGAATCTGCTCCAGCTGAACAGCCAGTCTGTCCTGATCCAGTCCAGGTTTCCCTCCATAATATAAAAGCACTCCTACAAGCCCGCAGGCGTTAAACCGGAATAAAACCTCACTGTCGCCGTAGTGAATAGGCAAATCCGGCTGTCTGTGCAGCACCAGACCGCTTAAATACCTTTCCACAGCCTCAATCATAATCCTCTCTATCTGGGAACGCCTCTGTGACTCCATAAGCTTTTGAAGCATGGGAAAACTTTCTATGGAAAAAGAAATGAAAATTTTGAGGGCCGATCTTAAGTCTGCCGCTTCCAGACTGCGTTCCGCCAGGCTCTGTGTTGCCCGTCTGACAAACCACTCCAAAACATCCATAATATCCTGAAAGTGATAATAAAAAGTCTGCCGGGAAATATGGCATTCCTCAATCAATGCCTTCACTGTAATTTTATCAACGTTTCCCTGTTTCACCATCTCAGCAAAAGTGTCTGCAAGCACATTTTTCATATCAACGGGCATATTATACTCCTCTCACAAAATTCCTCTACCTCATCAGTCTGCATTTTTTTGCAGCCCTGACCAAAAGATGTCCTTTTGGAAAGCCCCTGAGCTCCTTCTCCGTAACCCCTCTTAGGATAATCAGCATGGCAAAATAGACGCAGGCGCCTGCCAATATGGCCGGGATCACCGAAATCCTCATGGAACCCGTCATCATCAGCAGCCCTTCATAAACCGCCCAGGCAAAGGCTCCCATAAACAAAGAAGCAGCAAACGGAATCACAAAGGTTTTCAAAACCTCCTGCCTGTAGCCTACCGCTTTTCTGACGGAAATTTGATTTAATATGCACATAGCTCCTGAATAAACAGTGTTAGCAACGGCCATGCTGTATAAATCCAGCTCAGTGTAAAAAAGCAGGCCCAATGCAACCGCCGTCTGAAGCACCAGAGCAATGAAAGCGTTCACAATGGGGATATTCACCCGTCCCAGCCCCTGCAGAATAGAGCTGTTGAGGGTGGACAATGCGTAAAACACAACGGACAGCGACAGCGTCATCAGCAGTCTTGACGCCAGGCTCACCACCTCTTCCGACCGGGGAAATAAAAGATATGTGACCGGTCTGGCCAAAACTAAAAGCCCCACTGCACAGGGTATGGATATGAGCATGGTAGTTTTTACCGCCACACCGATTTTTTGCCTGGCGCCTCCTATGTCCTTTGACGCCATAAGCTGCGCTACGGACGGGATCATGGCTGCAGCCATTGCTGAGGCAAATGCAATGGGAATATTGGAGATTGTGAGCGCCTGTCCTGAAAAAATTCCCCAGTTGGAATAAAGTTCCACGCTATCAAGCTCCTTCAGGGAGGGAAGTATTTTTGTGTACACAGCGTTATTCACCGTTCCACTCAGGTTGTATACAGCCGTACTCAGGATAAATGGGGTCACCACCGCCGTTATGGTTCTCAGAATTTCTCCATAAGAATCCATATGTCTGTGCCTGTCATTTCTGATTCTTCTTTGAATAATTCTTCTATTCAGTCCGTAAATGCCTGCCATAAACAAAAGCGCCGCAAGCACTCCCACTCCTGTTCCCATGGCGCTGCCCACAGCTCCGTAAGTCGCTCTTTTTACCTGCCCTGCCGTATCCGCCGGCATCTCCATTCCTCCCATAAAACTGTTAATCAGAAGATACGCCGCTCCTATGCTTACGACAGCATTGGAAATCTGTTCCAGTATCTGAGACACCGAGGTCTGTGCCATACTTTTATGGGCCTGGAAATACCCCCTGAGAACCCCTAAAATCCCGTACACAAAAATCGTGGGCGCGAAGGTTCGAAGCACCGGGATCGCCGCCTCTTCCACAAAAATGCCCGCTCCAAAAAACAAAAACAGGCTGGCTATACCGCCAACCACCAATACATAAGCCATGGAGCACAGAAATATTCTGTGGGCATTTCGATATTCCCGCAGAGCCAGCTTCTGTGCGATCACCTTGGAAATCGCAGATGGAATGCTGTAAGAGGATATCAAAAGAACAATGGTGTAAAATCCATAAGCGGCCTGATAATATCCAAGCCCCAGCTCTCCGATTACCTCAGTTAAAGGGCTCCTGTAAAGGAGCCCTATAATCCTGCTTATGATGCCAGCAGAGGCCAAAATGCCCGCCTGCATGACAAAATTATTTTTTCTGCCGCTGTTGTTACCCATATCTTTATCCTATCAGCCAGTCGTACATTTCCTGATATTTGCGGGCGGACACTGTCCAGGAAAAATCTGCGGCCATCCCGCGGTCCACAATTTTATTCCACTCCCGCTTTCTGTCATAATATATACGCTCGGCATACCGAACGGTATTCAGCATTTCATGTGCGTTATAATTCACAAAACTAAAGCCCGTTCCTGTATTGTCATATTCGTTATAGGGCTGCACAGTATCCTTCAGTCCTCCGGTTTCCCGTACAATAGGTACAGTGCCGTACCTGAGAGCCATAAGCTGGCTTAAGCCGCAGGGCTCAAACAGGGAAGGCATTAAAAATGCGTCGCAGGAAGCATAAATTTTATGGGAAAGAGCATCCGAATAATATATATTTGCAGAAACTTTATCCCCGTATTTCCAATCAAAATGACGGAACATATTCTCGTAGCGCTCTTCACCCGTTCCAAGAACCACAAGCTGTATGTCATCCTGACAGAGCTCATCCATTACATATGCAATCAAATCCAGCCCCTTTTGATCGGTGAGACGTGACACCAGACCGATCATCATTTTTTTATCATCCTGGCGCAGTCCCAACTCCTCCTGAAGAGCTTTCTTGTTTTTCACCTTTTCTTTACGGAAATTAACGGCATTATACGGTCTCACAATATATTGATCCGTCTCAGGATTAAACTCGTCATAATCTATCCCGTTCACAATTCCTCTCAGGGAATTACTCCTGGCCCGAAGCAGTCCATCCAGCCCCTCGCCGTAAAAGGGAGTTTTAATCTCCTCGGCATATGTGTCGCTGACAGTGGTTACGGCATCTGCAAAAACTATGCCGCCCTTTAAAAGGTTCGCATCCTTATACGCCTCCAGCTTATCCGGAGTAAAGTAATAGGAAGGCAGCCCCGTAATGCTCTGCACCGTCTTAACATCCCATTTTCCCTGAAACTTCAGGTTATGAATGGTAATTACGGACTTGATATTGCGGAAAAAGTCTCCATCGTGAAAGCGTTCCTTCAGATAAACCGGAATCAGTCCTGTCTGCCAGTCATGGCAGTGTATTAAATCAGGCTGAAAGCCAATCACAGGCAGAACAGAGAGCGCTGCCTTGGAAAAAAAAGCGTATTTCTCAATCTCAAAACGGGCGTCATCGCAGTAAGGCTTAAAGCCTCCGAAATATCCTTCATTGTCAATAAAGTAATAATGAACTCCATCCTCTATTGCCTCAAAAATACCCACATACTCATTTTTCCAGTTAAAATCCATATAAAAATTAGCGATATAATTCAGTTTATCCTTCATTTCCTGTTTCATACAGGTATACTTGGGAAGAATGACTCTGACATCAAAGTACTCTTTGTCTATGTACTTCGGCAGAGAGCCGACTACGTCAGCCAATCCTCCTGTTTTGATAAAAGGAACTCCCTCCGATGCAGCAAAAAGAATTTTTTTCATTCCAAACCCTCCGCATAATGGCTGCCGTACAGCGCTTTATTTTCCTTCCGGTCCCGCCTTTGCTCCAAAATCCCTCGGGCTTCACAGGTTTTGATTTTGTCGTTATCCCGGCGGACCCTGCAACAGAAAGCACGCTCCGCAGACTTTCTGTTACAGTATACCAAACGGATGCTGCGCATCCCCTCGTTTTTCTTCGATAGGATACATTATACACTATAATAGGGGTGGAGGAAAGGGGTTTGTTTATTTTTAGGCCCTGTAGGACAATCTGATTTTATCTGCAATCAGAGCAATAAACTCGGAGTTTGTAGGCTTTCCCTTTCCGGTGTCGATGGTATAGCCAAACAACGCGTCCAGTGTTTCCATTCTTCCCCTGCTCCATGCCACTTCTATGGCATGGCGGATGGCTCTCTCCACACGGCTTGGCGTAGTCTGGAAACGCTTTGCAATGGTAGGATACAGTATTTTGGTTATGGAGCTGATCATGGAAGGATCCTCAACAGACATCATGATTGCCTCTCTCAAATATTGATACCCTTTTATATGTGCAGGAACGCCAATCTCATGTATCATGTTGGTCACATCCTGCTCCAGATCCCGGACGCTTACATCCTGCTTCTGTGTCTTGGCTGTCTGTGTCTGTACGGTACTGTTTTTTGTGGAGGGAACGGTAATCATAATTTGGAATTCCTTGTCGGCATTCATCAAATCTCCCAATATTTTGTATACCTTTTC
Source organism: uncultured Acetatifactor sp. (assembly GCA_944383825.1). Taxonomy (GTDB): domain Bacteria; phylum Bacillota; class Clostridia; order Lachnospirales; family Lachnospiraceae; genus Acetatifactor. Next base: position 17,070 of record CALWRA010000032.1, on the reverse strand, counting down.
ATTATCCTTCGTAGTTGTAATGTTTAACTGTTCCATTAAACTACCTCCAATGCCTAAAAGTCTTAAATTTCGTACCTTCCCATTATAAATCGATATTGTTTGCAACATCAACTCCAACTCATCGCAAAAACTGCCTGTCTTCAGCAAAAGAAACGGTAAAACCAGTGTGTTCTACCGTTTTCTCCAAATATCGATAAAAAATTATTTACTCAGATTCATGGCTCTGATGCGCTCTCTCAGCGGCAGAACCAAAGAAGGCGGCACGCTCAGCTCATCAATTCCCATTCCGATAAACTTTTCCGTAAGCGACATGTCCGCCGCAAGCTCCCCGCATATTCCTATCCAAATTCCCGCTTTATGCGCGTTGTTTGCCGTGTACTCTATAAGCCGCATTACTGCCCGGTGATGAGGATCAGCAAATTTCTTCATGCCCGGGCGGCATCTGTCCACAGCCAAAGTGTACTGTGTCAGGTCATTGGTACCCACACTGAAAAAATCCACCAGTCCGGCCAATTCATCGCTGATCACGGCTGCAGCGGGAGTTTCTATCATAATCCCCGTAGGAATATCCTCTTTGAAGGGAATTCCCTCCCGAACAAGCTCCTCCTTTACCTCCTTCTCCATGCAGCGAAGCTCCCTGATCTCCTGTGTTGACGTAATCATGGGATACATAATGCTCAGGCGGCCATACATGCCTGCACGGTACAGGGCCCTCAGCTGTGTTTTCAAAAGGGCAGGCTTCTCCAGACAGATGCGGACGGCTCTCATACCCAACGCCGGATTTTCTTCTCTTTCCAGCTCCACCAGATGGACATTACATGAACACCTACTTTTTCAAAGGCGGCTTTGCCGTCAGGGTGTGGCTGTGATGTCAAAACAGAAATTGAGGGTCAAGGTACTGATGTGCCTTGACCCTCGGTTTTTTATTTTTTGTACACTTGTACGCCCCTTCATAAAGCCGTTGAGAATTTCCAATATGATGTCCTGCTCACAGGACACACTTTCCGATTTTCCCATTTCTTGCAACTTGGCTGGGAATCGAGTTCTTGCCCATGGTACCATGCATCTGGTTCACTGTTTCAAAAAGCACGATTCCATAAAATAGCTATTTTTATTGACAACCCTGACCAGATGTGTTATACTACTCAAAAACAAGCAACAGAACGAGGCATAGCCGCTTGACCGGCGGTGAACTGAGCGCTCCGACTGAAGTGTTGGCTGTATACGCAAAAAAACGGCAGTGGGTTTCCGAAGAATCCTGCTGGCGGTTGTTTTAGTGCAGGCTACTCTTTCAGGAGTGAGCCTGCTTGTTTTTTACACTATTAAGAATTAAAGGAGTAGATCCCATGGACAACTATTTGCGTATTCTCCAACCCTCTGCTTACACTTTTGGCTTGGTAGGCACCACGGGCAGCGGTAAGACCCGCTTTACCTGCAATATTGCGGCGCCCGGTGCCAGGCCAATCTTACAGAAAAGTGTGGGTGAGACCAATACCACCATTCAAAATCGGGTAATCATCTTTTCTGCGAACCCGGCGCTGACGCAGCGGCTTATTGTGGCGGTCAAACCGGACCCCGTATTCTTCGGAAGCCGGGATCTGATGGAGCTGCTCCGGGAGCCCTTGTGTACGACGATCCGCCAGCTAGGACGGAAGGGAGCTCCTAACGCCGGGGAGGCGGAAGATTGTCTGAGGGAGGCGCTGCGGGATCCACTCCAGATGGAGGACTTTGGCCTGCGGAGGCGGCTGGCCCTATTGACAACCGAGCAGCAGGAGAATCTGGTGGACGGGATTCTCCAGTGGTTCCGAGACAGCGCTTTTTACCAGTACATCGAGGAACTCTATGGGCGGGCGGTAACCGAGCTAAAATCCCGTGGTGAGGAGCCCAGCAAAAACTCTGCCAAGCTCCGCAACGAGTTGCGCACACAGGTGGAAGCTCGGATCGACTTGCTAACTCGAGAGGGCGGCACGCAGGCACTGCTTGTCCTCTGCCAGCAGACCGAGCAGGTACTTAAAGAGCGGTTTTTCAGGGTGTTCCAGCCGGAACGGCGTTCCGAAGACGGATACTATTATCTGAATCTCGCATTGGATGAGCCGGATCAGGATGCTGCCGATGCCTTTTTTTCCAACAATACCAAAGGGCATCCTTCGCTGGAGTCGCTGTGCCGGGAGATTGTGATCTACGTACCCATAGAGGAGAAGATCCAGAAGAGACTGGAGGCCTATCCACAATTCCGGGACAGCTGGGGATACAGTTCCTTTGCCCTGCTAGATACCCGTGGTCTGTTTCACAGGGGTACTTCGGAGGAGGAAAACGAGGAATATTGCGCCAATCTGCTCTATCGCAGCCAGATAGATGCCATCATCCTTTTGCAGTCTCTAAGCAGTGACACTAACGCGAAGAAAGCTCAGCTGATCTACCGGAAGATACTGAAAGGCTTCAAGCGAGACATCCCAATCTTTCCGGTATACAACCGGGCCGACTGCAAGGTAGATGATCTGCTGAAGGATTCAGAGGATGATGGAAAGGCTCCACCAAAGAGCGGAGAACTGCAGGCGTTGCTCGCCACTCAGGTTCAGGCACTGAGCGAGGGGCTGGCCAACGGGATAGCACGGCCCCAGCAATGGAAAATCCCTCTGATCTGCTATCTAAAGGGTGCGCGCAGTTTCACTGAATACCCCGACCTGAAGGAGCGATATACGCTGGAAGTGGTGCTGGGCAGCTGCTTTGCCCAAATGAGTCAGGCTCTGCGCCAGAGGGCAGAGCGGCTTCCGATCAAACTGGAGGATTGGGAAACCGAACCCACCCCTAAAGTGGACAGGGTGCGGCTGACGGCTATTGTGGATGATATTCTTAATCTGTCTGAAACAGACCGCAAAGTCTTTACACCCGCCAAGCTGAACCTAGATGAAAACCGCTGGAAGGTTCCTCATGGCAACTCATACAATGCGCTCCGGCGGCGTTTGGCCTATGGTGGAGGCTGGTCCAGCAACATTTTAGAGAATTACTATTATCACTGCCAGAATATCCAGGTGAATTTCCCGGCACAGCTACAGAATTTTGTGACGCCGACGTTGACTCAGCGTCTAGCAGAGGAGGCTCTGAGCATCCAGTATGGCACGTTCCTTTCCAAAGAGGATGAGGCAGCCTACCAGGCCCAGGTGGCCAGAGCTATCCAGCCGGAACGCTTTGCCAGCCAGTTACTGTATGACCGGGCACTGATGGACGCCGAGAGGGTACCCGGCAGCTTCGGTGTCTGGTTTCAGCGGTTCATAGAGAACAGCACCCATTATCTAAAACAGCCTCTGCAGGGCAGGGAAGATTACGATGTGGTATTGGAGGAGCTACTGACCGACGCTGCCCGCCTAGTATTGCACCGAAAGGTCCGATATGTGAGCGAAACATGAGGATAACCCGGCCTGCGCCACCTACGCCACCTATCTCCATGGCAAGACCGAGACACTTCTGTTTATAAAAGCGGATGGCTCAATACCAATCGGTCCTGACGAAGTGTAACCCTTTGGCAGATGGATTGATAGGCAAAATGCCTCCTCATCGGACAGCTTTCTAGTCTGTACTCCTTGCTCCATTTTAGGTCAAGGATGTCGTGAATCACGACACCCCTGTGTATGTGTGGTACGCCTTAAAAAAAGACTTACCTTGGAAAATGGGGTGGCAATATACCACCCCATCCGGCGATATAATTTCCCCCAAAGGGGTGCTCAAATTTCGCACCCCTTTACTCCATAAGGATGCCGCCCCCTCGATTCCAACTGGTATGTTGCGAAATGCGACGTACCCCCATGGAGCAAACCATTCCTCCCCCATTACTGTACCAAACAAAGGGATGCCTCGAAACAGGGCATCCCTTTGCATAATATCTTTGAATTTGACTTCACTCCTCGCTTTTGTCAGAATACTTCTTTTTCCATTCTTCTAGTTCCTTTTGCCCCTCTTCACTCGCATATAGCTTTCGGATCTCGGGTACAAGGAATCGGGCGAAGGAATCAACGATGGACTGTGGCAGCTCGATGTCATACTGCTCCTGGTGCTTTTCCTGGCTGGCCATGGTGACTTACTCCCACGCAAGACCTTCCTGGCTCAACTCAGCTCTGTCCACACTCCTTTCCAGCCATGCACAGATACAGACCTCCAGCCTGCTGTTCAGCAGGGAGACAAACCATTCGTGGATTTACAGACTTTCTCATAGAACTCCTTTCCCATCCCTTCCCATCCGGGGTTTTCACCGGAAAATCCCGCACAAAATATCTCGGATAGGAATGGAATGAATCGAATTTACCTGAATAATTTTATCTTCTTCTTTTTATCTACCGTCCAATTTCCGTACTTCAAGAGGATTGGTTTCCGTACTTACAGGGCCTCCTTTCCACACTTCTGGCGTGCTTCAACCGGATTCCTTGAAGTCGGTGTGTGAAACCGCCTCGTAGCGTTTTGGGTATATCCGGTTGGGTTTTCCACACCCCTGTTTTTTGATGGACACCAGATCGGCATATTGCAGCTCTCGCAGGGTATCTACCGCTTTCTGGCGGCCACAGTGCAGCAGCCCGCACACCTCATTGATGGGGTAGTACAGATAAATTTTTCCGTAATCATCCGCCCATCCGCTTTTTCGAGATAGCTCTGTCCGGCGCAGAATCATCGCATACAAAATTTTCGCTTCGTTGGAGAGAGAGCAAAAACTTGGAGCCTCGAACAGAAAGCTGGGCAGCTGGATAAAACTCTGGGCTGGTGGTTTCTGGCGAATGTAAAAGGGTTTTGTTGACATGGTGCATTTACCTCCTTGCGGACAATTAGAACCTGATTTTGAGGAGTCAAGGATACCGTGTATTCACCTCCATAGTTGCCAGTTTTCAAATGGGGTATATATCCGCATTGGAGAACTCTATTTGTCGTTTCTCGACCTCCGTTTTCTGTCACTTGCTGTTTTCTGTCGGCGGTGAACCTGATGGGCGCAGACTGTGCAATATTTGGCTCGATTGGATTTGGCCTGAAATGGAGCGCCGCATTCCACACACCGCTTTACTCCCTTCACCTCCATGATTTCCGAATATAGAATTGGGGTTCCCGGCAGCACCCAATCCCGGAACCAGGTGCAGCAGAGTGTGTAGGAGATGCTCTGGACGCACACACAGGGATCGCCGTCATCCAGCGCGATGCAGTTGCCACGGTCATAATTGCAGCAGCTGGTTCGGATCAGCGCGTTGACCTTTCTTCTTTGTCGGGGTGATAGATACAAGCTGCACCTCCTCTCACGATTACATCGGTGGTTTGGACAATCCTTTCTCCATGGCCTCCCTCCGTTTTATCTTTGAATTGCTTTTCCAGGTCTTTTAGTTTATAATTATCTTGTATCATAAACTCTAATTGAATTATACCGCAGATACTGTCTGCAAACGGTATATCAACCAGAAATTATTTCAGTTTATAGAATATAACAGATATAAATTATAGTTTAACTTTAGCGGAGGGGTTTTCTCATGCTATATGACGAAAGCAGGATGGCGCTGACCAAAGAACGGCTGGAAGATTTGCGCAAAGAAAAAAAGCTGTCCTTTGAACAGCTTTCCAAACAGCTCGCGGAGCGCGGCGTCAGTATCAGCCACACCAACTTGAAGAATTATGAGATCAACGACCCGCTGCATCCCCTGTACGGCCGTACTCGGAGCATGAGCATCGAATATCTGGTGGCTTTTGCAGATTTTTATGATGTGTCGGTGGAGTATCTTCTGGGCTTGTCCAACTCCCGCAAGCAGGAATACCATGACATTTCTGAGCAGCTGGGCCTGTGCGATGGGGCGATTAAAGAGTTGATCCAGTGTAAGGAGAACTCAGGGAGCGAAGAAGATCCCAAAATGTATGCCCAACAGGACACCGTGATTTTGAATGATTTTCTCACCAGCATGGAGTTTGAAATCATCATGGAGATGATTAAGCAGAGCGTGTTTTCTTACTATCTCTATGAACTGGACAGAAATGTGTTCGCATTGGAACGGCGTGAACAGGATGCTGAAAAGCTGGAGGAAGCTCGCCTGCTGATGAACAAATACGGATACTTTCCTGTGGAGAATGACGTGATTTCCCAAGTCCACATGGAAAACGCAATTGGCATAGTGAGTTCTTATCTGCGTAAACTGCCAAAGCGGTTGTATGATGAATTTAGAAAAAGATAAAAGTATACATGATTTTTGTATCTGATAAAGGTTGAGAGGTGATTTTAGTGAATCAAGATTATTTTACTTGGGTTCCATTCTACTCAGAATTTGCTGAGAAATTGCTGTCCTTTGCGAAAGATAGAAGCAGTCTGATCGAAAAAATAAAAGCCGTATATACCGCCATCAATATGCGACTGCCCAAGCTGGAGAAAGATGATCATATCGTTGATATTGACCCTTTTACTGTGTTTGGGCTTTTTAACAAGGGAATTACAGATGCAAACCGTATCGCTATTTTACAAGGGATAGCCAATGAATTTTCCATAAAAGCTGCTGTGCCACAGGCATTTAACGGGATTCCGGTCCTTAACAATCAAAAAGCCACCTTTTACTATTTTATCAGTGACCGTAAAGACGATGATATTCAAAACCTTTGGGAAGTGTTTGCCTCTGCGATGGAGTATGCAAAAAGCCACTCAGAGGAAAGCAGGGCTGCCCTGATTAAAGCCTATGATGCCGCTCTTCTGCAAAAAGGTATCAAGTGGAATTTGACAATGGCTTTGTACTGGATTTGTCCCTATGAATACATCAATCTCGATTCACGCAATCGCTGGTATATCTGCAATCCTAAAAATATGCCACAGGATTTCATCGCGAGTGTCGGTAATTTTAGCGCGGTTCCAAGTGGTGAACAGTATCTCCAAATCAATGACCGTTGTCGTAGCATTCTTGAAAAAGGCAATTATCAATACAAGAGCTTCCCGGAGCTTTCTTATTATGCATGGATCGTCTCCGAAGAGGTAAATGAGGAGAAGCGCACGGCGGCCGCCAAAGACAGTCAGCGATCCAATGTTGGAGAGGCCATCGGGGACAAGAATGTTCAAACCATACATTATTGGATTTATTCCCCCGGTGAAAATGCCTGTATGTGGGATGAGTTCTACGACGCAGAAATTATGGCCATTGGTTGGGGCGAGATTGGTGACTTGACGACATTTGCCACCAAAGATGCCATGAAGCAAAAAATGAAAGAGTGCATTGATCCCACCCTCTCTTACAAAAATGCAGCTCATGCCACATGGCAGTTTGCAAATGACATAAAACCCGGTGATATTGTGTTCGTTAAGAAAGGAATGCACCGCATTGTCGGAAGAGGGATCGTCACCTCCGGCTATATGTTTGATGGTTCCCGAAACGATGAATACAAAAACATCCGTCAGATAAATTGGACGAACAAGGGCGAGTGGGAGCATCCCGGACAGGCAGTTACAAAAACGCTGACAGATATTACTTCCTACACCGATTATGTTGAGAAACTGAATGCTTTATTCGAAGATGATGAGGATGAGGAAATTGAGGAAGTAGAAATCCAATACCCTGTTTACACAGCCGAAGACTTTTTGGATGAAGTATATATGAGCGGAACTGATTATCAAACCTTGGTCAGCCTGCTTAAAAATAAGAAGAATATTATTTTGCAAGGTGCCCCCGGTGTCGGCAAGACCTTTGCGGCAAAGCGGCTGGCCTACTCCATGATGGGAGTAAAAGATTCCAGCCGTGTCATGATGGTGCAATTCCATCAAAGTTACAGCTATGAGGACTTTATCATGGGATTCCGGCCAGCATCCACTGGCTTTGAACTCAAAAAGGGTCCATTCTACAGCTTTTGCAAGAAAGCGGAGACCGATATTGAGAACGACTACTTTTTCATCATTGATGAGATCAACCGAGGAAATCTAAGCAAGATTTTTGGCGAACTGTTTATGCTGATTGAAAATGATAAGCGTGGGGTGTCACTGCAACTGCTTTACTCAGATGAAAAATTTTCCGTCCCTGCAAACGTCTACATCATTGGCATGATGAATACAGCAGATCGCAGCCTTGCGATGCTGGATTATGCTCTGCGCCGCCGTTTTGCGTTCTTTGAATTTTCTCCCGCATTTGAAACAGAAGGTTTTCGCGCGTATCGTCAGGAGAAATACAATAAGAAGTTTGACAATTTGATTGCAGCTATTGAGAAGCTGAATGTGGCGATAGAACACGATGATACGCTGGGTAGGGGCTTCCGTATCGGTCATAGTTATTTTTGCACCGAACATGAGATTGACGATATGTGGTTGAATGCCGTTATAACCTATGAGATCGTCCCGCTCTTGAACGAATACTGGTTCGACGAACCGAGCAAAGTTCGAGATTGGGAATATGCGCTACGTGAGGCGATTCGATGATTCGGATTCAAAATATATATTATATGCTCGCATATGCCTTCCAGATTTTACAGGAGCATGGGTATAAACACTGTGGCACAGAGGAGTTTGAAAACACTGCCGATTTGCTTTCTTCCATTCTTGTCAAAGGGGTAACCACACAGATAAAGCGTTGCCTGGGTCGCGTCTATGTTGAAGCAACCGAACCTCTGAGTTGTTTGCGCGGAAAAATAGATGTGACAGAGTCAATCAAACAGCAGACGATCATGAAGCAACAGCTTATTTGCACCTATGATGAGTTCTCGGTAGATTCCTATATGAACCGCATTCTCAAGACGACGATGGAACTTCTGCTGCGGCATGATATTTCTAAGACAAGAAAAAAGGAGCTGAGAAATCTTCTCCTCTATTTCCGGGATGTTGGCACAATCAATGTATATTCGATAGATTGGAAATTTCGCTTCAACCGCAATAACCAAACCTATCAAATGCTGATGTCCGTAAGTTATCTGGTGATTAAAGGACTTTTGCAAACATCCGCAGATGGCTCGGTCAAATTGATGCAGTTTTTAGACGAGCAAAGGATGTGCCGCTTGTATGAAAAGTTTATTTTGGAATACTACAAGAGGCATTATCCACAGATAAAAACAAGTGCATCACAGATTGGGTGGGCACTGGACGATGGCATTGGTACGATGCTACCAATTATGCAATCAGACATTATGCTTGCACATAGTGATAGGACGCTGATTATTGATGCCAAATACTACAGTCGTACCACTCAGCGACAGTACGATGCCAATACGCTTCACTCCAGTAACTTGTATCAAATTTTCACCTATGTAAAGAACAAGGCTGCTGCTGGTGGAGAGGTCTCGGGTATGTTGCTCTATGCGCGAACGGAGGAAGAAATCCAGCCGGATCATGCATACATGATGAGCGGTAATCGGATCAGTGTGAAAACACTGAATCTAGACTGTGATTTTGAAGAAGTTGCCTGTCAACTTAACGCTATTGCGGATGATTTTATGGCATAATCAGAAGTCGAGCGTCTCTCTTACCCCTATGCCCCAACACAGAGCAAGGGCACAAAAAGCGTTCGCAGAACGCGCAGCCGCAGAATGAAAATTCTGCGTTCAAAAGGGGCTTGGGGGCGCTGCCCCCAACAAGCAGACGGCAGGAAATGTGAGTGTGTATTAACACTCGCATTGCTTGCCAGTCTTGTGTGTGGCTATCCACACGCATTGCTTGCCGGTATGTTGGCTCAAGAAATAGGACCTGGAGAACCATGCACTATCGCTCTTTCAGTTCTCGAAATTATGTTAATATAGGGTTGAATACTATCCTTTAATCTGATATAATAAGGTTGACAGATAGGGGGGGTATCTCTTGAAAGAAGTAGCTGAAAGATTGCGGTATCTGCGGGAAAGCGTCAAGCTGTCCCAAGTAAAGATGGCTGAGATTGTTGGCGTCAAACAGTCCAGCCTGAACCGTTATGAGCTGAACCAGGCTTCGCCCACATTCGAGACACTTACCCGGTATGCGGATTACTTTGATGTCTCCATGGACTATATCTTTGGGCGCACCGACCATCCCCAGGGGAAGCTGTACGAGTACAAGCCCAAAATCGAGCAGAGCGATCCCCAGATGAAGAAGTTTGTGGAGATGTGCTTTGACCCCGCATCCCCCATGAATGCGCGGCTCAAGGAGACCCTGCTGCAAATGCTCGGGGAGGTGAAGAAATGAATGTTGTCATCTACGCCCGCTACTCCAGCCACAGCCAGACCGAGCAGTCTATCGAGGGACAACTCCACACCTGCTATGAGTATGCCAGAAACAATGGCTATCTCGTTGTTGGAGAATATATTGACCGCGCCCAGAGCGGAACCACCGATAGCCGTGCCGAGTTCCAGAGGATGATTGCCGACAGTGACAAGCATACCTTTGAGGGCGTTCTGGTATATCAGCTTGACCGTTTTGCCCGTAACCGCTATGATAGTGCTATCAACAAGGCCAAGCTGAAAAAGAACGGTGTGCGAGTGATCTCCGCACGGGAAAACATCAGCGATGATGCCAGCGGCATCCTGGTGGAAGGTGTTCTGGAAAGTATGGCTGAATACTACTCCGCAGAGCTTTCCCAAAAAATTCGCCGGGGTATGGACATCAATGCCGAGAAGTGCCTGAGCAACGGCAGCAATCCAGGATTGGGCTATCGGGTGGATGCAGAGCGACGGTTCCATATTGACCCCGAGGGGGCTGCGGTTGTTCGGGAGATTTTTGAACAGTATGCCAGCGGAAAGACTGTGACTGAGATCATTCAGTCCCTCAACGCCAGACAAATCAAAACTTCTCAGGGAAAAGCGTTCAACAAGAACAGCCTGCACCGCCTGCTGCGGAACCGGCGCTATATTGGCTACTACATCTACAAAGGGGTGGAACCCCCCAACGGGATGCCCAGGATTTTGGAGGACGAGCTGTTTGAGCGGGTACAGCACATCCTAGACTGCAACAAGAAAGCGCCTGCCCGCACCAGAGGGCGGGATGAATATCTGCTCACCACCAAGCTGTTCTGCGGCTACTGCCGGGAGATGATGACCGGCTACAGCGGCACCGGGAAGTCCGGCAAGGTATATCACTACTATGCCTGCAATAACTTCAAGCGCCGCAAGTGCAAGAAGAAAGTGGTCAGCAAAGAAAAGATCGAGGACCGGGTGGTGCTGGAGTGCCGGAAGCTGCTGACCGACAGCAATATTGAGCGGATTGCCGCTTCGGTATCGGAAGCCTGCGAAGCCGACCGGGACACCGTCGCCATCAAGCGCATCAAGACCGCCATCCGGGAAGCGGATACGGCCATCGAGAACCTCTGGAAAGCACTGGAGGCAGGACAGGCGGCTGACATGATTACCCAGCGAATCGAGAAGCGCCAGAAAGATAAAGAGGAGCTGCAAGCGCAGCTGGCCATCGAGATGGGCAAACAGGTCATGCTCAGCGCACCTGATGTCAGGGCGTACCTCTATGCCCTCAAGCATGGCGACAAGAACGATGAGAATGTCAAGCGGGGCATCATCAATGTTTTCCTCCGGGCGGTCTATCTGTACGACGGGACATTCAACCTGATCCTGAACGGCAGTGACAAGCCGATTTCCATTGATAACATCCTGCTGGACGAGATCGAGGAGGGGCTGGACGAGGATCTGTCCAACCACACTTTGAGTTCATCGTTGGTTGCGGACGCTCCAGGTAGGGAACCTGCTTGTCAGCCCCAATATCCATGGTTCTGATAATCACCTCCCTATCCTTCATCCTTTCCAGCGCCTGCCGATAAAAGTCAAACTGGGTTTCCTCATCCGGCTCACTGATCCGTCCAAGATAAAGCAGCTCACTGCGCAGCAGACCGATACCTCCCGCATCGTTTTCCCATGCGCTCTCAACGTCAGCCAGACCTCCGGCATTGGCAAAAATCTTTATTTTCCTTCCATCACGGGTCACATTCTCCATACCCTTAAGGTGAAGCAGCTCATTTCTGTGATTTTTTGCCCGCCGGTCTTTGTCCTGCATCATCACAAGCGTCCTCTGATCGGGCTGAATATAAATGGAGCCTGTGCATCCATCGATTATCGCCTTCTGCCCCTCATATTTCTCCGAAAGCTCCCAGCCTATTTCAAAAAGCGCGGGAATCCCCAAAACTGCAGCCAAAATCGCTGTATGAGAGGTAACGCTTCCTCCCCGCATGGCAAAGCCAAGCACCTTGCCTTTGGGAAGCCGTACCGTTTCGCTGGGCATTAAATCATCTGAGACAACAATACAAGGTTCCTCCGGTAATTTATTTGGCTCATCTTCCCCCAGCAATAGATTCAGTAAACGTTCGGTAATGTCCTGTACATCCCGGGCTCTGTCCCTAATGTAAGCGTCTTCCGTTGAAAAAAGCATTTGAGCCGTTTTCTCTCCCGCCGTCTTTACGGCGTATTCTGCATTCACACCCTGTTCATATATCAGATCCCGAAGACTTTTCACAAGCCCACAGTCCTCAAGAAGCATTTTTTGCATCTCGAATATCTCCGCATTCTCAGCCCCCGCCTGCCTTGCGGCGCTTTCATGCAGCCTTTGAAGCTGTATACAGGCTTCTTTCCTCGTCTCATCCATTCTACGCCATTCCGCATCCCGGTTCTTTGCAGTACGAAGTTGTATATTCCTTTCCGGTCTGCGGTAAAAAAACAGCTTCCCAATACAAATACCCTGGCAGACGCTTTTTCCATACAATGTAATCATAGCGCTTTTCTTCCCTTCTTCTGACTCCTCCGAACGCTGTCAAAATACAAAAAAGGCAGACCCCTGCCGCACAGGCAAAGCATCTGCTTTAGTAGAAATTCATTATTTTTTGTTGGACGAAATGACGTGCAGAGCGTCCATAATCGCTTTTTTCACCGTTTCATCCCGTTCGGAGGCCATTCTATGCTGCAGATACGTCTTGGCATATTCCGTTCCCAGACTTCCCAATGCCTTGGCAGCTTCAGTCCGGATCCGTGGTTCCGCATTATCAATCATGGCGGCGATGCTGTTTACACCATCCTCATCACGAATCCTGCTCAAGGCTTCCAAAGCCGCCACTACTACTTCCGTATCGGATGAGGTTAAAAATTCAATGATCTTGTCCGATTTCTTTTCATCATCCGAATTTTGTTATATTCTAAATAATAGTACATGAAAACAGATATTTCAATGACTGGAATCTAAAACAATTCTAAAATTTTTATAACGATACCCCATTGTCTGCACTGATAAAATGGGATATACTTATGAATGTTCGGCCGGAGCTTATCCGGCCTAAATCAGGAGGACGGCATATGACCAGACAGGAAATTGGAGAAATCAAAAAACTGTTTACACAAAACAACTGCTCTATCACCCGCATATGCGGCTGCTATGTGGATGGAGAAAAAAACAAGAAAACCGAGCTCAGGCAGGCCTTTCTTGCGTTGCCCGAGGAAGAGATGTTCAAATATTTTGAGATACTCAGAAAAAACCTATCCGGTTCTCTCGGACGGAACCTGCTGACCCTGGATTTTCCCCTTGCGTCTGAATCCCAGGGAGGCCCTCAGGAATTTCTTCTCCGACTCCGGGACAGTAAGCTCAAAGACGACTCCCTGCTGGAAGAATTTTATGATAAAGTGATTGAATCCTATGAGTATGTGGGAAATTATCTGATCCTGATTGTCCATGACGTCTATGATGTTCCAGGCAAAACCCTTGACGGTCTTGAAATAGAAGACGCCTCCGATGAGGTTTACGAATACATATTGGCCTGTGTATGCCCCGTGAATCTGTCGAAGCCGGGACTTAGCTATAACGCTGTGGAAAATACTTTCCAAAACCGGATCAGGGACTGGGTTGTGGGGCTGCCCGAAACCGGCTTTCTGTTTCCCGCCTTCAACGACAGAGGCGCCGACCTGCACAGTGTTCTCTACTATTCCAAAAATCCCGAAGAGCTGAAGGAAAATTTTGTGGAGCAGATTCTCGGCTGCCCCCTACCCCTCTCCGCCGGAGACCAAAAAGAAACCTTCCAGACTCTGGTTGAGGAAACCCTGGGAGATAGCTGTGATATACAAACCGTAAAAAGCATTCATGAAAAGCTAAACGAAATGGTGCAGGAACACAGGGAAGAACCGGAACCGCTGTTATTAGACAAAAATGAAGTGAAAACTTTGTTTGAGAGCAGCGGCGTTTCCGACGACAGACTGGAAGAATTCGACAAGCATTATAACGAGACCGCCGGAGAACAAACCGCTCTGCTGGCGGACAATGTAATCAGCGCCCGCAGCTTTGAGGTAAAAACTCCCGATGTGATTATCAAAGTAAACCCTGAACGTACGGATTTGATCGAGACCAGAAATCTGGATGGCCGGCCCTGTCTGGTTATAGAATTGGACGGCAATGTTGAGGTAAACGGAATTTCCGTGCGGGCTCCGCTGGAAACAAGAAAAACGGAGGATTAATCCTCCGTTTTTCGCCGTTCTCTTTCTTTTACCGCTCTTCCTCTATCAGTCATACAATATGTAAAGCGACAAAAAGCTCTGATAGGTCATTTTCCCTGCAAAATACTGCTGATATGAGACAGATTTGGCTCTGCCTCCGCCTTCAGCAGCTTTCCTCACTGCAGAATCATATCGATTCCCTGCTGTATGGTATCCCTGTCCAAGGCGGACATGGCCTGCGCAACCGCATTTCCTTCCGCATCTATAAAATATGTGGTGGGTATGGCCATAACTCCATACGCAATAGCCCCTTCCGATTCCGTATCAAAATAAACCGGAAAGGAATATCCCTGTTCTTCGATATATGCCTTTGCCGACTCCACAGTCTCCCTGGAGCCGTCTGTAAGATTCACCATCATGAACTGTACTTCATCTCCATATTCCGCATAAACCTCATCAAAATCCGGCATCTCGCTTTTGCAGGGGCCGCACCAGCTGGCCCAGAAATTCACTATAACCGGCTTTCCTTTAAAATCGGATAATTTTACTTGATTTCCCTCATAATCCTGCACCGTAAAATCCGGAGCGGCAATCTTTACGGGCTCTTGTGCGCTCTCCTCCTGAGTCCCATTTTCCCCTTCTGTTTGCGCCTGTGTTTGACCGGTCTCTTCAGCTGCCTGGTCACCATCTTCCTGTGCGGTCTGGAGCCTGTCCGGCTGCATTTCGCTTCCCAGACGCTGATACAATATTCCTGCTCCTAAAAGCAGCACCACAAAAGCTCCTGCAAGAATCCATAATCCTTTACTTTTCTTCATAACGCCTCCTAACTCATAAATGTCAGCAGTCTGCCTAACAGTCCTGTCATCATCAGGATACCTACCACAATCAGCAGACCGCCGCAGACCAGATTGATTGTTTTATAATTTTTCTTAATAAAATCAAAGGTGGTCTTCAGCTTATCTATGAGCAGCGCACTCAAAAGAAAAGGCAGCCCCAGACCAAGCGAATAACAAAACAGCATCAGCATTCCCGCAGCCACATGGCCCTGTTGGGAGGCAAGCATCAGAGCTGATCCCAGAAAAGCGCCCACGCAGGGCGTCCAGCCCAGTGAGAAAACCACGCCGAACAGAACCGCGGAAAAAAAGCCCATATTGCTCGTATCCATACTCTTTCGGCTGCCTCTAAACAAATTCAGCTTGATGACTCCCAGAAAGTGAAGTCCGAAAAAAATGACCACCAGGCCTGAAACAATATTTACTGCGGCCTGATATTCCCGCAGCAGACTTCCCAGGGTTCCCGCCAAGGCCCCCATGGCAACAAAAACCACCGTAAAGCCCAGAACAAAGCCCCCTGCCCCCGCAAGGGTTTTTCTTACGTTGCGCTGTCCTCCTCCCGCAAAAAAGGATATGTAAATGGGAAGCATGGGAAGCAGGCAGGGAGATATAAATGTGATGATCCCCTCCAGAAAGGAAATAAAATACTGCATAAAACAAATCTCCTATCTTATGTTTTTCCTTATTGGCTATGCCATTATATCACGGAAAGCTGAAAATGCAAAGAGACCTCTGCAATATTCCTGCAGAGGTCTCTTTGTAAATTTGTATGTCTGCGTATGTGGTTAGTTATTTCTAACTTATGTTAGTATACATTAATTGGTTCGCTTTGTCAATAGATATTTTGCGGCTTCTCCATAAATCCGTTCCACACATGATTTTTACACATCAATTTCCCCTCTTCTGAGCTTATGGAATTGACGTTCTTTATTGATCATACTATATTCATAGCAAGAATCAACCATAACAAGTATGTGGATTGAAATGTGATACTTACAATAAAGTTTAATGCTTATCTAAAGAAGAGCATAAAATGGGTAAAAGACGTATATCCAAAGAATACCTTGGTACCATTGGCTTTAGCTATCCCTTATTCTAATTAACGGAAAATATAAGATAACAATTCTTTATAGATTGGTGGATTTTGGTGTCGTGTAATTTAACGAGATGAAAAAATACATTGAAGAATTTTGGATGATCTGTGGGAGTAGAATGACAAAAGCAAGCCAAGGCCCTAACTGCGGCCTGGCTGGCATAAAAAAATGAAAACTACTGTAAAATCAATAGCTTCCACTCTTTCAAAAGCTGCTGACGGGAATCGGACCCGTGACCTCCGCACTACCAATGCGACGCTCTACCGACTGAGCCACAGCAGCAATTATAAAACCTTAAAATCTTGACGCTGATTCTCTTTGCGTCCAAGCTGCTGACGGGAATCGGACCCGTGACCTCCGCACTACCAATGCGACGCTCTACCGACTGAGCCACAGCAGCATCTGCGGTGATTGACAGCGCAATCACCGTGTTTCATTCTACCAAATGCCCTTTTATTTGTCAACCAAAAATTACGTTTTTCGGCCGGTTTAAAAATGTCAACATTAAAATCGACACTTTTTCAAGATTTTTTGCTTTTCGCTATTTTCCACAATTTCAGCCCTATTTTATTGTGTATTTTTACTTTCATGCCGCTTTGTGTCCTTTCCCTTGCCGCTCCGATCAGTATAGCTACCCGCTGCCGGATAGTCAATAAGCGTGCTTTTAAGGCTGCCATTTCTGCCAGCCTGCCCGCTCCTGCTGTTCTTCTCTTTATGTCAACGCCAGTGATAAAATGAAAGAAAACGCCGAGGAAAAAATGTAGGTTTATGGCGAAACGAAAAATAATATG
>CALWRA010000031.1 GCA_944383825.1 uncultured Acetatifactor sp. | reverse complement strand
CCAACGGCTAACCCATATAAATGGACAAATGAAACGGTTTCCCGCACTTTAGAACGCATAGAGTATTTAGGGCATACGGTGAACTTCAAGACCCGCAAGCAATCCTACAAGAGCAAAAAGAAGTTGTGGAACGACCCGTCGGAATGGGTAATCTTTGAAAACACGCAGCCGCCGATTGTGGAAGAAAGCGTATTTCTCATTGTGCAGAACATACGCAAATCACGCCGCCGCCCAACCAAAATGGGCGATATGGGTATTTTCTCCGGGCTGCTCTATTGCGCGGAGTGTGGCGGCAAGATGTATCAATGCCGAGCAACGAACTTTACCGAAGAACAGAAGTATTTTATCTGTTCAACCTATCGGAAAGGCAAAGATTTGTGTACGACCCATTCTATTAAAAATGTTGTCCTGCATGAAATTGTTTTGCGGAACTTGCGGGAAGCAATCGAGTATGTAACGCAGTATGAAGCCGAGTTTATCCAAGAAGCAGCGGACAGCCGTTTACGGGAGCGCGACGCGGAGTTTTCCCGCAAGCGCGAAACACTTTCCAGAGCCGAAAGCCGGATTGCCGAATTGGATAACCTGTTCAAGCATTTATACGAGGACAATGTAACCGGGAAATTATCAGATGAACGGTTTATCAAAATGTCCCGTGATTATGAGTTGGAGCAGGAAAACTTAAAATCAATGGCAGAAGTGTTGCGGGAAGAAATCAAGCAGCAGGAAAAGCAAAAAACCAACGTTAAGGCGTTTATCAGCGTCGTAAAGAAGTACACCGATATGCAGGAACTTGACGCTTCCATTTTGCGGGAGTTTATAGACCATATTGAAGTTTCCCATACCGACAAGAAATCCAAGACAAGGGAAATCACGATTGTCTATAACTTCATCGGTGCATTTGATTTTGACCGGGCGAAAGCAAAAGCCCAAAATACAACTGAAAAGCAAAGAACGGCATAGCCGTTTGGCTATACCGTCCCTTGCTTCAATGTTTTCTTAATTCACCGCCCCATCCAGAGGGGCTTTTTCTTTTATATTCAGTTTCTTTAGAATTTCTTTTCTTTTTCCTGCGCAGTGTTTTTATTTTTTGGCTATAAGATTAAACCATGGAAAAAATGTATGCAAGAGGATACCATATGGCAAAAAAGAGCACATGGTAAAAGGCATATGCGAAAAACCTATGAAAAAGGAGACGCAGTTATGGATCTGGACAGTCTGTCGTTTTATTTTGCGCAATACGGCGTAGCCGCCATTTTCGTTATGGTATTTTTGGAATATCTGAATCTGCCCGGTTTTCCCGCAGGTATTATCATGCCTCTGTCCGGAATTATGGCGGCAAGAGGCAGTATTAGCTTTCCTGTAGTTATGGCCGTAACCGTTGCCGCTGGACTGGCGGGAAGCCTTCTTCTTTACTTTCTTGGGAGAAAAGGAGGAAGCGTGTTTTTAAACGCTTACACGAAGCGCTTTCCCAAACATAAGGAGGCGGTGGAAAAGAGTCTGGGCTGGCTTAAAGACAAGGGATTTTGGGGCGTGTTTGCGGCAAAGCTGCTTCCCATGGTGCGTACCCTGATCTCTATTCCTGCAGGTGTCCTGCAAATGGATTTGAAAAAATATGTTATAAGCTCTACAATGGGTATTTTTGTGTGGAATCTGTTTTTTGTGGGAGCCGGGTATCTGCTGGGCGATAAAGTATTCGAACTTCTGGCATAGCATGACATAGGAGCCGGATCAAATGCCCAACGCCGGGAGCGTTTTAAAATCAGAATGTATTGTTTGGTTGCCACTCGGGCGGTTTGTATTTATAATGTAGGTTGGCGGTCACACAAACTGCAAAATATCAGGAATAGAGGGAAACAGCAATGGATAACAGCAAATTTCACATTTTGATTGTAGAGGATGACAGAGAAATCCGAGAGGGAGTGGAAATTTATTTAAAAAATCAGGGCTATGTAGTATTTCAGGCGTCAAACGGAAAAGAGGGTCTGGAAGTCATAAAAAATCAGGAGATTCATCTTGCCATCGTGGATATTATGATGCCGATAATGGATGGCGTAAGCATGCTTATGAAACTCCGGGCAATGGACTATGAATTTCCTGTGCTGATGCTTTCTGCAAAATCGGAGGAAGTGGATAAAATCATGGGGCTGAATATGGGGGCGGATGATTATATAACCAAACCTTTTACTCCCCTGGAGCTTTTGGCCAGAGTAAATTCTCATCTGCGCAGATATTCCAAGTATCTTTCCGCAGTCAATAATGAATCAAGAAATGATCATGTGTATACCATTGGAGGCCTGGAGCTTAATGAGGATACAGTGGAGGTCAGCGTGGACGGAGAGCCCGTAAAGCTGACTCCCATGGAATTTAAAATTGTGCAGCTTTTAATTAAGAATCCTGGCAGAGTATTTTCTGCTGATGAAATTTACGAAAGAATTTGGAATGAAAAAGCGGTCAATACCGACACCATAATGGTGCATGTGCGGAATATTCGCGAAAAGATAGAAATTGACCCTAAAAACCCCAAATATCTAAAGGTGGTATGGGGTGTTGGATATAAAATCGACAAGCAGTGAAGGGATCCTGAAATTGGCTTCGGATCCGCAGAAAGGAAGCGTGGGGAATGGAACAACGGGAAAAAAGATTCATGCACAAGGGATGGATTACAGCCGGAATTTGCGTGGCTGCGGCAGCCGCTCTTATTTATACGGCCTTTTACGGCACATTTCAAAAAAATGCGCAGAATCTGCGGACCAGCCCGCTGGAAACAGAAAATGGAATTACCTTCCTTTATCAATACAGCTATGTGCTGTTTCGGGATATGTATAACAAAATCAATAATACGGATGTGAGCTACAGTGAACTGTACTTAAGGCCTACAGAAGGAAATGAGTGGATTTTTGAAGAAGGCTCATCGGAATATGAGAGTATGTATTCACAGCATGAGGAAGATATGGGTATGCTGACGAATTACAGCAGGTATCTGGAAAGTCATTTCGGTGAGCTGGAAAACAGTTTTGAACAGTTGAATCTTTATTACGATTATCTGGCGGAGGATTTGACTACAGGCGATGTGCTGACGAATCTGTCTTCACCGGAAATAGTAGCTGATGACCAGTATTTTTACTTAAGTTTTGCGTTTGACGAAAATGGAAATGTCTCTATCGGCAGTACGGTAAAGGGCAATGATCCCACCAGAATCCGAAAATATGCCAATGAGGTTATGAGAAATCTCAGACTGGAAAACCTGCTTGCCGCCAATGTAGGTCAATGGACTTCCGACTTTTATAAGATTACCATGCCAAACAGCTTCAGAATTACCTTCTGCATTGCTCTTGACGATTGGCAGCAAATGCAGGATGAGGGCTATTATATCAGTATTCCCGGCATTCACTATGAAGGTGTGGGCTCCTTTGCTGCATATTCCTATGTGGGCTGCAGCAACCTGTATGTTCTGATTCTGTGTATTTTGTTTGGCGCCGCCCTGATCCTTCCCATGCCGAAGGGAGAAAAGGCGAGCGGCCAAAAGATTTATAAAATTCCTGCAGAGGCTGTGCTGCTGCTGGCAATTACGCTGATCTCCATGGCTGAAACGCTGATTGTAGAATTTGTCTGGGCGGTGGCAGAGGGAAATTATGCCGAAAGTCTGAGACAATATCTGCCTGGCCGGATGCCCGAACTGGCAGTTATGGGATTTAATTTTGTGTTTTTTACTTTTTTGTTTTTGTCGGCATGGTATCTTGGAACCTGTACAAAGGCGCTGAGGGAGCTTGGCATCAGAGAATATATCAAGACCTGCAGTTTGATATACCGTATTTTCCCTTTTTTGAAATCAAAGCTTGGGGAAGTGTATCATGCTGTCAGCCATTTTGATGTGACGAAGAAAGCTCACAGGCTTATTTTAAAAATTGTTGTGATCAATGCAGTGATTCTGTTTATTATCAGCAGTCTGTGGGTCAGCGGCTTGGTTGTGGCGGCCGTTTATTCCCTGGCGCTGTATTTCCTTCTAAAGAAATATATCAGCGATATTCAGAGAAAATATAGTCTTTTGCTGGGATATATCAACAGAATTGCGGAAGGGAACCTTAACGGAAACATGATAGAGGATCTGGGTGTTTTTGAGCCCTTAAAGCCTCAGCTGATCCGTATTCAGAGAGGCTTTAAGAAAGCGGTGGACGAGGAGGTAAAAAGTCAGAAAATGAAATCGGAATTGATTACAAATGTTTCTCACGACCTGAAGACGCCTCTGACAGCCATTATTACTTATGTGAATCTTTTAAAGGACGAAAATCTTACGACTGAACAAAGGAAGGAATATCTGGATACACTGGAGAGAAAATCCTTAAGACTTAAGGTGCTGATTGAGGATCTCTTTGAGGTCAGCAAGGCCAGCACAGGGAATATCACCTTAAATCTTGTAAATGTGGACATCATGAATCTGGTGAAGCAGGTGACCTTTGAGCTGTCGGATAAGCTGACTCAGGCAGAGCTTGAGCTCCGGATCAACCTGTCGGAGGAAAAGGTGATTCTCCCTCTGGACAGCCAGAAGACCTACCGGATCTATGAGAATCTGATCGGAAATATTGCAAAATATGCTCTTCCCGGTACCAGGGTATATATCGACGGCTTCCGAATGGATGACACGGTTGTGATTACTTTGAAAAATATTTCGGCCCAGGAAATTCACGTGGATGCACAGCAGCTGACAGAACGCTTTATGAGAGGTGATGCTTCCCGAAATACTGAGGGCAGCGGCCTGGGGCTTGCCATCGCCAAAAGCTTTCTGGAGCTTCAAAATGGAAAACTGGAGGTGGAGGTGGATGGAGATCTCTTTAAAGTAACTACTACCTGGAAGATAGATTCGGCAAACAATATGCACGGATCCTCTGAGCAGTCATAAAGGGCTGCTTTCCGGCGTAAGCGAAGCCGATTTTTCTGGAAGGTATAGGCTCCCTGGCGGGAAAAAGAACCAGGGAGCCTTCTTTCAGCCCTTATTCCACGAAATTCCTGATCACGCAGGCGATAACCGTTCTGATCTTGCAAAATCAATGAGCGGATTCATGGTTGTGACCTCTAACTGCTGTTCAAAAGAAATATCCTTTTAAAGCATATATTTATCTACATGAATCCATATTTGAAGAATACTTTGTTTTATGATATGATAAAAACAGAAAACGGAAAGGTACGGTAATGAAAATGGGAATGACAATGACACAAAAAATACTGGCGGCTGCGGCCGGCCTTGAGACAGTGGAAGCCGGACAGTTGATCGAGGCGAAGCTGGATCTTGTGCTGGGAAATGACATCACAAGCCCTGTGGCCATCAAGGAAATGGATAAGATGAAGGTGAAAGGAGTATTCGATAAGGATAAAATTGCCCTTGTGCCCGACCACTTTGTTCCAAACAAGGACATCAAGTCTGCAGAACACTGTAAATGTGTAAGAGAGTTTGCCAGGAAAAATGAGATTACCAATTACTTCGAGGTGGGGGAAATGGGAATCGAGCATGCTCTGCTTCCTGAAAGGGGACTTACGGTGGCGGGAGACGTTATTATCGGCGCGGACTCCCATACCTGCACTTATGGAGCGCTGGGAGCTTTCTCCACAGGTGTTGGCAGCACGGACATGGCTGCCGGCATGGCTACCGGGAAGGCTTGGTTTAAGGTGCCCTCCGCCATTCGGTTTCATATTACCGGAAAGCCCGGCAAATGGGTCGGAGGTAAGGATGTGATTCTACATATAATCGGCATGATCGGCGTGGACGGCGCTCTATACAAATCCATGGAATTTGTGGGGGATGGCATCCAAAATCTTTCCATGGACGATCGCTTTACCATTGCGAACATGGCCATTGAAGCGGGAGGAAAAAACGGCATTTTCCCTGTGGACGAAGTTGCTGAGGCTTATATGAAGGAGCATTCTTCCAGGCCATATAAAACATATACCGCCGATGAGGACGCTGTGTATGACGCGGAATATACCATTGATTTAAGCACTCTTCGCCCTACCGTTGCATTTCCCCATCTGCCGGAAAATACTCATACCATCGATGAAATTAAGGAGCCTATTTCCATAGATCAGGTAGTAATTGGTTCCTGTACCAACGGCCGTCTGGAGGATATGCGCGCTGCCGCTGCGGTTTTAAAGGGCAGGCATGTGGCAAAGGGAGTCCGCTGTATTGTAATTCCCGCTACCCAGAATATTTACATGCAGGCTATGGAGGAAGGACTTCTGAAAATATTCATCGAGGCGGGAGCCGTTGTCAGCACTCCCACCTGTGGCCCCTGTCTGGGAGGCTATATGGGGATTCTTGCAGAGGGAGAAAGATGTATATCCACCACAAATCGTAATTTTGTAGGGCGAATGGGCCATGTGAAATCTGAGATTTACCTGGCAAGTCCGGCTGTTGCGGCAGCCAGTGCGGTTATGGGCAGGATTGCAGACCCGGACCAGGTGTGAAAAGTATAGTGTCCGCAGAAGCGGGCAGGAAGGAATAAGATTGAAGATGAATGTAAAAGGAAAAGTATTTAAATACGGAGATAACGTGGATACGGATGTAATTATACCGGCAAGGTACTTAAATTCCTCAGAACCCGCAGAGCTGGCAGCTCATTGCATGGAGGATATCGATAAGGATTTTATCAAAAAAGTAAAAAAAGGAGATTTGATGGTTGCCAGAAAGAATTTTGGATGCGGTTCTTCCAGAGAGCACGCTCCCATAGCCATCAAGGCTGCGGGTGTAAGCTGTGTGATTGCGGAAACATTTGCAAGGATTTTTTACCGCAATGCCATCAATATCGGCTTACCTATTATTGAATGTCCGGAGGCGGCTGCGGGAATTGAAGCAGGGGATGAGGTGGAAGTGGACTTTGACTCCGGACTGATCAAAAACCTTACCAGGGGAACAAGTTTCCAGGGACAGGCGTTTCCGGAATTTATGCAGAAAATTATCGCTTCCGGCGGTCTGATTCCATACATTAACAGTCAGGAGGCATGAAAGGATCCAACAATCAGTAAAAATATATCAAATCTGACAGGGTCCAGGATAATGTCATGAAGGAAAAAAGTGCAAAAAAATACGAAATGGATATGTGCAGCGGGCCTCTTTTCGGAAAAATCCTGTTGTTTTATATCCCTTTGATGCTCTCCGGTATTCTGCAGCTTCTTTTCAATGCGGCGGATATTGTTGTGGTCGGACGGTTTGTGGGAAGCGAGGCGCTGGCTGCGGTGGGCTCCACAAGCTCTCTGATTAACCTTCTGGTCAATGTGTTCATTGGTCTGTCTGTGGGCACAAATGTGCTGGTGGCCAGATTTTTCGGGGCGGGCAAAAAGGAAGAGCTGTCGGATATGGTACATACTGCCGTGACAACTTCTCTGGTAAGCGGCTTTGTATTGATTTTTCTGGGGCTTCTGCTGGCCAGGCCTGCTCTGCTTCTTATGTCTACGCCTGAAAATGTCATAGATCAGGCAGTACTTTACATGAGCATTTATTTTGTCGGGATGCCTGCCACAATGGCATATAATTTCGGAAGCGCGGTGCTGCGGGCGGTGGGAGACACCAAGCGGCCCCTTTACTACCTTCTGGCCGCAGGCATAGTGAACGTGGCGCTGAATCTTTTTTTTGTAATTGTCTGCGGAATGGGAGTGGCGGGAGTGGCTATAGCAACGGTGATTTCCCAGGTCATATCCGCTCTCTTGGTGATTCGGTGTCTGACTCTCACTGATAGCGATTACAGGCTGAATCTGAGGAAGCTTAGAATTGTGCCCGAAAAGCTCTGGCGTATGGTTCAGATCGGCGTTCCTGCAGGACTGCAGGGCGCCTTGTTTTCCGTTTCCAACGTGCTGATTCAGTCCTCGGTCAACTCCTTTGGCTCGGTGGCTATGGCGGGCAATACTGCTGCCTCCAACATTGAGGGTTTTGTGTATACCTCTATGAATTCCTTTCATCAGACGGCTATCAGCTTTACGGGACAGAATTACGGCGCAAGGAATTACAGGCGTATCGGAAAGATTCTGGCTGTGTGCCAGATTTTGGTGATTGCGGTAGGGCTGCTTTTGGGAAACGCCGCTTATCTGCTTGCGGATCATCTGCTGCTTCTGTATTCTTCAGATACGCAGGTGATAGGATATGGAACGCTCCGTTTGGGAATCATCTGTACAACCTACTGCCTCTGCGGTATGATGGATGTTATGGTAGGCTCCCTGCGAGGTATGGGATATTCCGTTATGCCCATGCTGGTATCTCTCACAGGAGCATGTCTTTTCCGTATTTTATGGATATATACTGTTTTCCGGGAGATTCCCACATTGCAGTGCTTGTATTGGTCCTATCCCATCAGCTGGGCTCTGACCTTTTTGGCGCACCTTCTATGTTTTGCTATTGTCTACCGGAAGCTGCTGAAAACCAAGGCTTAAAGCCGAAAATAAATAATACACAAAAATAAGGGAAGAAGAGCAAAAGCAGAATGATTGCATATGTGGACGGAATAATTGAAGATTTGACAGAGGACAATGTGGTGATCGCCGTGGGAGGGATTGGATATAATGTCAGGATTTCACCGGATACGGCGTCCAGGCTTCCCGGCGTAGGAAAACAGCTCCGCCTCTACACCTATACCTGGGTGCGGGAGGATGCTTTTTTGCTGTATGGCTTTCTATCGAAAAGCGATTTGGATATTTTTAAGAAGCTGATTACGGTAAGCGGCATCGGCCCCAAAGGAGCGCTGGCTATACTTTCCGTTATGGACGCTGATTCTGTGCGCTTTGCCATTATGTCCGGGGACACAAAAGCCATCTCCAGGGCTCCGGGGATCGGAGCCAGGACGGCTCAAAGGCTGATTCTGGATCTGAAGGACAAGATTAAGATTGACGATACATTGATCAGTATTGAGATCGATTCTCAGATGAACGGCGGCATGGAGGCGGACACATCCCAGAAGAGAGAGGCCGTGGAGGCCCTTGTATCCCTGGGGTACGGGCGGGCTGAAGCATTAAAAGCTGTAAACGCCATAGAAGATATTGAGAACATGGATTCGGGGGCCGTTTTGAAGGCTGCACTGAAAAAAATGCTCTGACGCACTGGCATGGGGCTGAAGTTCTGCCTTCCTGCGGCGGAAGCTTCAAATGCCTGGGTATGGAAAAAGAAAGGGATGCTTTTATGGCAAAGAGGATGATAGAGACCAATCTCACGGAGGAAGACGTAAAAATTGAAGGTTCGCTGCGTCCACAGACATTAAATGACTATATTGGTCAAACAAAGGTCAAGGAAAATCTAAAGATATATATCGAAGCTGCAAGGCAGAGGGGGGATGCTCTGGATCATGTGCTTTTTTACGGGCCGCCGGGACTTGGAAAAACCACCTTGGCGGGGATTATCGCCAACGAGATGGGAGTTCACATCAGGGTTACCAGCGGCCCTGCCATCGAAAGGCCCGGGGAGATGGCAGCTATTTTGAACAATCTGGAGGAAGGGGATCTGTTGTTTGTGGATGAGATCCATCGCCTGAACCGTCAGGTGGAAGAGGTGCTTTATCCGGCCATGGAGGATTACTGCATTGATATTATGATCGGAAAGGGTTCTTCTGCCCGCTCCGTGCGCCTTGAGCTTCCCAAATTTACCCTGGTGGGAGCCACCACCAGAGCCGGATTACTGACTGCGCCTCTCAGAGACCGCTTTGGCATGATTCATCACTTGGAGTTTTATACGGTTGATGAGCTGCAGCTGATTATTCTGCATTCTGCCAGAGTGCTGGAGGTGGAAATAGAACCGGAGGGAGCCAGAGAGATGGCCAGAAGAAGCAGGGGAACCCCCAGGCTTGCAAACCGTATCTTAAAAAGAGTGCGTGATTTTGCCCAGGTAAAATATGATGGGATCATTACCGAGGAGGTGGCCCGGACGGCCTTGGATCTCATGGATGTGGACAAAATGGGTCTGGATCATATTGACCGAAACTTATTGATGACTATGATCTCTAAATTCGACGGCGGCCCCGTTGGTCTGGATACGCTGGCTGCAGCCATTGGAGAGGATTCCGGTACTATTGAGGATGTGTATGAGCCATATTTGATCAAGAACGGGTTTCTGAACCGTACTCCCAGAGGGAGAGTGGCCACAGAGCTGGCCTATCGCCACCTGGGGCTGTTAAATTAGTGCTTGCCTGTATTTGCAGGATAGGATATAATATTCATTATTATGTTTCTTTCAGCAGAGAGGTGTGGCCATGGCTTCTTCCAAAACAGATACCGAAGTGATTATTGGCGGTAAGGTTTTTACCCTGAGCGGATATGAGAGTGAAGAATATTTGCAGAAGGTAGCTTCCTACATCAATAATAAAATGAATGAATACGGCAAGGTGGACAGCTTCAAGCGTCAGCCGCTGGATACACAGAGCATCCTGCTGCAGCTGAACATTGCCGACGATTATTTTAAGGCCAAGAAGCAGATTTCTATTCTGGAGGAGGAGCTGGCAGGCAAGGAGAAGGAGTTGTATGATTTGAAGCATGAGCTGATTTCCTCTCAGATCAAGCTGGAAAATGCTGAAAAACGGATTAAGGCTCTGGAATCGGAGCTGAATGAGAATGCCAAAAGTATCGTTAGGCTGGAAACAGAGTTAAAGGAAAAGCAATCATAATGCAGGCTGTCCGTTTACGGGCAGCCTGTGCTATCTTACAGTAGTAAATATCCGTTTCGCCAGATGAGCATAAGAGAAATGCCTGAAGAAACAGATGGGGAGTATTTATGGAGAATGGAAAAAGAGTGGAGCTTCTCGCCCCCGCCGGTAATGCGGAGGGCTTTTATGGAGCCATACATGCCGGAGCGGATGCGGTATATCTTGGAGGCAGCCGATTCGGCGCACGGGCATATGCGGATAATTTCACCGAGGAAGAGCTGGTATCCTGCATACGTTATGCGCATCTTTTGGGCAGAAGAGTTTATCTGACATTGAACACGTTGATCAAGGAAAAAGAGATGGATGGGATTTTTCCCTGGCTTCTGCCATACTATGAGGCTGGGTTGGACGGTGTTATCATTCAGGATCTGGGAGTATTTGCATATATCAGAGAACATTTTCCCGGTCTGGAGCTTCATGTGAGCACACAGATGGCGATTACAGGTTGGTACGGAGCTGCTTTTCTGAAAGGGATGGGAGCCGTCCGCATTGTACCTGCCAGGGAGCTGGGCCTGGAGGAAATACAAGAGATCAAGCGGAAAACCGGACTGGAGATTGAGACCTTTATCCACGGAGCCATGTGCTATTGTTATTCCGGTCAGTGCCTGTTCAGCAGCATATTAGGCGGCAGAAGCGGCAATCGAGGCAGATGTGCTCAGCCCTGCAGGCTTCCCTATTCCGTGCGGACAGCCGATTCCCGGACAGAGCCCTTTTATCCTCTGAGCCTGAAGGATATGTGTACCATTGAACGTATTCCCGAGCTGATAGAAGCAGGAATTGATTCCTTTAAAATTGAGGGACGCATGAAAAAGCCCGAATATGCTGCAGGAGCTACGGCCATATACAGGAAGTACATTGACCTTTACTATGAGAAAAAGAAAGGCGGAGAAACCTTTGAGGTTGAGCCGGAGGATTTGAGAGCGCTTACCTCCCTTTATATCCGCAGTGAGAGACAGGAGGGCTATTATTTCAGACAGAACGGCAGGGACATGGTCACTCTTCAGACCCCCGCTTATGAAAGCGGCAGTCAGGAGCTTTTGGACGGAATCCGCAGAAGATGGATCGAGCAGCCCTTTAAGATTCCGGCGGATATTTCGGCGGAATTTTCAACGGGAAAGAGGGCGGAGGTCTGCTTCACTGCGGAGGGTCTTACGGCGACCGCCTGGGGAGAAGAGGTGCAGCGTGCTCAAAAAAAGCCTATCAGCAGGGAGAACGCGGTCAATCAGCTGCGGAAGCTGGGCGCAAGTATTTTTGACGCCGGGAACATGGAAGTAAAAGTCAGTCCGGACGCTTTTTATCCCTTAAAGCAGATAAATGACCTGAGAAGAGACGGTGTGGAACAATTGGAGAAAATGCTGCTTGAGAAAAACGGATACGGACAAAAAAGAGCGGCTGTCAAACGTCCTGAGGAGGAAGGGACTGAAAAGTATTTCTCCAAAGGCATGTCGGAGCTGAGCGTATCGGTCCACACCCTGGATCAGCTTAAGGGTCTGGCCGGAAAACCTGCTCCGGACAGGGTTTATGTGAACGGAGATCTGCTTTTTTCCCAAAGGGAAAAGATAATCTCTTTTTGTAGAGAGATGAAGACAACAGCCCGGATTTTTATCTCTCTTCCTTATATTTTGAGGAACAAAGATCAAACTTATATGGAGACGCTGCTTGCCCTTTCGGAAAAGCACGGAGAGCTTTTTGAAGGGTATCTGGTCCGTTCTCTGGAGGGACTGGGATTTTTACATGATAAGGCTTATGCGGGAGAGATTCATGCCGATGCGGGACTGTATTGCTGGAACAGTCAGTCGCTCAGGGAGCTTGTGCGTCAGGGAAGACTTTCGGGCTTCTGCCTGCCCTATGAGCTGAATGGAGGAGAGCAGCAGGCTCTTTTAAAAAATGCGGCATATCTGAAGATTCGCTGTGAAAAGATTATTTACGGCCGTATTCCCATGATGATAACCGCGAACTGCATCGCAAAAACCTGCGGCAGTTGCAGGAAAAACGAAGGGGAAGAGGCTGCGGAGCTGACTGACCGGTACAAAAAGCGGTTTCCCACAGTTCTAAACTGCCTGCACTGTATGAATATTATATACAACAGCGTACCTCTCTCCCTGCACCGCGGATTGTCCGGCTGGATGGGAAAATGCGATTTCCGCCTTGATTTTACCACGGAAAGTGCAGAGGAAACGGCATCCACATTTGATTTCTTTAAAAACCTTACCAAGAAAGAGGCTTTTTCTGCAATAGCGGAGCCTCCTTTTTCAGAATATACCACCGGTCATGAAAAACGCGGCGTGCTGTAACGATTCAATGAAAGGAAGCAAAGATGCAGAGTTATTTTCTTGAATTATCCAAATACTTTATACCTGTCTGTATGCTTTTTTATACCTTTGAGTGCTTCTGGATATTCCGCTATCACGATGAAGAGGAGAGAAAAGGCTCTTATCTGCGCCAGAATATTTTTATGTTTCTGATTCAGCTGTGCTGCTTTGCAGATCTGGTTCTGGTAAGCGGAGAGAGACAGTATGTGTTTTTTTACGGATTTGTACAGATATTTCTTTTTACGGCACTGGTTCTGGTCTCCATGATTTATGAAAATATTAACAGGCTTCTTTTAAATAATATGTGCATGCTGCTGGGAATCGGTCTCTGCATGCTGTCCCGCCTGAATTTTGATAGGGCGGTGAAGCAATATATAATCGTTTTGGCGTCCCTTACGGTGTCCCTGGCCATCCCTTATTTTTTCACCAGAATTCGTTTTTTGAAAAAAATCGTGTGGCTTTACGGTCTGCTTGGGATTGCCATGCTGAGTGCGGTATTGATTACGGGAGAGGTAACCCATGGCTCCAAAATTTCTTTTTCTTTGGGGGACGTTACCTTTCAACCATCGGAATTTGTAAAAATTCTATTTCTCTTTTTCCTCGCAGGAGCTCTCTGGGAGGACGTGTCCCTTAAGCGGGTGCTGCTTACAGCCGCTGTGGCAGGGGTTCACGTGGCTGTGCTGGTGCTGTCGAGGGATTTGGGAAGCGCTCTGATTTTTTTTATGGGATTTGTTTTTGTGGTATTTGCGGCCACAAAGAATTACTGGTATCTTTTGGCTGGGATGGCCGGGGGAAGCGCGGCGGCCTGGGGAGCATATTTTCTTTTTGATCATGTGCGCACAAGAGTTCTGGCTTGGCAGGATCCCTGGAGCTATATTGACAATCAAGGCTATCAGATCACCCAATCCCTGTTTGCTATTGGGAGTGGGGGATGGTTTGGAATGGGGCTGATGCAGGGGACTCCCAAGGACATTCCCTATGTGGATGCGGATTTTATTTTTTCCGCTCTCTGTGAAGAGCTTGGCGTTATTTTCGGTATCTGCCTGATTCTGGTATGTATCAGCTGCTTTATTATGATTATGGAAATCTCTCTGTGCATTCATGACCGTTTTTATCAGATGATCGTTTATGGCATCGGAATTATGTATATCTTTCAGATTTTTCTGACTGTGGGAGGCGGTATCAAGTTTATTCCGCTGACAGGAGTTACGCTTCCTTTTGTAAGTTACGGAGGAAGCTCCGTTATGACTACAATGATTATGTTTTTCATTATACAGGGAATCTATATCAGGCTGCAGCGGGAAGGAGGAAGGCGCAATGTCAGAATCGAGAACAGATAGGCAGGGGGAAAGTGCGGATCAGAAAACAGACCGAAAAACAAGGATTATGAGACCCTCCGGCCAGGGAAAACTCTTTGGCGGCAATCGGCGGGAAATTATGCTTTCCGCAGGATTTTTTGTGGCGCTGTTTCTTGGTATGCTGGTTTACTTGGGATATTTTACGGCCACCAGCCGCCAGGATATGATAAATAACAGCTACAACTCCAGACAGCAGATCCTTTTATCTAAAAATTACAGAGGAACCATTTATTCCAGAGATGGGGATGTGCTGGCCCAGACCGCTGTAAACGACGATCAGGAAGAAACGCGCGTATACCCATATAAAAACTTATTTTCTCATATCGTGGGCTATTCCACCCGGGGACGTATGGGGGTGGAGGCCATGGCGAATT
Source organism: uncultured Acetatifactor sp. (assembly GCA_944383825.1). Classification (GTDB taxonomy): domain Bacteria; phylum Bacillota; class Clostridia; order Lachnospirales; family Lachnospiraceae; genus Acetatifactor. Next base: position 14,124 of record CALWRA010000031.1, on the reverse strand, counting down.
ATTATCTGATCAATACGAATACCTCTCTGATAAACAAAGCCGCAAATGACGCTGCGGGAAGAAAAAATCCCGGTGATAACGTTTATACAACGCTTGATGTGAAAATTCAGCAGACCGCGGATGAGCAGCTGGGTATATACAGGGGCGCCGTTGTAGTGACGGAAGTGAAAACCGGAAAGATTCTGGCGCTTGTTTCCCACCCAGATTTTGATCCCAACGAGATCCAGGAAATATGGGATGAACTGGTGGAAGACGGCTCCAGCACGGTGCTTTTAAACAGGGCTACCCAGGGGCTTTACCCGCCGGGTTCCACATTTAAGATCATTACTGCTCTGGAGTATATCAGAGAAAATCCGGAAACTTATTCAGAGTATTCTTTTCAGTGCACAGGTTCCTTTCAATACGAGGGGAGCAGAATCAGCTGTTATCACGGAACCGTTCATGGATTGGTGGATTTTACCGCGTCCTTTGCCGAGTCCTGTAATTCCTCCTTTGCCAGCATCGGCATAGGGCTTGACAGAAACACTTTTGCCGAGACTTTAGAGGAGCTTCTTTTCAATCAGGAGCTTCCTTTAACGCTGACACATTCCAAAAGCTCCGTTCAGGTATCGGAGGATATGTCCTCCGGAGATATGATACAGACTTCAATCGGCCAGGGCAAAACTCAGATGACGCCCATTCATCTGAATATGATTACCAGCGCCATTGCAAATGACGGTATTTTATACCGTCCTTATGTGATTGACCGTGTAGAAAATGATGCGGGAGATGTAGTAAAAAGTTTTCAGCCAGACAGCTACGGAAGACTCATCTCTCAGGAGGAGGCGTCTGTTTTGAAAAAGCTAATGACGGCCGTGGTGGAGGAGGGCACGGCTTCAAAGCTTTCCGGTTTGGATTATACTGCGGCAGGCAAGACCGGTTCCGCAGAGTACGGCAACGTAAAGGGAAACAGCCATGCCTGGTTTACGGGATTTGCCCCTGCAGAGGAGCCTGAAATCTGTGTGACCGTGATTCTGGAGGGGGCCGGCTCGGGAGGAGATTATGCCGTTCCCATAGCCAGACGTATATTTGATGCCTATTTCAGCGAAAAATAAGTTGCGTATCCTGCAAAGTTGGACTATACTGTTTGTAGTCGTTTGCTGCACACCAGTCAGGAGGAATTGCAATGATAGAAGCAACAAGCTGTGGCGGTGTGGTAATTTTTCGTGGAAAGATTTTGCTCTTGTACAAAAATTATAAAAATAAGTACGATGGCTGGGTTTTGCCGAAGGGAACGGTAGAGCAGGGAGAGGAGTTTAAGGAAACAGCCCTGCGGGAGGTGCTTGAGGAATCGGGAGCAAGAGCTTCCATTATCAAGTATATCGGTAAAAGCGAATATTCTTTTTCCGTGCCGGAGGATACGGTGGATAAGGAGGTTCATTGGTATCTGATGATGGCGGACAGTTATTACAGTAAGCCGCAAAGAGAGGAATATTTTGTAGATTCGGGTTTCTACAAATACCACGAAGCTTCTCATTTGCTGAAATTTGCAAATGAGAAGCAGATTCTGGAAAAAGCGTACAGCGAGTATCTGGAATTGAAGAAAAACAACTTATGGGGCAGCCGGAAATACTTTTAGGTATTTTCGGCTGTTCTAAGACAGAGGAAAATGGCATGATCAGAAGGCTGCATTTTTCTCCCAAATTGTATTTAGGGGAGAGCATGGATACCGTTAAACTGGATAAGCTAAAAAAGAGATTATCAAAAAAACCTCTTCTGGTGAATGCCTATGTGATTACCATTGCTTCAAACCCTGAAAATCAGCTGGAAATATATGATGCAAAACAGCTTGCGCAAAGCTATTATCTCAAATATCCGCCTCATATCGTGGGGCTTGCTTCCGATTACCGGGAAGCTCTCGAGGTGCTTGAGCGTATTGTACAGGAATGTCTGAAGGAAAGAGGAGACTGCAGGCTTAAGGAGTTTTTGCTATGTTAGCCATACTGCTGAAAATTTTAAGCATACTGGGAATCGTTCTTTTGATTTTGATCTGCATCCTTGCGCTGCTCCTGCTATTGGTTCTGTTCTTTCCTGTAAGTTATCGCCTTTTCGGCAAGAAAAGCGGGACAAAGGCATTCCTTCAAATAAGGGTAAGCTGGTTGTTTGGAGTCCTGCTTGCAGATGGCGCATATCCTGATCCCGGAGGGATAAGAATAAGGCTTTTTGGGGTTACGCTATTTGATTCCAAAGCTCCGGGGGCGGACAGGACGAAGGAGACTAAGAAGGAAGAAAGCGGACAAACCGGAACGGAGCAGAGAGAAAGCGTCCCCAAAGAGTCCGGGAAAAAAGAGGAGAGTTCCAAAGAAAACAGGGAAGAAAAAGAAGGGAAGGCGGAAAACGTCTTGGAAAGGGAGGAAAAAGCCCACGAGGAATCCAGGCAAAACTTCCTTTTTGGAAAATATAAGAAGATTCTGTACACATTTCAAAAGTTCTATGATAAAATAAGGCATATCTGGGAAAATATATCTTATTATAAAGCGCTCTTTCATGAGGAGGACACAAGGCTGCTGTTCTCCCACGCCAAAAAACGGGTCGGCACAGTATTGAAGTCTCTGCGCCCCCGCAGACTGAGAGCTCATATTCTGTTTGGAACCGGTTCGCCGGATACAACCGGATATGCCTACGGCGTGTACGGAATGATTTCATGCTTTTTCGGAAGGGAAGTGTCGGTTATTCCTGATTTTGACAGGAGCGTATTAGAGGGAGAGCTGTATGCGGCAGGACGCATCACAGCATTCTGTGTCTTGTGGAATGGGATGTTTCTGCTGCTTGACAGAAGGCTGCGCTGGTTTATGGAAAAGCTGAGAAAAGGGAGGTCAGAAAATGGCAGATAAAGAAAATCAGTTTCAGGGAGTTGTGGAATCCCTTCTGAAGGGAATGGATACGGTTCTTTCCACGAAAACCGTAGTTGGAGAGGCAACCCAGGTGGGAGATACCATTATCCTTCCCCTTGTGGATGTAACCTTCGGCGTAGGTGCCGGAGCCGGCAGCAACGGACAGAAGACTTCCGCCTCCGGAGCTGGGGGACTGGGCGGAAAAATGACGCCCAGTGCGGTTTTGGTGATCAAAAACGGTTATACCAAGCTGGTAAACATTAAAAACCAGGATACGGTGACCAAGATATTGGATATGGTGCCGGATCTTGTGGACAAGTTGACCAAGCCCAAGGAGGAAGAAGAGATGTCCGATGCCGAGGTGGTGGATATAGCCTTTCCTGAGGAGGATAAAACAGACGGCGCCACAGAAATTCATTGATTTCACATTTTTTTTGCACAAACGCATATAATAGAGTGAGATAAAAGAACAGTTGGATAGCATGCGGCCAAATTTAAAAAAAATAGCCGGCTTAATTGCCTTTTTCATTGCAATCGGTATGTTGCTAATGATTATTGTCCATAATCGTCTGATCGGCTTAATTCTGATCGCTCTGTTATTGTTTGTGGGGTATAATTGCTTCTGCAATGACTGAGAGGTTAAACTGATGATAGATTGGGAAGAAGTGATTAATGCGGAGAGCGTAGAGGAGCTAAGAGAGGCCAAGCGCTGGCTTTTTCAGGAAAATATGCGTCTGGAAAACCTGAACCGCCGGACCATGCAGGAGAGAAAGCGTCTGAAGGAAGAAAATCTTTTTTTCGAAAAGAAGCTGGCCATCCTCCAGGATGGTTTCCGGCAGCTGGAAGAGGACCGCAGGCGTCTGGAAAGAGAGCGCCAATCTTTTGCCAGCGAAAGGCTTTTTTATAAGCAGAGCAGAGAGGAGCCGAAATATATCGGCGAAAATATTGCGGAGACGCTTTTTCGCAGCGTCAATAATCCGCTGGCGCTCCGTAAGCGCTATAAGGACCTTGTAAAAATATTTCATCCGGACAACCTGTTTGGCGATGAAGAGCTGGTTCAGATGATAAATAAGGAATTTGCAAGACGAAGAAGAGAAGAATAAAAAGGGTAGGAGTGATTCCTCACTTCCTACCCGATTTTATTCCGATTGAAATTAAGCTCTTTCTACAGCGCCGGATCTTAAGCATCTGGTGCAGACGTGCATTCTCCTTGCTCCGCCGTTCACCTTGCATTTTACTTTTTTTACGTTGGATTTCCAGATTGCGTTGCTTCTTCTATGAGAATGGCTTACGTTGTTGCCGAAATGAACGCCTTTACCACAAATATCACATTTAGCCATTTTGACACCTCCTCAACATCTGCGCATGCTTTCACGCTTACTTTACTCTGTTTACATTATCTTACAAATGATACAAACTCACAACATTGATATATTAACAGAAAAGCCCGGGAAAAGCAAGTGAAAAAAATCTTTTTTTTTGATTTTTGGGAATTTTTAGTTTCTTTTTTGAGGGAAAGCTGTTAGAATACAATATATATGTCTGAAATCAATAAGGAGGTTCAATATGAAAGGTTCTTCTATGAATACCCATTTGGGGAATATTGTCGTTGACAATGAAGTGATCGCCCAATATGCAGGCAGTGTGGCAGTAGAATGCTTCGGTATTGTGGGAATGGCCGGCGTGAACGTGAAGGACGGCCTTGTGCGCCTGCTCAAGAGAGACAGTATCACCAGAGGAATCGCCGTATCTATCAATAACAATAAACTGATTCTGGACTTTCATGTAATCGTGTCCTACGGCGTCAGCATCCTTGCTGTAGCGGATAACCTTGTGAGCAATGTAAAATACAAGGTGGAAGAATTTACAGGCATTGAAATTGAAAAAATCAACATCTTTGTCGAAGGTGTGAGAGTGATTGATTAAGGAGGATTTACCGTGGATTTGCAGCAAATCGATGCTAAAATGCTTTCAAAAATGTTCATGGCCGGAGCAAAGAATCTTGAAAATAAGAAGGAATGGATCAATGAGCTGAATGTATTCCCCGTTCCCGACGGCGATACCGGCACTAATATGACGATGACCATAATGTCGGCGGCAAGAGAAGTTGCGGCTCTCGGCGAAGACGCCGACATGGGATCTATCTGCAAAGCGATTTCCAGCGGCTCATTAAGAGGAGCCAGAGGCAACTCCGGCGTGATTTTATCCCAGCTTTTCAGAGGCTTTACAAAAGGAATCCGCGATGAGAACTTTCTTACCGTTCCTGTTTTTGCCGCAGCTTTCCAGAAAGCTGTGGAAACAGCCTATAAAGCGGTTATGAAGCCAAAGGAGGGAACCATCCTTACAGTGGCAAGAGGTGCGGCGGACAAGGCAAAGGAGCTTTCCGAGGACGGTGTTACCAATTTGGAGGAGTTTTTTGCGGCGGTCAATGAGCATGCAAGATATGTTTTGAGCCAGACCCCGGAAATGCTTCCGGTGCTAAAGCAGGCCGGCGTGGTGGATTCCGGCGGGCAGGGACTTGTTGAGGTTTTAAGCGGCGCCTTTGACGCCTTCCTGGGTAAGGAGATTGACTTTAGTCCTTCGCCGGCGGAGCAGACGGAAGCCTCCAGGAGAACGGGAGTTTCCATGGAAGCTCAGGCCGAAGCTGAGATTAAGTTTGGTTATTGTACGGAATTTATTATTCTGCTGAACAGGCCCTTTAATGTCAAGGCCGAGATGGATTTTAAGGCTTATCTGGAATCCATTGGCGATTCTATCGTATGCGTGGCGGATGATGACGTGGTAAAGGTTCACGTACATACCAATGATCCCGGTCTGGCAATCCAGAAGGCATTGAAGTACGGCGCCCTTTCCAATATGAAAATAGATAATATGCGCCTGGAGCATCAGGAAAAGCTTTTTAAGATGGCCGAAAAGGAAACTGGAAAGAATTCAGCTCCCCAGGCACCGTCGGCTCAGGGCGGAGAATCAGCTGACAAGCAAGCCCAGAAAGCGCCTAAGGCAATGGGCTTTATAGCAGTATCAACAGGCGAAGGCATCAATGAAATTTTTACAAGCCTTGGGGTTGACTATATCATTGAAGGCGGACAAACCATGAATCCCAGTACTGCGGATATTCTTGACGCTGTGGATAGGGTAAACGCGCAGACTGTTTTTATTCTTCCGAACAATAAGAATATCATCCTTGCGGCGAATCAGGCTGCGGAGCTTACCACGGATAAGAATTTGCTTGTAATACCCACAAAAACAATCCCTCAGGGAATTACAGCGGTAATCAATTTTGTTCCTGAGCTTACTGCCGATGAAAATGAGGAGACCATGCTGCGGGAAATAACAAATGTGAAAACAGGACAGGTTACCTATGCCGTTCGGGATACCGTAATCGATGACAGAGAAATCAAAAAGGGCGATTATATGGGAATCGGGGACAAAGGGATTTTGGCGGCTGGTCAAAGCCTGATGAACATTACGGAAAGAATGGTGTCAGAGATGGTTGATGATATGTCCGAGCTGATCAGCATTTATTATGGCTGCGATGTGGAAGAAGGGGATGCAGAGCTCTTGAAAAAATCCCTGGAAAGCGCTTATCCTTCCTGTGATATTGAACTGCAGTACGGCGGTCAGCCAATTTACTATTACGTGATATCAGTGGAATAACAAAGGAGAATAAAAGAATCATGCCGCAAGGCTGTTGCAAAAGAAGGCCCGATTTGAAGAGCTTTGCTGCGCAACAGCCTTTTTGGGCTGTAGGATAGGCTGCCTTTGGGCGGTCAAGCCTATGGGAGTCGCATTTATGAAGGAAGATACACCAATTATTGAGCTGAAGGGCGTTGGAGAAAAGACCCGGCAGCTTTTTGAAAAAGCAGGGATAAAAACAGTAGGGGATCTGCTTGCACATTTTCCCAGGGATTATGAGATTTATCAGGAGCCCGTATCTGTTGCGGAAGCCTGCCCCGGTCAGGTGTGTGCAATACGTGTTTTTATAACCGGGATTTTGAGTCAGAAAAAAATACGGAATCTCAGTATATTGACCGTAAGCGCCGCGGACCAAACGGGAGCTATTCAGCTTACTTTCTTTAATATGCCTTTCATGAAAAAGGTACTGAAGCCCGGAAGCCCTTATCTGCTCCGAGGAACTGTTCAGACCCGGGGAGCGGCCAAGGCTATGGAGCAGCCGCGTCTGTTTTCCGAAGAGGAATACGCAAAGCGCTCGGACAAACTCCTTCCCGTGTATTCTCTCACAAAAGGCCTTACCAATCAGGCTGTTCAAAAGGCTGTCAGCAAAGCCCTGTCCTTGTATGAGTTTGATGAGGAATATTATCCGGACTACATGTTGAATGCCTATGAACTGATTTCCCGAAGGGAGGCCGTAAGCGGCATTCATTTTCCCGTCAATTGGGATATGCTCCGCAGCGCAAGAAAGCGTCTGGTATTCGATGAATTTTTCGCTTTTTTATTTTTTCTCCGTAAAAACAAAGAGTTTTTGAAAGAACTCCCAAACCGCCATGTCATGTTTGAAACCGCAGATACGGTCCGGTTTCTGGAACGTGTTCCCTTTGAACTTACAAAAGCCCAGAAGAAGGTATGGCGGGAAATACGGGAGGATTTAAGCGGCCCCTTTTGCATGAATCGTCTGATTCAGGGAGATGTGGGCTCGGGAAAAACCATATTGGCTGTTCTGGCTCTGTTGATGTGCGCTGCAAACGGGTACCAGGGGGCTCTTATGGCTCCCACAGAGGTGCTGGCCATGCAGCATTATGAAACCATTCAGGAATATATTCAAAGGTATGAGGCCGCTTTCAGACCTGTGCTGCTGGTGGGCTCAATGACAGTCAGAGAAAAGAAGGCGGCATATGAAAAAATTGCTTCAGGGGAGGCAAACCTGATTATTGGCACTCACGCGCTGATTCAGGAAAAAGTCATATATTCTTCACTTGCCCTGGTGGTTACGGATGAGCAGCATCGCTTTGGAGTAAGACACAGGGAAAGGCTTGCGGAAAAGGGAAAGGAGCCTCATATTCTTGTGATGAGCGCCACACCCATTCCGAGGACCCTGGCTATTATTCTTTACGGTGACCTGAATATTTCCGTTGTGGACGAACTGCCTGCCAACCGCCTGCCCATCAAAAGTTGTGTGGTGAACACCTCATACCGCCCCAGGGCTTACGCCTTTATTGCAAAAGAGGTGGAAAGGGGGAAACAGGCATACGTGATCTGCCCAATGGTGGAGGAAGGAGAAGGGGACTCCGGGGATATGGAAAATGTTGTTTCCTACGCAGAGAAGCTGAAGGCGGCTCTCCCAAACAGCGTGCAGGTGGCCTGCCTCCATGGCAAAATGCGCCCTTCGGAAAAAAACAGGATCATGGAGGAGTTTGCCGCGCGCAATATAGATGTTCTTGTGTCCACCACAGTGATTGAAGTGGGGATCAATGTGCCCAATGCCACTGTGATGATGGTTGAGAACTCCGAACGCTTCGGACTGGCCCAGCTTCATCAGCTCAGGGGGCGCGTGGGCCGAGGGGACAGTCAGAGCTATTGCATTTTTATCAGTGCAAAGGAAAACAAGGAAACCATGGAGCGTCTGGAGATTTTGAACAAATCAAACGACGGATTTTTCATCGCTTCTCAGGATCTGAAGATTCGGGGACCGGGAGATTTGTTCGGAATACGGCAAAGCGGTGAATTCGCCTTTCGGGCAGGAGATATTTATGCGGACGCAAGTGTCTTAAAGCAGGCGTCGGAAGCGGTGGATGAGCTCATGAATCGGGATCCTTCTCTCTCCCATGCGGAGCACAGAGCCTTGCGTGAGCAGATGTCCAAAGATTCGGTAAATGGTGTTGACTTTCGTTCCATATAAAGCTAAAATGTTTTCATGTGTGTTCAAGCAGAAAGAACCCGTTTATGCGGGTGGCATGATATGAATAATAAAGGAAGGATAGATTGTTAAAATGGCTGAGATAGCAATTATCACGGACAGCAACAGCGGAATCACGCAGGCTCAGGCTGCCAGGCTGGGAGTTTATGTGCTTCCCATGCCTTTTATGATTGACGAAAAAACTTATTTTGAGGATATAAATCTGACCCAGGAGGAATTTTATCAAAAGCTGGCGGAGGGCGCCAATATCGGAACCAGCCAGCCCTCGCCGGAGTCCGTGACGAAGCTCTGGGATCAGGCTCTCAAAGACCATGAGGAAGTGGTTCACATTCCCATGAGCAGCGGTCTGTCCGGTTCCTGTGAAAGCGCTATGATGCTGGCCCGGGAATACGGCGGAAGGGTTCACGTTGTAAATAATCAGAGAATTTCTGTTACACTGCGTCAATCCGTGATGGATGCTAAACTTCTGGCTCAAAAGGGAATGTCCGCCGCCGAAATTAAGGACTTTCTGGAGGCCGATAAGTTTAACAGCAGTATCTATATTATGCTGGATACCCTGTATTATCTGAAAAAGGGAGGAAGAATCACTCCCGCTGCGGCAGCAATCGGAACCATGCTAAGGCTGAAGCCCGTGCTTACCATCCAGGGGGAAAAGCTGGATGCTTTTGCAAAGGCCCGGACAATCAGTCAGGGAAAGGGAATTATGCTGAATGCTATACGAAACGACATTATCAACCGTTTCGGAGGAATTACTGAGGAAAAGGGTATCTGGCTGCAGATCGCTCACACGAATAATCAGGCGGCCGCGGAGGCTTTGCGGGCTGAAATCGCAGAGCAGTTCCCGGGTTACGACATTCAAATGGATCCTTTGTCTTTGAGCATTGCATGTCACATCGGACCGGGATCGCTGGCAGTAGCCTGCTGTAAGAAAATAAATGTTTAAGAGAAACCGATTGTATTCAGCGGGGAATTGTGTTTGAACAGTTCTCCGTTTTTTTCTTTTCTGTCCGCAAAATTTATGGTATACTAGCTAAGCAGTTTAGCTTTTAGGAGAAAAATTATGGCAAAGACAGATCAACATTATGACGCTTCCAGCATTACGGTTTTGGAGGGGCTGGAGGCGGTGAGAAAACGTCCCGGCATGTATATCGGAAGCGTTTCCACCAAAGGATTGAATCATTTAATATACGAAATTGTGGATAATTCGGTAGACGAGCATCTTGCTGGCTTTTGCGATACCATAACGGTGATCCTGGAGGCGGACGGCTCTGCAACGGTGTCGGATAACGGCCGGGGTATTCCTGTAGGTATGCACGAAAAAGGAGTCAGTGCGGAGCGATTGGTATTCACCACTCTTCACGCAGGCGGCAAATTTGATCACTCCGCCTATAAGACAAGCGGAGGTCTTCATGGAGTGGGGTCTTCAGTGGTAAACGCTCTTTCCACAAGATTAACGGTCAGAGTCAAGCATAAGGGTCTGATTTATGAAGACCAATATGAAAGAGGAAACCCTGTGGTAGAGCTGGTGGACGGTCTGCTTCCCGTTGTGGGAAAAACAAAGGAAACGGGAACCACGATCAATTTCCTGCCTGACGACACCATCTTCGATAAAACGCGTTTTAAGGAAGATGAGGTAAAAAGCAGGCTTCATGAAACCGCTTATCTGAATCCGAAACTGACCATAGTTTTTGAGGACAGAAGAAAGGATGCGCCAGAGGTCGTCAAATTTCATGAGCCGGAGGGAATCATTGGTTTTATAAAGGATATGAATAAATCCAGAGAAACCATACACGATGTGATTTATTTTTCATCGGAGAGCGAGGGAATTTCCGTGGAGGCGGCCCTGCAGTATGTGAATGAATTTCATGAAAATGTGCTGGGCTTTTGTAATAATATTTACAATTCCGAGGGCGGTACCCATCTGACCGGTTTTAAAACCGCATTTACCAATATCATCAATACTTATGCAAGGGAACTGAATATTTTAAAGGAAAAGGACGCCAACTTCACCGGAGCGGACGTCCGAAACGGTATGACCGCCGTGATTTCCATCAAGCATCCCGATCCGCGGTTTGAAGGACAGACAAAAACCAAGCTGGACAACCAGGACGCCGCCAAAGTGGTAGGCAAAATTACAAGCGATGAGCTGGTTCGCTTTTTTGACCGCAATCTGGAAACCTTAAAAAGTATTATCGGCTGTGCGGAGAAGGCCGCCAAAATCAGGAAAACAGAAGAAAAAGCCAGAACAAATATGCTAACGAAGCAGAAATTTTCCTTTGATTCCAATGGAAAGCTGGCAAACTGCGAGTGCAAGGATCCCTCTCAATGTGAAATTTTCATTGTTGAGGGCGATTCCGCAGGCGGAAGCGCAAAGACGGCCAGAAACAGAATGTATCAGGCAATTCTGCCCATTCGGGGAAAAATTCTGAATGTGGAAAAAGCAAGTATTGATAAAATTCTTGCAAACGCTGAAATCAAGACTATGATCAACGCTTTTGGCTGCGGCTTTTCCGAGGGTTATGGCAATGATTTCGACATTACAAAACTGCGCTATGACAAAATTATTATTATGGCGGATGCGGATGTGGATGGAGCTCATATTTCCACTCTGCTGCTGACCCTGTTCTACCGCTTCATGCCGGAACTGATCTTTGAGGGACATGTGTATATTGCCATGCCGCCTCTGTATAAGGCCATGCCCTCTAAGGGAGCGGAGCAGTATCTGTATGACGACAAGGCTTTGGAGAAATATCGAAAAACTCATAAAGGGCCTTTTACCCTTCAGCGCTACAAGGGTTTGGGGGAAATGGACGCCAAGCAGCTTTGGGAAACAACTCTTGACCCGGATACCAGACTGTTAAAACAGGTGGAGATTGAGGACGCCCGTATGGCCTCAGAGGTAACGGAAATGCTGATGGGAACAGATGTCCCTCCCCGCAAGGCATTTATCTATGATCACGCAACGGACGCCGAGCTGGATATTTAAGCGAAAATGAGCGGCGCTTTTATAGTGCGCCGGCAATCAGGAGAGTGCAGGAAATTATGAACGACAGAATTATCAAAACCGAATACTCTGAAGAAATGCAGAAGTCTTATATTGACTACGCCATGAGTGTGATTGTGGCCAGAGCGCTTCCGGACGTAAGAGATGGCTTAAAGCCCGTACAGAGACGAACGCTTTACGATATGCACGAGCTCGGCATCCGGTATGACAGGCCTTATCGGAAAAGCGCCCGTATTGTGGGAGACACTATGGGTAAATATCATCCCCATGGAGACAGCTCTATTTATGAAGCCCTTGTAGTTATGAGTCAGGATTTCAAAAAGGGGCTTCCTTTAATCGATGGACACGGAAATTTCGGCAATATTGAGGGGGACGGCGCGGCGGCCATGCGTTATACGGAGGCCCGGCTGCAGAAAATTACCCAGGAAGCTTTTCTTGAGGATCTGGATAAGGATGTGGTTGATTTCGTCCCTAATTTTGACGAAACGGAAAAGGAACCCTCCGTTCTGCCTGCCAAGATACCCAATCTGCTTGTAAACGGCTCCGAGGGAATTGCGGTGGGAATGGCTACCAGCATCCCTCCCCATAATCTTTCTGAAGTCATCGATGCCGTAAAGGCTTATATGCAGAACGAAAACATCACTGTAAAGGAACTGATGCGGTATATTAAAGGACCTGATTTTCCTACGGGCGGCATTGTCATAAATAAGGACGAGCTTCTCCGGATTTACGAAACGGGCGCCGGCAAGATTAAGCTGCGTGGCAAGGTGGAATTTGAAAAAGCCAAGGGAGGCAGAACCAATCTTGTAATTACTCAGATTCCCTATACCATGATCGGAGCAAATATTTCCAAATTTTTATCGGATGTGGCGGCTCTGGCAGAGACGAAAAAAACGCAGGACATTACTGATATTTCCAATCAGTCCTCCAAGGAGGGAATCCGGATCGTCATTGAGCTACGCAAAGACGCGGATCCGGAAAATTTCCTGAATATGCTTTATAAAAAAACTCGTCTGGAGGATACCCTCGGCGTAAATATGCTGGCCATCTGTGAGGGACGTCCCGAAACCATGAGCTTAAAGCAGATCATCAAGGCAAATGTGGATTTTCAGTTTCAGGTGGCAACCAGAAAATATACCAATTTGCTGGCAAAGGAGCAGGAGCGCAAGGAAATTCAGGAAGGACTGATTAAGGCATGTAATGTGATTGACCTGATTATAGAGATTCTTAGGGGCTCCAGAGACCGCAGCATGGCAAAGGCTTGTCTGATGGAGGGCAAGACCGATGGAATTCAGTTTAAGTCCAGAGAATCGAAAATTATGGCGCAACAGCTGATGTTTACGGAAAAGCAGGCCAATGCCATAATGGAGATGCGTCTGCACCGTCTGATTGGTTTGGAAATAGAAGCTCTTATTCAGGATCACGAGGAGACCATGGCAAATATTTATCGATATGAGGATATTCTGGACCGCCGGGATTCCATGGCCCAGGTGATCATAAATGAACTGGATGCTTTTAAGAGGGAATACGGCCGAAAAAGAAGAACAGTCATCGAAAATGGCCAGGAGGCTGTCTATAAGGAAAAAGAGTTGGAAGAGATGGAAGTCATGTTTCTTATGGATCGCTTTGGCTATGCAAAAACCATTGATATGCCTGTTTATGAGAGAAATAAGGAGGCGGCTGAGGCGGAAAATAAATATGTTTTTCCCTGTAAGAACACAGGGCGCATCTGTTTGTTTACCGACACAGGACAGCTGCATACCATAAAGGTCACGGATTTGCCTTTTGGAAAATTCCGTGATAAGGGGATTCCCATTGATAATGTAAGCAATTTCAGCTCTGAAAAGGAAGAGATTGTCTATATTACCAGTCAGACCAGTCTGAACCTCTGTCCCGTGTTGTTTGTCACTGCCCAGTCCATGATGAAAGTGGTGGACGGAGGAGAGTTCGATGTGTCAAAACGTACTGTTTCCGCTACAAAGCTGGGTGAAGGCGACAAGGTGGTGAGTGTGACAGCTCTGTATGACCGGAAAAATGTGGTTCTTCAGACGAAAGACGGTTATTTTCTGAAATTTTCCGTCGATGAAATACCAGAAAAGAAAAAAGGAGCCATCGGTGTCAGAGGTATGAAGCTTGGAGAGAAAGACTGTATAGAGAATGTGTATTACGTCGGGAATACAGAAGAAAGCTTTATCGAATATAAAGGCAAAAAAATCCTGCTCAATCAACTGAAGGCCGGTAAGCGTGACAGCAAGGGAACAAAGCTGCGTATATAAGCAATTTGTTCACATATAAAAAGACTAACTATTAAAAGTCAAGTCTAAAATGAAGATTTTATGAATGAATTGCTGAAACGCATTTCAGATATTGTT
>CALWRA010000030.1 GCA_944383825.1 uncultured Acetatifactor sp. | reverse complement strand
GGGGACTGTGGCTGCTACTTCCGCAGAGTTACATGGAATATCCATGGGCGAAAACAGATAGTCTGGCGGTGCATCAATCGGCTGGAGTTCGGACCGAAATCCTGCGGGAATTCACCAAGCCTTGAAGAATCCACGCTTTACAATGCCATAATGGAAGCAATCCGTTCTTTGGTTCATGGGCAGCAGGAAGAAATGACTGCGGCACTGCAGGATACCTTGATACACTGCATTGCCGGAGAAAAGGAAGAAGTCAGCCTCATTGTGATAGAGAACAAAATCAAGGAATTGGAAACAGAATTCGACCGACTGCTGATTCTGGCGGTTGACGAAAATGACATTATTGACCACAAGCTGAAACAAATCAGTGAAAGCATCCTTAAATTAAAGCAACAGAAAAAACGGATCGAATACACCGCAGAGCGTTCCGAGGTTATGGGATCCAAGACCAAAGAATTCATGGGGCTAATTTCCGCAGAGAACCTCGAACTGACAGAATACTCCGACGCCTTAGTGTACCGCATCATTGAAAGAGTCACCGTACTTTCCAAAGAGGAAATCCGCATCCGTTTCATAGGCGGATTTGAAATCGCACAGCCACTTCGCTAAGAAGCAGGTACAGAGAAATGCTGGCAGACCATGTGCTACCGGTGTTTCTCTGTACCTGCTTTTTTGTTGCATTTTATATAACTGATTGTTTTTTAACACGTTTTCTGCTATAATTTAAAATGAAGTATTATAATTTTGTCTGTTTTAAATAGATAAAAATTCCCATTGTTTTGAGAGATGAATTTTTTATAGTTAGTTGAACAGGAGTAATAATCAGAAAATGTTTTAACACTTTATAGGAGGGGTTCTCATGGCATTAACAGTGAGTCAACAAAATGCAGTAAACACAGTCGATCATAATTTGCAAATGGTTGCATGTGCTGGTTCTGGTAAGACAACTACTATTGTTGCTAGAATCTTAAATTTGTTGAGGCAACCAGATGTAGAACCCAAGAATATCGTTGCAGTGACTTATTCAGAGAAAGCTGCGGCAGCATTAAAACAAAAAATTTATAAAGAATATGAAAAATTGAATAGTAACCTAGAAGGACTTGCCGATATGTATATAGGCACCATTCATGGATACTGTTTTTATTTACTCCAAAATTATAGTGATGACTTTAAAAACTATGAAGTTCTTCAAGATGTACAAACTCGCCTTTTTATGAAACGCTTTCGTAGAGATATTGGAATCTATGAAGTCCAATACTATCCCAAGACAGGATCGCCGTATACTTTGGCTCGTCAAAATATGACTAATAGCAAACTTCAAGAGGCAATTAGTGCATACAAGACTTTTCTTGATATCGCACGCGAATATGGGGTCGAAAAACTTCCTGCTACTTTGCGAGGGTACGTTGAAAAATATGAATCAGCACTTGTCTCAAAGAGCAAATTTGATTTTACATCCATCATATATAGAACGCTTACACTGTTAGAACAAGGTGATTTTGATGAATATATAACATCGACAGTGAAGCATTTAATTGTTGACGAATATCAAGATGTAAATGATGCTCAAGAGCGTATTTTAAACTATTTTTATAACAAAGGCGTATTACTTTGCGTTGTTGGAGATGATGACCAAACAATTTATCATTGGCGTGGTAGTAATCTAACATACATTCGCGACTTCCAATCTCGTTACCAAAATGTCAAGCGGGAAGATCTGGACATTAACTTCCGTAGCAGTTGTGGAATTACTGACATTGCTCGCCAAGTTATTCAAAACAACCATAATCGTCTTGCCAAACAGATGAATAGTAATAACACTCAAACCTATGAGCAGGGAGATATCATCACTTATGATTTTGATGATCGCCAGTCGGAGATCAATTTTATTGTTAGTAAAATTAAGCAGTTAACAGGAACAGAATATACCAAGGACAATAAGACTTTTGGCTTGGACTATGATGATATGGTGATTCTTGTTAGCTCTGTAAAAAAGATTCCGGAATTAATCCAAGCTTTAAAGGATAATGGTATTAATTTCATAGTTGAAGGAACACAAAAACTTTTTGAGGCCAATGAAATACAAACTATTTGCAAAACGTTTGAGATAATATTTAAAATTTTGGAGATCTATGATATAAATACCTTTAGTCGGGCAGATATCCAAATTGATGATGAGTTAGTGCAAAAGTGGACACAGTATTCATCTCTAGATACTATAACAATTAAAAATGTATTAGAGAATTTTGTTGCATTTTTTCATGAAACAGATGCCTATGAATACACTATCCAGCAAAATTTAAAAACTTTATTTGCTGATTTACAATTGATTTCTCAAACACAAGATGAAAAAATTCTTTATAATTGGGGGAAATTCACCGAGATAATTAATGATTTTGAAAAGATATATCTTGATATGGAACCAATTTATAAGTTGAGAGCATTTCAGACATTTCTTAGGGACGATGCCCCGTTTATTTATCCAGAGGGATGGCTCTCCCCAAGTTTTAAGACTATTCGTAGCTTACGTATTATGACTTATCACCAGTCTAAGGGGCTTGAGTTCCCAGTTGTATTTTTACCGTTTTTAACGCAAAACTCCATATTCCCCCTCAAGAATCCGGGTGGAACAAGTGCATGGGGAATATTTAATGATCCCTCTATAGAAAAAGCCTATAAGAATGATGACGAAAGTTATCGTCGACTATTCTATGTAGGACTTACGCGAAGTGAAAAATATCTTTTTATGACTCGTTCTCCCCAACCTTACGGAAATGGAAAAATGTATAGGAAAGCAGCTCAACCATATGTAGAGGCTAAAAATTCTCTTTATGCTTATCAAGGTTTAGCTTTAGATAGAACATACCCACAATATTCAAACAAAAAATTTTCTAATGATGAAGTAATTACATTGAATTTTTCGCTTCTTAAAGACTTATTTGATTGTCCGTTCAAATTTGAAATGTTGAATGTATTTGGATTCCATTCCCCCCTTAATATTCGAATGGGATATGGACGTTCTATCCACAATATGTTGGATTATATACATAAGCATTACAAGAATATCCCTGAATTTTCAGACAATGTGATCCGAAGAATTGTTGATAGATATTTATATTTGCCATATGGTTCTCCTGTGCTTGTTAATGCGATGAAAGAAAAAGCCTTTCAACACTTGCGTAGTTATATAGTGAATAATCAGGCGAATTTTCAAAATATACTCTTTTCAGAGAAAACCATAGACTATAGCATTAATGAGTATCTTTTCATTGATGGCAGAATTGATTTAATACGAGATAGTCTTAATGACACAATTACTATTGTGGACTTCAAATCTAGCTCCGAAGTGCTATCAAGAGAACAAATAAAAAATCAGTTAATGGTTTATGTTCTCGGTTACGAAAGCTTAACAGGTGAAAAAGTTGATTTTATTGAATCATATGATTTCAATAATAACGATCCGACACGTATTCAGGTTGAGCAAGCGGACAAAGTAGCTTTTAGGACCAGGCTTGAAGAATGTCATCGCGTTATTAAAACTTCGAACTATCCCAAACTGGGAAAAGAAGATCCTACTAAAGGTAAAGCATATTGTGAGAGCATTGGATGTGAGTTTTTGAAAAACTGCTTTCCGGTTGATAAATAAGTAATGGAAAAACTAAACTACTTGAAGGGAGGGGACCTCAATGGAAATAGCAGAATTAATTACTGACTTAAAGGCTAAAGAGTCTGAAGAAGCTTATTGGGATTTCAGACGGAATGATCAAAGAGAACATGTCCATTCTATGATTAAATATCCTGCTGTTATGGTACCGAATATGCAGGGGGAAATTTTTGATCTTGTTTTAAAACATGATTGTGATATTCATAATGTTCTAGACCCTTTTATGGGTTCTGGTACTATCTTAGTGGAAGGGTTAATACGTAATCTTGATGTAATTGGCGTCGATATAAATCCGTTATCATACTTGACAGCGCTTTCCAAAACGCAGAAATATACCAAAAAGACTTTACGGGAAAAAGCGGAACAATTGCTGCAAAGGATTAAAAGAATTCGGAATCAGGAAATCGTGCTTCATAATTTTGAAGGAATTAATAAATGGTATGTAGATGATGTTATTCGTGATTTAAGCAAATTGCGTCTTTGTATTATGCAAGAGCCTGATGTCAAATATAGAAGATTCTTTTGGGTTACATTTGCCGATATTGCTAAACAGGCCGATAATGCTAGAACCAGTACGTTTAAACTCCACATAAAACTTGAGGAGACAATCCGTGAAACAGAATTTGATTGCGTACAAAAATTCGAAGAGAAATTATGTTCAAACATAAAAGCTGTATTTGAATTCAAGACACTTAGGCATAGCGGAACTACACGTATTTATTGTGGTAATTCAAAAACCATTTTTAACAACAGGCGTAGTTTCGCCCCAAATAGTGTCGATTTAGTTATTACATCACCACCGTATGGTGACAACGCAACAACCATAAGTTATGGACAATATTCTGTACTTCCTCTACGTTGGATACCTCTAGCAGATATTGGAGATACAATTAGTGAGGAAAGTATTATTAGTCTTAGCAAGATTGATAGGGATAGCCTTGGTGGAGTGAATTATTCATTGGAGCAACTTGAACAAAGTGGCATTTTGCAAGCATCTAATCAACTAAATGACTTTGTAAATATGTTGCTTAATGAAAAAATGACAGATAAAGCAAGAAAAGTAGCAAGTTTTATTCTTGATTTTTCTGAGGTGTTGCAAAGCCTTTCTTCGATTGTAAAGCCTGGGAAGTTACTTATTTTTACGGTAGGAAATCGACATGTTAATAAAACAGAGTTTCCACTACATCTTGTTTTGAAGGAGCTTGCGGAACTTTATGGTATGAATATGTGCTATGACTTTCGGAGAAATATTATTAAGAATAAAAATTATGTAGATACTTCCGTTCAAGGGTTTAAGACAATCAACAAAGAAACCATAATGATTTTTCAGAAACGGTAGTTCATGCCGCATTTATTTCGGCCCAGTGATGTTAACACACCCGGTCATATGTTTCACCTGATTCACAGCATTTAGAAATCCATAATTCTCATTTTTAGCGGGTATCTTTTTTGTCAATGCTTCCCAGAAAACTCAGCCCTCTGCCCTTTGCGCACGAGGGCTTTTTTATATTTTCACTGGTATGTGAAAGGTTCTCAATTTTTTACCATTCATGCTAAGCTCGAAGAGTACTATGATGAAATAAGAGGCGCAGGGGATGAGATTGCTGAAAGATTATCAGTTTGTATCGTAAATCTATCACAGTCAGAATTAATTCAGCTCTATCAGCTCATACTCTCTTGTGCCGAATCCAAGCTCCGCTGCGGCTTCTATGGTGTGTACACCGTTGCGGCTCTCCACTCTTTCCAGAAAGTGATCTCTTCCAGGATCCTTGGACCGGTAAATCAGATCCAAACACGCCTGATCTAGAGCCACCGGATCCATTCCCGCCAAAATACCAATATCCTTCATACATGGCTCCTCCGCAACTGAGCAGCAATCACAATCCACCGACAGATTGCACATTACGCTGATATAGGCGATTCTTCCGTCAAAATATGTGACAACGGAAGAAGCTGAATCCGCCATGGACTCCAAAAAGCTGTTCTGCTCTGCGCTCCACAGCTTTTCAGGATCTCCCGCTCCATGAATATATGCCTTACCATAGGAGGACGCGCAGCCAATGGACAGCTGCTTGAGCGCTCCGCCGTAGCCTCCCATGGGATGTCCCTTAAAATGAGACAGCACCAGCATGGAATGGTAATTTTTTAAATTCCTCCCCACAAAATTTTTCTTGATTCTTTTACCCTGAGGAATCGCAAGCTCCATATCCGGCCCTTCCGCATCCATAATGTCCACCCGAAAATGTCTGCTCCAGCCATGGGCTTCCATGAGCTTCACATGCTTATTAGTAGTATTGCGTTCTCCGTCATAAGCGGTATTGCATTCCACCACGGTCCCATTCAGTTCCTCTACCAATGGCTTTACAAATTCGGGACGCAGGTAATTTTGATTGCCCGCTTCACCTGAATGCAGCTTCACCGCAATTTTTCCTGTAAGCGGCTTACCCAAAGCCTCGTACAGCTTTAACAAATTTTGGGAAGTAATGTCCTTCACAAAAAATATCTTCGCCTTTTCCATAGCAGCTTTTCCTCCTTTTCAATACAGCATTTATCACATAAATATTATTATATGCCCTCCGACCGTATTCGTACAGACTTTGGCGCGACATTAAAGCATATTTTCCCGCAGCAGAAATACCCCCCTTTTCAGACGCTGCAGTCCTTCCTCCATTATATGCCGGGGACAGGCCACATTCATGCGCAGGAAACCTTCCCCTCCGCTGCCGTACTGTCCTCCGGAGGACAGATACAGACCTGTTTTTGCGCGAATCAGTTCCGCCGCCTGCTTTGCCGGGACAGCCAGTCCCCTGCAGTCCAGCCACAAAAGATAGGTTGCCTGAGAGGGAACAGCCTGAATAAAAGGAATTTCTTTCTGAATGAATCTCTCCGCAAGCCTCTTATTCTCAAAAACATATTCACGCAATGCATCCAGCCAGCCATCTCCCTTCGTAAAGGCAGCTATCGCCCCCTCCACCGCAAAGGCGTTTGGCTCCCCCACCTCGTCCGTATTCAGTCCCCTCCACACTTTATGACGGAGATTCTCGTCGGGAACCACTACAGCCGCCGTTTGCAGTCCTGCCAGATTAAATGCCTTTGTGGGTGCAAGACAGGTTATACTATTGCTTCTGCATTTTTCCGATACGGAGGCAAAGGGCGTATAGGAGCACCCTGGAGCCGTCAGGTCACAATGAATTTCATCTGAAATCACCCGCACATGATACTTCCGGCACAGCTCTCCGATTTTTTCAAGCTCCTGCCTGTCCCAAATCCTGCCTACTGGATTATGTGGATTGCACAATATCATCAGAGTGGTCTGAGGATCGGAAAGCTTCTTCTCAAGGTCATGAAAATCAATCTGATAAGATCTTCCATCATAGCACAGAGGGCTCTCCAGAACCTGCCTGCCATTATTTATAATTGAATTATAAAAAATATTATAGACAGGAGGCTGCACCAGAACCTTTTCCGCCGGCGTGGTCAGCTTTCTGACAATGCTGGAAATGGCAGGCACAACCCCCGTGCAGAAAACAAGCCATTCTTTCCAAATATTCAAGCCATGTCTTGTTTTCCACCACCTGCTATATGCCTCATACCAGGCATCGGGAATAACAGTATATCCAAAAACACCGTGCTCAGCCCTTTTACGGATTGCCGAAAGAATCTCCGGAGCGGTCTGAAAATCCATATCCGCCACCCACATGGGCAGTTCGTTTTCTCCTGCTTCCCATTTGAGCGAATTGGTATTTCTGCGGCAGACCTCTTTATCAAAATCATAATTCTGTCTCATAATTCCTCTTCCCCCATTTCGACCGACGATGAAATGTCACTTCCAAAATACTTTTCACTCAATTCCCTGAGTTCCCCTGTCTGTCTCATCTCCTCCAGCGCTTCATTTATGGCATCCAGAAGGCGTTGGTTTCCTTTAGGTACCGGTATAACAGAAGAAATTGTGGAGTCAGTATATGCAACGATCTTTACCGCCGCATCCGGATTCACATTCATGTAATGATAAAATGCCGTTTCAGCGTTCAGTGTTGCATCCACTCTGCCTGATAAAAGCAGCTCCGCACACTGCGCCACCGAATCCACGCTTACAAGCTCCGCTCCGTAGCTCTCTGCCATCTGTCCCCAGCTGCTTGTGAGATTCTGCGCCGCCCGTTTTCCTGAAAGATCGGCAAAGCCGGTAATGTCATTGTTGCTCTGAGCAACCATCAGAGCTCCCCGGATATAAGTATAAGGCTTCGAGAAATCATATTTCTCCGCCCTCTCCTCCGAATATTCCACCTCATTGACCACAAGGTCAATTCGTCCTGCATCCATTGCCGCAAACAAAGAATCCCATTCCGCCTCCAGGAACTGTGCCTCCACGCCCAGATGCTCAGCCACTTTTTCGGCCACCTCCACATCAAATCCAACCAGCTCCCCGCTTTCATCGTGATAACTGTTGGGCGCATAAGTTCCCTCCGTTCCGATAATCAAAGTTCCCCTCTCCAGAATTTCATCTAATAGATCCGAATCTTGGGAACCGCATCCTGAAAGTAGAAGGGCCGTTGAAGCTGTCGCTACAAATAATCCTGTGATTCTGTTTTTCATTTCAGTCTCCTTTTTCATTATTTCCATCGTATAGCCTTAAAAACTCTTTGGTCCGCTCTTTTTTAGGATGTCCGAAGAAGCTTTCCGAGTCAGCCTCCTCCACCACTGCCCCATGTTCCATAAACACCACTTTGTCGGAGATATTTTTTGCAAAGCTTATCTCATGGGTGACTACCAGCATAGTCATTCCCTCCTCTGCCAAACGCCTCATTACTGACAATACCTCCCTTGTCAGCTCCGGATCCAGCGCGGAAGTAGGCTCATCAAAAAATATAATTTCCGGGTTTGCAGCCATAGCCCGGGCAATAGCCACGCGCTGCTGCTGTCCTCCTGACAGCCGGTCCGGATAATAGTCGTACCGGTCGGAAAGCCCCACTTTATCCAAAGCCTCCCGGCCCGTCCGGTGAGCCTGCGCTTTCGGCATCCTTCGGGCCACAATAAGCCCCTCCGTCACATTCTGCAGCGCCGTTTTATTGGCAAACAGATTATAGTTTTGAAATACGAACCCGGTCCGTCTTCTCAATGCAGCGGCTTCTCTGCGGTTCACATGGCCGAATCTGTACAGCTTTTGGGCAAAGGTCATAGAGCCTTTATCTGCACTTTCCAAAAAGTTAATACAGCGAAGCAGTGTGGTTTTTCCCGAACCGCTGGGACCAAGAATGGCCACCACTTCTCCTTTGCCGACCGAAAGATTCACGTTTCTTAGAACCTCCTGGCTGCCAAAAGACTTGCAGAGTCCTCTGATTTCCAGCAAAGCCTCATCCCACTTTCCGTCCATAAGCGTTCAGCCTCCTTTCTCCGATTGCCTGCAGCTTGGTCAGCACCGTACAAAACAGCAGATATATCAGCCCCACCTCAATATAAAGCGCCAAAGGCTCAAAGGTACGGGCTACAATTCTCTGCGTTGCCATAAACATTTCCACCACCGTAATATTTGCCGCCAAAGAAGTATCCTTTACCATGGCAATCAAAGAATTTGACAGCGGCGGGAATGCTGTCCGCATGGCCTGGGGCAGAACAATTCTTCTTATAATCTGTAAATAGCTCATCCCCACACACTGACCTGCTTCTATCTGTCCAGCGGGCACCGATTCCAGTGCGGCGCGGATGGTTTCCGAGCAGTAGGCTCCTTCGTTTATGGAAAATACTAAGACAGCCGCTGGAAAAGGATCAATCAAAATTCCTACACTGGGCAGCCCATAGAAAACTACAAACAGCTGTACCAAAAGGGGCGTTCCCCTGATTACCCAGACATAAAACCGGGCTGCCTGTTTCAGTCCCCTGATGTCTGCAAACTGTATCAAAGCAGTAATTACCGCGATTACCAACGCAAAAGAGAAGGAAATCGCCGTCAGGGGAAGTGTCATGGTTAGTCCGGGAATTAAAATATCCCAGAAAGAATCTATCAAAAGCTGCAGCAGCCGCTCATTGATCATGACGTTCATTCACTTCCTTCCATAATATCCGTCGTCAGGCTTTCGTACTTGTGTTCTGCCTGATTTTGTATGATTAGTGTATCACTTCTCTTTTATCATTGCAAATACCTATCGATTATGGAATATTATAGCTTTTTTGTATATCAATCTGTTTGGTCTTTATCCAGCCTTTATTCTTGTAGTCATCCGTACGAAGCCTATTCGAAAGGGGAAAAATGGAGCCGTTGCTCCACAGATGATTTCTCATCTATTTTGCAACGGCCCCAGCCCTTCAGTTCTCCCACAATTCTGCGAAAACTAATTTTTTTCATATTGATTAGACCTCAAAATCAGCCGTATTGTACGGAACACAGAACGCTTTAGCTCTGAGAGACTAATTGTCCCCGTTCTAAGAGCATTTCTTATATTACTGCGATCCGCCTCTGTTCCCGGCATAATCAAGTCATTGCCCGCTTTAATGCATCCCGCCGCATCACAATCTCCTGCTGTGGATGAAAGCGTAGTCATCCAGTCTGTCACAACCACACCGTCAAATCCCCATTCCTCCCTCAATATGCCTGTGCACAAATCATAGCTGTTGGCTGTATGAATTCCGTTTATCATATTGTAGGATGTCATGACGGCCATGGGATGTGCTTGTTTTACTGCAATTTCAAAGCCCTTTAGATAAATTTCCCGCAATGCTCTTTCTGAAACAAGCGAGTCGGAACCCAGGCGATTGTCCTCCTGATTGTTGCAGGCCAAATGCTTCAGCGTTGTTCCGCACCCATAATTTTTCTGAACGCCGCGCGTAATGGCCGCTGCCAGAACTCCCGTAAGAAATGGATCTTCCGAATAGTATTCAAAGTTTCTTCCTCCGAGAGGGTTCCTGTGTATATTCATTCCGGGCGCCAGCCAGAGAGTTACCCCAAACAGCTTCATCTCGCTTCCTATCATTGCTCCTACTTCTTCCAGTATATCGGTGTTCCAGCTCTGAGCCAGCAGCGTCCCCACGGGCAGCGCGGTGCAAAACTGATATCTTGCCGTTCCCTCGTTTTCATCCTCCTGTACAAACAAATCGCGGCTAAGCTCTTTATCTTCTTCAAGCTGAACAATCAAACCATCCCTGATCCGGTATTTTTGGCGAAGCCGCAGACCCGCCGGTCCATCCGCAAGCACAATTTGAACAATTTCCCAAGGTTTTTCGGCCGCCGCCGCAGAAGTTTCCCCTGCCGCCCCCGGAACGTGTCGTCCCGCATTTCCTACCATGCTGCTTTCTTCATCCCCCGCGCCTGTTGCCAGCGAAATCAACTGTTCCTCCGAAAGCATCTCTATCAGTCGTCCCGCCTCTTCTTCCATCGCAGTCTCATTCGCCTGGTATGCTGTGGGACAGGAAGCGATGTCAGAAGCGCAAAGCACAAGCCTTTTCAGTTTTCTTTTTTCCGCCTCTTCTTCCATCAGGCTTTCACGCTGTCTGGCTCTGTCCTGGTCTGGATATATTTCAGAAACTCTTTCCAGTCCCTGGCAGACAGGTCTGCATTGTTCCATCACAGCGTCCTGATTCACATATACTAACGCCGACAGCGTTGCTGCCTGCAGTGAATTACCCACATAAATCCCATAATTTCCCTTCTCCAATATCCAGGCGCTCCGCTCCTCTGAATATGATGCAAGCTGCCGAACAGGTATCCGTATAACGCCGTTTTCCTTTTCTCCAGGCATCAGCTCGCCCGTCTTCCAAAATCCTGCCAGCCTTCTTGCTTCCTTTGGAATAGTCCCGCATGGACAGGATACGTAGACCTGCGCCACTTCTTTTCCAGCGTAACGGTTTCCGGTATTTTCTACCTGCACTTCCACGATGATTTCAAGCTCCCGTGTACCCGCTTTCTCCAAAACGGCATCTAGGAAGCGAACGGAAAAAGAAGTGTAGGAAAGCCCATAGCCAAAGCAAAATCGCACAGGTTTTCCAAATGTGTCAAAATACCGGTATCCCACATATATCCCTTCGCAGTATTTTTCTTTGGCAAGATCACCGCTTTTATAGCTGAAAATATCTGCATTGGGAAAATCTTCATAGCAAAGAGCCCAGGTATCCGTCAATTTTCCGGAAGGCGATATCTCTCCTGATAAAATACGGGCGAAGGCAGCGCCGCCCTCTTGTCCGGCCTGGACAAACTGAAGTATTGCCTTTACATTGGGAAAATCCTCTGTAAATCCTAAGTCAATCTGCCCCCCGGTATTTATTACCAAAAGGACGTTTTCATAACACCGGCATAAGCTTTCCAATAAAGCGATTTCTTCCTCTGAAGCAAAATAGTCTCCGCCGACGTCACGGCGGTCACGTCCCTCGCCTGATACGCGGCTGATTACATAAACCGCCAGATCGGCGCCATCTTCTCTTGCCGCAGGCTCCGCCGGAGAGCCGCAGGGCAGAAAAAACGGAGTTTCAAAATATGCCTGGAAGAACGGCATACCGCTGCTTCTCATTTTTTCTTCAATGTCTGATTGCCATTTCTCCCGGGTTCTTGCATAGAGCACATCATATTCTTTCAGCCACTTTTCACTTGTAATTTCATATCCTGCCTGCAGCAATCCCTGATAAATACTAATGCTGCTGCGCTCATTGACATCTCCCGAACCGGTTCCTCCCTTGACAGTTCTTGACGCTCCGGCTCCGTAAAGCCCAATTTTGCTTCTCTTCGGAACAGGAAGGATCTGTCCTTCATTTTTTAGCAGCACGAATCCCTCTTCAGCGGCACGGCGGGCCAGCTCACCATTCCTTATTTCTCTTTCAGTCACCTGCTCCGATATACTTCCTGGGAATTCCCGATGCTTAACTCTCATGTCCCGGCTCCTTTACTTTTTATCTTCCAGTGGTTCCAGATGCCATTTTCCCCCGGTAAAGTCAGGGATGTCCACAACCGTCCCTCCCCGCGCTATGGACATTTCCGAAAGCGTAGTAACGGCCATCCAAGTCGCCGCATCATAAACGTCTACGGGCATGGGCTGATCCTGCTCCAAGGCATCAAAAAACATTTTGAATTCAAGCCAATCCATGCCATCGTGACTTCCCTGTACCCCTTCTTTGATGTATTGTTTCCAAACCGGATGCTCATATTCTTCTT
Organism: uncultured Acetatifactor sp.; assembly: GCA_944383825.1. GTDB lineage: Bacteria > Bacillota > Clostridia > Lachnospirales > Lachnospiraceae > Acetatifactor. The sequence goes on along the minus strand of CALWRA010000030.1, from coordinate 17,685 downwards.
CATATTTCGACGCATTGTTGATACAACTGGACCGCCAATCATAGTCGTGAGCTTTATGCTCTTCTGAATCAATAAATACGGAATCCGTAACTTCCTCATACATTCCCTTTGTTCCTCTTACAGTAAATCCTCGGCTGTAATAGCGGGGAAGCGTTGTATCAAGAGTCAGCACGATTGTTTGTCCTCCCGCACACCGAATCACAGTGGTGACAATATCTCCCTGTTGAAACTCACAATTTTGAAGAAATTCATCCTGATGCTTATTCGCATGCACATATTCCCTCATCCCCGCCGCCTTTGAAGCTGTGGAGCAAAGGGTCAGCATACGATTCCCTCGATTTATATTCAAGATCCTTGCTATGGGCCCAAGCTCATGAGTAGGATAATTATCACAATTGCGCGCAAGATAATTGCGCAGCCTGTAATGTCGGTTTTCTCTTCCTAACGCAATTTCCTCCCTAAGATCATGGTGATAGCCCCCGCTGCAATGCACTATCTCTCCCAAAAGACCTTTCTGCACCATATTTAAAGCCATCATTTCTCTGCGTCCAAAGCAACAGTTTTCCAAAAACATAAAGGGAGTTTTGGTTTCTTCATAGGTTTTTACCAGCGCATAACACTGCTCCAATGTATAAGCCCCTCCCACTTCCATAGCAACAGCCTTTCGCGCCTTCATAGCCGCCACCGCAATTTCCACGTGATACTCCCACGCTGTGGCAATGATAATGGTATTCACATCCCTGTCAGCAATCACATCATGATAATTGGTATAGACCTTGGCATTCTGGCCAGCCTCCGCCACAATGTCGGCCCCCTCCTTCGCTCTGTCCTCATAACTGTCGCACACTGCCGCAACCTTCTTGCCCTGCGCCAACACCACATCCTTCAGCAGCCATTTGCCTCTTGCACCCAGACCGATATATCCGATTCTGATATCCTTCATTTTTATATCCATTCCTTTCGCTTCGCTCAGTCACAAACCGTTACCGGAATATTATCCTGAGCTTATTTTCTGTTATTATTCCTGTACACAGGGAGCCCGGTTTACCTCAAATCAAAGAGAACAAGCACAATGTCTGGCTGGTCAATGCCAGCTTCCACTATGATTCTCCGTGAATCTTTCGGTTCCAAAAAGCCCCCTGTGCCTTAAAACTATGTACAAATCTGCTTACATTTCTTATTCCTTTACGGCTCCAATCATCATACCTTTAATAAAATATTTCTGCAAAAACGGATATACACATAAGATGGGAATCAGAGCCACCACGATAACAACATACTTCAACTGCAGGCTGATCATGCTCTGAGAAGCAGAGCTAAGAGACTGGCTTCCCATACTTTCATTGTTAATTAATATCTTCATCAAATAGACCTGCAATGGCTGCAAATCCTTACGTCCAGGCAGATATATCATAGAAGTAAAATATCCATTCCATTGCTGTACCGCATAATAGATAACCAAAACAGCGATCACCGGCTTAGAAAGGGGTATGAATATTTTTCTCAGAATTGTGAACTCCGTTGCTCCATCAATTTTTGCGGATTCATAAAGGCTATCCGGTATACTGGACAAAAATGTTCTGGCCACGATAATGTAGTAAGGAGCGGCTCCCACCGGAAGAATGATGGCCCACCTTGTATTGTAAAGTCCCAGGCGATTGATCAATATATACATGGGAATCAGAGAGCCTGCCAAAAACATAGTTACCGAGAAAAAAAAGGATAACTGCCTTCTCAGAAAAAACTGTTTTCTGGACAATGGATATGCCGCCATCAGTGTTAATACCGTGCTGAACAGCGTTCCCACTATCGTATACCATATAGTATTATAATAAGACCGCCATATCTCCGGATTTTTAAACACAATCTCATATGCCTGCAGGGAAAAACCCTTTGGAAGGAGAATTACGGTATTTGCGACAACGGCTTCCGGAGCACTGATCGACATACTAAATACATAGATCAGGGGGTATGCCGTTATACATGCCGCAAAAAAACAAAGCAGATAATTGAATCCCGTATAAACCGCGTCTCCTGCTGATAATTTATGTTTCTTTTTTCCTGACTTCATTGCCATTTTCATACCTTCCTGCCCGCCCCGGCGGGCATCAATTCAATATTTGAAAGGATTTTCTAACTTTACCCCCTGCTTACTATAGCGAGCATTCATTTATTCTTGGAAAAAATTCCCTAATATTCTCTCTTCTTACCAGAGTGAAACCTCTGACACTTTTCTGCTCACTTTGTTTGCAAATGCTACCAGAATCAAATTAATGACCGAATTAAACAATCCTACCGCAGAAGCAAAGCTATAGTTTCCCTCTACCAAACCGGTTCTGTATGTGTAAGAAGAAATGACATCCGCAACTTCCAGCGTAACCGGATTATACAGCAAAATAATTTTTTCATATCCAATGCTCATAAGCGTACCGATCTGCAGAATCAATGTCACAACAATGGTCGGCAGTATGCTTGGTATAGATATATGTATCACCCTTTGAATCTTGCTTGCTCCGTCCATTTTAGCGGCCTCATAAAGTTCCGGACTGACCCCCGTCAGAGCGGCAAGGTAGATGATTGCAGACCATCCGAAGCCCTGCCATACTCCGCTGGCAATAAATACGGTGCGGAACCATTTGGGTTCCATCAGGAAATTGATGGGTTCTCCGCCCAGAGCCTCAATAACCATATTCACGATTCCCGTGCTGGGAGAGAGAAAATTAACCAGCATTCCGCAGATAATTACGGTGGAAATAAAGTAGGGGATATAACTGACCGCCTGAACCACCCGTTTATACACTCCCGCCTTCAGATCGTTCGTCAATAACGCAAACAATATCGGAATGGGGAATCCCCACAGGATGCTGTAAACGCTTATAAGCGCCGTATTGCGCAGCACCCTGACAAAATAAGGGGATCTGAAAAATTGTACAAAATACTGAAATCCTACCCAGTCGCTGCCCCAAATACCTTTTGTAGGAGAGTAATCCTTAAAGGCGATAATATTTCCGTACATTGGATAATAGAAAAACACCAGATAGTGAACCACCACAGGGAGTATAATCAGCAGAAGCGCTTTGTCTCTCTTTATATTTTTTTTCAGACGAATCCATTTGTTTTTCATTTTCTCTTCACTTCCCGTCACTCTGTCTGCTCAAGTCTATCATACTGCGCCTGCTTTACGGCCAGGATCTGATCCACACCCAATTCTTTTACAAAAGACACATAGCTGTCCCATTCCGCTTCTATATCAGCAGTTCCTACGGTAAACTTTCCTGTCATTTCCCAGATATATGTCGCCAAATCTCCAGACAGCCCGGAAATTGTTGCGCTTTCCTCTTCAGTGGCGGGCGGAAGCACCAGACCTGATACAGCATACTGTCTGGTTTCGTCTGATACGGTCACGATCTTTTCCCGCATTTCTTCAGGATATTCGTACAGCATGACCTCCCCTCTCTTCTCAGACATAATGTAAGGGAGACCCAGCTGACAGCCATAGGAAGAAAGAACTTCCGCCTCCGTCAGGCCATCGGGATTATTGATAACCAGCTCAGTCAGGCTAAGAGAACCATCATCATTTTTAACATATGTTTCTCCTTCAATCCCCAGATTCATTAATAAAGTTCCCTCTTCACTCATAAGATAGTTAATCAGAGCAACCACAATCTCCGGATGTTCACAGCTATTTGTGATCACATAACCATTAACCGACATATCCCCCAGAATTTCCGTCATCTGTCCGTAAGGGCCTTTTGGAGGAATCAATGGAACCAATTCGGCATCCTGTACTCCGTTTGCCCTCAATGCCTCTTCCAGCATGGGAATCTGAGACGGATACGCAGAGAATGCTCCCACTTCATTTCGCGCTACTTTTTCATAAAGCTTTGTTTCATCTCCCAATGTCAAAAACTCGGGGTCGAGCAAGCCCTCCTCATAAATGCCATTCAGCCATATATAAAATTCCTTCGCCCTGTCACTGATAAATTCGTACTGCATCTGTCCATTTTCATCTGGATACCAACCATCTGAGTAAAACAGGTGAAGTCCCCATGAATATGCCCAAAATGTAGTATACCACGCATGTCCGCCTACAGAGAAGGGTATCTCATCACCCGCGTCCCCATCTCCGTCCGCATCCTCATCGCGAAAGGCACGCAATACAGTTTCCCATTCTTCAATGGTCTCTGGCTCCTGAAGCCCCAATCTATCCAGCCAATCCTTTCGTACGATAAAGCAGTAAGGCATAAAATATGCGTTTTCACTTACCGTATTAATGGAATAAATATGCCCATCTGCAGATGTCAGGGCTTTCACATGAGGAAATTCTTCATACACTTTCTGTATATTCTCACCATACTTATCAATATAGTCCTCCAAAGGGATAAGCATTCCCTCACCGCCTAATTCGCCCAGATTTAATCCATTGGGAAGAAGCATAACATCTGGCAGATCTCCCCCTGCGCTCACGCGAAGCTTCATCACCTCTGTGTATTGTGCCGGCGCAGTCACATCCCAGTTAATCTTAACATTGGTGCGTTTTTCGATCTCCTGCCACAGAGGAAGATTATCCGCCAAAGAAGCCACTGTTCCATCCTCCGTGGCAATGGTAATTTCCACCTGTTCCTCCAGAGGGAATGTGATTTGCTCCGGCAAAGCTCCTGATGCGTCATCCTGAATCGGCTGCGTTTCCTCCTGAGAGCTCTGGCAACCGGCCAATACGCCTGTGAGCATTGCCGCTGACAAAATCCCAACAATCAAGCCATGCCTTTTCTTCTTCATAAAAATACCTCCATCTTAATATTCAGGCTGCCTCTCACATGAAAGGCACTCATCATTCTGATGAATTTTAAAATATCATCCCTGAATATCGAATTCAACATATAGTTTTTGCACAACATATATTTCTTGCAAGTATAGCAATCACTACAGTTTGTCTACTTTATAAAGATTTTAGACAGAAATTTTATCATTATTTACTACACCAAACAAAGAACGCCGCCTTTCCAGGCGGCGCAAATACAATAATCTTGATATATTTTTATCAGGACTCCTCCAATGCCAGACGAATACAGCCTTTTACTCCCTGCTCATCGTTCAACGCAGGCGCAACAATATAATTTTCCACTTCCTGTACCTGAGACGTTTGAATATAACCCGCCATCATCTTTGCAAATTTTTCCCGTACCAGATGCAGAAGAGAGGGCTGCTTCATTACGCCGCCTCCCAAAACAATGCGCTCAGGCGACAAAATCATACAGTAATCCACACAGGCCTGGGCTATGTAGTAGCTCTCGATTTCCCATACCTCCCTGCGGTCTGTGAGCTCCGCTCCCTTTACGCCCCAGCGTTTTTCCAAGGATGGTCCCGCCGCAAGCCCTTCAAAGCAATCTTTATGGAAGGGGCAGGCCCCCTCATAGGTATCCTTCGGATGCCTTCTGACTAAAATATGTCCGGCCTCCGGATGCATCATACCATGGAGCAGCCTTCCTTCCGAAAAAACGCCAACTCCCACTCCCGTGCCTATGGTAATATAAATACTGTTTTTTAATCCTCTGGTGATTCCATAAGTGGCTTCTCCAAGAGCCGCCGCATTCACATCCGTGTCAAATCCCACAGGACAGTGCAATCTCTTGGCAAAGGTTCCCACTATGTCGTAATTCTGCCAGGGAAGTTTGGGGGTGGAAGTTATATATCCATAATAAGGCGTTCCTTTCACAGGATTTATGGGACCAAAGCAGCCGATGCCCAGAGCCTCTACCTGCTCCTTCTCAAAAAAATCCAGCATTTTCGGCATGGTATCCTGGGGAGTTTGGGTGGGTATTGTGAGTTTCTTCAGAATCTCCCCCTTCTCATTGCCCACAGCGCATACCATCTTCGTTCCTCCCGCTTCTAAAGCTCCTATTTTCATTTTGTACCTCCAAATCTATTTTCCATTCTTATACGATGGAATTGCCATTTGACATGACACAAGGGAATCCCTTTTCGTCAGTCCCGCTTATATTATCCCATGCCTTATAAGTTTTTCCAATACTTTTTTCCACGTTATTTCTTTACTACTTCTCCGGTTTTATCAAAGCTCTTAATAAAATCAATCAGCAAGGAAGAAATGGTCACCGTCACGAGGGAATAAGCGATGCGTCGCAGAGGAATATAAGAAAGGGACAGCAAAAGCACGGTAATGTCTGTGACCAGATACGCCCTGGCCAGCCTCCAGTGGGTCACATGGGAAATGGTCAGCGCCAGAGCGTCATCTCCGCCACTGGATCCCCCCTGACGCACAATAAGTCCCACCCCTATTCCTACAAAGATTCCTCCCAGCACAGCCGCAGCCAGCGGATAAGAAGATAAATTCGGAAGCATTGGCGGAAATTGTTCCCAAAGCCTGTAAAAAGCAGATACGCTCAAAGTGGAAAAAACAGATATTTTTATAAAGCTTTTTCCCAGCCATTTGAAAGCCAGCAGATAGCAGACAGCATCCAGGACCGGCGTAGCCACAGAGGGCGGTAAGTCCAACCAGCGATCGGTTAAAAGAACCATTCCAATGACTCCCCCCTCTGTAATGGAAGCTCGCTGATGAATATTGTGTATTCCAAAACTGGCTATGGCCGCTCCCAGCAAAATCATAAAAAGCTTCCATATTCTTTCTTTTTTCATGATGTTCACTCTCCTTTACTGCCATGATAATCTCTGGTACAATACCAATGTCAAGTATTGATTGTATGCGCCGGCCCAGGCGGCATATTCGGGAGCGTCATCATGAAGGAATATTATAAGATCAACGAAATTTCAAAACTGTATGGGGTTGGAACCGATTCACTTCGCTATTATGAAAAGCTGGGGATTTTAAAGCCCCACAGAGACAAAAACGGCTATCGCCTCTATAGCCTGAAGGACATGTATAAGCTGAATATGATCCGTGACCTGCGCAGTCTGGACTTCTCCATGCAGCAGATCAAGGAATATCTGGATGAACAAAGCCTTTTCAATACACTTTCCACGCTGCGCCAGGAAATATCCCTGGTACACAGCCGCATGGACGAACTGAAAAACAAGGAGCGGCTTCTTCGGAAACGGATCTCCTCCCTGACCCAGGCTATGCAGAAGGAAACCGGTGTTTTCAAGATAATCGCGCTTCCCCAAAGGCTTTGCGTCCGAATCAACGAACATATTACCCGAGATGAGGAAATGGACTTTGTAATGAAAAAGCTTCATCGAATACATGAGGAAAAAATAAAAGATTTTGGTAACCAAACTGTGGGGGCTTCCTTTGCCATGGAAAAGCTGAGCCGAGGAGAATCCAATGTATACGATTCCGTATTTTTTGTTCTGGACGCCCACATAGGCGCTTATGATTTTGAATTGCCGGAGGGTGATTATCTGTCCTGCTTTTACCGAGGGAGCTACGAGCAAAACGGCTGGCGCGTACAGGAGGCCCTGTCTTGGATACAGAAGCAGGGCCTGCGGGCGCTGGGCTCACCCTTTGAGCTGTACGCTATTGATAACCGGGATACCGGTCTGGAATCTGAGTTTCTCACTGAAATTCAGATCAGAGTTTCTTCTCCCCAGGAAGGCGCCTGAGCATGGTCTCGTGCATCAGAATCATAAGCGCCAGAATAACTCCCAGATATACGGGAAATAAAGACACGCTGATATGGTTTGCCAGCAGCCCAAAGACAGGCGGCATAAGGCAGGTTCCCACATATGCAGAGGCCATTTGGACTCCTATCATCGCCTGGGAACGGTCGGCCCCAAAATGTTGAGGTGTGGAATGGATAATACAAGGATAGATAGGAGCGCATCCAAGTCCCACCAGAATTAGCCCTAAAAAGGCGGCGCTTTCTCCAAAGGGAAGAAGCAGTGCTGCAACTCCCAGCAGAATCAGGCTCTGCCCAAGGCGGATCAGCTGCTCGTCGTTAAGTTTGAAAGTCAAAAATCCATTGGCCGCTCTTCCCGCAGTAATGCCGATAAAGAAAAGTCCTGCAAGCCCTGCAGCTGCATCGGCAGAAAGTCCTTTGTGCAGCGTAAGGTAGCTGCTTGCCCACAGGCCGGCAGTCTGCTCCAGGGCACAATAACAGAAAAAGGTAATCATGATCTGTTTGGCTCCCGGAATCCCAATGATCTGCTTCAGAGTAAGCGGCCGACTCTTTGCAGTATTTTCTTTCTGCATGCCGCTCTCCCTTCCAATCTCTTCCCCGCCGCCTTCTCCCCTTCCTCTTTCTGAATTTTTTTCCCACAGAGGAAGACTGAACAGCAAAATTGCCGTCAGAGCAATCTGCATCAAACTGATATAGCGGTATCCCATATTCCAGCCCCGATGATTCGTAAGGGAGAAACTCATAATATATGGCCCCAGCGAAGCCCCGATGCCCCACATACAGTGCAGCCAGCTCATATGACGGCTGGCATAATGGACAGCCACATAATTATTCAAAGAGGCGTCCACCCCTCCTGCTCCAAGGCCATAGGGCACGGCCCACAGACACAGGGCCTGAAAGGAATGGCACAGTGAAAATCCAAACAGCGCAGCAGCCGTCATAGCCACGCTCACGGCCGTAACCCTTCCGGTGCCGAATTTCCGGGTAAGCCTGTCGCTCAAAAGACTGGACACAATGGTGCCCGCCGCAATTATCATAGAAATAATCCCCATATAGGAGACAGGAACCTGAAACTCCGCATACATCGTCGGCCACGCAGAGCCAAGAAGGGCATCCGGCAGGCCCAGACTGATAAATGCAAGATAAATAATTGCCAGAAGCAGATGAAACATACTTTTTAATCCTCCCACTGTGATTGTGCTTCGCAGGTCTTTGCTGTTTTCACCGCTGCGCCCGCATAAATGCTGGACGTCGCCCGGTTTAAACGGTATAATTATATCATCAGTATTTAGGAACAAATATAATATTTTCGCCAATTTTATATAATAAAACCGTCATTTTGGAGGAGCCATGTCACTGTCATACTGTACCTCTGCAACAGATACACAAGGCCGGGAGCTGGCGGAGCACGGCTCCGCCCTGTTTCCCATCGCCTGCTATGAGGAAAATATTTCCGAAAACTCTGCTCCCTTTGAAGCCGTTCCATGGCACTGGCACGAGGAATGGGAGGCGCTTCTTGTAAGAGAAGGAACCGCCGTAGTTTCCGCAGAATTTGAAAAATATACCCTTAAGAAGGGACAAGGTATTTTTATTAATTCAGGCGTACTACATGAAGTGCACATGGAGAAAGGCTCCTGCTGCCAGACACGTTCTATAGTGTTTCATCCCCGTCTGGTAGGCGGTACCGTGGACAGCATTATCTGGCAGAAATATCTTCAGCCTTTGTTGCAGAATACACTACTGAAAAGTGTTTATCTGGATGGCTTTTCTCCCTGGCACAGGGATGCGACCAGGGCCATTGATGAAGCCTGGCGCAGCGTAGCGGACGAATTTGAGGGATACGAATTTTATGCTCGGAATGCTTTATCCTCTCTGGTTTTACTTTTGAAAAAGCATTGCGTTTGTTCCCAAAGCACCCTCTCCGAGAGCAGGCTGCGCAGCACGGAGCGGATTAAAATTATGCTTCAGTTTATACACCGCCATTATGCCGAAGAGCTTAATACCGCTCTGATTGCCAGAAGTGCAATGATAAGTGAAAGCGAATGCCTGCGTTGTTTTCATGCTGCAATTGGCACCACTCCCATTCAATATCTGAGGCGGTTCCGTATCCAAAAGGCTGCGGAACTTCTGTGTCTGTCGCAGAAAAAAGCCGGAGACATCGGCGCCGAATGCGGTTTTGAAGACTCCAGCTATTTTACAAAAATATTCCGGGAAATAAAGGGCTGTACACCAGGAGAATACCGAAGACAGAACGCACACCCTACCCGGGCCAAATAGCAGGGAAAGGAAAATTCAAATGAAAGTTATCCGCAGTTTAGAGTTCCATGCCGGCAGCAAAGAAGAAAAGCTGCCGGATTTTGCTTCAAATTTCCCTTACATTGCAACACGAGCCGAACTGGACTACTATAAAGAATCGCTTGTTCCCTGGCATTGGCATAAAGCTGTAGAATTATTTTACATGGAAAGCGGCGAATTAAAGTATTATACGCCAAACAAGGTTATGACATTTCCGGCGGGTTCAGGCGGTATGGTCAATTCCAATGTTCTGCATATGACAAAAATTGGAACTCATCGCATAAGAAACATACAGCTTCTCCATTTGTTCGATCCTATTTTGATTGGAGGCCAGTGCGGAAGTCTGATTGAGCAAAAATATATTGCGCCGATAACCGCAGCTTCTCAGCTTGAAATCATTCCATTGTACCCCGATAATCCATTACAGGCAGACATACTTCATTTAATTCAGAAAGCATTTCAATTATCTGAAAATGAGTTTGATTATGAGTGGAACATAAGAGAATACCTGTCGCGGATATGGTTCCGACTATTAAAGCTGTCCTTTCCAACACTTCAGGAAACATCGAGCATGGCGGACAAAGCAACAGATAAGATAAAATTAATGATGGCATATATCCATGAACATTACGCTGAAAAAATCTCTGTTTCAATGCTTGCTGCGGCTGCCTTTTTAAGTGAAAGAGAATGCTATCGGGTTTTTCATAAATGCCTCCATATGACGCCCACAGATTACATGAAAAACTATCGCCTGCAAATGGCATGTCAAATGCTGGCGGATAGCCACGAGCCCGTGACCAGTATTGCTTATTCCTGCGGATTGGGAAACAGCAGCTATTTCAGTAAGGTTTTCCGTGCTCACATAGGCTGCACTCCCCTGGAATACCGCCAAAAACGGCAGAATATTAATAAAAAGTGACAGGATAAAGATATTCTGCCCAACTGCCCAGATCTATAATATGGATTGTAATCACTACATTTATTAAAGATTATCATGCTCCGGAAAGGAGATTGAACATGCATTTAGACTGTAAAATTGCAGAAACGGAATTAGAGCGCGCAGCGGCATTAAATCCGGGCCCCTGGGTGGATCACTCCCGATATGTTGCACTTGCCTGCAAAAACATAGCGTCCCACTGTAATGATTTGTCCTCCGAAAAAGCCTACTGTCTGGGATTGCTGCATGATATTGGACGATACGCCGGAGTAAGCTCGGAAAAGCACCTGATAGATGGATACCGTTTTTGCATGGAACGCGGATGGATAAAAGCAGCGCAGATCTGTATTTCTCATGCTTTTATGATACAGGATATAAATACATCCATTGGTGCCTTTGACGTAACCGAGCAGGATTATGCGTTTATGAAAAACTTTGTCGAAAGCGCAGTTTATGATGATTATGACCGGCTGGTGCAACTATGCGACGCATTAGCTCTTCCTACGGGATTTTGTCTGTTGGAGAAACGTTTCGTCGATGTCGCCATCCGCTATGGAACGCCTCCGTGCACCGTAGACCGCTGGAAAAAAATAATGGAAATAAAGGATCTGTTTGAGCAAAAAATCCATTGTTCCATTTATGAACTTCTTCCGGGCGCAGTGGAAAACAGCTTCGGCATCTATTAATCGTTCAATGTACAGCTCATTTCATACCACTGCTCTCCGCCCCAGGAAGACCGGGCTTTCCCTCGATTCTGAAAGCCCAACTTCTCGTACATTCCAACCTTGGACTTCAGGCAGGTGAGGATAACTACCTTTCTGCCTTTTTCGCTCTCTCTGCGAAGATACCGATGCATGATTTCCTTCGCAAGCCCCTGTCCCCGATACTCCGGCAGCACGTCCAGTCCCAGAAGCATTACATTTGCACCTTCCGGTTCATGCAGCTCGGCATCTGTAAAAAATTCATCTCGGAAGAAATGCTCGTTGGTTGACAGCCCGTTCAGAAATCCAGCGATTTTCCCCGTACTTTTATCTACCGCAGCCAGAAAAAGCTCGGGAGCTCTTGCAATTCTTTCCTTCATCATGCTTTCTGAGCATGCCTCATTTGGCGGAAAGCATATTTGCTCAATCAAGGCGGCCTGTTCTGCCTCCTCCTGAAGAATATTCCTGAATTTAAATCGTTCATTTAGATCTTTGTCCAAAATATTATATGCTTCAAGAAGTTCTATTGCTTTGGTTCGACCCGTCTCTGTCAGATAAAGGTATCCGTTATATCCTCTGTTGCTTTCCGGCTGGTAAACAAGCCCCTTTCCAGCAAGCTCTTCCAATACTCCAAAATCATAGCCTTTCCAGCTCATTTCCCTGAATCTGCAGAATTCATTGCTATCTTGGATTCTGGTCAGATACATCAGCATTAGAGTCAGATCCTTTATTGCCTTAGCAGAGTTTTTTTTCTTCATCCTTCCTCTCTCCTATAACCAGCGTATTCACATATATCATATTATCTCTGTTTTCTCAATAATACAACAAAAACTACGCATAACTCTTAAACAACATGCCTGTGCATCATATTTTCCGGGATTTGGCCGTATCATGTAAATGCTGGAGACCACACGGCTTTTCCAATTTTTTCAGAAGCCGTTTTCCATACCATAATGTAAAAATAAAACACATGCCTCCCTGTAAAAGTAAAAGAAGTTGGGAGGGCGATAGCTCTAATCTTCCAAGATACAGAGAATTTTGACAAATGTTCAAAAAAGCCGCCGCTGTACCTTGCCCCGCCAACGAACCGAGAGAAACAACCGTTAAATGCCAAGATAAATAAACTGTTTGCTTTTCTTTGGGCGTACAAATATAAGCCATGTTTCCAAAGCAAAAATTTCCTCCTGCCAGCACCGCCTGATAAAACAAAATCGTAACAGGCAGCATCCAAAGCCATGTGCGCTCAGTTACAAAAGCATGCATCACTGGATACAGGGAAAACAGAAAGAATACCCTGCGGAACACTCTGAACCATCCTTTGTGCATTTGCCCTCTAAGCCAATAAGGCATGACAAATGTAGTTACAAAAATATTACAGGTCTGAAGAACGCTTAGAAAAGTATACGATACACCTACTTCGTCCAGAAGATAAGAATTTGCCGCATATAATGTCATGGTGGACAAAGCCATCCACGCAAACACCACCACCATGGTCCGTACAAAATCCGGATGTCCAGCCGGCTCCCACAGCATGGCCGGCCTCCGGTTCAATGTTCTGGGATACTCAAATTCCTTTGGCAGCAGCAGCATCGTAAGTTCCAGAAGAGCCAGCAAAAAAGCGACGCCTCTTACACATCCAAGCCAGAACAGCTCATTTCCAGATGAGGCTGCCAAATCAGAAAGCATGCTGGCCGCCAAAGATGCAAGAGCTGTGAATATACTATTCATAATACCGGATACGGAAAAAAAACGTCCCCTGATCTCATCCGGAAGAAAATGAATATGCCATGCCGGAAAACCACTGGCCACTATTACGTTTGCCACATTTCCCAAAAGGATTGTAAAAATTAAAAGCTTTCCCAAGCCTTCTCCCTCAAAGAAAAAAGGCAGCACAGTTACGAGAAAAATGTTAAAGCTATGATATAAAAGGCGAAAAATCCCCAGCACAACTCTCCTCTTTTGAAATCGTTCCAAATAAAGAGAGCCAATGGGATATAAAATACCAGCCACCAATGGAATAGACGTTACAATGCTGATGTCCGCCGGCCTAAGCCCTCCCGCCAGAAGAAATCCTGTAAGAAAAACCCCTGTTGTAAGCGCCGTATATACAGCTTTCAATGCCTCGGAAACCAATATATATATTCTTGCCTTTCCCTCATCGGTTCTCGTCTCAAAAAGCTTCATATACTGACTGAGTTCCATTTTATTCATTCCTTTTTTCTTTCTGGGCAGCAAAGGCATCCACATCCACACATTCCCCACCCATCTGTCTGGATTTTTCTGCTGCAAGCGCCATAAAATGGCTTGCCAGTGATTCTTCCAGACTCGTAAGGGAATTCTTCCCTTCCTTTCTTGCCCGGATCATCTCTGACAGCATGTGAAAATCTCCTCCACCATGTCCTGAATCCATATCCTCCGCATCCAAACGGATTTCCTGGGTTTTTTCACCAAACCTGCTTAAAAAGATCTTTTCCCTTTCCAATTCTCCCCATAAATCGCCTTTCGTTCCCATAATATGTATTGTCCGATAATTATGATTGTTTAAACCACACATTGAAAAACTAATGCTGACCCCATTTTTCATTACAGCAGACAAAGTCTGATGATCCACCACATTATTATCGCACTGGAAAACACAACGGCCATAAGGACTCTCTCGAAGCGCCCTATAGAGACTTTCTCTGTCTTTTCCACAACCAATGTCTCTTTGCATCCAGCCACAGCCATTGGCATCATACCCTGTCGGCTTGTTTGTTATATATATTTTTTCCGCATCAAAGGGACAGGCTTCTTTTTCAGGACACCCTTCCAGACAATATTCAGGTGCTCCCTCAGGCATGTTTTCCTTTCGAAAAAAGCGCAAGCCCCCTACAGAAGAAATTGTTTTGCACGCGCTCCCTGCCAGCCACACCAAAATATCCATATCATGACAGCATTTTGCCAGAATCATAGGACTTGTTTCACAAGAATTTCTCCATTTCCCTCTAACATAACTGTGAGCCTGGTGCCAATAGCTCACATTTTCCGCTGCCTGGATGCAGACAACCTCTCCTATCTCTCCTATTTCAATCAAATTTCTGATTTTTTGATAAAACGGAGCATACCGCAGCACATGACACACTGTTACAGATCTTTTCAGTTCTTTCGCTCTATAACTTAGCTCGCGGCACTGAACCACGCTGGATGATATGGGCTTTTCCAGAAGAATATCATATCCCGCCTCCATTGCAAGCAGCCCATGTTTTACATGTTGGTCATCCTGAGTGCAGATAAACGCCATATCTGCAAATTGAGAAATCGAAAAAAGCTCTTCCGCAGAGGAAAAGCAACGATTTGCAGAAAGCACATATTCATCCTGCAACGTCCTGCGCCGTTTTTCATCCGGCTCTGCCACCCCTACAATCTGCATCTGGTTCGGATACTTCTTTGCAAAGGGAGCATAACTGAGATATCCTCTTCCTCCCGCCCCTATGATCACCACTGTTACCGGCCGATTGCTCTCCATGCGTTTGCTCATACCTGCCTCTCTCCCATTGCTGAAATATATTCTTAATATATCATACGTAAAATCCCTGGCAACAATTTATTCTTGTAATAGATACATTTTTTGTTACGCTATTAAAACGCAATTTTTGTATTATCTGCAAGAAAACATAGGTTGCATTCCATTTGCTCCACCCTCCCTGCTTGTTGACAAACCTCGACATATGATATTATGATGAAAAAAAGGAGGCATTTTCTAAATGCATAAATTTGTTGCCCAAGTAAAAAGTATGCCTAAAATTTTACTGCGCATGTTTATATACAACTATCTCTTTTTCCTCTCGCTTTTTTTGGTCATCTTTGCAGGCATTTGGGGATTCACTGTCTACCAGCGCAATCAGATTTTTAAAGAAAGAGCCATGTCTCATTGCCAGGCCCTTTCAGAGTATTTCGACAGCTTATTTTCTTCCTTTAACAGGCTATCTATCACAGTGGGGCACAATGAAAGGCTGCGCGCTTTGTCAAACGACCCTGTATCTGAGCTGGATTTCAACGTTCTGGATTCGACCAGGCTTTTTTCAGCCCAGAGAGAGTTGATTTCTCCTCTCGCAATGGACAGTAGCATTGCAAATCTGGCCATTTATTTATTTGGCAAGGATTATGTCATTTCCAGTTACGGAACCTCCACACTGGACAGTTTTTATCAGAGCCTATTTTCAATGGAGCCGAATGTATTGTCCGAATACCTACGTCCTTTGAACGCCGGAACCTTCTTGTTTCTTCCCCGCTCAGAAAACAACGGCACCGTGCTTTCCCAAAACTCCGTCTATGTCATTTCCCTGGTTGACACAAACGGCACCCGCTATGGTAATCTTTTTGTTTTTTTGGATGACAGAGAAATCCAACAACATCTGGAAGGTCTTTTGGATTCCAACGAAAATTATTATATATTTACCGATCAGGGAGAAAATGTATTAAAACGGGGAACTGCAACAGATGAAAAGGAACTGACTGCCTCTGCGAGAAATATGACCTGGAGTTTTTTTTGCCATGAAAATAAAAGCGGATGGAAATTTTATGTAGGTTCCTCTCCTGAATACATAAAAATGCAGATCCTTTTTATTACCCTTATACTCACATTTTTGTATTTTGTTACTGCTCTCCTGGGAATTCCAATGGTTTTCAGCCTCTGTCAACGAAATTATAAGCCTATCCGGGAGTTAACCGAGCTGATTGCCCACCAGAACGGGGTATCCAAAACAGCCCGGTCCGGCAAAAAAGGTCATTTGGAATATGAAACATTAAAGCTTGCTATTTCATCTATTTTCAAGGACAAAAATGTTCTGGAAGAGCAGCTTGAAATATATAAGCCTGTTTTGATTAATAGTCTTCTTCTCCAGCTGTTAGAAGGATCCGGATCTTCCAATTCCATTTTAAAGGGGCTGGAAACACTGGGAACTCCCGTTCCTTTTTCCTGGTTTCTCTGCGTTTCCCTACATGCTGATTCCATTCATCAGGAAGCTTTGATTAGTGGCGCTCTTTCTATAAGAGAGAAGGAGGACGTTTCCTGCCTATTCGTTTCCATGGATAAGCACACGGGCTATTATCTGGTGAATGCCTCATCATGCGAGGACTGCCGTCTTGCCGCTTTAACCCTGGCTGATTTTCTTGATCATTCAGATTCAGTGACCAGCACAGGAATTGGCCGCTGCAGCGATACTATTTCCGGCATTTCCGAAAGTTATCATCAAGCGCGGGAAGCTTTGGACTACTTGAATGTATGCGGCCAGAGCAAATGTGTTGTCTGGGAATCCCTGAAACACTCCTCTTATCACAATCCGCCGTTCACTTTGGAGGCTTTCTCTTCTCAGCTTTTATCCGGACAGCTTACAGAGGCAGACAAGGAACTTCAAAAATATTGGGAAAAATCTATTTCACATGGATTTGTCCATAAATCCAGCCTTGATTATTTTAAACAAAGTCTTCTTTCCTCGCTGCTTCAGATAAAAAAGGAATATGGCTTCAGCTGCTGTGATGCTTTTTTGAAATCTTTACGCTCTTGGAATTCCGATATGCCCAACTCCTTTGGCAGCCTGACTTCTGTTTGGACAAAAATAAGAGACGGCCTTATGCAGAGCTTCTTTCACTGGAAGGAAGAAAAGAATTCGGAAGACATCCGTATTTTTCTGGATTATTTGCATGAACACATTTATGAAGAAGATATGTCCTTAAGCAAAATGGCCATAACCTTTCATATTTCAGAGAGTACCGTAAGCAGGCGGATAAAGGCCTTCACTGGATATAACTTTCTTGATTATGTGGCCAATAAGCGTATCACTCACGCCTGCTCTCTCCTTTCCAAAACCAATATGTCCGTTCAGGAGATCGCTGCTGCCACAGGCTATTTGAACGATGTCACATTCCGCCGTCTTTTCAAAAAGCAGATCGGAATTACTCCCAGTGAATATCGTCAAAAGTACAGTAAGTAACTTTCTTGAAAGTAAATTTTAATTTTTATTTTGAAGCGAATGGTATTAGAATACTTATGAGACACTAAAATAAAATGGCAACCTCTGGAAGAGGTCTGCAAATTTATCATACGAGACTAACTATTAGAGAAAGTCAATAGTTAAATTGAAAAAGATCAAACTTTTATGAAGTGTAGCGATGAATA
>CALWRA010000029.1 GCA_944383825.1 uncultured Acetatifactor sp. | reverse complement strand
CACAGTATCTCCAAACAGTATAGCATACAGACCTTGGAGAGGGTCTATAAACACTACTACTTTATAATACGAGGAGAAAATTCAATCACTATCTAATATGATTGGATTATACGTGACAAGATGAATCGTGAAACAAAGGAAAGATTGTCAAAGTTATTTGAAGGTGTTGAAAACAGTTTGCATGTTACTGATCCAGAGTGGGTCGATATTGTGGCGAATTTTTCTCAAAACGAAACGGTAATCGAGAGTAAATTGACGGAAAAGGAGCAGGCGCTTTGTATCCTCTCAGCTCTGCTTGGCTGCCAGGGAATAGGAGAATTTCAGAATATGCTCCATGCGACGCTGAATGCAGGGATTGATCCCATTGCAATCAAGGAGGTCATTTACCAGGCCACAGCTTATCTTGGAATTGGAAGAACCTACGATTATCTTATGGCCGCAAATCGGATTATGGAACAGCATGATATTGAGCTGCCGCTTGCTTCTCAGGCGACAACAAGTAATACCACCAGATTCAGAGACGGGCTTGCGAAACAGATTGACCTGTTTGGGCCGGGAATGGCTAAGGTGCAGACAGATGGTCCCGCTCTTCGCCGGAATATTAACCGGTGGCTGGCGCACAACTGCTTTGGAGACTATTACACTCGTGCCGGCCTGAATGACCAGGAGCGGGAAATGATTACCTTTTGTTTCATTCTGGCGCAGGGAGGCTGCGAGAATCAGCTTCGGGGCCATACCGCCGGAAACTTTGGCGTTGGCAATGATAAAGAAAAGCTGTACAGTGTAGTGGAGCAGTGTATGCCGTATATCGGCTATCCTCGTGCTTTAAACGCTATGAATATCATTGATGAAGTGGTTGAAAAAATGGAAAGTCAGCAGGCATAAAAAGGTCTTAGGATAGGAATTGTATATGTAGTTGTCTATTAATTTCTATTCCGGCGACACATAAGGGAATGTATTGTTACGTTTTCTGCCTCGGTCACTGCGATGTATGGACCCTCGGTATTCAGACAGAGATTGGCGTGAAATATGAAGGGTAAATTGTATGGTTTTGTATTACAAATAGATTTTCCTTCCATTTGTTTTATCTCCACATGGCTTTTGGTAGACTATGGCCTTCACGGCGTACTTTTGTAGGTTTTTGAGAAGCTTATAGGTGATTGGAAGGGAAAAGAAATCGATATATGAAATTAATGGGAGCTTCCGCAGGGACGCTCCTTTTATCGATACAGATGAGCGGATTCAGCATTTCAGCCTGCTGGCGGTTTCGCCACCGACAGGGTATAATGGTAGGCGTAGTTTGATGATTTTGATAGAGTTCTTCGATTGGTTTTATCCGGCTCTATTTATAAATTATCGATATTACAGTGTTTGGTATTTGTAAAAAAGATTTCCATTGCCAATACACAGTCAAGCAGTATGGGACAATGCAGAATGCGGAGACGCGGAGCTGGCAGTTCGTGACGAAAATGTCAGTTCGAAGTTTACCACTTTTCAGGGGGCATTTCGGAATATGATACCATCTTCATCGGCTGTTCTATCTAAGGGCGTACCATGCCTATGATGATCGGCGCTATTCTGATCTCTGTTGGTGAGATGCTAACCAGTCTATTATGCAGCAGGGTGTTGCGGATGAATACAACCTTTTGCTGGCGCCGTCTGCTGACGGGGAGCTTACGGCTCCCACTGTTTTCGATAAATTTGAATTTCTTGCCGCTGCTACGTTGATAGAGTATTAATTGAAAAAGATAGAGCAATAAGGGGACAGTAGTATTCGGTTGACTTATCTTGTAAAGCCATATGTACAGCGAGTGCAGGGAGGTGATGATGCAATGCGTTGGATATTTGCTAAAACGACAGCTTTCATACTTTGTATGGCTTTGCTCAGCGGCTGTGGCACTGGCAATGAAGCAATGCCTGATATGAATGCTGCTCAGACAATGCAGCCTTCACTATGTGGAAAATGGGATACCTTATTATCTGACACAGAAGATGTCACTTATGAATACATCATTGAGGAACTCTATGCCATAAGAGATGGCAACCAAATCTATGGCGTGGTATATATCTCCCAAAATGCAGGTGAACAAATGCCCGCGGTTATTTTCTCTCATGGCTTTGGCGGAAACTATCAGGTGGGAACGCAATACGCCGAAGCATTGGCAGAGAAAGGGTATGTAGTCTACTGCTTTGACTTCTGCGGAGGCAGCCCTGAAAGCCGAAGCGACGGTTCCACATTGGAAATGTCTATTTTTACAGAACAGGCCGATTTGGAAGCGGTGATTGCCATGTTCCAAAACCTTGACTATGTGGACCGCAATAATCTCTTTTTAATGGGAACCAGTCAGGGAGGCGCTGTATCGGCTATTACTGCGGCGGAGCATAAAGAAGAAATCAAAGGAATGATCCTTTTGTATCCGGCTTTTTGTCTGGTGGATCAAACAAAGGAACGATTTGACAGTGTGGAGGATATTCCTAACACTTATTTTTCTTTGTGGATGACAGTAGGACGAGCTTATGCAGAGAATTTGCTGGATTATGATATCTATAATGCCATTTCCGAATATGAAAAGGATGTTTTGATTTTGCATGGAGACGCTGACAGCATTGTGCCGCTGTCTTACTCGGAAAAGGCGTTAGAGGTATACTCTTCTGCGCGATTAGAAGTTTTTCCGGGAGGCGGGCATGGCTTCCATGGAGAGGATGCACAGCGGGCAATCAATTTTATGTTGGAATATTTGGATTCCCATAGGGGCACATAGGAGGTTACAATAAGAAAGAAATTTTTTGATGATATGTGGACGCTTATCCTGGCGGCATGGGAAAACCTCTGATCCGATAGAGAATATGCCCGACCACGAATTGGGCTGAATCTGAAACAACAGAATATGAAAGGCCAGAGAGAAAGCAGATTAGGGTAACTGCGGGCGAAGCGGAGGGACTCGTTACACTGAATGTTTCCAAAGCTGGCCCATACTTACTTCAAAAGTCCGAATCCGCAGATTTTTGTGTATTTGGAAAAGAAATTGTGATAAAATGCTGCTAAGTGTGAAAGAAGACAGGGCTTCTTTGCACTGGAGTGTTTTATGCCGCCCGGCGGCATGCTTGGAAGTGAGGTAACTATGCTGCTTTACAGTGAACGGGTAGAAATAATTTTACAACAGATACAGCTAAAGTCAGTGGTCAGGATTGTGGATCTGACGGAGCAGCTTCAGGTTTCTATCGATACGGTGAGGCGGGACTTAAAGAGTATGGAACGGAACGGACTTATCAAGTGCGTCAGAGGAGGCGCATGTCTTCCGGATTCTCTGTCGGCCCTGTCCGATTTTTCAGGGAGTGAGATCACCCATATTGATTTAAAGAGAGAGGCTGCCCGAAAGGCTGTCCGGTATATTGAACCCAATCTTGTAATCGCAATGAATTCCGGCACTACAAATACAATTCTGGCACAGGAGCTCGCCTTTCGAAACGACAAAATTACGGTGGTTACAAATAACCTTGCAGCAGCAAATATTTTGATGCAGAATTCATTTATCCGCCTGATTGTAGTTGGCGGCATGGTGGATGTGTTGGAAAAATCCACCTATGGCACGGTCTGTGAAAAGGAATTTTCCAGGTACTATCCGGATATTGCGTTTTTGTCGATGGAGGCAGTCAATGACAGAGAAGGATTTACGGATTTCAGACTGCGGGAAACAGGGATTATTGAGATTCTGGCGGATCGGTCGGGCAAGACTTTAGCGGTTATGGATTCCAGCAAACTGGGTAAACGGTCCCAGAAGAAGGTGCTTTCACTGGACAGGGTGGACAGGATGCTTACGGACGACAGTGTTTCGATAAAGCTGAAGAAAGAATATGAGCAAAAGGGGCTATTGATAGAGTGACAATAAGACGGCAAAAGGGATGATATGGGCTTGGAAGTGCTTGCAGATAAGGGAGAAAGAAAGGGAAGCGGGATGATAATAGATAAAGAGCGGGCGCAGCAGGCGTTTCGCGGCTATGTAAGCCATTATGATCTGAAAAAGGATATGATTCGGCTGAAGGCGGAGCATACGGGCCGCGTAAGCCTTCTGTGTCAGGAGATTGCCCGCTCGCTGGAGCTTCCGGAGGAGGATGTGGATCTGGCATGGCTGATCGGGCTTCTCCACGATGTAGGCAGGTTTGAGCAACAGAAGAGATATGGTACATTTAATGATGCGGTGTCCATTGACCATGCCAAATATGGTGCAAGGCTCCTGTTTGGCAAAGTTTACGAAGGTCAAGAGGGAGGGGAAGAAGAGCCGAAGGAATGCTTGAAAATGCAAGAGCCTTTGACTCTGGCGGCGTCAGAGGAAGAACATTCTGTGAACATACGGGATTTTCTGAAGGATGACAGTCAGGACAGACTGATCTGGACTGCGGTATTCTATCACAGTTCATATCGAATTCCCGTCGATCTGGATGAGAGAACGGCCATGTTCTGTAATATTATCAGAGATGCGGATAAAATAGATATTCTGCGGGTCAATATGGAATTTCCTCTGGAACAAATTTATAATGTGAGTACGAAAGAGCTTTATAACTGTCAGGTATCAGAAGAGGTTATGGAGTGCTTCTTCGAGGAACACGCAGTGCTGAGAAGTCTTCGAAAAACAGTGGCAGATCATATTGTGGGTCATATTTCGCTGGTCTTTGAACTGGTTTACCCGTTGAGCAGGGAAATCGTAAAAAAACAGGGCTATTTGGATCGGATGGTAAATTTTAGGTCGGACAATCCTGTTACCAGGCAGCAGTTTGCCCAAATAAGAAAAAGAATGGATGCCCGCTGAAGCAGGCAGAGAGGTGTAACGATGAATATAGAAGAAATTTTGCAGAGGGTGGATCAATATTACGGGGAAAACAAAGGAGAGGAAGCTAAGAAGCTGCTCCAGAGGGGTATTCTTGAGGCCGAGCGTGATGGGGACGACGGAGGTCTTCTCCAATTGCTGAATGAGCTGATAGGCTATTACAGGGAAACCGGCTGCTATGAGGATTCCTTTCAGACGTCTCAAAGGGCCATAGACCTTGTTCGCAGGATGGGGCTTCAGGACAGCATTCCCTATGCCACCACCCTGCTGAATGCGGCTACTGCCTACAGAGCCGGAGGGGAGCTGTCTGAATCTTTAAAGTGTTATGAGCAGGCTGAGATAGTATACGATAAGCTTCTTACAGCGGAGGATATGCTTCAGGCCGGACTTCAAAACAACAAAAGCCTTTTGTATCAGGAGATGGGAGATTTTAAAAAAGCCAGGGAATGTCAGCTAAAGGCGTTATCCATTGCAGAAAGAAATAATGCGGAGTTTGAAAAGGCAGTGACCAGAGCAAACCTGGCCGGCACCTGTCTGCAGCTGGCAAAGGATCAGGAGGCGTACGAATACGCGCGCCTGGCCATAGAGGCTTTTGAGAAAATGGGCGTGGAGGATGCCCATCATGGGGCAGCGCTGTCGGCAGCGGGAACTTATCATTATAAAAAGGGATACTTTAAAGAGGCTCTTGAAGCCTTCCAAAAGGCTATGAATATGGTGGAGATCAGTCTCGGGAGAAATGAGCATTACAAACGGCTTATGGAAAATGCCGAGGCGTGTAGGAAAGCTCTAGGAGAAAAGACCTGTGGGCTGGAGCTGTGCAGGGCCTATTATGAGACATATGGCCTGTCTATGGTGGAAAAGCAGTTTGCACCATATCGGGATAAAATTGCGGCAGGACTTGTAGGAGAGGGCTCCGACTGCTTTGGATTTGACGATGAATATTCCAGAGATCATGACTGGGGGCCCGGCTTCTGTATATGGGTGACAGACGAAACCTATGATGCCGTTGGCAGGGCGCTGACGGAAGAATATGAAAAACTTCCCAGGGAATACAGAGGATTCGAGAGGAAGGAGACGGTACACGGGCGGGGAAGAAGAGGCGTTTTGACCATTTCTTCCTTTTACAAAAGCCTGTTGCAGGCGGAATGCTATGAAAAGATAGATTGGAGAAATGTTTCGGACGCCGCTTTGGCGGCGGCGGTGAACGGAGAAGTGTTCCGGGATGAAGAGGGGATTTTTACAGAATTCAGAAAAAAGCTTCTCCTGGGTTATCCGGAGCAAATTCGTTACTTGAAGATAGCGGAGAGTGCCGCCCGGTTTGCGCAGACGGCACAGTACAATTACGGCAGAATGAAAAAACGGGGGGATGGCGTCGCCGCCCGCATAATGTTGGCGGATGGAATGCGGGAGGCTATGAAGCTTCAGCATTATATAGAAGGGAAATACCCTCCCCACGACAAATGGCTTCGCTTGAGCGCCTCCCGGTTGGAAGGAGGCGGGGAGCTTGTGGGTTTGGTTGTCCAAATATGTCAGGCAGAGGATCCTCAGCCCCTTATAGATCAGCTGGGTGCACTTTTGGCAAGGAAGCTGTATGGTCATCATTTTATCAGTGATACGGATTCCTATTTGGATGCCCACGCGCAGGAGCTTTTGTTTAAGGCGGGAGCTTGCGAAATGAGCAGTGATAAGCTGGTGGAGGAAATTGCCAAGCTGGAATTTGAGGCTTTTGATAAGGTACAGAATGTGGGCGGCAGAGCAAGCTGCCAGAATGACTGGCCTACTTTTTCCATTATGAGGAAAAGCCAGTATCTGACATGGAACCGTATAATGCTGCTGCAGTATTTTTATGATTTCCAGAGAGAATACAAACGAGGGCATAATCTGGTTGAAGAAAAATATGGCCGTATGATGGAGACTACCGCGCCGGAGGAATATCACAAAATCAAGGAGTACTTCTCCGCTTTGACAGAAGAAAAAAAGCAAATTATTGAACAGATTGTAAAAGTGCAGGTGGGTTGGATGGAGGAATTTGCGGAAAAATATCCTAATTTGGCCCAGAATGCCAGAAGTGTGCATACTTATGATGATACCTTGGACAATACCTCTTATGAGACGTATCTTCGAGGCGAAATCAGTACTTATTCCGATAAAATGCTGGAGCTCTACGGCAGATATGTGGTGGAATATGCCAGAGAGGGCAAAAATCTGGTTTTTGACATTATGGCAAACAGCGCTGAGCTTTACGGATATGCAGGTCTAGAAGAGGCTGAAGCATTCTTAAGGCTTTAGAATAAAATGCATTTATGACGCACATACTATTTTTGGTTATATATTTGGTTATATATCAGTAAAGGAGATGTGCTATGGATATAGGAGGAACCACAGGAGAAACCGGATTTCCCTTTGGGGAGCTGCCATTGGGTTTTGGGATAGCTCTGGCGGGAAACGAAATGGCCATGCAGGGCTATGCCAGGCTTACGGAAACGGAAAAGGAGCATCTTATTCTTCGCTGTAAAGATGCCCGTTCAAAGGAGGAAATGGAAAGAATTGTAAATTCCCTTGTGCCCGGGGATAATCTGGATGCTGTTTTGACCACGGAAAAGGAGCAGGAGCAGGCACGACCCGGCGAAGAAAAAATTTATTAGCGGCGGAGGATCAGTGCCATCCGCCGTCAATGGCAATAATCTGTCCGGTCATATAGGGGGGGGCTTGGGCGGTCTGCAGAATCAGCTGTGCGACCTCTTCAGGCTTTCCCATTCTGTCCGCAGGAATTTCTTCTATGAGCGCCTGTTTTTCTTCTGGGGAAAAGCAGGCGTTCATAGAGGTGTCGATAATGCCGCAGGCGATGGCGTTTACTTGGATATTGCTGGGCGCAAGCTCCTTTGCCAGAGCTTTGGTAAAAGCGTTTACACCGCCCTTGGAGGCGGAATAGGCGACTTCCATGGAAGCGCCTGCGTTTCCCCAGACCGAGGAGATATTGATAATTTTTCCGGAATGTTTTTGCAGCATCAGAGGAATTGCATGTCTGCAGGTATAAAAGCAGGAGTCCAGATTAACGGCCATAATGCGGCGCCATTCTTCGGCAGACATTTCTGATAAAAGCCCGATATGGGAGATTCCCGCATTATTTACGAGTACATCCAGCCGGGAGATTCCGGAAAAGATATTGCATACTTCCTGCATATCGCCTGCATCCGCCTGAAGGGCTCTGCAGCTTATGTGATATTTGTCGGAAAGCTCGCCGCCAAATTTTTTCAGGTGTGGATAGGAATGGCTGCAGGTCAGCACAAGATCGTAGCCGGCCTGTGCGAAAGCTTCTGCCGTTGCTTTTCCGATCCCTCTGGAGGCGCCTGTGATTAAAGCCACCCGTCTATTTCCGATTTTACTTTCTTTCAAAAAATCCATATTTTTTATACCCCTCGTCCGCTTTGGACCCGACTGCATTTCTGAAAGTCTATCATAGCATACCCGGCCTTGCTTTTCCACCTTAAAACTGATACACTATACACAAATAGAATTTTAATTTTGTCAGGAGGACACCATGGAAGATACCATGTATGATTTGATTATTATAGGTTCGGGGCCTGCCGGGCTTTCTGCAGCGGTTTACGGCAAAAGGGCAGGACTGAACATACTGGTTATGGAGAAAAATCCCATGAGCGGCGGGCAGGTTCTGACCACCTATGAGGTGGACAATTATCTGGGTATGCCGGGGGTTAGCGGCTTTGATATGGGAATGCAGTTCCGGGCCCATGCGGATAAGTTGGGAGTGGAGTTTTGTGAGACTACGGTGGAGTCCATTGAAGACAAAGGAGACTTCAAGACTGTTAAGACACAGGAGAAGGAATTTCGGACCAAAGCGGTTCTTCTCGCCTCAGGAGCGGAGCATGCAAAGCTGGGAGTTCCCGGAGAGGAGGAGTTTGCGGGGCTGGGAGTATCCTATTGCGCAACCTGTGACGGAGCCTTTTTCCGGGGAAAAACGGTTGCTGTTATAGGAGGCGGAGATGTGGCATTGGAGGATGCCATTTATCTTGCCCGGATCTGTGAGAAGGTTTATGTGATCCACAGAAGGGATGAGTTCAGGGGGGCACGGGTGCTGCAGCAGGAACTTTTTGGGCTTTCTAATATCTCCGTTCTCTATAGCCATGCGGCGGTGAAAATACAGGGAAATGAAATGGTGGAGTCTCTAACGGTGAAGGATCTGAAAACAGGGGAGGAGTCTCAGCTTTCTGTCTCAGGAGTCTTTATCGCTGTCGGGATACGGCCAAATACCCAGCTTTTGGAAAATATAACGTCTAGAGACGAAGCGGGATATATTCTGGCGGGCGAGGATGGAGTGACGGACCGTCCCGGCATTTTTGTAGCGGGCGACACCAGAAAGAAACCCTTGCGTCAGATTGTGACTGCAGTTGCGGATGGCGCAAATGCTGCTATCAGCGCTGCAAGTTATTGCAGCCAGAATTAAGAAATTATAAAGAATTATAAAGAATTAGAAAAAAATTATAAGAAAAAGGAGCCGTAAATTTTCGGTTCTTTTTTTGTGCAATCGCCGAAATCCTCATAAACAGCAGGATTGAGAGAGGTTTTCCAAATTATTCCCATAGTTGACAAAAGGGGAGTTTAGTGATATATTTGTTAACAGATGTAATAAATTTGTAATAAATTACGGGAAATAAGTCACATAAACACTATATGATGACTATACGATAGAAGCACGAGAAAGACAGACCACATAATAGGAGGATGATATGGTTCGCGGTTCGGTTAGAGTAGCAGCAGTTATCTTGACGACATCCATTGCTTTTTCGGGAATGACCATTACAGCGGACGCGGCGTCTGCCACGTCTGTTTTGCCCAGCGGCGGCGTTGATTTGACCATTGCAAAGGGGAATACATTAGAGAATATAACTACGGATGTGAGCGGAAGCGCTTTGCAGATACAATCCATTCTGGAGCCGGCAGCAGTGGAAGCTGCGGTGGCACAGGAGGAAAAGGCCAGAGAGGAGGCGCAATTTCGTAATCTGGTAATTGCTCAGGTAAATGATTATGTAAATGTGCGCAGCATTGCCAGCGAGGAAGGAGAAATCATAGGAAAGCTCTATGACGACTCTGTGGGTACTTTTATTTCAGAAGAAAACGGCTGGTATCAGATTTCATCAGGATCTGTTACCGGATATGTAAAGGCGGAGTATTGTGTGACCGGTGAGGCGGCCATTGAGCTTGCGAGGCAGGTTGGTACCAGAATAGCAACGGTAACTACCACCACCCTGAAGGTAAGGACGGAGCCCAGTCTGGATGCTTCAGTGCTGGGACTTGTTCCGATTGATGATGACCTGGTGGTGCTTGAGGAAACGGAAGACTGGGTAAAGGTGGATATTGAAGAAGGCATTGGCTGGGTTTCCACGGATTATGTTTCCCTTCACACGGAATTTGTTCAGGCAGAATCCAAGGAGGAAGAGGAAAGAAGGCTGGCAAAGGAAGCGGAAGAAAGAAGAAAAGCTTTGGAAGCGGCTTCAGCTAGAGTAACTCAGTCCCAGTCCTCTTCTGGCTCCGGTAGCTCTGCAAATTATTCTGTCGGAAGCGGAAGCGAAATGGGGGTTGCAGTGGCGGAGTATGCACTGCAGTTTGTTGGAAATCCCTATGTGTACGGAGGCACAAGTCTTACGGAAGGCGCCGACTGTTCCGGCTTTGTAATGAGTGTGTATGCAAACTTCGGCGTAAGCCTGCCTCATTCTTCCTCTGCTGACCGTAGCCAGGGCTACGCGGTGGACGGACTGGAAAATGCGCAGCCGGGCGATCTGATCTGCTATTCAGGCCATGTGGCGCTGTATATTGGAAACGGACAGATTGTTCATGCTTCTACCGCAAAGACGGGAATCATTGTGTCCAATGCAGATTACAAAAAGATTCTTGCAATCAGAAGAATTTTCTAGGCAGAAAGAAACAGCCTATAGAAAAGCTTTGCAGCATTAAATAAAGACAGCTGCCGCGAAGGTCAGGTTTTTTGGCCGGACGGCAGCTTTTCTGTACCCTGCAGAAATCTGTTTGCCTTTCGTTATTTGCAAATTGCAGGATTTGTCAAAATATTGTGGTGCAAGGGGGAGGGATCGTGGTGTCCCGTATCTGTGCAATTTATACAAAAAAGTTGTGGGAAACGGGAAAACGAAAACCAAAAGTCAGATTGACAATAAAAGTTATCCACACCCTGAAAGCGTGAAAATGAAATAAAAGAGATTTATGCACTGAGTTATACACATTATCCACAGGTTTTTAAGTAAATTTCATTGGAAAAAAATGGAATAGACAGGAACATCTGTTTTGTGAAGTATAAATAAAAATTGATTCCAAACGAAATTTGTCGATCTTTTTACCGGTGGAAGCAAAGTCAAAAACAAGTAAAAAACAGGTTAAATTGTTGCAAAAAGCTATTCAAATATGATATAATGCTTATACAATAAACAACCGAAAGGGATGAGCAGCATGAAATTTATTATTGTAGGAAGAAACATTGACGTAACTCCCGGCTTAAAGGCCGCTGTGGAGGATAAGATCGGCAAGCTGGACAAGTATTTCAACCCCGATACGGAAGTACATGTAACAATGAGTGTGGAAAAGGAGCGCCAGAAAATTGAGGTGACCATACCGGTGAAGGGAAGCATTATCCGTTCCGAACAGGTCAGCAATGACATGTATGTGTCCATTGATTTGGTTGAGGAGATTATTGAAAGACAACTGAAGAAGTATAAGAATAAAATTGTGGACAAGCATCAGGCTGCGGCCTCCTTCAGTAAGTCCTATGTGGAGAATGATTACATGGACGATGAAGAGGTAAAAATTGTCCGTACAAAGAAATTTGACATCAAGCCCATGTATCCTGAGGATGCCTGCATTCAAATGGAACTTTTGGGGCATAATTTCTTTGTGTTCTGTAATGCGGAAACGGATCAGGTGAATGTTGTCTACAAGAGAAAGGGAGACACCTACGGACTCATCGAGCCGGAGGTGTAAAATGCGGTTAATGTATTACTAGATACATTTATTATTGGGAATATATCAAAAAGAGCTCTGCCAGGTCAGAGCTCTTTTTTGCCCGCCACGGACGAAAGCTGAGAAATGCGGGGCTGGGTATTTAGAATACGAAAAGCTCTGCTGTCATATATTTTCCTTAAGGGAAGCCATGGAGGGGATTGCTATTTTTAACTCCTTTCAAAATATTATAAAAAAGGCCATTCCCATGGAAATTGCCGGAATTGCTTTGCTGGGGGCCCTGATCATTGTTTCGGGGAAGGGAGGAGAGCAAACAATGCTCCCGGCGACAGGAGAGGCAGAGTCCCGGGAATCTGAAGGGGAGGACTACATAAAATGGGTGGACTTTACGGTATCCTACGAGGCACTGTGCCGGGCATACGATTGGGATGTGGATACCTATGAAACAGGACATGATATAAATTGGATAGAGTTGCTTGCCTATACGGCGGCAAAGACTGGTGGAAAGTTTAATAGTCAGGCTATGTCGGTGCTGGAAAAGGCCGCCGAATCCTTGGCGTCCGGTGAAACGGATATAGAAGAACTGACTGAGGACCTGGAATATTATCCTTATTATGAAGAGGCATACAGCGCCGTTCTTGGAGGGATGGTGGGAGAATATGAGGAAGAGACGGAGGATGAAAACGGCGAGATAAGCTACCAGTCCAGATATGGGCTGAAGGCATATTTTCCGTTGGCCAGGGGGTTTGACTATTCCCACTACGATGACTTTGGGGCAAGCCGCAGCTATGGCTATAAAAGAAAACACCTTGGACATGACATGATGGGACTTACGGGTACACCTATAACGGCTATCGAGTCCGGGTATGTGGAGGCTCTGGGATGGAACCAATACGGCGGCTGGAGAATTGGTATACGCAGCTTTGACGGCAGACGCTACTATTACTATGCGCATTTAAGACAGAACTATCCCTATGCGGAAAATCTGGAGGAAGGAAGCATTGTCACCGCCGGGGATGTGATTGGCTATATGGGACACACGGGATACAGCACTACGGAAAATGTAAATAATATTGAGGAAACACATTTGCATTGGGGACTTCAGCTTATTTTTGATGAGTCACAAAAGGAGGGGAGCAATGAAATATGGATTGACGTTTATGCTTTGACGAGATTTCTGGCAAAGCATACCCAGCCGGCTCAAAAAGTAGAGGGCACGAAGGAGTGGGTCAGAACAAATCGGATCATTGATCCGGAGGTGGAAAAAGCTCTGGAGGAGGAAAAATAAATCCATCGGACTTCGAGTGTAGGAGAATAAAAAAATTATATTGTTATTTTTTTGACAAAAGGCATTGCAAAAGAATTGGGCCTATGTTAAAATAGTCACAGTGGCAATGATAAAAAAATAACAATCGTTGATTGGAGGAAAAACAAATGGCAAAGAAAGTTGTATTGGCAGGAGCTTGCCGTACCGCAATCGGTACAATGGGCGGCACGCTGAGCACCACTCCCGTAGCCGATCTTGGCGCTGTTGTAATCAAAGAGGCTATCAAAAGAGCGGGCATTGCTCCCGAGGCCGTGGATCAGGTTTACATGGGTTGTGTAATCCAGGCAGGACAGGGACAGAATGTTGCCCGCCAGGCATCTATTAAGGCGGGCCTGCCTATTGAGGTGCCTGCGGTAACCATGAACGTAGTGTGTGGTTCCGGTCTGAACTGCGTGAATCAGGCCGCACAGATGATTATGGCGGGAGATGCCGATATTGTTGTTGCCGGCGGCATGGAGAATATGTCCATGGCTCCCTATGCGCTTCCTCAGGGCCGTTACGGATACCGTATGGGCAATGCAACTTTGGTTGACACCATGATTAAGGATGCATTGTGGGATGCTTTCAATGATTATCATATGATAAAGACAGCGGACAACATCTGCGAGGAGTGGGGACTTACCCGGGAGGAGCTTGATGAGTTCGCATTAAAGAGCCAGCAGAAGGCAGAGACTGCTCAGAAGAGCGGAGCCTTCAAGGCGGAGATCGTACCCGTAGAGGTAAAGAAAAAGAAGGAAACCATTATTTTTGATACAGATGAAGGCCCGAGACATGGCTCCACCATAGAAGGCCTTGCAAAGCTTCGTCCTATCAATCCGGGAGGATTTGTGACCGCAGGCAATGCTTCCGGAATCAATGACGGCGCCGCTGCCATTGTGGTGATGAGCGAAGAGAAGGCAAAGGAACTGGGGGTAAAGCCTATGGCTACCTTTGTTGCAGGCGCTCTTGCAGGCGTGCGTCCTGAGGTTATGGGAATCGGCCCCGTGGCTGCAACCGAGAAGGTTATGGCAAAAACCGGCATGAAGATTGAAGATTTTGACATTATTGAGGCGAATGAGGCATTCGCAGCACAGTCTGTTGCAGTAGGCAAGGATCTTGGTATTGACGTTGACAGACAGCTTAATCCCAACGGTGGAGCGATTGCGCTTGGACATCCCGTAGGCGCTTCCGGCTGCCGTATCCTTGTAACATTGCTTCATGAGATGCGGGCAAAGGGCGCGAAGACGGGTCTTGCTACCCTGTGTATCGGCGGAGGAATGGGCTGCGCTACCATTGTAAAAATCGAAGAGTAAAGCATGCGCAGGCCTTTAGCTCTGCGCGAAAAGGCGGAAAAGCATTTGCCCTGTGGGTATGCAGGCAAATGCCTTTTCCGCGTTCAAGCATATTTCAGTCGTGAGCTGATCAGACAACGAATATACGAACCAATCATATGGAGGGAACCATGGAATTTATTTTGTATGAGCAGAAAGGCAGTTATGCCGTTATAACCATCAATCGTGAGAAGGCGCTGAACGCTCTGAATTCCACAGTGCTGGAGGAGCTGGATCAGACTCTTGACGCAGTCAATCTGGATGAGGTAAGAGCCCTTGTACTCACCGGTTCAGGCGCGAAATCCTTTGTGGCAGGCGCTGACATTGGGGAAATGAGCACTCTGACAAAGGCGGAGGGAGAAGCCTTCGGCAAGAAGGGAAATGACGTCTTTCGTAAGATAGAGAATTTTCCTATCCCGGTAATTGCCGCTGTGAACGGCTTTGCTCTGGGCGGCGGCTGTGAGCTTTCCATGAGCTGCGATATTAGAATCTGTTCCGACAACGCCGTATTTGGACAGCCAGAGGTAGGGCTCGGAATCACTCCCGGATTC
This sequence comes from uncultured Acetatifactor sp., assembly GCA_944383825.1. GTDB lineage: Bacteria > Bacillota > Clostridia > Lachnospirales > Lachnospiraceae > Acetatifactor. The sequence goes on along the minus strand of CALWRA010000029.1, from coordinate 18,228 downwards.
GGAGGGACGCAAAGGCTTGCCCGGCTGGTAGGAGCGGGCATGGCAAAGCAGATGATATACACCGCCCGCAATATCAAAGCAGATGAGGCTTATCGAATCGGTCTTGTAAATGCGGTATATCCCCAAGAGGAGCTGTTGGCTGCAGCGGAGAAGATGGCGTCTGGAATTGCCCAAAACGCTCCGATTGCTGTGCGTAACTGCAAGAAAGCTATTAATCAGGGATTGGATGTGGATATGGATCAGGCCATTGTCATCGAAGAGAAGCTTTTCGGAGACTGCTTTGAGACCCAGGACCAGAGATACGGCATGGCGTTTTTCCTTGATAAGAATAAGGACAAGGTGAAGGAGCCCTTTAAAAACTGTTGATGAGAGCCCTAGTGAATATGTGGAAAAGCATATCAAACATATGAAAGCATAAGGAGGATTTTTCAATGAAGGTTGGTATTATCGGAGCCGGCACCATGGGTGCTGGTATCGCACAGGCTTTTGCAATGACGGACGGATATGAGGTTTGTCTGTGCGACATTAAGCAGGAATTTGCAGATGGCGGAAAAAACAGAATTTTAAAGAATTTAAATTTCCTTGTGGGCAAGGAGAAAATCACTCAGGAGAAGGCTGACGCCATAGCTGCAAAGATCACAACAGGTCTGAAGGACATCTGCGCTGATTGCGATATGGTGATCGAGGTGGCTCCCGAAAATATGCAGATCAAGAAGACTACCTTCCAGGAGCTGCAAGGCATTGTAAAGCCCGACTGCATTTTTGCCACCAATACATCCTCACTTTCGATTACGGAGATGGGTGCGGGGCTTGACAGGCCTATGGTCGGCATGCACTTTTTCAATCCTGCGGACAGAATGAAGCTGGTGGAGGTAATTGCGGGAGAAAATACTCCTGCAGAGCTGGTTGAGAAAATTAAGACCATTGCCTCCGAGATCGGCAAAACGCCCGTTGAGGTGAAGGAGGCTCCGGGCTTTGTGGTAAACAGAATTTTGATTCCCATGATTAACGAAGCCATTGGCATTTATGCAGACGGCACCGCAAGTGTTGCGGATATTGACGAGGCCATGAAGCTGGGCGCAAATCATCCTATGGGACCTCTTGCTCTGGGAGATCTGGTAGGTCTTGATATTGTGCTGGCCATTATGGAGGTTATCCAGAATGAAACAGGAGATCCCAAATATCGTCCTCATCCCTTGCTTCGCAAAATGGTAAGGGCAGGAAAGCTTGGAAGAAAGACCGGAAAAGGCTTTTACGATTATACGCGCTGAGCGCACCAGAACAAATCGCCGGGGCGGGCCGCTGTTTAGATGGGCGGCCCGCTGCGGCGGTCTGCGGATAGGGCAATGCGGATGAAAATAACGAGTATATTATGGAGGAAATAAAATCATGGATTTTACCTTAAAAAAAGAACATGAAATGGCGCGGGCGCTCTTTCAGGAATTTGCCGAGAAGGAAGTAAAGCCTCTTGCGCAGGAGGTTGACGAGACGGAACAGTTTCCCAGGGTAACTGTGGATAAAATGGCAAAAGGCGGCTTTTTAGGCATTCCTGTTCCCAGGCAGTACGGCGGCCAGGGCTGTGATCCGCTCACATATGTAATGTGTGTGGAAGAGCTGTCCAAGGTGTGCGGCACAACGGGCGTAATTGTATCAGCCCACACATCTCTGTGCTGTGATCCTATTCTCACCTATGGAACGGAGGAGCAGAAGCAGAAGTATCTGATCCCCCTGGCAAAGGGAGAAAAGCTGGGAGCATTTGGCCTTACGGAACCCGGCGCAGGCACAGATGCCCAGGGACAGCAGACAAAAGCGGTTCTGGACGGAGACGAGTATGTGCTGAACGGCTCCAAGATTTTTATTACCAATGGTAAGGAGGCCGATATATATGTGATCTTCGCCGTGACGGGAACAATAGAAAAGCGGGGAAGAATGATCAAGGAAATTTCCGCATTTATAGTGGAAAAGGGAATGCCCGGTTTTGGATTCGGCACCAAGGAAAAGAAGATGGGTATTCGTGGATCCTCCACCTATGAGCTCACTTTTACAGACTGCAGAGTGCCCAAAGAGAATCTGCTGGGCAAGCTGGGACAGGGCTTTAAAATCGCAATGCACACCCTGGATGGCGGACGTATCGGAATTGCCGCTCAGGCGCTGGGCATTGCGGAGGGAGCTTTGGAGAGAACCATTGCATACACAAAGGAGAGGAAGCAGTTCGGCAGATCCATTGCTGCACAGCAGAACACTCAGTTCCAGCTGGCGGACATGGCTACTAAGGTAGAGGCGGCGAAGCTGCTTGTATATAAGGCTGCTATGGCAAAGGCCACCCAGAAGGAATATGGATTTGAGGCGGCGCAGGCAAAGCTGTATGCGGCGGAGGTTGCCATGGAGGTCACAACCAAGGCAGTCCAGCTGCACGGAGGCTACGGCTATACCAGAGAATACGAAGTAGAGCGCATGATGCGTGACGCAAAGATTACCGAGATCTACGAGGGAACAAGCGAAGTTCAGAGAATGGTGATCTCCGCGGCTCTGCTTAAGTAAGCCGAGGCAGGAAGAAATCAATAGAAAATAAGGAGAGAAAATACATGAAAATCGTTGTTTGCATTAAGCAGGTTCCCGATACCAAGGGTGGCGTAAAGTTTAATCCTGACGGAACGCTGGACAGAGCGGCTATGATGACCATTATGAATCCTGATGATAAGGCGGGTCTGGAGGCAGCGCTGAGACTGAAGGATCAGTATGGAGCAGAGGTTACAGCGCTTACAATGGGACTTCCAAAGGCAGCGGATGTTTTGAGAGAGGCTATTGCTATGGGAGCTGACAGAGGAATTCTGGTCACGGATCGTGTACTGGGCGGCGCGGACACCTGGGCTACCTCTCAGACGCTTGCAGGCGCCCTGCGGAATCTGGAATATGATCTGATTATTACGGGACGCCAGGCCATCGATGGCGACACCGCGCAGGTAGGACCTCAGATTTCCGAGCATTTGAATATTCCGGTAATTTCATATGCGCAGAAACTTCGGATTGAAGGAGACAGCGTGGTTGTCGAGCGCCAGTTTGATGACAGGTATCATGTGCTGAAAGCAAAAATGCCCTGTCTCATTACGGCTCTGGCAGAACTGAATGAGCCCCGTTACATGACTCCCGGCGGCATTTTTGACGCATGCAGCGCAGAAATCACCGTATGGGGCAGAAATGATCTGAAGGACGTGGATGATTCCAACCTGGGTCTTAAAGGGTCTCCCACTCAGATTGCGAAGGCTTCCGATAAGGTGAGAAAGGGTGTGGGCGAAAAGGTTGCGCTGGATCCTGCGGAAGCTGTTGATTACATTGTCGGCAAGCTGAAGGAAAAGCATGTTATTTAAGAGGGAATCCTTCCCGATATGCAGCATGATACATGAATGGAGGATATGAAATGAACTTAGAAGAATATAAAGGCGTGTATGTCTTCGCCCAGCAGGTAGACAACGTAATGAATGGAATTGCCTTTGAGCTGATCGGCAAGGGAAAGGATCTGGCTGAAACTCTTGGAACAGAGGTTACCGCTGTGCTGGTGGGAAGCGATGTGAGGGGATTGGCTGACGAACTGGCAGAGTACGGAGCGGACAAGGTGATTGTTGTGGACGATCCTGAACTGAAGGAATACAGAACAGAGCCCTATGCCCATGCGCTTGCATCCGTGATTGAAAAGTATAAGCCTGAGATTTTTCTGGTTGGAGCAACCGCTATTGGACGTGATCTGGGTCCCAGAGTTTCTGCAAGGGTTCATACTGGACTTACGGCAGACTGCACCCAGCTTGAAATTGGCGATTATCCCATGAACCCTATTCCAGGCAGGGAGCAGAAGCATAATCAGCTTCTTATGACTCGTCCGGCATTCGGAGGAAATACTATTGCAACCATTGCCTGTCCTGATTTTAGGCCCCAGATGGCTACCGTGCGTCCCGGCGTTATGCAGAAGCGTCCCAAGGTGGAAGGGGCAAAGGCAAATGTGGAAGAATTCAATCCCGGTTTTACACCCAATGGTAATTATGTGGAAATTCTTGAGGTGGTAAAGGCTGTGACCGACACTGTGGACATTATGGAGGCTCAGATTCTGGTGTCCGGCGGTCGCGGCGTGGGAAGCGCGGAGAATTTCAAGCTGCTTGACGAGCTTGCGGAGGTTCTCGGCGGCACCGTGAGCTGCTCCCGCGCAGTGGTGGACGCAGGCTGGAAGCCCAAGGATCTCCAGGTGGGACAAACGGGAAAAACCGTGCGTCCCAACGTATACTTTGCCATCGGAATTTCCGGAGCTATTCAGCATCTGGCCGGCATGGAGGAATCAGATCTGATTATTGCTATCAACAAAGATGAAACTGCGCCCATATTTGACGTGGCGGACTACGGCATTGTGGGAGATTTGAACAAGATTGTTCCTGCATTGACTGAGAAGCTGAGGGCTGAAGCGGCGGTAAAATAAGTACGCTTGGCTGTATAGTGCTAAAGTCCGGCACATTAAATATAAAGAATAAAATAAGGAGGCTGCGGCAAAACAGATGAGGGCATATCTGTAGAGCTGCAGCTTCTTTTTGCGCGTGAGGGAACTTTGGAAAGGAGTTTCTTATTCTGGAAAGTTGCGAATCCCTGTGGAAACAAAACGGGCATCGTGATAAAATAACTCATGGAACAGGTGATTACCGGCATTTGAAAGGACTGCAAAATGGAGAGCATGAAATAGTGGATATTGATATTAGATATGTACAGCCAAAGGACAGGGAATTCTGGCTTAGACTGGACAGGCATCCGCCGGAAAATGATATGAAATCACAGGGCTATGGGATGCTTTTGACTTCTACGAAGACGGATGAAAGCGCACAGCGTTTTTACAGGAAACTGGACTACAAGGACTGCGGCGGCTTCGTGATAGACATTCCCCAATATTCTCAGCCTATGGAAATGTTCTTTATAAAATCCATTAATAGAGACTGATTGCCAGAATAATACAAAGCAGTTGAAAAGCGTCCTTTTCGGAGAGAAGTTTGGAAGGGGGCAGGAGGCTAAAATGACAAAATCAAAAGAAATCAAGACAAACGCAATGCGGATTCTGGAGAGTATGAAGATTCCCTTCTCCCAGTATACCTATGAATGCGGCGAGTTCGTGGATGGGCTGCAGATAGCGGATAAGCTGTCTCTCCCCCGTGAAAAGGTGTATAAGACGCTTGTGACCAGAGGAAACAGCAGAAATTATTTTGTGTTTGTAATTCCTGTGGAACAGGAGCTGGATCTGAAAAAGGCGGCTAGGAGCGTTGGGGAAAAAAGTGTGGAGATGATCCACGTAAAGGAGATCAATGCGGTTACAGGATACATAAGGGGCGGATGCACGGCAGTGGGTATGAGGAAACAGTATGTGACCAGGATTGACGAAAGCGCCCGGCAGATGGAAGCCATAATTGTAAGTGGAGGAAGAAGCGGCTCCCAGATCGAGCTTGCGCCGAAGGATCTGGCGACGGCGTCAGGAGCTGAGTTTGCGGACGTAGTAAAGCACTAATAAGAAAACAGAAACATGGCGTCTTGGGGGGAATAAAAGATTACAAGAGAAAGGAATTATTTTACCATGGATGACAGGAAGACGATCAAGGATTTTGAAACGGTTGCGTTGGATGAGGAGAGGGATGCGGTGGTGATTATTGATCAGACCCTTCTGCCGGGCAGAACGGAGCTGATCTCCCTGAAAACAGCACAGGAGATTTGGGATGCTATTTATCTTTTGAAGGTGAGGGGAGCGCCGGCCATAGGAGTGACGGCCGCTCTGGGGATTTATCTTTTGACAAACCGCATCCAGGAAGAGGATTTTGAAAGGTTCTATCAGAAATTCAGGGAATATAAGGAATATCTTGATTCCTCCCGTCCCACGGCGGTGAATCTTTCCTGGGCGCTCAGGCGAATGGAGAAGATTTGCCTGCAGGCCGGAAGAGCGGAGAAGAAAAGCGTGGAGGAAGTGAAGGAAATCTTGCGCAGAGAGGCGCTTTTGATTCGGGAGGAGGATGTGGAGGTATGCAGGAAAATCGGGGAATATGGGCTGACGCTGGTGAAGCCTGGGGATGGCATTTTAACTCATTGTAATGCAGGACAGCTTGCAGCCGTAAAATACGGAACGGCGACCGCTCCCATTTATCTGGGACAGGAGAGGGGATATGGCTTTCATGTATTTGCGGATGAGACAAGACCACTTTTACAGGGGGCGCGTCTTACCTCCTATGAGCTTTTTTCCTCCGGTGTGGATGTTACGCTGATTTGTGATAATATGTCCGCTTCTGTGATGTCTAAGGGATTGGTGCAGACTGTTTTTGTTGGCTGTGACAGGGTGGCGGCCAATGGGGATACCGCCAACAAGATCGGTACCTCTCTGGTGGCCATAGCGGCCAATTATTATAAGATCCCGGTGTATGTGTGCGCACCCACATCCACCATTGACATGGAGACGGCCACAGGAGAGGATATCCATATAGAACAGCGGCCCGGGGAAGAAGTAACAAAAATGTGGTATCAGGAGCCCATGGCCCCGGAGGGAGTAAAGGTGCATAATCCGGCCTTTGACGTGACAGATCATAGATTGATTGCGGGAATCGTCACCGAATACGGCATTGCCAGAGCGCCGTATACGGAAAGCCTGAGGGCTGTGATGGAGAAAAAGAGGAAGAACTCATGAAACGAAACGTCAGTTTACAGGAGATTTCAGATGGAAGGCTGTATGGTCCAAATGATATGGTGAAAGCGGACAGCCGGGGATGTAAAGGTTGTTTTGAGTGCTGCCGGGGCATGGGCAATTCTGTAGTTCTAGATCCCTATGACATATATCGCCTCACGCTGGGACTGAAGAGATCTTTTGAGGAACTATTGCAGCAGGAGCTTGCGCTGAATGTGGTAGATGGGGTAATCCTTCCCAATTTGAAAATGACGGGACCCGAGGAGCGGTGCGTCTTTTTGGATGAGTGGGGGCGATGCAGAATCCATTCGGCTCGCCCGGGTATCTGTCGGCTTTTTCCCCTGGGAAGATATTATGAAAACAAAAGCTTCCGATATTTTCTGCAGACAGGGGAATGTCCGGTTTCCAGGGTGAAGGTAAGAGTCAGTAAGTGGATAGACACGCCGGAGCTTGGAAAAAATCAGGAATTTCTGATTACCTGGCATTATTTTCTCAATGAGCTGGAGGAGCGCATAAGGGAAAATGAAGATGATAATTTCCGCAGGAATCTGAATATGCTTTTGCTGAAAATATTTTATCTTGCGCCTTATGAAGAGGGAGATTTTTATGAGCAGTTTATAGGGCGTCATCAGCTTTTTTGCAGAGCGTCAGCGGAGTAGTCAGCGCTGGGGCTTATATTGACCGCATCCCCCAAAAGGAATTTTTGGGGGATGCTTTTTATATTCATGTGCTTTCTTTTTGTTCACATCTGTTATGCTTTTATAATTTTCAAGGAATTCTAAGCTTTCTGAAAGATAACGTCACCCTATATTTTTTGAAAAATGTGCTGAACCCCCGGTTTTTCGGGAAAACAGGGGAAACGGCGCGGCGCCTTCCGTTTTTGGAATTGTATTTTGTCGAATTCTGTGCTACCATAATTACCAAAATATACCAATCGATCTATTACGGAAGACAAAATTTATAAGCAACCGTCCGGAGAGAGATTTTGGACATCGGATAAAAGGAATGGGTATGAAACGAGAATATCTGTCTCAAAATGTGTATGAGGCGCTGCAGCTTCGTCTTCACTTTTTGTTTGAAGAATTTGACAATATTTTTGTGTCCTTTTCAGGAGGAAAGGACAGCGGACTTCTTTTGAATCTGGTTCTTGATTTTCGAAGAAAATATTATCCTTATCGACAGGTAGGCGTTTTCCATCAGGATTTTGAGGCGCAGTATACTGTGACTACGGAATACGTGGAACGAACCTTCGAGCGGATTAAGGATGAAGTGGAGCCTTATTGGGTGTGCCTTCCCATGGCTACGAGAACGGCTTTGAGCAGCTATGAAATGTATTGGTATCCATGGGACGATACAAAGGAAGCTTCCTGGGTTCGGCCTATGCCTAAGCATCCATATGTGGTCAATCTGGAAAATAATCCGATCTCCACCTACCGTTACCGGATGCACCAGGAGGATTTGGCAAAGCAGTTTGGACGCTGGTACCGTCTTTCCCATGGAAACAGGAAGACGGTATGTCTGCTGGGTATGAGGGCGGATGAGTCTTTGCAGCGTTATAGCGGCATTCTTAACAAGAAATACGGCTACAATGGCACCTGTTGGATCAGTAGACAGTTTAAGGAGGTTTGGTGTGCCTCACCAATGTATGACTGGACCATTAGGGATGTGTGGCATGCCAACTATACTTTTCAATATGACTACAACAGGCTGTATGATCTTTACTATATGGCGGGGCTGAAGCCGGATCAGATGAGAGTGGCTTCTCCCTTTAACGATTATGCAAAGGATAGCCTGAATCTGTACCGGGTGATTGATCCCCAGATCTGGGTCAAGCTGGTGGGAAGGGTGAGAGGAGCAAATTTTGCGGCTATATACGGGAAGACCAAGGCCATGGGATACAAAAACGTAACGCTGCCGGAAGGGCATACATGGGAGTCCTACACCCGTTTTCTTCTGGCCACGCTTCCAGCGCGGCTTAGGCAGAATTATATCAATAAGTTTCAGGCGTCTATTCGGTTTTGGCACAATGTGGGAGGGGGACTGGAGGAAGAGACAATACGGGAGTTGGAGGAGCACGGCTATAATATCCGACGCAACGGAATTTCCAATTATACTGTGATGAAAAATTCCAGGGTTATATTTCTGGGGAAAATTCCGGACGACACGGACGACATAAAATCTACGAAGGATATTCCCAGCTGGAAAAGAATGTGTTTTTGTATTTTGAAAAATGATCATATCTGTCGGTTTATGGGTTTTGGCCTTACGAGAGAGCAACAGAGAAATGTGGATATTTTGAAATATAAGTACAGGAAGGTGATTGGGAAAGCATGAACAGGAGGTATGGACATGGCATTCGTAAGCCCCGTGTATAATATTATTTCCGTTCCCATAGAAAAAATAGAACCGAATACATACAATCCCAATGCGGTGGCCCCTCCGGAGATGAAGCTTTTGTATGACAGCATTAAGGAGGATGGGTATACTATGCCCATTGTCTGTTATCATGACCGGGAGAAGGACACCTATGTGATTGTGGATGGTTTTCACCGCTATCGGATTATGCTGGATTATCCAGATATTTACGAGAGAGAAAAGGGAAGAATGCCCGTATCTGTCATTGATAAGCCAATGGACTGCCGGATGGCAAGCACCATTAGGCACAATCGGGCAAGGGGTTCCCATGATGTAGATTTGATGAGCAATATTATTAAGGAGCTTCATGAGCTGGGGCGTTCCGACGCGTGGATATCGAAGCATCTTGGAATGGATAAGGACGAGATACTGCGTCTGAAGCAGATTACCGGTCTGACGGCTATGTTTCGGGATGTAAACTTCGGTAAGGCGTGGAGAGTCATTGACGATGAACAAATGGGATATTGAGGTTTTTATGAAGCTGTGATACACTGAAAATGTACAAAAGATGAAGGTTCGCCGTTATGGCGGATCCGGGAAAGGACACCCTTCCGCCCCGTTTGCGGAAGGGTGTTTTGTGTGGGACAATCCTGTAATTCCCCGCGGTTGTAAACACTCTGTGCATATAGTAAAATCAGTTCATAGGTCTGTACCAAGGAAAAGGAGAAGCAGAAAAATGAAATTTTTTCATTTATCCGATTTGCATATCGGGCTGAAGCTTATGAACAGAGATCTCAGAGAGGATCAGGAATATATTTTAAAGCAGATTACGGAAATGGCTGGGAAGGAAATGCCGGATGCCATTGTCATAGCGGGAGACATTTACGATAAGGCAGTTCCCTCGGCAGAGGCAGTGGAGGTGTTTGACGGCTTTATCGCGGGACTGACGGCAGCTCTGCCCAATACGGTTGTGATGATGATCAGCGGAAACCATGACAGTGCTCCCCGAGTAAACTGCTTCCGCAGCGTTTTGTCCAGGCAGGGGCTTTATATGATCGGAATGCCGCCCCAGACAGAGAATGACCATATGGAAAAGGTGGTTATAAAGGATGCGTTTGGTAATGTAAATTTTTACCTTCTTCCCTATGTGAAGCCCTCTATGGTGAAAAGAATTGTGGGAACCGATGAGAACGGGAATAATCTGTCATATGAGAACACCCTTCGCAGGCTGGTGGAGAGAGAAGAAATTGATGAAGGAGAGAGGAATGTCTTTGTAAGCCATCAATTCTATCTGCCCGCTGGAAAAAAAGCGGAGGAGATTGAGCGGATGGACTCGGAGATCCGCACAGTGGGCAATATTGACCGAGTTTCCTCAGAGATACTGGAACGTTTTGATTATGCTGCGCTGGGGCATATTCATAAGCCCATGAAGGCGGGCGGCGAGTATTGCCGTTATTCTGGCACTCCTCTGGCAAGCTCTGTCAGTGAAGCGGGGCAGTCAAAGGGAATCGTTATGGTGGAGCTGAAGGAAAAAGGAGACAGAAGAGTAACAGTCCTTCCTCTCAAGCCCTTGCGACAGGTGCGGGTGATCAGGGGAAGTCTGGGAGAGGTGCTCAATCAGGGCTGCAACGATTATGTGACGGTGATTCTGACGGACAGAACGAATCAGGACACTCTTGACACACAGGACCGCATCCGGAGCATATTTCCCAATCTGCTTGAAATCCGAAGAGAGACTGTGCAAAAAACAGACTTCACCGGAAAACTTATCAAACAATCGTATATAGATCCCTTTGAGCTTTGCTGCCTGTTTTTAGAGGAAGCGGATGGGGAAGAAAAAGAAATCCTCCGGGATGTGATCAATACTGTAAAGGAGGTAAGTCAGGGATGAGACCGCTGAAACTGATGATGGAGGCGTTTGGCTCCTATGGCCGTAGGACGTTGATAGACTTTAGAGAGACAAACCAGAACCTTTTTCTGATCACCGGTGACACAGGAGCGGGAAAGACAACGATTTTTGATGCAATTGTATTTGCGCTTTACGGCGAGGCCAGCTCAAATACCAATAAAAAGGATGGAAGGGAGCTGCAGAGTCAGTTTGTGGATTATGACACGCAGCCTTTTGTGGAACTGACATTTTCGGAGAGAACGCAGAACGGAAGGAAGGAATATAAGGTCCGTCGAGTTCCCAGGCATGTGCGTCTGATGAAAAGGGGAAGCGGTGTGAAGGAGGAGAGCGAGTCTGTCTCACTTATTATGCCGGATGGAACAGAATATCCACAGAAGGAAACGGACAGAAAGCTGATAGAAATCGTGGGTCTTACGAAGAGTCAGTTTATGCAGGTGGCCATGATTGCGCAGGGAGAGTTCATGGAGCTGCTGCGGGCGAAATCCGACGATAAAAAAGTAATTTTCCGCAAATTGTTTCACACGGAACTGTATCAGGATATTGTGGAGGAGCTGGGAAGGAGGAAAAAAGAAAAGCTTGCGGAAATAGATCAGATTAAGACTGCTTGCCAGACTGAGGTTTCCCATATTATTGTTCCGAATGGGGAACAGCGGGCGCAAGAACTGCAGTTCCTTCAGGACAAAATACTGGTCTCGGATAAGCTGTCCCCAGTGGATTTGGAATGTCTGCTTAAGGAGCTTCAGGTTTTGTGCAAAGAGTTGGAAGAGAAGGCGGATCATGCACAGAGGGACTATCAGGAGGCGGATGAAGTATATCTTGCAAGAAGGGATGCCTTTAATGATGGGGAAAAGCTGCTTGAGCGCTTTGAGGAGCTTGACCAGGTTAGAGAGGAACTAAAACAGTGTGCCGATGAGGAGAAGTCTGTGGGAGAAGCCGCCGTATTGTTGGGAAAGCTCCAGGCGGCCTGGGAAATCCAGGCGGTGTACGAAAGATACGTCGATTCTGCAAAAAGAGCCGGCGAGACAGAGCGCAGGCTCAGAGAGCAGCAGGAGATCCTTCCGGATCTGTTGAAGGCATTGGAGGAGGCTCAGGAATGGGAGCAGCGGACAAAGAGTCTGTGGGACCAGGAGCTTCAGACATTCACAAGAATATCGGAGCGTGTAGAGAGGTCGCTGGAAATTTTTGAGAAAATAGGAAGAGCGAAGGAGGATGTTTCCGCTGCAAAGGCTGAAAAGGAGAGAGCGGGACAGGCCGCGGAGGAGACCGCGCAACAGCTCCGGGATTTGGAGCAAAAAGAACAGGAGTGGCTTAGGCAGCAGCAGGAACTTGGAGAAGCCAAAGTGAGGATGGAAAAGTGGAGGGTAAAAGAGGATGAGGTAAAGAGTATTTTGGCGGAAATTCAGAGAGTAAAGAGCCTTGCACAAGATGCGGCTGCCCAGAGAGTGAATGCGGAAAAAGCCAGGGGAGACTATTTGGATGCTTGTGGGAAATATGAAAGAAAAAACAAAGAGTATGAACACTTAAGAAGAATTTTTTTGAATATGCAGGCGGGATTTATTGCACGAGAGCGGTTGAGGCCGGGGGAGCCATGCCCGGTATGCGGTTCAGTGCAGCATCCTAATCCCTGCAGGCTGGAGGAGGAGCACAGTGGACTAAGCAGGGAGAGCCTGGAGGCACTGAACGCTGAGGTCAATGCGCTCAGGATTGCTCAGGAGGAGGCTTCCGGGGCTTCCCGGTCTGCTGGGGAGCTTTTGGGTGAGAAGGAAAAGCATCTGCAGGCAGAAGAGGAGAAGATTTTTCAGACAATTACAGATATTTTGCCGGATTTTCCGGAAAATGCTGTATTGGAAGAGGCGCAGAAGCAGGTTTTTGCCCGGAGAGAGTTTCTTCTTGCGGAAGGCAGGCGTCTGCAGGAGGATGTGCGGACTTTTGAACGGGTTCAGAGACTTATGCAGGGAATTGAGAAGGAAAAATCCGACTTGAGAAAAAGGATGGATGAAGCTGTAAAAGAAGCGTCTGCCGCCGGGGAAGTGCTTGTGGAGAAAAGAGCGTCTCTGGAAAATCTGGAAACTCACATGGATTACCTGACCGAGGAAGAAGCAAGGAAAGCTCTGAAAGAAGCGGAAAGGGAAAAACAAAAAAAGAAAGAGACATACTCAAAGGCGGAGAAGGATGCCGCTGGGAAACGGTCTGCTGCAGAAAATGCAAATACACTGCTTCGCCGCTGTCGGGAGGAGCTTCCCACACAGAGGGAAGAGGAGAGATGCCGCAGGACCTTCTACGAACGGATTATGGCACAGAAGAACCTTGGGGAGACAGAATGGAAGGAGCTGACCGGAAAGTATCCGAGAACAGAGACCACAGAGCTTCAGAAAAAAATTGACGCTTTTAATATGAGAAAGGCGGCTGCTGAAAGCAGACGGGATTCGGCGGCAAAAGCCATCGGGAATCGAAAGCGTCCGGACCTGGATGTACTGAGACGTCAGAGGGATGAGGCCAGGAAGCGGCTGGAGCAGGTTCAGCTGAAGCTGGAGCAGGCCAGGGAAATATACAGGGCGGATGTCAGAGTCTACAATGCCCTGGCGCCCAAGATGGAGGAACGGGGGAAAATTGTGTCAGAGCACGGGCGTCTGGATCATCTTTACAATCAGCTTGCCGGCAAAATGACGGGTGCCCGTATGGATATTGAAACCTATGTCCAGCGCTATTATCTGGAGAGGATTCTGCATGCGGCAAATCGCCGGTTCCGGGATATGTCGGCAGGACAGTTTGAGATACGCATGTATGATATTGAAAAAGCCGGAACGGGAAAAAACCGCGGCCTCGACCTTATGGTTTACTCTGCGGTCACAGGAAAGGAACGGGAGATCAGAACACTTTCCGGCGGTGAATCCTTTATGGCGGCGCTGTCTTTGGCTCTTGGCATGGCCGACGAGATTCAGGAAAGCGCAGCGGCTCTTCAGCTGGATATGATGTTCATAGATGAGGGCTTCGGCTCCTTGGACGAGCATGCCAGAAATAAGGCCGTAAGAGTTTTACAGCAAATGGCAGAGGGCTCCAGGATGATTGGAATTATTTCCCATGTGACAGAGCTGAAGCAGGAGATTGAAGACCAGCTTATTGTAAAAAAGGATGAGAGCGGAAGCAGTGTGAGATGGCAGATCAGCTGATATGATAAGAGAGGCGCCAGCCGCCTGGTGTTCTACGGGATAATTTGTGTGTTTGAACCTAGACACTGGCGATACGGGGTACCGTACTCCTCCCGGAACTGGCGCTGAAATAATTATACGGCCACATCAACAGGAATGCAAGGAGGCTTTCGAATCCAATGACCGCAGAGGCGCAGGAAATAAAACCCAGGAGGAATGAATGAGTGTATTAACCGATGCACAGGAAATTATAAGGGCTTCGGTCCAGGCAGTTCTCCCCGGAGAGAACGTGAAAAAGGAGCTGAGAGGATATAAGCTTCCCACCGGAAAACTCTTTGTGGTTTCCGTGGGAAAAGCAGCCTATACCATGGCTGCCGCCGCAAAAGAAATCCTTGGAAACAAAATTCACAGAGGAATTGTCATTACCAAGTACGGACACATAAGGGGGGAACTGGAGGGCTTTGAATGTTTTGAAGGCGGCCACCCCATTCCGGATGAAAATTCTTTTCTGGCGACCGACAGAGCGCTGAGGCTCACAGAAAATCTAATAAAGGAGGATGAGGTGCTCTTTTTGCTCTCGGGAGGAGCCTCCGCCCTATTTGAAAAGCCAATGATTCAGGGGAAGGAGCTGCAGCGGATTACGCGGCGGCTTTTGGGAAGCGGCGCGGACATTACAGAGATGAACATTGTGCGCAAACATTTGTCCTGTGTGAAGGGCGGGCGGTTTGCCCAAGCATGTATGCCTGCGCATGTGCACTCTGTCATATTAAGCGATGTGGTGGGAAGCCGCCTGGACAGCATAGGCTCCGGTCCCACATGTGAGGATCAAAGCACAAGTGACCAGACTGTGAAGATTTTGAAAAAGTATGGAATCAGGATTGGCCATGAAGCGGAGAGGGCGCTTTTGAGAGAAACGCCGAAGGAATTGAAGAATGCCAGCTATTCGGTGATCGGAGATGTGAGTCTTTTGTGTGAAGCAGCTGCCTCCAAATGTCGGGAGCTTGGATACGAAGTTTGTATACTCACAGATTCTTTGAGCTGTGAAGCAAGGGAGGCCGGTGCATTTCTGGCAGCTATTGCAAGAACACATAAAAAGGCAGAAAAGAGTATTGCTTTTATTGCAGGAGGGGAGACGGTGGTGCATTTGACTGGAAAGGGAAAGGGCGGGCGAAATCAGGAGCTTGCGCTTTCAGCGGCAGAGGGAATCTCAGGTCTGCAGGGAGTATGTATTTTCAGTATTGGCTCAGACGGAACGGACGGGCCTACGGAGGCGGCGGGCGGAATTGTGGATGCACATACCGCCTGCAGGCTTAAGCGCGCGGGAATAGACATTTACAAAGCGTTAAAGGACAATAACGCCTATGATGCGCTGCAGGCCGCAGAGGGCCTTGTAGTCACAGGGCCCACAGGAACCAATGTAAATGACGTTGCAGTTTTGCTTATAAAGAGGCGCCTTGAGGCGTAAAGGGCCGGCGTAAAAATGGGAGGAAAAGATGACGGAGATATATGCGTTATAATCTGGAGCACGAAACATGCGGTGAATTCGTTGCGTAAAATATTGCCGCAATGCTCGCTCCTTACAATATAAGCGATTCTTGGAAACAGAACGAGTGACTGTGAAAAAGCTGTTGTGGGAATAGGTTGTTCGAGCAACCGAGGTTTTGGCTTTTATGTTCAATTTTCAGGACTGCCGGCTTGATGTTTTTTATGATTGAGTATAGAAGCAATAGATTCCGGCGCACATTGATTGATTTCATGTCCTGCTTCGGGAACGATATGTAATTCTGAATTTGTCAAAAGTTCTTTTAACTGTTTTGATGCTTTTAGGTTGGCGCCGTCCTTTTCCCCACAGATAATCGTCACCGGACACACGATTTTATTTAATCCTGAACTGAAATCAAGAGAGCGCATGGAATGACACAATCTAATTGTATCATGTTTTGACATACCCATGTTTTCAAATGCTTTCTTCGGCATACAACGGAATATGAGGTTCTGTAAATCTATAACCAGACTTGGAACTTTATACTGTACACCAATCAAAATCAAAGAAGCCACTTTATCTCCATGTCGAATTGTATAGTCAAGCGCAAGGAGGGCTCCCAAAGAAAGGCCGCATATACAAAATGGCTCTGTCATATTTTCGCATTGTTTTTCAAGCCCTGTTAATATGTGTGAATAAGTAATATCCCCCTCTGATAGTGAAAAAAGTTCTGGACAGCAGGTATCTGACAGAGAAGCTTGATTGACTACAGCCTGCCAGTCACGCGCTGTTTGACCCAGACCATGCAAAAAGATTGTTTTCATTTTTTAGTGGCTCATCCTTTCTTTAACAGCTTAAATAATCCAAACCAGAACATTGAACAGGCAATGTAAGTGTAATTTTACTGTGGAATATATCGGAAGTAAAGGCAAACGGTATTTCCGATATGAAACAAATTTGAGACCATTTCAAGTTTTGTGTAAATAGAATATGTTTATAACTTTCAGTTTGCAACTTTGAAATTTTAACTGAATAACCATAGCACGAACCGCTGCTACATGGGGCCCAAACCATGCAACAGCGGTTTTCTTTACCGTTTTTTCCTCTGGCTGATAGGCGTTTCCCATTTTCTTTGATTTTTTGAGAATCCGAATCAGTCAGCGAAATTCTTCGTCTGACAGATTTTTATAGTTGATACCGAGCTGCTTGCAGTAAAGGATGACCAGCTTTTCAACCCGGCTGCCCTTGAAGTTTTCGACTGTTTCCAGATTTTCTTTCAGCTCGTCGGCAACAGCGGTTTGAGGCGCACTCTCGCTGTCCTTTTTGTGGACTTCCCGAATATCCCGGATAATGATATTGATGTCATCCAGCACCATACGGCTGAAATAATCATCATCACTGAAATAAGCAGCTTGCAGTACTTTCAAATGCGGGTCATCTTCGCCGGGGCGATACCGTTCAATAATTTCATGCCCGACAGTATCAACGAGGATATTGAGGTTTTGGATTTGCATGGTGGCAATCCCATCTACATAAATCTCAATATCCGCAAGAAATTTTATTAAATCCTTATGCGTGGCAAGTTCGCAGAGCAGACGGTTGTTAATCCGACCGCTTTTCAGAAGTGCCACCATCTCATCATTTAAATGCAGCTCTGTTAATAGTGTGTTGATTTGCTCCATGTTATCTGTTCGGCAAAATAGATAATAAAGAGTCACACCATAGAACTCTGCCAGTCTGTTTTGCCAGTTCTTCCAGTTTTAGTCCTTGATTCACTCGTAAATCTTTTAATCGTTCCTGTATTGAAGCAGCCCTCTTTTTGACGGTATTTGTAACCGCTGAATTGATTATACCATACCCGTTCCGCAATTGTGGAAATTTTTTCACTTTTCAATTTTTTTCCTATATTTCGGATATACGGCACAGGGCGCGAAAATGTTCTATGATACAGATAGTTCATCGATGGATTATTCCAATCAAATGACCAGCCTGTGTGGGATATGCTTCCCCGGTGATGTAGTGCCATGACTTTTGGCAGGGATGTGGAGGAAACCTGACCGAAACGAGCGTACCAAAGGGAGCGATACGCCGCTGTGAGATACAGGGGAGGAACGACACCGGGGAGAACTGGCGGACTGACACCGAAATGATACCGAAACACGACAATCTGATAGGGGGATAGTCTACCCTATCCGTTTATACTTCGGGAGATTTTAAGCGGCTCTATGGCTGTAATTTTGTCCAAAATCGCCCAGAAACCATACGCCAAAACAGAAGGAAGTGTAATATGCCGAGAATGAGCAAAAAGAGGAAGCATGAGCTTTCCTTTTACCTCAATGACCGGGGGCGAGTCACTTACAACGAATTATGCCGGAAATGCCAGCGTGGGTGCAAGCAGAGATTTCGGGCGGTTGTGATTGGCTGCCCCCGTTATTTATCCAAACGAGCAAAGAAAAGGAGGAACACACCCAATGAATTTTGAATTTATGACGATAGACAGACCATTGCCAACCTGTATGCCCTTTCCCAGAGCGTTGACAGGATTTCCGGTCAGCAGCGCCGCAAAGGTTGGTGCTATGTCAAGAAAAAGTACAAGTTAAAAGTGAACTTCTTTCGATAACACTTGCCATTTTATACAGCTTGT
>CALWRA010000028.1 GCA_944383825.1 uncultured Acetatifactor sp. | reverse complement strand
ATTCGAAAGAATTGATAACCAGGGCTGCCGTGAGGCGGCTCTTAATTTTTGGTGGTACTCGCTATTGTGCGTGTACGTAAAAACTGCAAAAGGTACAAAATTTTACTATATTCCACATGAGACTGCCTGGGGACGCTTTGACCATTATGCTGTCTGCTCCGGTATAAAAATATTGTAATAGATTTATTAATTGGATATAATCAAAATAATAAATAACCGGTATGCTCTGTAGAAGCCATGGAAAAGGAAATAAGAAAATAATATAGGGATTGCGGTATAAAGGAAGTGAAAGAAAATGAATTACACAGAGCTGAGTAAAGCAATTTCTTATGTTTTGTGTCATGTTCCGTGGGAATATGAACTGGAAATGGGTGAGCAAGGGTGGTTTCGGTTGATCAGTTTTGGAATGTATTGCATAGGTCAGAGAAATGGAGAAACATTTGCGAAACTGACTTGAGATGCATGATTGAAAAATCGGAAAAAAGACGCCACGAATTGAAGAACGGAAGAATCAGAGCATTTTACGGGCATTCTGTGCCAAAGACGATATGAAAGGCGGAGAAAGTGCCGCCAGAGAATTTATACCATGGTACTGCAAGAAGATTTATTCAATCAATTATGAAAAATGGTTTATTACCTCAAGGCCGGCAATATGTTCATTTATCTCAGGATCTGGAAACCGCTCAAAAGGTAGGAGAACGCCGTGATAATAAACTGATAATACTGATAAATGACGCGAAAAGAGCATAGAATGAAGGAATAAAATTTTACTTTGGCAATGAAAAAGTATGGCTGGCAGATACAATACCAGGCAGATATATTCGGAAGATGTGACAAAAGGCATTGAATCGGAGATATTCCATCGGCTGCAATAGCCATGGAACATCTCCGGTTTTCGTTATTTAAAAAAATTTTTTATGATGGACTTTTCTTAGCAAAACATAAGAAATAACATAATTCATAACATATAAACAAACATTAAATGAGCATAAAATATGTTTAAGCGGAGGTGTGTTATGAGTAACGAGAATCTGATCATAAAGCCAAAGAGGCCTAAGGGGGAAGACGGTTACAAAGTATTTTCGGTAAGAGTCAAGGAAGAGGTGGTTGTTCAGCTGGAGGATATATCCAGAAAAACAGGGCATAGCAGGAACGAATTAATTGGCCTGTTTCTGGAGTATGCCGTAGAGCATTGTGTAATTGAAAAGTAATTTGGGAAATGTATGTTATTTAATTTGTAAAAGAGGAAGAAAAAATGATAAAAATTGCAATTTGCCATGACAGAAAGGCAATGGTCAACCAGATAGAAAATACGATTTTGGAGTTATCTAAGATTGAAAAAATTCCGGCGGATACGGATGTATTTTATTGCGGAAAGGCTTTGGAAAAAGAAATTGCGTTTGGAACGAAGTATGATCTTATATTTCTGGATATTCAAATGAAAGCCGGAGATGGAATATCCACAGCCCAAAATATACGGCGGATAGACGAAAATGTATTGCTGATCTGCATATCGGGCGATGATAAGAATATTATGGAATTATTTCAGCTGGATGTATATGCATTTATAAAAAAGCCGATTGACAGAGAAATATTTGAAAAAACATTTTTGAAAGCATATGGAAAAATTTGCAGTAAGATGATCTACTTTACCTTTTGCTACAAGTATCAGGAGTATAAAATATTATGTAAGGATATTTTGTATTTTGAAAGCAGCGGACGAAAGATTACTTTATATGTACGTAACGGAGATATTTATACTTTTAATCAGAAATTGTCAGAGGTAGAGGAGAAAATATCAGATGGAAATATTCCGTTTATAAGGATACATCAGTCCTTTCTCGTAAATTATCATTTGATTAGATCTCGGTCAAAAGCGGAAATAACATTAATTGACGGGACAAGGCTGCCTGTCAGCGGGGACAGGCAAAAGGATTTCAGCAGACATTATAATATGCTGCTGGACGACCAGGCATGCGTTTAAAAATATTAAAACAAAAATTTTACATATCAAAAATTTGGCAGCAGGTGCCGTGATTATGACAATTCATCTGTCCGGGGAATAATTTAAGCTACTATAAAAATATATCGGAATTAATTATTTCTGATGGGCAAAGGATCTCATGAATCCGGTTGTCAATGCTTTTTAAATATATAGAGGGAGGGCGCGCGACAGGGATGTGCAATGATTTTAATGTGGAAAACGGGATTGTGAATGGAATGAATAAAATAAGATCGGAATTTGCCCAACAATTTGATCTGAAAAAACTTCTGGAAGACGGCACAAAAATTAATTATACGCAAATAGAAATACAGGAGGATAAAATGGCTGCCTGCAAAAGCGGTCTGGCGTCGGCCAGCTGGTATTTATGCTGATGCCTTTCAGAAATAAATAAGGGATTCAGCTGCCGCCGGGCTGCTAATGTAAAGGGATGGCCCGGGGCGGCGGCTCTGAGCGGAAGCATCTTCTCAAGATTCTTCCTGTGTTGTGCGGTCAGGTAAACTTTGATCTGAAAGGGGACTTTCAACAGTGCTCTTTATAAGGTTATAGATCTGAGAACGTAAAGAGCCTATCTGATCCTTCAAATGATTTTGCTTTTGTATTTTTGTCTGTATCTTTTTCACAATCTGTAGCTGCTTTTTGAGAGAAACATCAGGAATAGGAAGTTCCTGCATAACGATGGGGAATATATTTTGATTCTGCAGCCCCTTTTTGAAAATTTCTATAAGATACTGAAAGTATTTGCTGCGCAGATAATAGTAGGCAAATAGAGGACTGCATTTTGCGGGGTCAAAACGGATCCTCATTGTAAAGTCTGCAAATATGCCCTGAAAATTCTCACGGACAATGGCGGTTTTTCCGATGGCCACACCAGACCGGGCCATTAAGATATCCCCCTTTAGGAGTGTCTTGGATTTTTTTGCATGAAAATAAGCCGAGGATACCAGCTGTGTGTCGTCAAGTACTACCTCAAAGGTTTTTATGGTAGCCATGGAGACATAGTATGCCTCCCCGCTCTCGTCGAAATCTCCTGGAGAAATGCTTGCTCCGAGAGCGATTGGCTCAGAAAGGAAATGCTTGATCTTTTTATCAGAAATTCCTTTTAGCTGTTCCATTACAAAGCTTCCGGCAGGACGATGGTATTTTGCGCCAAAGCGCAGATCCGGATTGTCTGAAAAGCGCGCATGGGGCAAAGCATATACCTTGTGGGCTTTCATTTCCTCAAATTTGCCGTAGTCAAAATGGAATTCACGTTCAAATACGGCGTCGATAATAGACTGCTCTGAAAGAAGCTTTTTGTTTAAGATATGGATTTGATTTTCCAGATCAGCGATGGATTTTTCCAGTATCTCATGCTGTGCAAAAAGAAGGTCAACCAATTCCCGCTGGAAGCGTATCTCCTTTAAATCCTCTTTGCTTAAAGTGGCATATCCCGTGTATCCTTTTCGGATTCTGGCGGTATAAATCAGATCGCGATAAAACAGTGACTGAAGGGAGTAATATAAAATTTGCGGATGCTTTTTTGCCTGCAATCTGATAAATGCGGTGGAAAACAAAATTTCTTTTTCCTTTTTTCCAATGCGGGTGAATTTTCCCAATATATTCTCGTCCTGAGGCAGGAGAAATGACATCAGGATATCTCCCTGATCCACGCGCATCACATCTCCCTTCTCGATTTTTCGGTAATAATTTTCGTCTAAAAGGCTTCTCTCATCAAAATTGAGGGTCACTGGACTGACAGTGCCATCTTTTTCCACGTCTCCTATTTGACAATACATAAAGCTTCCCTGAATATCAGTGCATTCTATTTTCTCTTCCACAAGGTCAAACAATTCGCTGAAGGGATAGAAGTCCTGCACTAAATCCCTGCGCTCTTTTACCAAAACATGATAAACACAGTCACAGCGGAGGGATTTTTCTCTGCTTATGGATGTGAGGTCTGAACTGTTTATTCTCATAAGGTCACTCCCAATGAATATCACGCATATAATCAAGAATCGTCAAATGCGCTTTATTGTGAAGGGCAATGGCGCTGCTGGCGTATTGCTGAAGTCTTCCGTTTTTAAATTCATTGATTAAAATTTCATCCGTGCGCTCAAGAAATTCTTCTCTGAGGGTGTCGTTGTCATAATAAACAGCCATAAAATTTTCCACTTCTTTCAATTCCCTTTCCAGATCTGTTTTCATGTGCGTATATGCAGCAATTCGTTCCTTAATCTGATCCAGCTTATCTGCTTTGCTTTCCCTGGCCGTTCTGGCAGTTTCTTTCGCTATGGCGTCCTGTAAATCTGAAAGTCTCTTCTGATAGTCCGCAGATACAGCGGCGGTATCCAGAGAAAGCGGCGCATATTCCAATGTGAATAATTCATTAGGCATTTCCTTTTCTCCACGCTTTGTTCTCTTATATCCCACATGATCTGCTTCCGCCATAAAAACATTGTAATTCAGCTGGGAAGCCACCTGTCCGAATACCCACCAGGTATTTACATACCCGAACGATTCGGCGGTATCCTTATCGTAGGTGCAAAGCTCCTTCAGCTCGCTGCGATACTTTTCGATAAGCGCCTGAGCAGACAACGGGGCGTCCCGTTTCGTAATGTGATTTTTCAGCATCTTCTGCAAGGTTTCCCTTTCTTGCTCTTCATCCATGTCTCGAATGGATGGCAAATTTTCTTTTTGCTTTTGACCATCATAAACGGCAATCAAATTTTCCGTACGTGTTTTGAGCGCGGAATATTCCTTAGACGCCTGACTCCATAAAGTATTCCAGGACGAGATTTCTTTGGCGGTTTTCTTTTGTGCAAACAGTATGCTTGTCTTTGTTGAAGTATAGGGCTCGAATGTAAGCTGGGGCAGAGATACAACAGCCTTTATGTGAAAATACTTATAAAGGAACAGCCGTATGTATTTGTTTTCAGTGGTATCAAATACACTTTCCGGCAGAATCGCAGCCAATCGGCCCTTTTCCCGGAGTAATTGATACCAGCGTTCCACAAAAAGATTTTCTGAATTTTTTTTGTCTCCGAAAATAAAGCTTTTCTGGATGGTTTTTTTGGTATCGTTATCCAAATCCACACTGAAGGGAGGATTTGTAAGAATCAGATCAAACTGTGCGTTTATGTTCCGGTTATAATTCTGGTCATCAAATTCTCTGTTAAGGGCATTGTGAGCGTAGGAATTCACGTATTTGCTGAAAGGCAGCAGTCCATCTCCCCTTTGAGCCCCCACAAATATGTTGGTGGCGCCATCTCCGTGGAGGATCATGTTTACCTTGGCCGCCGTACCCAGATTAAAATTCAGTTCACAGCCGTAAATATATTCTCCGGCCCATTTGTTTTCCTTTTGATTCGGCAGAAACCATTCAGAGAATTTATTTTCAACCGCTCTGCTTGAGTGGAGATGATCCCGGAACCGATATTTCATATTCTGGGTTATAAATTTCATATATTCAATTAAAAAGGTACCGGAGCCGGCGCTGGGATCAATCATATACGGGATTTTCCGATGCTTGTTTATCCGGCTTAAGGCAAGTCTGTCTGCCTGAAGACCCCACAGCATAAAACGCACAATGTTGATATGGGTAAAAAACTGCCCCTTTGACTGTTTAAAGCCGTCCCTGATGATTCCCTCGAAAAAATCTCCCAGAATATCTTTTTTCGACACGCTGTTTTTGCCGTCTACAAAGGAATATCCTTCCAATGTCTGAACCGTATATTTGACCTTTTCCAGTGAAAATTTTTTGGTGTCTACCACGTAAGATTTTTCGATTTCCTCTTGATCCGTAACATTCAGTTTCTCTTTCAGGGCGCGTCTGTACAGAAGATTGATACGCTCGAATAATTGCTCCAGGGTTTCGTAGCTTTCCGTATCATCTACAAAAGACAGGGATTGAAAATCGTATATATCCCCGAGCCCTTTTTCATCTTCATCCTGAATTTTGGCTAGAATTAAATTTGTCAGCGATGAAAAAACATCATTGTCATCTGTGCCGCCTCCGCCCCACAAAACATTGTGAAGCTCTGCCCGCAGGCTGTTTAATAATTCATGGGTTAAATTTGTCTGCAAATCATGGGGGCTGCCCTTCACATATGGAGTTTTCCTGGATTTGCCGTATTTTGTGGGAATGGTATTGCTGTATTCTTTAGAGGCCTCCCAATCCTTAAAGGTGGGATATTTTTCATAATCGATAATAATGCACTCGTCATTGATATCGCTGTCTGTCACACTGACAGTATAGAGCATCAGATACTTTACCTTTCTTCGCTCAGCCTTCTCTTGGGCGGCAACCTTAAACAGCTGTTGTTCAATGAGGGCCTCCCTGTCCTCATTGGCATACGCATACGGAGATTTCAGCTCAATGAATAAAAATGCATTTCCATTGCTGTCACGCACAATCAGATCAATAATACTGGTATTGGTATGGGGTCTCCCCGCTGAATATTCGTGCTCTATTTCCAATCTTTCCAGGTCATAACCGTATTCGTTTGCTAATTTTGTAATTAAGCAGGCTCTTGCCAGCTCCTCATCGCCTTTGATCTCCTTTATTTTTTTGCCTCTAATCAGGGATGAATAGGAAATCATCTTTGTGTTAACGTCAAAATAATTCACGGCCTTTACAGGCTGCGCGTCAATAAATTTTTGAATTAAATCCTTCTGCGCCGCTGTAAGCGTCAAATCCATTGCCGTCCTCCTCTGCATTCGTCTATTTATGTAAGCAAAATTCATTTTACCATATTTGTGCCAACTTTTCGAGTTTTTTAAAATAGGAGAGCTATTGTTTTCTCCGATGGATACATCCAGCCGCCGGCCTTCAATAGACTGAGAAGAAAAAGGAGCTTTATGGCTTTCGCCATAGTTGCGTCGGTTCCGTAGAGTTGTTTCTTATGTATATGAATTGACGGATTGTGTCGAAAACGCACGCATTATGTCGAAACGGTTGTATTTGCACGCTGCTTTCTATAATCTTTTCCTGAAGGGGGGAGATGTAAATCGAAAAAATATCGTCATTTTTAACAAAAATGCTGTATCAGAAGAGCATTATTGATAAAGATAGCATGGAGCTGTGTGCTTATGGCATTCAGATCACCATGGCAAATTTATTTAATTTTATGATAGCGTTCGGCATCGGGCTTGTCACGGATTCACTGATGGAAATAGCCTTGTTTTATACGGTATTCATCAGTCTGCGATTTTTCTGCGGCGGATACCATGCCAAAAGCTATAGAGGCTGCTTTTCTCTTTTTGCGGGAACCTGTCTGCTTTATTTGATCATGCAGAAAACAATTTTGGAGTATGGGAAGCATGACGCGCTTCTTTTGGCCGGGGCATCGATTTTTCTGGGAGTGTGTATTTTTGTTATGGCTCCCATAGAGAATGAAAACCGACCCTTTGCAGAGGAGGAGAGAAGCCGGTTTCGGATAAGGAGTATTTGGCTGTATCTGATTTGGGTGGCAGTGGGAACGATTCTACACGCCAATCAGGCAATACATTTATCCGCCGGGTTTACATGCGTATTTGTAATTATATCAATTTACATGCTGATGGAAGGGAGGGGGAAAATTGAAGAGAAAAGCGCTTGAATTGCTGGCAAGGACAGCCTTCCGGGCGGCCGAAAGAGCAGACAAAAGAGCATCGGAATTTGGGCTTTTCCAGCCCAAAAAGCCGGAAAAAACCAGAAGTAATTTGCAAGAGGCATAAAAAGAGAAAAACAATGCACAGGGACGTTGAAAGGAAGAGCGGAGAATGAAAGGAATACAAGTATTGCTCTGCATCATGGTTCTGTGTCTGTTCCTTCCTCTGACAGCATATGCAGAGGAAATTGTTTCCCGAAAAGAACCGCTTGATATTATCTTTGTCATTGACTGCAGCGGCTCTATGAAAACCAATGATCCGTCAAAAATGGGACTGAACATGGTGCAGGCATTTGTGGACAGCGTTTTGGCTGAGGATGTCCGAATAGGCTATGTGGCGTATAACCATGACATTTATTCTTTCTCCGCTCCGGAGTCTGTGGCAGGCGCCGAAAGGCGAGAGGCGCTGAAGGAAGAGATCGGCGCCATAACATATTCGGGAGACACGGATATAGGACTGGGACTATCTTACGCCTACGAATTGCTGCCGAAGGAGAACTATGCCAGACAGATGATGGTGTTAATTTCAGATGGAGAAACGGATTTGCCGGCAGGCAACCAGCGGACGCAAGAGCAGTCGGCCAGAGAGCTGGACCAGTGCGTCCTCCGATGCAGGGAAGAGGATATTCCGATTTATACCGTGGCTTTTGGCCAATACGACGGAAATACGGCGGCTTTGGAAGAGATAGCAGTCCAGACAGGGGCCAAAAGCTATTCTGCCGGGAGCCCGGAAAATCTTATAGAAGTATTATACGGAATTTTTCAGGATAATCTGTCTTATAGAATCTGGCAGTTTTCCAATGGAATTTATGGAGGAGGCAGTCAGGAGATCAGATGCATCCTGGACGCGCCTTATCTGGATGAAATCAATGTTCTTCTGCTTTCCTCCGATTCTGTGGGAGAGACTTGGGTTCAATGCGGAGAGGAAGAAATATTGCTGGCAAATTTGTCTCATTATGCCGTTGGAAAGATAGACAGCACAGGGACAGATACTTCCGCAAAAGAACTGGTTATCCGCTCTGAGACAAAACAAGGGCAGAACCTGCAGATTTATGTGATCGGCTATCGGGACTTGGAGCCAGTATTAAATATAAATGGAAATATAGGTAAAAATCAAATACAGGAATACCAGGTATATTTTAAAAATGAAAACGGTGAAATAATAAACGATGCTGCGTTTTATAAAACTTTTTCCTGGGAGCTGGAAGCGACCGGGACACACGGGGCTCAAGGGACTTACGAAATCATGGACGGAGTACTGCAGGGGAATATGGTCTATTCCCATTCCGGTACTTATACGCTGGATGGAGTCCTGGCGGATGACTTTGGCAGCTACCCGTTTGCAGCCCGCGTTGAGGTAGAAAATACATTGCCCTCGGGAAGTATTCCTGAAGAAAAAAGCACCTTGCTGGACGGCAGCAAAAGCCTTTGCCTGGACGATTACTTTACGGACAAGGATGGGGATCGGCTCCTGTATTCCATTACAGAGGGACAGACACAAGGAGTGAGTGCCCGTTTGGAAGGAAATTTGCTGACCATTACCCCTGAGAGCGTGGGAACTCATATGGTGATGATACAGGTAAGTGATGGAGAAGGTTCCATTCAGTATGTCTATCGGGTTGAGGTAATCGCTCTGTGGCAGGCGTACTGGTGGGTGATTGCTATTGGGGCGGCGGTATTGGCGCTTATTTTGTGGAGGCTGACTCATAAACCCAGGCCGGAGCTGGAACGCCTGACGGAGGAGAAAAAGCAGTACGGCTTCAGCGGAAGACTGGATGCGTATTTTGTTCTGCAGCCCCAGGATGAGCAGGAAATTCCCCCTCTTTCTTTTCAGATGAACAGAGTAAAGGACAGCAGGGTGTCCCTTGGGGCGCTTTTTGGGGCTTATCCGGAGCAGGCAAAGGCGCTGCAGCTGGAGGAAATTTATCTGATTGCCGACGAAAATCACAGTATGATTCTCTATCATAGGTCAAAGTCTGGAGTCATGGTTGGGAACGCTATAGCGTGCATGCAGATACAATATAAAATCAGCTTCGGCGACATCATATATATTTCATCGGCGGATGGACGCTATGATTTGGAAATTCACTATATTGCAGTATTCCAATAGAAAAAAGAACAGGAGGAAGTGACGCCCATGGAGACAATCACACAGACAAACAGAACCATTCTGTTTGCAGAAATCAATCCCCAGCGGTTCAATCTGCTGACATTGATCGGGGATGTGCGGGGCAAGAACAGTCTGGATGACGAAAAGGTAAAGGAAATCAACGAGGAGCTTTTGGTTTCAAGCTTTGAAGAGTTTTTGGAGAAGTTTGGCCCGGTTGTGTATTCCTGGTGTGATGCGGCTACAGGATGCATACAGTATAGTCTGGTAAAGCCGGAAAACATCCCGCAGAACTGTATTACAGAAATACCCTTGAATGAATCCAATGATCTTTTAAACATGATCACAACGCTTATGGACGCCAAGGATGCGCAGGGGGTAGCCAATGTGGATTTCCAGTTTGGAAATATTTTGGATATGATTTCTCCAAAAAAAATTATGGAGGATATCCGGCAGGTACGCAGGGAGATTCAATATACCTACAGCAAATACATGGAGCTGGATGAAGAGGATCCCAAACGCCTGGACTTGGGCGATAAACTGAACTATCAGTTTGAACAGGCGAGTAAAAACTATAATAATGTTCTTGCCATGCTGCCGCTGGCAATCGAGGATATCAAGACAAGACTGCTACTGGGAGATGGAGAGACCGGCCAGGGACAGTCTGACTTTAAGGCAGGGCTTCTTAGCCTGGGTGATGACGGAGAGCTGAAAATTCTGGAGATGAAGCAGGAAGAAAGCGCTCAGCTTGTAGTGGTGGATGACAAGATCAACACGAGCCTTATGGGAACCTTCAGAGAAGATTATGATGCTCTGAATGAAAATCGTTCCGACTATGTGAGGGATCTGGTGGTTAGAACCTTCTGCCCCTTAAACTCCACCATGGAAAGCTCCATTGACAGAGAGGCGGAGGTGCGCAATTATAACGGTTATCTGGAATTTTACAAAAAAAGCAAGGATGATTTTGTAAAGGCGGTTAAGCCGCTGATTGAAAAAATACTGGGCGTCAAAACCTTTTTTGACCAGTACAAGGTTAAGGAAAAAGGGATGCAGCCCGCGCTGCTTATTACGAATCTCCCCCTTGAAATGATGGTAAAATCCAGTAACCTTCCGCGCCTGATTGCGTATTTGAACACGACAAATGACAAAAATGAGTTTGACAACACTATTTGGTTTGGAATTGTGCCGGATGTGGAACTCAACCAGGCTCAGCAGGGCAGGCTTCAGAGAGTGCGCTTTGCGGGAAACAGACAGGAGGAAAAGCGGGGGAATAATTCCATGGAGAGCGTCGCGTCGCTGCTGAATGCCATGGAGCCTTATCGGATTACTACATTTTTCAGCTTCTGTTCCGGTGAGGAGACCACCTTCAGCTATGTGGCGACGGAGGGAATCAATATTTACAAGGAAAAGTGCGCGCCGCTGATGAAAAAAACCTACAGCGAATTTGCCGTTCCCTGCATCCCAAACGCCACCATAATTCCAAAGGATAAATCCGGTTTGATTTTGGACAAGCGGATGATTATGGACGAGGATGGCAATGTGTCCCTCTCCGGGGAAAAGGATGATGTGATGAAAATGTGGCTGGAGGGGATCTACGTGGGCGCCGCCTATGAGGCGGCGGGTATTGTGGCGGCATGGCAGTGTCCTGAATACCTGAAGCAGCGGTTTAAAAACACCAGCATGGAATATCCGGGCGTCCGGTTTGATGTGGAAGCAAATGACAATGCGCTTTTGGCCACAACCAGCATGACCAAGGAAATATCAGGCTTTACAAATGCCATTAAGAATTCCATCAACAACATCGGCTTTGGATTTGTGTTTTCCTCGGACAATGCTCAGCATAAGGGCCGGGAAATTAAAAATATTACGGTTTACAAAGCGCGTAATCTTTTGAGCAACGGAAATGAATTTGAGCCCATATATAAAACACTGGTGGTTACATACATTGAGCGGATGCTACGCTTTTACAGCGGGGATTTCAAGCAGGATAAAATCCTGACATTTTTCAGCAATAATCCAAACAGCCAGAAAAGCAGATGGGATGGGGACAGGCAGTATGTCAACTCCATTCTTCAGGGAGGGGATGAGCTGGATTACAGCATTGACGAAAAGAATGGAATCTGTGAAGTGCTGGTGACATTTGCAAATACAACCAGAAACCTGAAAGTACAGCTTACAAGCGTGCCGGCGGCAAATGCAGGAAGAGCGTGACGGGCCAAAACGCCTGGAAGCTGGAAATAAATTAGGCATACATGTAAAAAGAAGGAGGAAAGAAAAATGGGAGTGCGATTAAGTATTGAAGGAAGTGAATCTGTCAAACTGAAAGAGACCAGTATTACGGGCATTAAATTCGGGGCGGACATCCCCTGTGATTCTAATGCCAGATCTACGGATCTTGGTTCCACCGTTTTGATAGAGGGAAAGATTCTGGCGGCCGTGGACGGAGAGACGGCGGATGATACAAGCAAGCTGGCAAAGTGGTCCATGATTCCGGCTGAAAAATACGACTGCTACCGTAAGGTGCAAATTGACATTGTGAGCGCATCGCAGATTGTACGCCAGATTACTCTTCCCAACGCCTTTGTGGTGGGGTATGAGGAGGACTTCACGGATGAGACCGGGGCCGGTACATTCCGGCTTTTGATTAAGCAGAAAAAGGACAAAATGAGTAATCTGAAATTTGAGGGCGGTTTCAGCGGAGAATAGGTGTTGCCAGACAAGAAGGAATATTCCCGAAAAGGGGAGGGAAAAGCATATGGCGGATGAAAGGAGTTTATTATGGGATTTACATTAAAGGTGGAAGGAAACACCACAATTGAGTTAGGAACAACAAGCATTACCGGAGTGAAGGTGCGAACAGATATTCCTCAGGACAGCAATGCGCGATCCACGGATCTGGGGAGTACGGTGACTGTCACAGGCAAAATTTTGACGGCGGTGGATGGGGATCCCTTCGACGCCACCAGGCAGTTGGGCTTATGGGCGTTGGTTCCCGCAGAAAATTCGGACTGCTACCGCAGAGTCACCGTGGAGGTGATTGCGGCTTCCCAGGTAGTGCGCAAATATTCCTACCCCAATGCCTTTGTGGTGGATTACAAGGAGGACTACGGGGATGTAGAGGGAATCGGAACCTTTACGCTGATTATGAAGCAGAAAAAGGATAAGATGGCGCAGATTTCAGTAGAGGGCGGATACAGCATTACATCATAATATGCAAGCTACTTTGGCAAAAAGGCATAAAGAAAGGCTGTCTGCAGGCAGCCTTTCTTTGCAGATACGCCGGCGGGCGCTTTTTCAAAACCGGAAAAGGCAGGGGGCTTTAAAGAGAGAATGAGTCAGGGAAAAAAGAGAAATAGAATCAGACAGATTTTTGATATTTTGATTTTGCTGTGCAGTGTGGGCCTTGTTATCTGCTTTTCCCTGGAGATAAGAGACCGGCCCTTTATGCCCGCGCTTATGGCCGGGGTGATTATTGGCATGATATGGGCGCTGTACGATTTTTTTAGAGCCTTTGGGGTGTCATCAAAACAACAGCTCCAAGAGTCCCACAAGGTTCACAGATTGATTCTGCTGGACGGACAGGGCAAGGCTATCAGAGTATGGGATCTGCAGGGGAGAACATCCCTGATTATTGGCAAAGGGGGACAGAGTCAGGAATTGGATGTGGATTTGTCGGACTGTGAGTACAGCAGCTTTATCGATTTCCAACACGCTGCTCTGAATTTCTGCCTGGATCAGTGGTATGTAGAGGATTTGGAATCGCAAAATGGCGTTAAAGTAAGAAAAGTGGAGGATGGAGAATGCTATCGGGTCATCCATCGGCCCTGCCGGGTGGAGGCGGGAGACATTCTCTATATCGCAAACACCAAATTGCTTCTGACGTGAGTAAACACAGAAAAGATAGGAGATTAAAGCAGGATGAGCTTGGCAAAATGTCCCAACGGACACGTCTATAATCCCAGACGATACGGAAAAATATGTCCGTACTGCAATATGAAGACTCAGGAGGAAAATTTTGCGGAAAAGCCCCTTGGTTTTGAACCGCCGGTGGAGATACTGGACGAAGCGGTACGCCCTGTCTGCGGCTGGATCATCTGCATTGAAGGAGCAAGGGTCGGAATGGACTATAAAATTCATGAGGGGAAAAATTTTGTGGGGCGGGGAGATGATATGGATATTCAGATCCTGGGAGACAATGAGATTAACCGGAGAAATCATGCAATTATCGTATATGACCCTAAAAATCTGAACACCATGATTCTGCCTGGGGATTCTGCGGGGATTGCATACCTGAACGAAAAGCCGGTTTTCGTACCGATGGAGCTAAATCCCTATGACATTATAAGTCTGGGACAAAGTCGCTTTTTGTTTGTTCCTTTGTGCGGAAAGAACTTTTCCTGGAGGGATTTAAAATGACAGGCAGTATGCCGGTGACGCTTCTATTGAGCATAGCTTACGCGGTTTTGCTGATCGGCCGTTTTCTTTTGCGGGGGCGTGATGAAAGACCTGGGAAACAAGAAGAGGACGCCCGAATCGGAATATATCAGATTATGGGCAGCCGTCAGCTTCAGTCGGATGCTGCCCAGGCCTGGAGCAACAGGGCGGGAATTATGGCGGTGATCGCAGACGGTATTGGCCGGGCAAATACAGGGAGAGTCTGTGCGCAAATTGCGGCGGACACCATTCTTGACAGGTTTGAACCATACCAAAAGCTGAATGATCCCGCTTATTTTTTCCGATCCGTATTTTTTGAGGCCAATAAGCGTATCCAGCAAACCATTGGGGAACGTAGAGGAGGCGCCAGTACGGGCGCTGCATTTTTAGGCGGCGGCTATCTGTACTATGCGGTGGCGGGTGATATCAGAATCGCCATTGTGCGGGGACAGGAGCTGATTCCCTTAAGCAGGGGGCAGACTATGGATGTGCTGGCGGTCCGGGCCTATGAAGAGGGAAAAATCTCCAGACAGGACGCGGTCTGGAGTATGGAGGAAAAAAGACTTTGGAATTATCTGGGACAGGATGGCTTTCACGAAATAGAAATCTGTGAAAAGCCCATTCTGCTGAAGGAGGGCGATAAGGTGCTCCTGGTCAGCAAAGGAATCTTTGAGGAACTTTCCTACAGGGAAATGGAGGATATTCTGATTGACTGCGCATCCTCGAAGGAGCTGGCCGAGCGCCTGGCAAGGGCGGCGGAGAAAAAGGACAGCCCTCAGAAGGACAATGGAAGCGTCATACTGATACAACAGGATGGAGGCCTGCATGAGAAGAAGCAATTCTGAATTCCAGACTCTTCATATATCGGAAGAGGGACAGAGACTGTCCAACCGGGATTATTTTGGATTTGTGGAGATGGACGACTATGCTTGTTATGTGCTGGCAGACAGTCTGGATGAGGAGCCATCCGTAAACAGCGCCAGATTAGTAGTGGATAGCATTATCCGGGAGTTTACGGAAGCTCCAGGGATGAGCAGGAGAAGGCTTCGCCGCTGCCTGCGCAGAGCACACAGCGAGCTCCTGGGACAGAGGGCGGGAAGACATTTAAAGGTTTCTGCAGTGATTGCCGTGACCGACTACCGGAAACTTAGGTATTGTCATGTGGGGAACAGCCGTCTGTACTGGATCAGGAACGCCAGAATCCTGGAGCGCACATATGATCAATCGCTGACACAGAATCTGGTTGAAAAGGACCGGATTTCGCTGGATGAGGCGGCGTGTCATGAGGAACGCAATAATCTGTACTCCTTTTTGGGAGACAGAGGAAAACCCCAAATTCAAGTTTCTCGAAAAAAGAAGCTGGAGGCCGGGGATCTGATCGTCCAGCTCACCAAGGGCGCATGGGAGCAGTGCGGGGAGAGGCAGTTTCTTGAAATTGTTAATAATTCCGGAGAAATACAAGATATTCTCAATGAGACTGAGGATCATATCCTGAAGGAGCAGAGCGAAAAAAGCATAGACAACTATTCGCTGGCGGTGACTTCCGTAAACAGGGTGTACCAGTCCCCTAAAAAACCTGTGTCATTGAAAAAAATTATATTGATTGCGCTGCCTGTTCTGCTGCTGGTTATTATCTCCGCGGTAGCGCTGTATGCGTACGCTCGAAGCATGCGGACAAAAACGCAGGACATGCTTCAATGTATGGAAAACGGAGAGGAATATCTTGCTTATAGCAACTTTCAAAAAGCGGCGGAGGAATATGAGCAGGCAAAGATCTTAGCAGGTGATCTGAACCGTGAATCGGAGTATGGGGAAGCGGATCAATATGTGAAGCTTGCGCAGCAGGTAATTTTAGCGGATGAAGCCCTGAGCACCCAGGAATATGAAAAGGCGGGAGAGCTTTACCTTACGGCTCGGGAAATGTCAGTGGATGCCGGAAATGTGGGACTTTCCTATATTGAAGGCCAGCTTGACAGGACGGAGGGCTTCATGGAGATCTTTGATCTGATGTCCCAGGGAGAGCGCAAGGAGGAGTACGATAATCTGGAAGGGGCTATCGCGCTGTATAAAGAAGCCAAGGAAAAAGCCGGGGCTCTTTACTTCAGTGAGGGAAAAAAGGAAGCTCTGGAGCTGCAGATGGCGGCGGAGGAAAAATTGGAAAAGGAGCAAATGGAAACAGAAGAAAGGCTTCAGGAACAGATAGAGGCGCAAGCCCTCAGCCAGGCGTTGGAAAACGAACAGAAAACCAATGACCAGCGCAGCGCCATAGATTTGGAGAGCCAGGGGAACCAGCTTCTGGCAGAAAAGAGCTATGAAAGCGCTATTGCGTTTTACCAAGCGGCTGGAGAAATATACAGCCGCCTGGAGTTAACGCAGCTGGCAGAGGGGATTGAACAGAAAATCGCGGCTGCGAGGGCGGGAATGGAGGCGGAAGAAGCCAAAGTAGCGGCGGAACAAACGGAAACAGCCGGGTGAAGGGCAACAGAACGCACCCGGACCACGGACGGAGGAGAGCATGAGCCGGTACACCTATACCTTGAATCCCAACCGGGTAGGAGAAGAAAATCATACTTACAAGCAGAGTGAACTGGAAAAGATGACGACTTTTCATCTGAGAGAAATATGCAGAAAGGAAAGCCTGGTGGTTTCCAGCGCCATGAATGGCGACAGGGAGGGGTTGATACGTCTGATTATGCGGTTCAGAGGCCAGAGAGAGTACAGGCATATCAAAACCTTCTGCGAGGGCGGACTTGAAAATATACAGAGTTTTCTGGATCAGTACGGGATTCGATTTTCTGATATTCCGGAGGTAAATATTCCCGGAACCATCACACTTTTTGAAGGGACGGAGATGAATGAACTGGACGGCTACAGGGTTCGGTGTGATGAAAAACTTTACTGCGGGAACTTGCTGCTGGTGGATGAAGCACTCAGAGTGTATACCTGCTTTTATCTTGAGGAGGTTCAGGGAGAAATCTATCTCTTTAAAGGGCGGGATGTACCTGTAAAGTCCCTTGAAAAGCATCGGTATTTTATTCTGTACTTTCCGGAGGCGAAAACATCGGAGTTTCTTTACGACTGCTACCACAAGAACCAGGTATCCATGCCGGGTCATGTGGAGGGGGTAAGGATTCCTCTTTTGGACATTCGGGAACAAAAAATTCGTCAGGTAGATTTGCCTTTGGTGATTGATTTTGGCAGCTCCAATACCACCATGGGGATCTGCCTGCCTGACGGAAGCACACGTATTGCGGCGGTGCGGGGAAAGACCATTATCCCCAGCGTAATAGGAGTAAGAGAAAAGGAGGGGGGCGAGGCGGAATTTCTGTTCGGGTATGATGCGCTGGCCATGAACAGACAGAACTATCGGGATGAGGATGCGGCGGTATTCTATGACATCAAGCGCTGGGTGAGCGATGCCGATCGCACTGAGAGCGTAATCCTCAAAAGTGGATGCAAATACCAGTTTCGCAGAAAAGAGATGCTCAGGGCTTATTTGGATTATCTGGTGGAACTGGCGGGACAGCAGTTTAAATGTAGCTTCCAGAGCATCCAGCTTCTCGCTCCCATACGGCAGAAGGAGAAATTTCGTCGGCTTTTTAAAGAGCTGCTGCCGGAGTATGCGGTAAATTGTGAGCTGGATGAAGGAATGGCCGTTCTTTTTCACAGTATTCACGGCCTGATACGGGAAAAAAATTACGAGGAGCGACGCTGGTATCACGCGCTGGTCATTGACTGCGGGGGTGGAACCACGGATCTGACCTCCGGCCGATTTTGCATTGAAAACAACAGGGTTTCCTATATTGTGAATTTGGAAACACGGTATGAGAACGGGGACACGAATCTGGGAGGAAACAACCTGACCTATCGAATTCTGCAGCTTTTAAAGATACGTATTGGAGAAGAGCTTGGCTTGCAAAGCAAAGAGCCTCTTGCCATAGGGGAGACAGGCGCGGGGAAGGCTGCTTACGAAGAGCTGGAAAACCGCTATAAGCAGGCGGAGAGACTGCTGCCCACCAGATTCAAGGAATATGAGGGAAAGAGCAGAGAGCACTATTTTTTTGTAAAAAACAATTATTATTATCTGTTTGAGCTGGCGGAACAGGTAAAAAAACAGTTTTTTCAGACGAAATTCCGCTATGAACTGAAAATATCCACTAAAAGAGGAGAGGGTATTTTTCTGGATAAATGGAAGCTTTCCCTCTGCAGAGAGGAACAATTCGAAAATCTTGCCCAGCCCATTGAAATTTCCCTGTATCTGAACGAGATTGAGGAGCTTTTAAGGCCTGATATTTACGGTTTGATGGAGCGTTTTTTAGATCAGAAATTTGAAGAGGGTGAATTGGGAGAATATGAAATGATTAAGCTGACGGGACAGTCTTGTAAGTCGCGGCTGTTTTTGGAGGCGTTAAAGCAGTATGTTCCGGGAAAGCGAATACAGGGAGTCAGACAGGGAGAGGCCGGAACAGAACTGAAAATGTGTTGTCTGGAGGGAGCTCTTGCTTATTTTATGAATTGTAAGCTTGGGTATATGAAGGTAAATGAAAATTACCGAGTGGGAAGCCTGCCCTATGAAATTATGGCTTATACGCATGAAAATAAGGAAAAAATTCTTATCAGAAGCCTGGACGCCAGGGACCATATCGGTTATATTTCACGGTTCCATATCGGGAATCAGCTGGATTTATATTTGTATGACGGCCAGGGCAGGCGGCTGAAAACATATTATTTTGCATATGATACCGCAAAGTTTGAAAAGACCACTCAGAAGGAAATCGACGGTCTGTATGCGGGAACTGTGATTCAGGAAGAAACAGATACCATTCTGGAGGGAGAAATGAAGTTTTTCGTATGGGTTTCCAGGGAAAGGTGGGGTTTTACGGTTTTGCCCATTTTGAGAGATCAGGAAGCTCTGTATACGGGCGATGAGACGTTCTTTGATTTTGAGGATGATACATGGGAACTGAATTTCTTTGACGGAAGAAAGTAGGTGTGCGTCATGGGAAGGCTGGACGAGGAAAACGAAGCGGAAGCGATTAAAAAAATGATTCACAGGGAAATACAGTCCATTAGCAGCATGGAGGAAAGAGTCGCTTTCAAGGAGCTGATGGAGGGAGTATTTCTGTCCCTGCATGAAACCAACAGACAGATGTACGCAGCGCTCAAGCAGCGAATTGAGGAGGAGTTGGACTACGGCAAAAACCATTATCATATTCGTACGGGAGTGATTGAAAGAGAATACTTTGACGCGTCTCATTATCTGCTTTCTCCTATGGATGAAAGGGATCTGCATCAAAAGACCTACGATATGAAGGAAATTCTGCAGGCAGTGACTCAGGAGGGGGAATTCTGCCTTATGAAGGTTATGCTGTGCTGCGATTTTCTTGAGATTCAAAGACTGTGGGAAAGACAGCCGGTCTTTGAGGGGATCATTGAGACAAAGCAGCCCGAAAGGGAGTGGAGGATTCAGGTACGGCTCCGGGAAAATAAAGATTATTTGCAGAAGATAGAATACCTGTATTTTCTGTTTGTGAGAAATAGAATTCCCTGGCGGACCGTCAATGCCGCTTATCTGTACAAAATAGCGGATGTGTCCGTGACAGGGCTTCCAAAAGAGATTACGGGAAATGAAAAAATAAAACAGGTATCCATTCAGTTTGGGGAATACAGCCGGATTGTGAAAAAGGATATGATTCCGGTGTGGAATGTGCAAAAGCTGATGCTGGACGGCATTGGCTTTCCCATACCCTGCATGGATCATGTTAATTACGAGCACAGTATTTCACTGCGAGACTATGGGACAGATAACGCCTATTTGGTGGAGGATGACCGTAAGGTTCAAAGCGTCAGCCAAATCGGAGAAAAGCTACGGATTGTATGCGGCTTTGGAGAGGCAAAAAAATGGAATGTATATAGAATCCGCTCATCTCAGGAACGCAAAATAGACCGCTATACATATCCGGTGCTAGGGAATGAACGTGCGGAAAGCTTTGCGGAAAAATATGAGAGAAAATGGAATCAAACCATACGAACGAAAACAGAGCTGGAGCATTTTCTGAAGGGCTTTGGGCTGGAGGACTATGTACGCTATCAGGATTGCAGGGTGGAGGATCGGTTTCCGGATCAAAAACAGACCTATTCCATGAATTCCTTTATTGCGGAGGAGATCAGGAACAGGGAAGCACAAAAAAAGATGATTTTATTTTTCAGGCCGGGCTCAAAG
The DNA here is from genome assembly GCA_944383825.1 of uncultured Acetatifactor sp. GTDB lineage: Bacteria > Bacillota > Clostridia > Lachnospirales > Lachnospiraceae > Acetatifactor. Next base: position 15,668 of record CALWRA010000028.1, on the reverse strand, counting down.
GAAAAGTGGCTTCAGAGAGATATACTGAGCTTTCTTGTTTCGGAGACCCAAAGAATATATCCGGAATATGACTGTGGGGGAGTGCTTTTATGAGGTATCTGTGGGAAGCGTTGCTGGAAGCTGACAGGGAGAAAATTCCGCAAGAAATGCTTCGCTTTGTTCATTCGTCCCGGGGAAGCAGATATATGGAGCTGTCTCTGACCTGTCTCAACCAGAGCCTGATTTCCCGGGCAGGGCAGGAAAAAGAGCAGATCCCTGTTGAGATTAACACTTACTACCGTTTCTATGACATTTTCAAAAATATGTTTCCACCAGAGAATATTGGCTTTCCAGCTTTGCGGGAAAGCCTCACAAACCTGATTCTGCATATGCTTGCACATAATGACATCCAAAGAGGAATGACCAAGGAGGAATACCATAAAAGGCTCCTTGCGGAAGAAATTCTGGAAGGTGCCTTTGGAGAAACTGCGCTGGAGGTGTTTCTTGCAATGAGTAAAGAACACCGGCAGATACTGCTGGGCGGTTGGCTGAGTATCCTGCGCGCGGGAAATGCCCTGCCGGTTTTTCTTGATATGATGCGCGGTCTTGTGGAGCAGGCTATTGTCTATCACGGTAATGATTACCCGGATGAAATTTTTATTTATACAGGTTTGAAAAGAGAACGCAGCCTGGAACGGAGAATTTTGTTTTTGGTGGATACATTTCTGGACGTCAGATACAGAGTGGAGATTTTTTACGAGTACCACTTCGGAATAATTGGAATAGAAGAAACCATGAAAATTGATGAAATTGCTATCTGCTGAAATAAAAGAGGGAGATATACAATGTTTCAGAATATATATCCGGTTTTTGAAGCGAAACGGCTTCTGAGAAAAGAAATGCTGGATAATCTCAGAGATTATCCAAGGAATCTGTTTCACATACGTCATCAGGGATACAGTAATGGAATTCTTTGGGGATGCAGTCTTGTGGGGACGGACCTTGGACTGACGGTTATGCCAGGAATTCTCTATTATAAAGGGATGCCATATTTCCTGGAAAAGCCTTGTACGGTTGCCTGCAGGGCAGATGGAAAGCTTGTCTATTTAAAAGTCCGTTTTTTTGATAAGGCTGTGGGAAACGGCGGCGAGGAATATTTTACACAACTGGCGGCGGATGAGCAGGAACCTGATCCGGAGCTGGAGCTGGAGCTTGGGCGCTTCAAGCTCCAGCCAGGAGCCAGGCTGCGAACGGAATATGTGGATTTTTATGATTATATTACGGAGTTCGACACGGTAAATCGCATATATACACCTTATGCCGCCCCCAATCGTCAAGGCATTTTTCCTCAGCTTTTACAATGTTTTGCAAAAACCCTTGCAAAATCCTATATAAAAAATCCCTGGGATTGCGCGTTTTGCATGAGCTGCCTTCAGCTTAGAGAGGCTATGCCTTATGAAGCTGTCCGCGTCTATTTGAATACAAGGCTGGGACAAGAGAGAGATTATACAAATATGCAGATATATCAGGAGCTAAAAGGGATTCTGGAGCAAAGCGCCGGAGAGCAGCAGGGACCAAGAGGGCCGGAAAGAAAAGAGAAAACTCTGCTGATGATTTGAGAAAAAAGTCTGAAAGGAAGAGGTTAGTGTGAAGAGAACTTCCAAAGCTCATGCCAGGGAGAGCTTCGCCAAGAAGTTCTATGCTCTGCAATGCAGAGCTTCTTCACACATTGAATTGATGCCCGCCGAAGCGGGCAGGGAGGTATAGATATGGAGAAAGAAATGGATCTTTCCATTGCACTGTTTATACGGGAGCAGCGAAAGAGGGATCAGGAGGCTCAAAGGGAAAGCCAGGAAAACAGCTATGATCTCAAGGCGCATATTACTTATACGCTGGAGGATTTGATAGAAGGTGTTCGGAGAGGAAAGCAATATTTGTATACACTGCGCTTGGAGTTTGAGCCAAGAAAGCTTTTGGAAGGAAGAATTACCATCCCATATATTAAGAACTTTTTTGACGTAGAGGAGGACGGGGCGGAGACAGCGCTTTTGGCCAGCAACCAGAGAAAAGCTGCCATGAATTTTTCTCATTGCGGCGACAAAATATTGGAGCTTTCCCTGGATGAATGGATGGCTGAGACAAAAGAGCTCATGAAAAAAATGCACCTGTACATAAAACCTGAACGGAAAAAAAGTCTGGGAAACCTGGAGTATTTTTGCTTCACGGTGCCTACATCGGGCGGGCGTCTTTATAACGTGACTTTTCGGATGCGCAAGGATGGGCGCTTATATGCCGGGGCGTTGAACTGCCCGGAAAAGGAACGAGAGGGCATGGGACTATTGTTGGAAGCCGTGGTCTGCGTGATTGAGGAAATGAACCGTTAGAAGAAGGGAGGCGCTTTTTGTGGATACGATTGCGAATGGAAGTCTTTTTTTAATGCTGGGAGACACGGCACTGTCCGTATTAAATCTCACTATCAGGGAGAAACAGGGAGCTCATGGAAGGATGTCCGTAACCGCAGCGGCGGAAAGTGAGGTAAAGGAGTATCTCCTGTACGAGGAAAAAGGGAATGCGGCGCTGTACGCCTTTTCCAGAGGCTCCCTAAAACCGGTTTTTTTCGGAACCATAACCATGATGCAGATAAAGAATATGGGAAAGCATTGTGTGGTCTGCCTGGAGGTGGCCACGACAAGCTATCTTATGGACATCACGCCTCGTAACCGTTGCTTCCAGGACACGGATATGACCTCACATGAGCTTGCAAAAAGGATTCTGGAGCCCTACGGGCAGATTAGCCGGGCTCTGCTTTTCATACCAAATGAAAAGCTGGGACAGATTATGGTTCAATATCAGGAAACGGACTGGGAATTTTTAAACCGTCTTCTGTCAAAATATGGGACGGGCGCCTGCTGCGACAGTTCTGCAGCGGGGATCAGCCTGCGGGCGGGACTTGGCGATGACATGGAGGACGTAAACTGGGATTATCTGCCCTATGTAGCGGGAAGGGATACGGCTTTACGGGCCCGCAATGGGGAGCTGAAGAAACAGCTTTTTTATCAGGTGCAATCTCATGAGGTTTTTTCTTTGGGAACGAAACTACAGTTTCGAGGACATGAGCTTTATATCGGAAAGATCCAAAGAACTCTGCGACAGGGTCTTCTTGCCAGTACATACGATTTGTACTTTAAAGAGGGAATGCAGGTTTCAAGATATTATAACTCCTTTTTGAACGGCGTGTCCATAAACGGGAGGGTAACGGGCATAGAAAGAAACCGGGTTCAGGTAGGACTTGAATCGGACGCTCTGACAGAATACAAAAGACAGTATTTTTATCCCTTTTCCACAATAGCGGCATCCGCAGATGGGAGCGGCTGGTACTGCATGCCCCAAAAAGGAGATCCGGTCCGTATTTTCTTCCCCACGGACAATGAAAGCGAGGGATATGCCATCGCCAATATTTATGCGGAATTTTCTCCATCTGTGGACAGCCCTATAAATAATCCGGATGTAAAGGACATTACCGCGCCGGATGGTAAATCCGTCAAATTTGTATCGGGAGGAATTCAGCTTTCCGTTGGAGAAAGATATGGGACGGTGACACTTACCAACGATGGCCTTGTTGCCATAAAAACACAGGAGGACATTGAAATTACCGCGGAGGACGCGGTGTATCTTACCACGGAAGGAACGATGAAGATTTTTGCCGGCAGGGAGATACAAATTACAAACGATGCAGGCGGCAGTATCTGCATGACGGAGGATACGGTAGAAATTCAGGCATCCATCATCGGCAGTAATTGAGGGGGAGTATAAAATGTATAGTTTGCATGACGTAGAAATAAAAGGGATTTCACTTCGAGAGGTGCTTTCGTGTGAAATACAGTCCGAGGTGGGGCAGCACAGCACGCTTACGCTGGCCGCCTATGTAGAGAATGAGGATTTTTTGTATGAGCTGTCGGACTGTCAGAGATTCCAGGTGTTATTGAAGGAGGGCGAACGGAAAATACTGTTGTTTTCAGGGGTGGTTACAGGTGTCAAACTGACGGAAGACGGGAGGATGAAGAAGGTTCTGGTAGAGGGAAAGAGCGAGAGCTGGCTTATGGACAGCGAAAAACATTCCCGATCCTTTCAAAATGCTGAAATGAGCTACAGAGCTCTGGTACAGGAAATTTTACAGGATTATGAGGGCGCCGGGAGCAGCCAGGATGAAAAAAGCGACCTGATTTTTGCGGCAGAGGATCGGGCAATTGGGAGCCTTATTGTACAGTATCAGGAAACGGACTGGGAATTTCTTCAGAGGGTTCTTTCTTTGTCGGGCGTTGCGCTTACGCCGGACAGTCGCCGAAGAGGACTGAAGCTGTATGCAGGCATTCCAGCCCTGACGGGATCCGAGTCTGGCGTCCATGTTCTGAAAATGGATAAGGATATGGATGCATATTATTATTTAAAGGCAAACGGAAGGGAAGTGTATACCGCGGATTTCACAAGATATGAAGCAGCCTGCGAAAAGCCGTTGGGAATACTTGAACCTGTTTTGATAAATGGACAGGCGCTTGTGGTCTATTCCTACAGATATTCCTTTGAAACACAGGAAATGACAGGATTTTATGGCCTTCAGAGTCCCGGCGGACTGAAAAGGACAGCCGCCTATCCGATGCACTTGATCGGGACTGCGCTGATAGGAAGGGTGGTAAATGTATCCGGAGCAAAGGTGCAGACAGCTCTTGAGATTGATGGAGGAAGCGAGCAAAGGGCGCAGTACTGGTTTCCCTATTCCACTCCCTCAGCCTCGGCGGATGGAAGCGGCTGGTATTGTATGCCGGAAATAGGGGATGATGTGAGAATTTATTTTCCTTCCAAGCATGAGAAAGAGGCAGTGGCTCTCAGCGCGGTGAGCAGCTATGATACACCGCAGGATGGAGGCGAGGACCGCATGAGTGATCCGAACTGCCGTTATCTGAGGACAAGGTCGGGACAGGAGCTGGTCCTGGCGCCGGATCACATGAGGATATCCTGCGGAGGAAGCCTGTCCGCGGTGACCATTGGAGCGGATGGGAAAGTGAAGGTCAGGGCTAAAGCTACGATAAACGCTGAGGCGTCAGAGGAAATAGAACTGCATGCAGAGGAAAAGCTGAGCATTCATGTAAAGGAGCAGTTTTTACTTCAGAGCTTAAACGGAGGGCAGATCCTTTCCGCTGAAGATAATGTATTTATTTATGGAACAGAAGTGAATATGGATTAACTTTTGAAGGAGGAGACAGATGGACAGGGAGAACGCCTTGCAGAACTACCGGGAAGCGGTATCAGGCAGAATTTCGGAGTTCCGCAGCCGTATGGGCGGGTATCTTGTGGAACATGCAGGAGAACTGGAAGCCATGGTAAGGACCGGCATGGAGCTTCTTGGAAAACAAATGGAGGAGGGGAACAAAGAGTATGTGTGTTTTTTATACTTTTCTTTACTGAAGATTGACCTGATTCAAAAAAAATACCGTTTTCTGGTTCAGGGTATGGATATGCGGTGGTATCTGGATGAAGAGCCTGCGGAGGTCTATGTGGATGCAACAGAGGTGTTTCGGCCCTTTGACGAGCTTTGGGATGCTCTGCTTTCGGAAAACCGGGGATATGGAGGAGCCGTAAATATCTATGATATTCATCATCTGCTTTTTGAAGAACTGCTCTTTGTGGACAGCGTCATCTGCCGGATTCTCCGTTATCGTCTTAGGGACTGGGAGAAAAAGGGAATTTTTGATAGGGTTCCCCGTTCGCCGTACTGGATTTTAAAATGGGGAGAGTACCGGGATAGGTCCGAGATTCTGCTGCAAACGGATCGGGTGGAGAAGGAGCCCGGAGCATGGAAGGAAGAGCTGAAAAAGGCGGTTGGCAAGCCGGACAGAATGATTTTTGGCTATTGGTATAAAGGAACCTGTGAAGAGGGAGAGCCTGTGAATCTGGACATGCGTTTTATTACCTTTGAGAAAAGCACTTTAAAGAACTTAGCGTTTCAAAATTGTAATATGGAAGGGAGCCGTTTTCCCGAAAGTACCGTGATCGGATGCAGCTTTGAGGGATGCAGCCTTTGCGGAGCGGATTTCAGAGGCTGTTCCTTTGAAAAAACCTCTTTTGCGGGAGCGGAGCTGACGGAGGCCATTTTTCCGGCTGAGAGCCTTCCCTTTTTGGGAATCAGCGCTGAGCAGCTGCAGGTGATTCGCATAGAAGCAACGTCCGCTGAAGCGGACAGGGAGGTATGCGTATGAGGTATTTTTTTATTGCCCAGGATACAAATTTGTCCCATACCATTCAATACAGAGATTTTGATATTTTCGGAGGCCGTCATCTTTTTATCAGAGAGGACGCCAACCAGTTAAACGACGTTGTAGCACTGTATCTGACAGGGAACGGAAAAGAGGCAATATGGGATTTTCTCCAGCGTCCGGTAACTATGTTTTCGGAGCGGTTCCGGAAGATTCTTGACGCCTACGAGCCGGATCTGATTTTTAAGGAGGTGGTTCTGATCCACAAGGAAAACTCCCTGCAGTACCGATATGTACATACTCTCATGGAGCAGGTGGACGCAGTGGGAAAGAGTACGGAATATTATCCAGATGGCAGCGTGAAACGACTGGTTCTTGACAATAACAAAATCGGAAGACATAATCTGTTTCTCTTAAAGGGAAGCCAGAGGAAGGACCCGGTTGTCAGTCTGGCACTGGCTGAAAGCCTTCTCCGGCGAAAGCCCTGCGGTTTGTGCTTTGAGGAAGTGGAGGTGGAGTAGATGGAGGAAATGAATCTGACTGATTTGGAGATGGCGGCAAATCAGGCATACAAGGCTTACAATGATGCAAGGGAAGCAGCTCAGGCAGCTGAGGAAAAAATTACCGCCGCCGAGGAGGCTTATGATGAAGCCTTGGATTACTTTTTTTATGCGGGTGCAACGCCTGAGCACAGGGCAGCGGCAGAAGCGGCGGAGCAGGCGTTAATGAAGGCAAAGGAGGAACAAAAAGCGGCGGAACAGGCGGTTGAAGCCGCAGCCGACAATACCCAGGCGGCCATAGACGCGGTGGAGGCAAAAAAGGAGGAGCTGAGGACAAGCAGTGTACAGGATACCACCTTTGTGGTGCACTGCGCCCGGATTGAGTGTAGTAAGGGCATGCGGGACAGCTATTTGGCTCTGGGGCCTACCCATGGGGTATTGACCCGGCAGATTCCACAGCTTACGGCAAAGGATACGATTCTGAATATGAACATTATTAATTTTGGAGGATGCCACAGCACGGAAAATCCTGCTGTGATAAAAGCCGCTGAGGAGGCTGTGTTTAAGGCCAGGGAAACCATTAATGGAATCCGAGATTGGAGAGACATATTTTTTAATACTATCCCCCTGTATTTTATCAAAAAGCAGTCCTTGGAGATGACGGAAGGTCTGATAGAGCAGTGTGTAGGAGAGTGCATTGCCCAGTTTCCAAAGGACGCACAGTGGACCGAGGGACATGAGAAGGTATTTATCAATGGGGAACCCGTACTTATGCGAAGATGTAACCTGATGTGTAATTACGGCGGACAGATTACCATTCTGGTGTCAGGACAGCCGGAATAGGAGGGGAGATTTTATGGAACTTGCCTTTCAGGGACTGAAAATAAGGCTTCCGTTTGAAAGCGTAATAGGAATAGAATCCTTTGTTTTGGAGGCGGCCTTTAATGCCCATGTGTCAGTTCAAATGGCGCTTCTTATGGAGGAGGAAAAGATCAGGGATGTCATTCACGGCATAGGGGCCGGCGATGGCATTGAAGTTTATGAAGATGGTCGGGAGGGACTTTTCTTTTCCGGGATAATTACGGATGCAGAAATGCTTCGGGACAGGAGTTTGTGCTACCTGAAGCTAAAGGCTCTCTCCCATACCATGGAATGGGGACTTGTCCCGGTGAGCAGAAGCTACGTAAATCTCGACGCTACATATGAGCAGGTGATTCATAAGGTACTGCAGAATCAGCCCGGCGGGGAGATTCTGGACTGTGTTACGAAGGGGACGGTAATCCCAGACTTCCTGCTTCAGTATGAGGAGAGCGACTGGGATTTTTTGGTGCGCCTTGCCAGCCATTTTCAGACATTTATGGTGCCGGACTGCTGTGCGGATCACGGACGGGCATATTTTGGGATACCGGATTCTGAGTTGGAATATGAGCTGAGTCAGGAGGATTACCGGGAGACCAAGGATTTGGACAAGCATTTCCGCATGGGCAGCAGTGCGGGAATTCTTCCCCAGGAAAGCATCGGCTGGGAGGTAACCTGCGGACAGAGTTTTTCCTTGGCCCAAAAGATACGGTTCAGAGGAATAAGCGCCATAGTCACAAACATTTTGTATCATACGGAAAACGGGGAGCTCATGCGCTCTTATAAGCTGGGACGCAGAAAAGGAGCGCTGTGCGTCCCAAAGAAGAATCCCCACATTTTTGGAATGAGCATACCGGCCACAGTGAAGGAACGTTCCGGAAATTGTGTGCGGGTGCATTTTCACATTGACCCTGAATATGACGATTCGCCAAACACCAAATATTTTCCATATGCCATAGAGAGCAGTTTTATCTATTGCATGCCAGAGGTGGGAAGCCAGGTACATATCTATTTTCCTGGTGACGATGAAAAGGCGGCGGCTGCGGTTCACGCCATACGGACTTGTGGGGTGAGCGGCACGAGCTATGCAGAGATACCGGACAACAAATCTTTTTCTAATGTAAACGGCGCAGAGCTTATGATGACGCCCTCTATTGTCTGTATTGCTGCGGATCGTGAGGGCAAAACCAGCATCTTACTGGATACCCAGGGAAATGCCAGCATCAGCGGTAAAAAAATTGAATTCCGCACGGAGGGAAACCTTTTGCTGGGAGAGCCCATCAGTGAGGAAGGGGAGCCCTTAAAGCAGATGGTTCTGGAAGCGGACTCCATAAAGCTTCAGGTGGGTGAGGAGGGATCTCAGATTGAGCTCACAGAGGAGGCAAAAATTATCGCAGTGTTTGTAAGAATGACGGCTTCCGACACTACGCCGGCTTCCAACCCCTCTTTACAGGAGATGATTGAGGGGGTTACCGCCAACGATGAGAGCATGAGAACCAGTATCAACGAGGGCGTGACGCAGCAGCTGGTGGATAAATACGAGGAGGGGCGTTCCCAGTATTTCAAGGGTATTGTGAAAATCATGGCGACTGTGACGGTTGCAGCCGTAGCCGTAGCTGCCACAGTATGCACAGGAGGCGCAACGGCCGGGATTGTAGCCCCGATCGTGCTGGGAACAATTGTGACAGGCTTTGCCGCCTCGGATACCGGGGAAGGGCTCAGCAACATGCAGAAGTCATATACCGGAGATTTAAGCAGAGGACATAACTTCCTGCGGGATGATGTGTTTAAGAACGACACGCTTTATTACATTGCCAGGGAGGTTGCGGATATTGCATTCGGCGTTGTATCGGGCAAGGCTATTGGCAGTGCCTTCAAGGCCATATCGGCTACGGGAAAAATCGGAAAAATTGCCTGCAACAGCAAGGAGCTGGCTAAGCTGAAAACTGTGGTGCAGGTAGGAGGAAATGTACTGAACACCGGGCTTAACCAGCTGGCCGACACGGGAACGTTGGACCCTTACGGACTGGCAGTCAGCGTGGGTATCGGACTGCTGCAGGGACAGGTGGGCACAAGGGCTACTGCGAGCCTTCAAAGAGTGTTCCAGGTTGGAGCAAATTCTACGAACGGAAAGGTGATTGAGGCCATAACGGGAACCATATTAGACACAGGTATAGAGTGGGCGGTGTGCGAGCTGACCGATCAGGAATTCCATCTTTGGGAGAGCCTTGCCCGTAATGCCTTTGCCAATTTTCTGGCGGCCTTTATCTCCGATCCGGTGGACGCGGTGACGGGCGCTTATACCATAAAGACCACGGACTTCATCCTTGCAAGCCTGCCGGCCCCCCTTGTGCTGGAGCGGATATACCGTTCCACAAACGGGGAAAGCTCCGTGCTGGGCAGAGGATGGGATTTTCCCTATGCCAGCAGGATTTTTCGGGATACGCAGGATATGGCTTATACCAGAGTGCATATGAACACGGTCACCGGTCACAGTCTGTGTTTTGAATGGCGTGAGGGCGTCTGGGAGAACATGACCAGGGGAACCGACCGGTTTGTGCTGGAAACGTCTCCGGAAGGAGAGGAACCCTTTTTGCTTCAGGATGTATGGGAGCATACCTTATACGCCTACAACAGACAGGGACTGCTGCGCTACGTGGAATACCCAAACAAACTGCGTCTGGCGCTGTCCTATGGAAAGGAAGGGCTGGAACGGATCACTACACCTCTTGGAAATGTGCTGGAGGTAAGATGTAAAGATGGACGGATCCTGGAGATCACAGATGAAATCGGGAGAAGAACTCAGTACCGATATGAGGGAGAGCTGTTGACGGATGTGGTGAACCCGGATGAAGGGATGACCCATTATGAATATGACAAATTGGGCCGTATCCTGTCAGTTACCGATCAAAATGGAAAACGATGCCTGGACAACGAATATGACGAAAAGGGAAGGATTACAAGCCAGAGCTTCCCCGGGGGAGTACACTGGCGCTTTGCTTATGACGAGGCCCACAAAAGAAACACCATCTTTTACAGCGAAACCGGGAAAACGGAGATCTATGAATACAATGACCGGCTTCTTCTGGAGTGTGTCCGTTATGAGGACGGTACACGGGAAACTTTCCTCTACAATGAGGACAACTGTAAAATCTGTGAAACAAGCCGCCTGGGCCACAGGAGGGAATGGGCATATGACGCCTATGGACGCGTCATTCTGGAAAGACATCCGGATGGCTTGGAGGAATACAAAAGCTATGACCAAAACCACGATCTAGAGCGCACATGGGACTCGGAAGGAAGGGAGACGTGCTATGGCTACGACAGCGCTCATAACCTGACCCGAACCAGAGAAAAAATAGAGGAAGGGAAATGGAGAGAGACCACCAGAGAATACGACTGCTTGGGAAGATGTGTCTTGGAGCGTGACAGCCTTGGGAACGAAACCAGGAGGGAATACGCACCGGACCATTCCCAGCCCATTCGTGTGCTCACCCCAAGGGAAGAAGAGACCCGCTATGACTATGACCAAGTGGGGCGCAGGACGAGCATCGGGAATGTCTATGGGACGGTAGAGCTGTCCTATAACTCTCGGAACTTTGTAACCAAAAGAAAAGATGGGGAGGGATACATCAGTTACCGCTTTTATGACCGCATGGGAAACCTGACGTCTTACTTCCCGCCCAGACAGTGGGAGGAAAAAGGAAAGGGATACGAATACCGGTATGATTCCCAGGGCCGTCTGGCAGACATCATATCCCCCCTGCAGGGGCATAGACGCCAGTTCAGAAACTTTGACGGGAATGTGACGGCCTGGATACATCCGGTAAGCTATGCAGAAAAAGGGGAGGAGGGAGAAGGCTCCCGCTACGAGTATGACAGCAATGGCAGCTGTATCCGAATCCGCTATCCAGATGGGGGAGTGGAACGGCGGTTTTATGACTCGGAGGGGCATATGACAAAGCAGGTGCTGCCGGAAGCCTACCAGGAAGTGGAGGACGATGGAGCGGGCTGGAGCTATGCCTATGATGCTATGGGCCGTCTTACGGAGGTAAAGGACCCGGAGGGAAACCGGATCCACACGTATGAATACAACGGCCACGGGCAGGTGACCCGCGAGGTGGATGGGGAAGGAAAGGAAACCCTGTACGCCTATAACGGCCTGGGACTGAAAACAAGAGAACAAATCAGCGTCCGCAAGGAAGAAGGGCTTACCCTGTACCGCACCATCACATATCTTTATGACAGTCAGGGGAACAAGGTGGAAGAACGGTACGGGCAGCAGGAGACACAAAAGGGAGAAGAACCCCAAAGCTGGCACAGCATTGTCTTTTCCTATGATCCGAACAACCGGCTGTGTCAGGTAGAAGACGGTTTTGGAGCCAGAGTACGTTATGATTATGACCTGCTGGGGAACCTGACCCGCAGGGAGCGAACGATTGCGGAGGGAACCAGGAGCCTTATCCGTTATGGCTACAATAAAAACGGATGGCTGAGAGAGAAGATAGAAGAAATCCAGGGAAACGGCCAGGAGAGCAAGGCGGTGACCCGGTACGGCTATGACGCAAACGGCAACCTGATAAAAACCATAACTCCCAAGGGATTTGAAATCCACAGAGAATATGATGGGGAGGACCGCCTGGTGCTGGAAAGGGTGCTGGACAGAAAGAACGGCATTGACAGACGGGTGAAGTATGATTACGACCAGGCAGGAAACGTAACCGCCCGCACCATCTTAGGGACGGAGGGAGAAAGCCTTTGTACCAGCTTCTGCTATGATTATAAAGACCGTCTGACTGCCAGAACGGATCCATCGGGGGCACGAACCCGCTTCCTGTACGACCGGGAGGATCGTCTGATTAAGGAAATTTCTCCTTATGGCTGGAAAAAGGGGACAGCGGGCATTCCGGAAGCAGAGACCATGCCGGGGACATGCTATGCTTACGACAGCCGTGGGAACCGGATTCGGGTCACCAACGCCTTTGGTGAATTGGTGCAGGAGACAGTATACAATCAGAATGGCCAGCCGGTGACCGAGAGGGACGCCTTTGGCGGACGCACCTGCTATGCCTACGAAATGGACGGACAGATTAAGGAAGTGCGCCGGGAAAGCCCAACGGGCAGAAGAGGAAAGCGTGAGAGTCACATCCTGCAGCAGTATGAATACAATTCCAGGGGCCAAATCACGGGTATCATTGACGGTAACCGCAGCAGAATCACCTGTCATCTGGACAGCTGGGGAAGGATTACCGAAGCAGGATACAGCGACGGGACGCGGGAAAGCTGGGAATATACTCCCACAGGCCAAGTCAGCAGGGCAGCTGACGGAAAGGGAAACGCAGTAACGTACCATTACAATAGCCTGGGCAGAGTCAGTGAGCGGAGGGACCAGCTGGGACAAACGGAAACCTTCCTGTATGACCTGGAGGGTAATCTTGCCTGTCACACTGACCGGGATGGGAGGATCCTGGAGAGGGCAAGCAACGTGTTCGGCCAGCCAGTGTACGAGAAGGCGTGGGACGAGAAGAGGAAAACCCCCTGCATCAGCACCTGGCACTACGACAGCCTGGGAAGGCTGATACGTGGGATCAGTGGCGGCCATTCATATGAATACAGCTATGACAGTACCGGAAGGCTTAAGGAAAAGCGTTCTGCAGGAAGGCTTTTGGTCTCCTATGTCTACGACCAGGCAGGCCAGGTAAAAGAAATCCGGGACGGGGCAGGCACACGCACCTGCTATGAATATGACCTTTTGGGCAGGCGAAGTCGGGTTTATAACCATCAGGGACTTGACGTACGATACGCATATGACGCCCTGAATCGGGTCAGACACATCCGCTGGGGCAAGGAAGGGGAAACCGCCTATACTTATGATGGGGTTGGGAATCTAAAGAGTTTGGAGACCAAAGCCGGAGGGAAAACTCTGCTATACCTGGAATATCTATATGACGGCAACGGGAACCGGACAGCAAAAAAAGGCTGGCAGAGGGGGCTCCGGAGCATGGCAGAGCAGGAAGAGAGCCTGACAGGCTCTGGAACAGAACCAGAAGGGACGGCGGCCTTGGATATTTCCTGGCGCTACGATGTGCAAGGGCGCCTTCTGGAGGAAAGAAGGGGAGAAACCGCCGTCTGCTATACCTATGACCCTGCAGGCAACCGAATCGGAAAGAGCGACGCAAAAGGGGAAACTATCTATCATTATAATCAGAAGAATCAGCTGATTATGGAGGAAAGCCCGGAAGGGAAAAAACAGTTTACTTATGACGGTCAGGGAAGTATAGTAGAAGAAAGAGGCTCCGGAGGAGTGCGCCGGTACGTCTACGACAGCAGGCACAGACAGATCCGGGTAGAGACGGAAACCGGGCAGGTTCAGGAGAACCGATATGATGCAGAAGGACTGCGCTGTGAGCTGGCGGAAGGGGAAAACCGGCTCCGGTTTGTATACCACAAAGGAGAGCTTTTGTGGGAAGAAGAAGGGGAAGAGAAGTATACTGGCTACCATTTGGGGGTAGGCGGAGGCGTTGCGGCTGTTAGCCGGGGCGGGGAAATCAGCTACCTACACCAAGACGAGCAGTACAGCACAGCGCTGATCACAGACGAAGAGGGATCCGTTCTCAACAGCTATCTGTACGACGCATTCGGAGCAGATTTGGAGAGTGCGGAGCAGCTTTCAAATCGTATCCGCTACACAGGCCAGCAGTATGACAGCCTGACAGGCCAGTATTACCTGAGAGCCAGATATTACAACCCTGTGCTGGGCCGGTTCCTGCAGGAAGACGCATACCAGGGGGACGGCATGAACCTGTATGCGTATTGCGCCAACAACCCGGTGACGTATTATGATCCCAGCGGGTATAAAAGAGAGCATAATGCTGAAGGTAAGTGTCCGTCAGACGCAAAAAATGGTGGGGCTGATGGAGCAGATGGTAAGGGGGGAAGTGGGGCTGGAGAGAGTGGTAGTTCTTCCAGATATGATAGAACAGGGTATCAGTCGAATGGAAGAAGCAATAATCTATTTGGAAGAGATAGGAGTACAAGAAGGACAATCAATCTGACTGAATGGAGAAGAAGCATAAGCCAACAAGATATTCACAATGAGATGCGACTCTTCTTGGGAGATGATTATGTCAAGATAGATTCTGGTAAATGGAGAAGTCTTGATGGAACCAGACAATTTAGAATAAAACCAGATGATTATTTGGGAAATCATGGAATAGGGCAACCGACCTTACCAAATACACCTCATGTGCATTTCGAGTTTTTGACTCCAAGAAGTAATGGAAATGGTTTTGATGTAATAAAAAATATTCATGTACCTATTAAGTGATTAGAATTGGAGAATGGAATTATGATTGAAATGTTTAGGAATAACACGATGTCGTTTCTCCTAAAAGTAGATACACAAGGTATTGAAGAAATGCTGAAGTATATCAAAACAGTTTCAGAAAAGAGCGAAGAATATATTCAAATATTATATTCAGGACAGGAAAAAAAATTAATAATAAAGCTTGATTCTGATGTGGATGAAATGATAATTCGTGAAGATGTAGTAGAAATGTGTATGGATGAAGAAGAATTAGAATATTTTGAAGAGAGATTGAAAAATTCTCAAATAAATAAATGTTTTTATCCAGCAGAAATTTGTGAACGAAGGTATAAGAATAAGTGTGCTACCATTTATTGTGATATTATTTCTTAAGTGTGAGATATAATAAGTGGTATAGGCTTGAAATTTAGAAAGTGGTAAAAGCCAGCAAGGATAATCATAACGATTTCCTGGAAGTTAGAAAATGACACAAACTAAAATGTAATATGTAATAATTTCGTAACATTTTCCTTGACGATCCCAAAATATCCATGTTACAATGGCACTCATCAGGGGGTATAAGGGGGATGAGATATCTCCATAATACCTAGACGTAAACACACAATCGGGAATGATCTATTGGCGAAAACAGCCATGGAACATTCTCGATTTTTCTGTTACATGGCAATCCCGAGGCGGTGTGAAACTTTTTCTGTAAATATGTCATCAAAGGTTCTTCTATGATAAAATCTAATTCATAGGAGGGCCTTTTAT
>CALWRA010000027.1 GCA_944383825.1 uncultured Acetatifactor sp. | reverse complement strand
TCTTCTTCATCCGCCGCTCTCTCTCTGATTCTCCTCTTCGGATTTTCAGGGACGTACTGCTGTTTATTTGTCAAGGTACAAAACGGAGAAGGAGGGATTTGAACCCTCGCGCCGCTATTAACGACCTGCACCCTTTCCAGGGGTGTCCCTTCAGCCTCTTGGGTACTTCTCCAGGCAACTGATATTAAAAATCTATTTCACATTTATCGGACAGCGGCGAGATATACGGCATATCCATTACCTCTTATCTCAAATACCGTCTCCAAACGGAGAGAGTGGGATTCGAACCCACGCGCCCTTGCGGACAAACGGTTTTCAAGACCGCCTCGTTATGACCACTTCGATAT
Organism: uncultured Acetatifactor sp.; assembly: GCA_944383825.1. Lineage (GTDB taxonomy): Bacteria > Bacillota > Clostridia > Lachnospirales > Lachnospiraceae > Acetatifactor. Next base: position 39,224 of record CALWRA010000027.1, on the reverse strand, counting down.
CTCTCCAAGCGTACACCGCTCATTCAGCGGCAAAAGTTATTCTAACAAAAAGAGGGAAGACTGTCAACATATTTTTACACAAATTTTCAAAAACTTTTCGTATCTTCAAAAGCTCCTGAGAATTCTATCAGCAAACGGCGGTAGATACTTTATTCCTTTAGAAAAGCTTCCGCCACCTTCATATCCTCCCACGTGGTAATCTTGAAATTTTCGTAGGAGCCCTTCACCAGTTTCACCTTCCGGCTGGTGAACAATTCCACCACACCTGCGTCATCGGTTACCATAATTCCTTCCTTCTTCAAGCGTTCCTGATTTGCTTCCAGCATCCGATACGCGTCCACAATCAACTCTACATCAAATACCTGAGGCGTCTGGATGCTCCACACGTTTTTTCTGTCCGGAGTTTTCACCGCAAATCCCTCTTCGTCCGCAATCTTTACGGTGTCCTTGGAAGGAATAGCCGCTACGCAGGCATGATATTTTTCCACAGCCTCATAGGTATCCTGCAAAATACGCTGAGTGAGAAAAGGGCGCGCGCCATCGTGTATAAATACATACCCATCCCTGTTGGGAACCGGCATTTTTCCCATTTCCAGCACGCGAAGAGCTTTCCCTACAGACAGGTATCTTTCATCCCCTCCCGAAACCAGGGATACAACCTTGCGAAAGCCATATTTTTCCAAAATATGAATTCTTACATAGTCCTCGTCCCGTTCAGCTACCACCAGAATACAGTCGTCAATGATGGGCGACTCCTCTACTGCCTGAAGCGCGTGGCATATTAGCGGCCTGCCTCCCAGGGACATAAACTGTTTCGGCATGCTGCTGTGCATTCGGCTTCCGCTGCCCGCCGCCAGTACAATGGCTGTACAGCGCTTTTTCTTTTCTGTCATTTCAACGCTCTCCCAGCTTTAAATTAGGCACGGCATTCAAATCATAGCCGCTTCTTTCACCACGTACAAAATCATAATAGCCTGCCACGCCGATCATAGCTGCATTATCCGTACAGAAAACCGAGGAAGGATGAAAAAAACGGACTCCTTCTTCTTTGCACCGCTTCTCAAAGGCTTTCCGCAGCGAAGAATTAGAAGCCACTCCTCCTGCAATCGCGAATTTATTATACTCAAGCTGCTTTATCGCCTGCATGGAATGCTCTACCAGCACATCAATAACCGCCTTTTGAAAGGAAGCTGCCACATCCGCCTCACTCACCGTTTCCCCTTTCATTCTGCAGCCATTGAGATAATTAAGCACAGCAGACTTCAATCCACTGAAGCTGAAATCGTATTCATTTTCCTCCACCTTTGCTCTCGGAAAGTGAATGGCCTCCGGATTTCCCTCTCCGGAAAACCTGTCGATTTTAGGTCCGCCGGGATAGCCCAAGCCTATGGCTCTTGCAACCTTATCAAAGGCTTCTCCCGCCGCGTCATCCCGCGTTCTTCCGATAATTCTGTACTTACCATAATCCTTCACCTCCACAAGATGAGAATGGCCTCCGGAGGCCACCAGACAGATAAACGGAGGTTCCAGATCCTTATTTTCAATATAGTTGGCACAGATATGTCCCTCTATATGATGCACTCCCACCAGAGGAATACCTGACGCAAAGCTAATGGCCTTCGCCTCAGACACGCCGACCAAAAGGGCTCCCACCAATCCCGGCCCATAGGTTACCGCAATGGCTGTAATTTCTTTCAGCAAAACCCCTGCTTCCTGCAGAGCACTCTCGATTACCTGATTTATCTTTTCAATATGCTTTCTGGATGCGATTTCCGGAACCACACCGCCATAAAGAGTATGCAGATCAATCTGAGAGGCTATCACATTCGAAAGCACCTCCCTGCCGTTTTTTACCACGGAAGCTGCCGTTTCATCACAGGAGCTTTCAATTGCCAAAATTAAAATATCTTCCATAATTAATCAACTTTTCCCCGGGCTAGCTATCGCTTTCCTCAACGCCGCCCGGATTTACATTTTGAGCCAGATCCCAGCCGTAGATTTTCCAAAGCCTGTTTTCATCCCTGCGCAGAAGATATACCTCCCTTACAGCTCCGCTCACGCCGTTTTCCGTGATCGTATAGCCGCAATGAATGCGCGCAAATTCATAGCCATCCTCCTCAAAGTAATCTACATTTGCTCCGGAAGCCACGGACGAATTTGCAATCCTCATATTGTTTTCACGGTATGATTCCACATCCGCCCTCAGTCTGGCCAGATATTCCTCCTGTTCATTATTCTCCAACAGCTCCTCGTCGTACATTTCCCGGGCCTTGTTCCCCAGCTGTTCAATCTCCTCGTCTGTACACTCCTCATTATACAGGCACTCCAATATTTCATTATAATACCGAAGCACTTCTTTGGGGGTGGGCGGGTAATCATTATTCAAATCCCGGCTCAGCACCAGCTGGACCTCACTCAGATCAGCCTCATGCCTGCTTTCCCTGGACCTGCCTGACAAATAGGAATAGTAGCCCACTACGGCTACAATTACACAGACAAATATTATTGTTATACTGGTGATTTTTTTGTTGGGTTTCTTCATACCGTATCTCTCCGTTATTCCTCTTGAAAGTTCAGCTCAATAGTTCTTCCATCCTTCGCCGCTACCGCACCCGGAAATATTTTCCTGACCTGAGGCATAAATTCCTCCGGATGAAGCAAAGACGGACTGTAATGTGTAAGCCATAGTCCGGATGCCTGGGCTTTTTGAGCAATCCGGGCCGCCTCATACATGGTCATATGCTTATACTCTCTGGCCTTGGCAAGCTTGTCAGGCTCGCCATACATTCCCTCGCAGATCAGAAGATCCGCATATCTGGCATTTTTCACAATGCTGTCCGTAGGACGGGTGTCCGTGCAGTAGGTGACCTTAAGCCCTTTCCTGGGAGCGCCAAGAACCATGTCAGGCGTAAACCGCCTGCCCTCCCATTCCACATCTTCTCCTTTCTGCAGCAGACTCCAGAACCGTACTGGAATTTGGTGCTCCAGAGCATTTTCCTTCAGGAATCTGCCCTTTCTCTCTATAACAATGCTATATCCATAGCATAGCACATTATGGTTTACCTTAAAAGCCTCCAGTCGAAATCCATCAAAGCAAAAATTCTGTTCAGCCTCCGTAATCTCCCTGCACTGTATTTCAAAAGGCAGATCCGGCGCAATCACACGCAGGGCGGTCACTACCCGCTCAAGCCCCTTGGGTCCAATGATCAGAAGAGGCTCCCTGCGGTCTGCATTTCCCATAGTCAAAAGCATGCCTGGCAGTCCGCTGATATGATCCGCATGATAATGGGTAAAGCATATAATATCGATAGGTTTGGGACTCCAACCCTTTTCCTTCATGGCAATCTGCGTTCCCTCGCCGCAATCGATCAATATACTTTTTCCCTGATATCTCATCATAAGAGAGGTCAGCCACCTGTAAGGCAGAGGCATCATTCCTCCCGTGCCCAGCAAACAAACATCCAACATTCTTATTTATCCATACTTTCTTAATATTTCACAGGGAGTCCCGGCTACAAAAGCTCTCTCTCCTGGCTGATCTGAACCGGAATCCGAAATTGCCGCAGTATTTCATCATAGCAGCTCTCACACAGATCGAAGCGATGCCTGATTCCATCCTTTTCACTAAAGTATCCAAAAGCGTAATCCACAGTAAAGCAGCCCTCCTTCAGATATCCCTTTTCCAGCTTTAATTCTTTCCCGCACCGGTTGCAGACAACCTGCACCAGCGCTCCCCCAGCCTGATCATTTCCGTTATCGTATCTGCGCATCTTATCCTCCATTTCAGCCTCTTAGGCGGCTTTTCCATCATGATGGCGAAAAGCTCAAAATCTGCTTTCTATCGCTTTCACCCCATCTATTGTTTCAAATTTACAATAAATGAATATTGGACGTGCCGGCTGCACAGACTTCATTATAACGGAAAATTCAAGACCTGACCCGTGGTAATTACTGCCACGGCTTCTTTTGCCTGCGCCTCCACATGATCAAAGCATCCTCCGCAGGCCTTTCATAGTATCCCGGTCTGACGCCCTCGGACGCAAAACCAAGCTTCTCATATACATGTATGGCGGCCGAATTGCTCACTCGAACTTCCAGCGTAAAATCACAGATTCCCTGTTTTTCCCCTAAAACAAGAAGCTCTCTCAGCATTCTCTGGGCAATTCCCCTGCCGCGGTATTCCTCTGCCACTACCACATTGTCAATGCTGCCCTCGCCGCACAAATCCGTAAAGCCGCAGCAGCCAACCACCCTGTCATCCGCCTCGGCCACCAGGTAAAAGCAGTAGGGTTTTTCCAGCAAATCCGCAAAATCCCGGGCGGACCAAGGCATACTGAAGGAGGACGACTCTATCACGCTCAAGGGCTCCACATCTTCCTCTCTTAACCTTCTGACAGCAATTTTCATATCATTCTGCTCTTTTCTTAGCCTCAGCCTCTCTCTCCGCCTGGCTCTTCCTCAAATATTCCGGCCGATGGGCTGCCGCTGGAACTGTTTTTCCCTGAGCATAGTACAGAGCTCCCAGGGCAGCTATCGACGACGCTCTCTGCCGATTGCAGGAGGGAGGCGCAAATATCCAGGGTACCCTGGTACGCCCCCATATGTTTTCTTCATATACCCTGACTCCATCTCCCAGGAAAATCACCTGTCTTCCCAAAAGATTAATCTGCTCCAATATTTCCCCAATGTCAGCCGTCTGCTGTACGGCAACAGTTTTCAAGGAAAGCCCCTCTGCTGTACGGACAAATTCGTATAAGCCTGTATACACCTGATTCCTTCGGGCATCCATCAGTGGACAGATCAGATTGTCCGTTCCCCAAAGATTATAGGCAAGCCCTTCCAAGGTAGGCACCTCCACCAAAGGCTTTTCCAAAGCCAAGCCCATTCCCTTTGCAGTGGCCGCTCCAATACGCAGCCCCGTAAAGGAGCCCGGACCTGACGCAATGGCTATGGCGTCAAGACTGCTTAAATCCAGCTCTGTCATTTTCCTCAGCTCGTCCACCATGGGAAGCAATGTCTGCGAATGCGTCTTCTTATAGTTGACGGTGTACTCTGCCACAAGGACATCATCCTCCACCACAGCGGCTCCGGCCACCAGGCCGGAACTGTCCAGTCCCAGAATTTTCATATTAGCCCTCAGTTATCTCTTCCATTATAATTTTACGATAATCAAATCCTTTTTCCAAGTCCTTTTCGATGGTAATACGCACATAGCTCTCCGGAAGCAGCTCCTCAATCAGATCGGCCCATTCAATCAAGCATATCCCCTGCCCATAAAAGCAGTCCTCATAACCGATCTCTTCCATTTCCTCCGCATTCTCTATGCGGTATACGTCAAAATGGTAAAAAGGGATTCTTCCATCATCATATACCTGCAGAACCGTGAAGGTGGGGCTATTCACCGGACCCTTTATTCCCAGTCCCCTGGCCACTCCCTGCGTGAACAAAGTTTTTCCCGTTCCCAGATCCCCGATCAGAGCGTAAATTTGTCCCGGAGAGGCTTTTCTCCCAAGCATCTCCCCCAGAGCAAATGTCTCCTCACAGCTCTTTGTCTCAAATATAAATTTATCTTGAGCCTCTTCCACCTGCTTCCCCTCCTCCCAAAAGCCATTCTGCTTCATGATCTTATTTTTACCTTGGATGGCGGCATGTGGGTGGAAATCATTTCAATCACAGCCGCCTTTTTATCGCCCAACTGCTCCTTGGGAAAAATAGTAGCGTTGACCCGGGAGGTATATACGATAATACTTCGTCCGGTGGATACCGCCTTTACCATGTCCTTCCAGGACTGCCGCGTCTCCAGCTCCTTTTGGGAAATGCAGATCCCCTCCTGATCCAGCACATAGTGAAGGGGCTGGCTAAAGGCAGGATTGCCAAGAGCCTGGCGCCTGCTTTTTATAAACAAGGTCCAGGGCAGATAAAGCAGCAACAGAACTCCTCCCACCAGAAAAATCCACTGGCCCGTCATCAGTGCGAAAACTGCCATTACCGCTCCCAGAGCGCTCCCCATAATCCCTCCGGGGCTGTTGTATGCGTGCATAAGCATATAGTCATACAAGTCTCCCGCTTCGATTTTAATATCCAATTCAACCATCTGCCCTATCCTTCCGCCTTGCCTCTATGTTATACCTTCCCATTGTATTTTCCGATTGTTTTCTTTCGTTATTATATTGAATCGCCCGGTAAAATGCAAGTACCAATATACTCAGTCCACACTTTTCAGTGATTCTGTCATACTGACCTGAGCCAGCTTCCGGCGCATAAACCTGTTAATCAGCCACGCAAAAAGAAGTGTAAGCGCAGCGCTGTATAAATAGCTCTCAGGACGTATCTTCACGTCAAAGGACACCATATCGATCTGCACCTGCGCCATGACAAAGCGATGGAGGAAATAACCAAGCGGCAGTCCCACCGCAGCTCCCATCATGGCCAATACCGTATTCTCTCTGAATACATAAGCAGAGGTTTCCTTTTTGTAAAAGCCCAGCACCTTTATGGTGGCAATCTCGCGAACCCGCTCCGTAATATTGATATTGGTCAGATTGTACAGGACAATAAAAGCCAGTCCTCCCGCACAAATGATAATTACTACCACAATGATGTTCAGACTGTCCATCATACTGCTGAACCTGTCCATAGTATCCTGATTAATCGTAACATTGGAAACGCCGTCCACTTGCATTATGGCGGCGGACATAAGGTGAATATCCTCTTCTGGTACAACATTTACCCATAAAGTTTTATACTGTGCCGGCTCTCCTATCTGGTTCTCGTAATCTGCTGCATTAATGTAAACATAATCATAAATAAAATTACGGCAGATTCCTGATACCTCCAGGACTATGGAGCCCCCATCCCCATCCTGCAAAGTCACGGTATCACCGACACTGATTCCAAGCTGCTGCGCCACCTTGCAGGTAATTACCGCCTGCCCTTCCTTCGGATACTCCAGAGGTTCTTTGTCCTGTGTATGCAAGCTCAAAAAAGACGTGATGTCCATATCGTCGCTGGCCGCCACAAGATTTATGGATTCTGAATTCTGTTGAAAAACAAGATCCATCGAGCTTTCCATTACTGGATAATATTCTTCAATTACCTCTCCCGCCGCTTCGGATATGCTCTCCTGAAGCTGCTCCGTCACATTTTCGGAAAGGCTTATGCCCGCGTCATAAATCTGTATCTCTCCAAACTGCTGCTCTGCAATGTTTGCTATGGAGTCCTTGACCCCGAAGCCCGTAACCAAAAGCGCCGTACAGCCGCTGATACCGGTCACCATCATAAACAGCCGCTTTTTATACCGGAAAATATTGCGCACAGACACCTTCCTCAGAAAGCCCAGTCTGCGCCAGATAAAGGGGACATATTCCAGGAATACTCTTTTTCCCGCCTTGGGGGCTTTGGGCCGCATTAACTCCGCCGCCACCTGGGAAAGCTCATACCTGCAGGTAAACCAGGTAGTCCCCATGGTGCACAACAGCGCAGCCGCCAAAGATACGGCTGCCAAACGCCAGTCAAAAACATACCGTAGGCTGTCCACCCGATACATAATGCCGTATGCCGTCCAGATGACCTGGGGAAAAAGCATGGAACCTCCGAAGAAACCCAGGACTCCCCCTGCAAAAGCCGCAGTCCCCGAGTAAATCAGGTATTTCGACATAATAATGCCTTTTTGATAGCCCAGGGCCTTCAACACACCGATCTGAGTTCTATGCTCTTCCACCATGCGGTTCATAGTGGTGCTGCAGACAAGAGCAGCCACCAAAAAGAAAAAGACAGGAAAAATATTGGCAATGCCGTCTACAATCGCCGAATCATTCTCAAAGCACACATATCCTATATTCGCATCTCTTCCCAGCACATAAGTCTCCGGCTTTTCCATATCGTCAAGTTCCTTCTGGGCATCAGCGATCTCCGCGTCCGCGTCCGCCATCTGAGTTTCAAATTCCTCTCTGGCATTTTGATACTCTGACAGTCCGTCCTCATACTCCTGTCTTCCATTCGCAAGCTCCGCTTCTCCATCCTGGATTTCCTGCTTTGCATCCGCGAGCTCAGCTCTGGCGTCCGCAATCTGTTGTTCCCCATCTGCAAGCTCCGTTCTGGCTGTCTCCAGCTCTTCTTTCCCTCTTTCAAGCTCCGCCTGGGAATCCTGTATCTGCATCCACGCGCCGGCCAGCTGGCGTTCTCCTGCCTCTACCTGAGCCATGGCCTCATTAAGCTGAGCCTGATATGCCGCTATCGTCCGTCTACCTGTCTCCAGAGCGGTTCTCCCTGAATCCAGCTCCTGAGCGTAGGCATCCAGGCCGCTCTGGGCCGCCCCAAAGGTTTCTTCCGCCTGGATCCGCTGCTGCTCAAGCTCTGACCGGCCCGCTTCTATAGCAGCCAACGATGCCTCATAAGCTTCCTCAGTAATGGTTCCTGCCTCATAAGCCGCCGAAAGCTGTGCCTCCTGTTCATCCAGCGCGGCCGTAGCCTCCTGTAATTCTGTCTGTGTCTGCTGTCTCTGGGCGTCCAGGGCCGCCTGCTGCTGCTGCAAAGCAGTCTCCCCCACCAAAAGCCGGGCCTCCTGCTCATCCAACCGGGCGCTTTGCTGTTCCAGCTCATCCATTGCGCTTTTCACCTGATTATAGCCATCATTGGCTTCCTTGCTTCTGTCACTCCACTCGTCAATAGCATCCGCAAGCTCCGTCTCCCCAGCTGCAATTTCCGCTTCCCCATCTACAATCTGCTGTCTGGCATCCGCAAGTCTCGCCTCCTCCTGATCCAGCGTTTCCTCCGCAGCCGCCGCCTCTTTTCTGGCATCCGCGAGCTCCGCCTCTCCAGCAGCAATTTCGGCGGCTGCGTCCGCAAGCTCCGCCTCCGCGTCCGCAAGTTCCGCCTCTGCATCCGCTCTCTCCTCAGCAAGTTTCCGCCTGGCGTCCGCAAGTTCAGCAGCTGCCTCTTCCTGAATATTATAAAATCTGCGGCTGGCTGCCTGAACGGTCAGGTCCTCCCAGACAGCCTCCCTTTCCTCTATGTATGTCTTATATTCATCACTGTAAAGAGCAAAATCCTCCTGGAATTTCACAAATATTTCAGTGTAATAATCCATTGCAAACCCTTCTGGCATCAGGTACATAAAACCGTTCACCAGGCCGCTTCCCAGAGAAGTGTTTCCTCTTTCATACTGCAGGTAATAGGGAGACTGCGCAATGCCCACAATGGTGTATTCCTGATAGGAAAAGGCATCCAGATCCTCCGTCTCATTTTCCGATGAGAGGACAATTGTCCTGCCCAAATCTTCTTCTCCGAAAAGATTGGCATCCACAACACATTCCTCAGGCCGTTCCGGAAGCCGTCCGTAAAGCACTCTGACCTGGTTTACCTTTGTTGTCAGCGTATGAGCTCTGATTACACCGCCGCTCCCCTCGTCTATTTCATAAAGCACATCCCATGTGACGGAACCTTCCGCCCCCCTCACTTCTTCCTGAGATGCAAAAAATTCCACATCCTCTTCCTCAAAGCCAAGTGTAGATACCAGACGAAAGTCATAGAATTCCGTGTTCTCCAGATATTGCTGCGCCGTCTTTATCATGGCTGATTTGGCCACCTTCAGACCGGAGAAAAAGGCCACTCCCAGCGCTACAATAGCCAAAATAGCCATAAATCGTCCGAAACTCTGCCTGATCTCCCGAAAGGTGGATTTCCAAATGGTATTTCTTATCATGCCGGCCTCCGTTTACCACTCAATGTCCGCAATGTCAACAATGTGCTCATTCCTTACCATACTCATTACCGTGCCGTTTTTTACCGTGATGATTCTGTCCGCCATTGCCGTAAGCGCCTGATTATGCGTAATCACCACCACAGTACGGCCCTTATCGCGGCAGGTATCCTGAAGCAGCTTCAGCACTGCCTTACCGGTATTGTAGTCCAGCGCGCCCGTGGGCTCATCGCATAAAAGAAGCTTAGGGTTCTTGGCCAGCGCACGGGCTATAGCCACACGCTGCTGTTCTCCTCCTGAAAGCTGTGCGGGAAAGTTGCTCATCCTCTCACTGAGGCCAACCTCCTTCAGCACCTCTGCAGCATCCAGGGGATCCTTACAGATCTGGGCTGCCAGTTCCACATTCTCCAGCGCCGTCAGATTCTGTACCAGATTATAAAACTGAAAAACAAAGCCGATGTCATACCGCCGATATTCGGTCAGCTCCTTTTGGCTGTAGCGGGATATTTCACGCCCATCCAGAAAAACCCGCCCCTCCGTCAGAGTATCCATCCCTCCCAAAATATTTAGAATGGTAGTCTTGCCCGCACCGGACGCTCCCACAATCACGCAAAACTCTCCCTTTTCAACCCGGAAATTCACATCATGGAGAGCTGTGATTTCCACTTCTCCAGTTTTATATATCTTTTTAACCCCCTCAAAACTTACGAATGCGCTCATCTTCCCTCCCTTCTGCAGCTCTCTGCAGCCGCGGATACCTATTCTTGTCCGCTGACGCGGGCATATCTTTTTTCATGGCCTCGTACTATTTATTTTTATTTTAGCATGAAAACGGGACGTAAAACCGGATAAATTTAAAATTTCACATTCTTTTTAGAGTTTTTATGATTAGGTTAAAGTTTGAAATGTTTTTTCAGAATTTTTACAAAATAAAAACTCTGTGTAATGATATTTCCTTACACAGAGTTTTTCTCATGCGCCCTTGCCTGTCTTTTGAGTTCTCGCCAGAATTATTCATGTCTGAGGGCTTCTATAGGGCTTAATCTGGCCGCCTTCCTCGCAGGATAAATGCCGAAGAAAATTCCTACCGCTGAGGAGAATAGACTAGCTCCCAGCACCGTGCCCAGACTTACCCGGGCCGTAAAGCCAATCAGAGAGCAGATCGCTGAAGCGCCCAAAACACCCATAATAATGCCAATTATACCTCCCAGAAGAGTTATAATGGCTGATTCCGAAAGAAACTGCAGAAGCACCGAGCCCGTTCTTGCTCCCAGCGCCTTTCTGATACCGATTTCTCTGGTTCGCTCCGTTACAGAAACCAGCATAATATTCATTACACCGATCCCACCTACCAAAAGGGAGATTGCCGCTACAAACACTACAAATATGGTAACATAACTCAGAATCTGATCCATTTGACTCAAATAGTCATTAAAATTCTCCACCTGTATAACATCCTTTCCGCGGACATCATGTCTGTTTTCCATAAGCCGCACAGTATCGGACGCCACCTGTGTCGCATATTCCGCACCGTCGCTGACAATCAGCAAATCATTTATGGTGACATAAAAACCATAAGAAGATGACACTACTGACAGAGGAGCTTCCATGGATACAGTATCTGATACCATCAGCCCCGAAAGCATGGAAGTGCTGTCCTGTCTGATGCCGATAATCGTAAATTCCTGGGTAATTCCGTACAGAGTAAAGTCAAAGGTCATTCCGATTACATTTGTGGTTCCAAACAATAGTCTGGCGCTGTTTTCCGTTAAAATACATACCTTATTGGCAGAATAGTAATCACTCTCAGTAAAATATCTTCCCTTTACAAGAGGGTCATTTGTTGCATATTCCAATCCCGGCATACCAAAGGAAGCCGTAGTGTTGAAGGTTCCCTTTCTGCCGGTGGAAGTTCCGCTGAAGGACCATGCGGGCGTAACCGCCTTCACATGAGGCACCGTCTCCACTATGGCATTCACATCATCCTCCGTAAATTCCAAAGAAATTCCTTCATCATTGTCACCATAGGAAATGTAAATCTGCCCGCCCGCAATGGCGTTCAGCTCATCATTAATGCCCCCCTTCAGGCCGTTTCCAATGGATATAATCATGATAACAGATGAAATACCGATGATAATGCCCAGCATGGTCAAGAAGGAACGTCCTTTATTACTCCTGATATTCATCAGGGCTATTTTTATATATTCCCAAACCTGTGCCATGTAAGCCTCCTATTGGGCCGGGACAGCGGTAACTGCCATACCCTCTTCTATGGTAGCGTAGGAGCTTAAAATAATCTGATCCTCCTGCGTGATTCCTTCGGTTACTTCTGAGTAGGTATCGGTGGAAATACCGCAGACAATACTCTTTTTCACTACCACACCATTTTCTACTACATACAGGAAGTCTCCATCCTTGTCTGCATTGATGGCCTCCACCGGAATCAAAAGCACATCCTCTGCCTTCTGGGTATAAATTACCAGCTTTGCATCCAGACCCAGAACAATCCTGTCATCGGGATTGGTAATATGTATCTCTACTCCCACCATAGGGGTGTTAGATTCATTTAAGGTAGCCATTCTGTTGATTTTGCTTACCTCTCCCTCGTACATATGATCTGAAATGGTAATCTCTGCTTTCTGTCCTACTTCCAGCTTTTCCAGATCATACCTTGAAGCCTGGAAAGTTACTTTCAGATCCTGACTGCTTTTCAGCGTCAGCAGCTGCTCCCCATCCGTCACAGTTGCCCCTGATACAACACTGCACTCCGTCACAATACCGTCAAATTCGGCCCTGATCCCCTGCTTGGCTTCATAATATTCCTGCTCGGCCTGCTGATAGGTCAAATCTGCCAGCTGCTTATCCGCGCTGTAGCTCTCTCTGTCATAGGCGTCCAGAATGCTGTTTTCACTGGTTGTTTTCTGACTTTCCATTTCCGCCCTGTATTCTTCATAGTCAGCAATCCTTTCCTGTACATCCGTAATTTCCTCCTGAAGCTCTGCATGGTAATCAGTGGAGGTGGCCACGGACTGAAGGTAGCTGTTTCTGCTGATCTGCGCATTCACCGACTGAATTTCCTGAGAAAGCGCCTGCGCCTGTGCTGCGTCGTAGCCCGGATCTCCAGGACTCCCCAAAGCCGAAAGCTGACTGTTTAGATCATTTAACCGATTCGTCAGCTGGTAGCTTTCATTCGCCAGGCCATTGCTGGTGTCTCTCTGGCTCTGGCTCAGCTGCTTCTGGAGATCCTTCAGATATGACTTATTATCCGCTATTTGCTGGTCAAGCACTTCCAGGTTCGTGTTTGCCTCCGTCAGCTTCGCCTGATTTTCCGAATTATCCGCCATGGCACCGTTGTAAACAGCCGTGCTTTTCTGCTGATTCAGTGCCGCCTGTTGAAGAGTTCGCTCCATTTCTTCCATGTCGTAGTTTACCAGCACGTCACCTGCGCTAACGGCGTCTCCCGCCGCAACATTGACCTCACCCAATTTTCCCGAAACTGAAGCAAATACAATCTCTGTTTCTTCGCTGTCAACAGTGCCGCTGGTGCTGATGCTATCCTGCAAATCTCCCCGCTGAGCCTGCACCGTGGTGACAACCACTGCCGCCGCAGGAGTCAGCGCGCATCCTGCCACGCGCACCACCACAAACAAAACCACAACGGCGCCTATAATCACCGGCGCCTTTTTACGTTTTTTCTTCTTCACCGCAGGAGCCGCGTTCTCCTGCAGCGCCATTCCTTGCTCCTGCTTCTTATCCTTCTTTTTCATATTGTCTGCTCCTTTACCGTATTTGCATCCAGCTCATATTCCAGAGAGGCAGCTCTCATTGCGTCGCCCTCCTCCTTTTCTTTTTTGGACGCAGAATCTGCCTCTATATGTCCATCCTTTATTTTAATCACCCTTCTGGCCTGGGCCGCAATCTCATTGTCATGGGTGATGAGTATTACGGTTCTGCCGTCCCGGTGAAGGTCTTTTAAAATCCCCATAATCTCCTTCGTGGAATGGGAATCCAGATTTCCCGTAGGCTCATCGGCCAGTATAATGGGCGGGGCCTGGGCTATGGCTCTCGCTATAGCAACTCTCTGCTGCTGGCCTCCCGACATCTCCGATGGCTTGTGGTCCATCCGGTGTCCAAGGCCCACCTTTTCCAGAGCCTTTTTCGACAGCTCCATCCGCTTGGACTTACCCACTCCCCGGTAAATCAGCGGAAGCTCCACATTTTCCAGAGCCGTCAGATTAGGAATCAGATTAAAGCCCTGAAAAATAAATCCAATCTCCCGGTTGCGTATGTCAGACAATTCATCGTCATCCAATTCCGACACATTCTGCCCATGGAGCCTGTACAGACCGCTGGAAGGAACATCCAGACAGCCCAGCATATTCATCAGTGTGGACTTACCGCTTCCCGACTGGCCTATAATAGCCACGAATTCCCCCTGGTCAATGGATACACTCACATGATCAAGCGCTCTGACCTCATTTTCTCCCGGGTTATACACCTTACACACATCTTTGATTTCAACCAATGCGCTCATAAAATATGTAATTCCTCCTTGGCGCACAGCGCTACTGTATTGCTGTACTATTTGCATAATACAATACATTTTGGTCTCTGTCAACCACTTTCTGTAATATCATATAGAGCAAAGCTGAAAAATAGATTGGTAAATTTCTAAAGATTTTCTTTAGAAAAGAATATAAAAACAGACCGGCTTCGACAACATAAAGCCGGTCTTGACAATAACCTCTTTCCTACATCCTGTGCCCCGTCTTGATAATGGGACTCAGAGGCTTATAAATAAGCAGCGTAACGACCGACACCGCAGTTCCTTTGAGCAAATTCAAAGGCGCTACGCAGGCCGCCACAAAGGAGACCACGCTTCCCTCCGACACAAAGGGATTTACGGCTGCTCCCATTTCCAGTATGGATTCCAATGGCATGCCATATAACTCAGAAAAAGCCGGCAACAGATACACCGCATTAAAAGCCGTGCCGAAGGCGGTCATAATAATGGTTCCCGCCACGCAGCCCAAAACTGCGCTCCTTTTGTTTTTCCGAAAGACATAGATTGCAGAGGCGGGCAAAATCAGACTGCATCCCACCACAAAATTTGCCAGATCTCCCACAAATGCGGTGGATGTACCCTTTACCAGAAGCTTGAGCAGAATTTTAATAAATTCCATCATGACTCCTGCCGCCGGACCAAAGGCAAAGGTGCCCACCAATATAGGAAGCTCGCTGAAATCCAGCTTATAAAAACTGGGGGCGAAGGGAAGCGGAAAATCAAGAATATGCAGAATCATCGCCACAGCCGAAAACATTCCCACCATAGCCATTTTTCTGGTGGTAAAAACAGTCTCCCTTACTCCCCTCTTTTTCTGAGCTGCCTTTTCCAAAAAAAGGGCGGCTGCAAACAAAATGGCTATTACAGCCAGAAACTCCAGCACAAAAACAACATTCTGCGCCACACTTTGAAACAAACCATTCATAGTATTTTCCTCCATTTCCGAGGCTCTCCTCCCGTGAAAGTCTCTATGTTTTTGCAGGAAAATTCTTCCGGAAAAAACCCCGGATCTTTCAATCCGGGGTTTCCAAAGAAACATAACCTTCGTTATGTACTGCTGCCCAAAGGCATTTCTTCTTTCATCCAGACTTTACTGTTGGTCTCGGATTCTCACCGAATCAGCCGCACAGCGCCCGCCTTTTATCCAAGCTGCCGTGCGGGTCGCGGACTCGCCCTTTGCCAACCGCAAAACGCTTACCGCCAGTAGGGAATTTCACCCAACCCCGAAGAACTTTCTTATGCCGGGCGCCCTGAATGGCATAGAGCGCCTTCTGTGAAAATATTACTCTGTTGTGAAAGAAATGTCAACCGTCATTTGCTTTCAAGCGGCTTTCACCCTTTCGAATGCGCCGCCTGTATCTTCATAGTCAGTGAAATCCGTTTTTTGGGCGCGTCCACATCAAGAACCTGTACCTCCACCACGTCTCCCACACTGACGGCCTCCAGCGGATGTTTGATATAACGATCGGTAATTTGAGAAATGTGCACCAGTCCATCCTGGTGTACTCCAATATCCACAAACACGCCGAAATCAATTACATTTCTCACCGTCCCTTTTAGGATCATGCCTGGCTTTAAATCCTTCATATCCAGCACATCGCTGCGCAGTATGGGACGGGGCATATCCTCCCTGGGATCTCTTGCGGGCTTTTCCAGCTCCTTCAAAATGTCCGTCAGGGTAATTTCCCCGATTCCCAGCTCCCGGGCCAGAAGCTTTTTATCCTTGATGCGGCTTTCCAGGCCGGAAATCTCTCTATGGATACGGGCATTCTGCATGGGTTCTTTTCCTTCTCTGCCTTTATGTCCTGTACGGTCCTTATCCAGAACCATGCCTCCTACGGCCGCCGCAAGCGCTCTGCCCATGGCGGTATTTGTATTTCTCACCGTAACCTGAGACGGCCTTTTCCCTCTGCGCTCATTTTCCCCAGAGCCAGCTCCCGCGCTTCCCCTGTCGATTGTGCCGCTCTTTGGAACCGCTGCATCGGCCCTCGCTTTTTTCTGGGCCTTTTTTACATCCTCCAAGGTCATTCCCAGCTTATCCAAAAGCTTCAACGCCGCATCATAAGACTCGGGGTGGACGCTGGTGGCGTCAAGAGGATTATCCCCGTCTGCAATCCTCATAAAGCCTGCGCACTGTTCAAATGCTTTGGGCCCCAGCTTTGCCACCTTCAGCAGTTGCTTTCTGTCTGTAAAACGTCCGTTGTTTTCCCGATAATCCACAATATTTTTTGCTATAGTTTTATTGATGCCGGAAATATACTCCAGCAAAGAAGCCGAGGCTGTATTCAGATCCACGCCCACCTTGTTTACGCAGTCCTCCACCACGCCGTTTAAGGCGTCATTCAGCTTCTTCTGATTCATATCGTGCTGATACTGTCCCACTCCGATGGACTTGGGATCAATTTTGACCAATTCAGCCAACGGATCCTGAATTCTCCTGGCAATGGACGCCGCACTGCGCTGCCCTACATCAAAATGGGGAAATTCCTCCGTGGCCAGCTTGCTGGCGGAATAAACGGATGCCCCCGCCTCATTGACGATTACATACTGCACCGGTCTGTTCAGCTCCTTAATCAGCTCCACAATCACCTGCTCCGATTCCCTGGAAGCAGTTCCGTTCCCCACTGAAATCAGATCCACATGGTATTTCTCAATCAGCCTCTTCAGCTCCGCCTTGGCTTCCTTTACCCTATTCTGAGGAGCCGTGGGATAAATTACTTTTGTGTCCAGAACCTTGCCGGTAGGGTCGACTACAGCCAGCTTACAGCCTGTGCGGAAGGCAGGATCCCAGCCCAGCACCACTTTTCCCGCGATGGGAGGCTGCAGGAGCAGTTGCTCCAAATTTTTACCAAATACCGCAATGGCGCCGTTCTCGGCCTTTTCCGTCAGCTCATTGCGGATTTCCCTTTCAATCGCGGGCGCTATTAATCTGTCATAGCTGTCTTTTATGGCCTCCTGAAGCGCAGGGGTGGTATAAACATTTTGGGAGGTAATAATTTTTTTCCCGAGATACTGTAAAATCCGCTCTACCGGAGCATTCACTTTTACAGCCAACACTTTTTCCGCTTCTCCCCTGTTCAGAGCCAGCACCCGGTGGCCTGCAATCTTTTTCGCAGGCTCCTCAAAATCATAGTACATCTCGTAAACGCTCTGAACCTTTTCATCTTTGGCCGTACTCGCAATCACCCCTTCCTCCATAGTGACATTACGGATATACAGCCGGTAATCGGCTTCGTCGGAAATGCTCTCGGCAATAATATCCTCCGCTCCCTGCAGAGCCATCCGAACATCCAAAACCTCTTTTTCCGGTGAAATGTATTTTTCAGCTTCCTCCTCAAGAGGCTTGTCCGCTGTCTGCTCCAGAATAAAATCCGCCAGCCCCTGCAGTCCCTTTTCTTTTGCCATACTGGCCCTGGTCTTTCTTTTGGGCCGAAACGGGCGATACAGATCCTCCACTACCACAAGGGTCTGTGCAGCCACGATTTTCTCCCTGAGCTCTTCGGTAAGCTTCCCCTGCTCCTCTATGCTTCCAAGCACCTGCTCCTTTTTTTCCTCCAGACTGCGCAGATACGCAAGTCTCTCATTCAAATTTCTCAGCTGCTCATCGTTTAAAGAACCCGTCGCCTCTTTCCTGTATCGGGAAATAAAGGGAATGGTATTGCCTTCATCAATGAGCTTTACAGCGGCCTCCACCTGCCATTTCTCAACGCCTAACTCTTCCTCGAGCTTCTGCAAAATATCCATGCTTATAACCTCCCTGCCCGCTTCAGCGGACTCCGTTATATTATACTGGAAAACAATTGATTAATCCAGCAAAAAATGATAGAGTATAAGGGAATGAAAATAGTTGGAAAGGTATGGATGCGGATATGGATTACAACGGCAATACAAACGGCTGGGACCGCTGGAACAGCAACGCTTCCCACAGCAGCTATTATAATCAGCCCACCCACAGTCCCCATAAAGGACGAGGCTTTGAATATGCTTCTCTCATCTGCGGGTTAATATCCCTGACCGTTGCCTGTACCGGAGTGCTATCGCTTCCTCTTGGTGCTTTGGGCATACTGTTTGCGATTCTGACTTATCGTTCAGGCAAAAAAATGAAGCCCACAAGCAAGGCTGGAATTTGGCTTTCCTGCGCAGGGATTCTTTCAGCAATAGCAATGATTGTATTCACTTTCGTCACCCTGCCTGCCCGTATGCGGAACGAAAACTTCCGCAATCAGATGAATGTCCTCTACCAGCAGACATTCGGCATGGATTTTGAGGAATTTATGGAACAGTATTATGGGATTACTTTTGAAGAATAAGAATCTAAAAAAGAAAAGGAGAAGGATTTTATGTCTTATTGGTTCATAAGCAACATCGGAACAGGCATTTCCCCCCAGGGACAGACATGGGAGGCAGGCTTCGCCGGAAAAGTCAGGGGGCAGGGAGAAACGCCGGGACAGGTTCGGGGCGAAGAGACAGGAGAATGCCAGACCTGCAAAAACCGCAAATATATGGACGGCTCCAACGAAGCCGTTTCTTTTAAAACGCCTTCGCATATATCCCCTCAGTCTGCTCCCTCCGCAGTCCGTTCCCACGAGCAGGAGCATGTGACCAACGCCTATTCCAAGGCGGCCGCCGGCAACGGACGGGTTCTGTCTGCCTCCGTAACCATACACACGGACATCTGTCCGGAATGCGGGCGCTCCTATGTTTCAGGAGGCACCACCAGAACGCAGATCAAATACTATAATGAAAAAAATCCTTATCAGCAGGATCTAAAGGCTGCCGACCGGATCAAATATACCGGAATGCACGCCAACTATACCATATAACATGGGAGACAAAGCAATGTCAGCACGATACCAAACCAGCTCACAGCTTAAAAATGCGGCAAAAGATAAACTGACCGGGAAATACGGCAGCGCTGTTCTGGTTACCTTTTTGAGCAGCCTCATCTCTTTTGCCGTCTCCTTTCTTGTGTCAAATATTGCTTCCATGACGGAAACCGCAGTATACGCAATGACGCAACAGACAGCTGCCGTAACGGTTCTGTCCGTTGTTTTTTTCCTGTTATCCCTAGTGATATCCATAGTCCTGGGCGTATTTGAGCTGGGTCTTTCCTTGTTTTTTCTGAATGTCGCCTGCGGACAGCCCTTTTCCGCAGCGGATCTGTTCTATGGCTTTCAGCGCCAGTCCAACAAGGCTCTTGGGGTTTCTGCTGTTTTCACTCTTTTGAACACTGTTTGCCTGACTCCCAGCCAGCTGTTCCTGGAGTTGTTTTTGAACACGCAAAACAGTGCATGGAGCACTGGAGCTCTGATCTCTCTGGGAATCGGACTCACAATATACATTCCATTGTCTTTAAGCCTTTCTCAGACCTTCTACCTGATGCTTGACTTTCCCGACAGAAGCGCTCGGGATTCCTTAAAACTCAGCATCCGGCTTATGAAAGGACATAAGCGCAGATTATTTTACATTCAGATGAGCTTTCTTCCGCTAATACTTTTGTGTCTTTTATCTTTCGGTATCGGTTTTCTGTGGCTGATGCCATATATGTATATGACTTCCACTGCATTTTTTCTGGATTTAATGAGCTCCCCGGAAAAGACGGAAAAATTTCCGACAGCGCCATAAAAGCGTCCGTGAAAAATGGATCAGCGTGACACGCTGATCCATTTTAGATAACCGTTTATAAAAGGATCCAAATTGCCATCCAGCACCGAATCCACATTTCCTGTTTCCACCTCGGTTCTGTGGTCCTTTACCATCGTATAGGGCTGCAGCACATAAGAACGTATCTGACTGCCCCAGCCGATCTCCTTTACTTCTCCTCTGATATCCGAAAGCTTTTCCACGTTTGCTTCCTTTTTCAGCAGATACAGCTTTGCCTTGAGCATCTGCATGGCCTTATCCTTGTTTTGAAACTGGCTGCGCTCATTCTGACACTGCACCACCGTACCTGTTGGAATATGAGTGATTCTGATTGCCGATGAGGTTTTATTGATGTGCTGTCCTCCGGCGCCGCTACTTCGATAGGTATCAATTCGCAAGTCCTTTTCGTCAATTTCCACATCCAGATCTTCCTCGATTTCCGGCATAACATCCAGCGACACAAAGGAGGTCTGGCGTTTTCCCTGGGCGTTAAAGGGGGAAATACGCACCAGACGGTGCACTCCCTTCTCAGACTTTAAATAGCCATAGGCATTCAGCCCATTGACCTGAAAGGTCACCGACTTAATGCCCGCCTCGTCCCCGTCAAGATAATCCAGCACCTCTATGGCAAAGCCCTTTCTCTCCGCCCATCTGGTATACATACGGTAAAGCATGCCGCACCAGTCGCAGCTCTCGGTGCCTCCGGCTCCCGCATTGAGCTTTAAAATAGCATTGCACTTGTCATACTCTCCCGAAAGAAGCGTGCCTATGCGCAGCTCTTCCAAGTCCCTGATAAACTCATCCAGATCGCTGCGGATTTCCTTCACCATTTCCTCGTCGTTTTCCTCGTATCCCAGCTCAATCAGCGTAAGAATATCTTCATATTGAGTGGACAGCTTGTTATATTCCTCAACAGTGTCTTTCAGATTTTTCAATTCCTTCATCTGCTTGTTGGAACGGTCCGGATCATCCCAAAAGCCCGGAGCCTCCATTTCCGTTTCCAGTTCTTCTATTCGCTTTGACTTGTTAGCCAGGTCAAAGTGAATCCCTCACTTCCGCTAATGGAGTTTCGTAAGATAAAATTTCTGATTTCATGTTATCCAGTTCAACCATTTAACGTCACCTCTTTCCATATATATTTTCGTTTTTTTATATCTGGGGTTCCTGTTTCTGGATATAAGCCCGACACCGCATCAAGCCTTTCTTCCGCAGCATTGCTTATACTTCTTGCCGCTGCCGCAGGGGCAGGGATCATTAGGATAAATTTTTGCATTTCCCCTCTTCACAGGGGCCTTGACAGCAGTATCATCCTTGTTAGTGCCAGTCACCTGGGCTACCTGCTCTCTCTCCACCTTCTGTTCAATCTTAATGTGGAACAGAAGCCTTACTGTTTCCTCCCGAATATTCTGAGTCATTTCATCGAACATTTCATAACCGCTCATCTTATATTCCACAAGAGGATCCCTCTGTCCATACGCCTGAAGGCCTATGCCCTGACGCAGCTGCTCCATATCGTCGATATGATCCATCCATTTGCGGTCAATTACCTTTAAGAGAATCACCCTCTCCAGCTCTCTGATGGCTTCAGGCTCCGGAAATTCCGCCTCCTTGCTCTCATAAAGCTTTACAGCCTCTTCCTTCAGCTGCTGCTTCAGGCTGTTCTTCTTGGGCTTCTGAATTCTTTCCAGCGTCACCGGCTGCAGAGGGATGGTGGGAATCAAAAGAGTGTTCAGTTCATTCAGATCCCATTCCTTTATGTCCGCATCCTCATTGATACTGATGTCCACACAATTTTCTGTAATGTCCGTTATCATTTTATAGATCACATCACGCATGCTTTCGCCGTTCAACACCCGGCGACGCTCCTCGTAAATGATTTCCCTCTGCTCGCTCATAACCCGATCATATTCCAGCAGGTTTTTACGGATACCAAAGTTGTTATTCTCGATTTTTTTCTGGGCGGATTCAATCGCATTTGTCAAGGCTTTATGCTCAATTTCCTGCCCCTCCGGAATCCCCAGGGTATTAAACATACTAATCAGACGTTCGGAGCCGAACAAGCGCATCAAATCATCCTGCAGAGAAATATAAAACTTGGATTCTCCGGGATCTCCCTGCCGTCCGCTTCGTCCTCTGAGCTGGTTGTCAATGCGTCTGGATTCATGACGCTCGGTACCGATAATCTTAAGCCCTCCGGCGGCTCTTGCCTCCTCGTCCAGCTTAATATCCGTACCTCGGCCCGCCATGTTGGTGGCTATGGTCACCGCCCCGTGTATTCCCGCGTCAGCTACAATCTCCGCCTCCAGCTCATGAAACTTGGCATTCAGAACCTTATGCTGGATGCCTCTCTTAGTGAGCATACGGCTGATCTCCTCGCTGGACTCAATCGTGATGGTACCCACCAACACCGGCTGCCCTTTGGCATGGGCCTCTTCCACCGCATCAATTATGGCATGCAGCTTTTCCGCCTTTGTCTTATATACCGCGTCCTGCAGATCTTTACGGATTACCGGCCTGTTGGTGGGAATCTCCACAACATCCATCCCGTAAATTTCCCGAAACTCATTCTCTTCGGTCAGCGCAGTACCTGTCATGCCGCATTTTTTCTCGAACAGGTTGAAAAAATTTTGAAAGGTGATGGAAGCCAGGGTCTTGCTCTCTCTCTTTACCTTTACGTGTTCCTTAGCCTCTATTGCCTGATGCAGGCCGTCGGAATAGCGCCGTCCAGGCATAATACGTCCTGTAAACTCATCTACGATAAGAACCTGGTCATCCTTTACCACATAGTCCTGATCACGAAACATCAGATTATGCGCCCGAAGGGCCAATATAATATTATGCTGAATTTCCAGATTCTCCGGATCCGCGAAGTTATCAATATGGAAAAAGCGCTCCACCTTCTCCACACCGGCTTCCGTCAGATTTATGACCTTATCCTTCTCATTCACGATAAAGTCTCCCGTTTCCTCCTGTACAACCCCCATAATAGCGTCCATCTTGGTCAGCTCATGCATGTCCTCTCCTCTGTGCATCTGCCTGGCAAGAAGATCGCACATCTCGTAGAGCGCTGTGGATTTGCCGCTCTGCCCCGAGATTATCAGAGGAGTCCTGGCCTCGTCAATCAGCACGGAGTCTACCTCGTCGATAATGGCGTAATACAGATCCCTTAGAACAAGCTGCTCCTTGTAGATGACCATATTATCCCTCAAATAGTCAAAGCCCAGCTCATTGTTAGTCACATAGGTGATATCACAGGCATAGGCCGCCTGTCTCTCTTCGGAGGTCATACTGTTCAGCACAACGCCCACCTTGAGTCCCAAAAACTCATGAACCTGTCCCATCCATTCCGCATCACGCTTTGCCAGATAATCGTTCACGGTCACTACATGTACACCTTTCCCCTCCAGGGCATTGAGATACGCGGGAAGGGTGGATACCAAAGTTTTTCCCTCACCTGTGCGCATCTCGGCAATGCGTCCCTGATGGAGAATAATGCCGCCAATCAGCTGTACACGGTAATGTTCCATATTAAGCACACGCTTTGCAGCTTCCCTTACCACGGCAAATGCCTCCGGAAGAAGATCGTCAAGGGTCTCTTTGTCAGA
Source organism: uncultured Acetatifactor sp. (assembly GCA_944383825.1). Taxonomy (GTDB): domain Bacteria; phylum Bacillota; class Clostridia; order Lachnospirales; family Lachnospiraceae; genus Acetatifactor. Next base: position 15,712 of record CALWRA010000027.1, on the reverse strand, counting down.
AAGTCGCTTTTTGAATTCTTCAGTCTTTCCCCTGAGCTCTTCGTCGGAAAGAGCTTGCATGGATGGACGCAGCTCTTCAATCTTATCCACCAAAGGCATAATCCGCTTCAGCTCTCTTGTGCTGTGTGTACCAAATATTTTTTCTATTACTTTCATATCGTTTCCTTATTCGTCCGTGCATGCTTACACACACTTATTTTCCAGAATCCAAACCATATTGTAACAGATTTACAATTGATATTCAAGCATTGTATCTTTTCCGGCAATGAACAAATTATGAAGAATGTGTAAAAATTGACATATACCACAAATAAAAGTATAATCGATATATGATGAAAAGACTTTCAACCACCCAGCTTGTCCCAGGGATGACAGTTGCTGAGGATGTCCTTACATATGACCGACAGCTGATTCTTCCCCGGGGTACTGTCCTTACGGACAAATCCATAATGAAACTGGATTTGTATGGCATACTGACTATTTCCATAGAAAACACTGATGGTTCGGCTTCCTCTTCGCTTTTCCCTCAGGAGCAGGCTTATTTGCAGCGCATCAAAAAGGATCCTGTATTTCCGGCCTTTAAAAAGGAATACGATCTCAGTGTGGATTTCCTACAGGATAATATCCAGCGCGTAGTCAAGGACAATCTGCCCTTGGATATAAATGAGCTTTTAAAAAGCACGCTGCGGGTTCTGGGAATTGACAGAGGGCGTATCGGTATTTTGGATCTTTTACAGAATATGCGTGAATTTGACTCATCTACTTTTTCTCATAGCATTAATGTGGCATTAATCTGTAATATTTTGGCCGGCTGGCTAAAATGGAATCCTCAGCAGATAGAACTGGCTACTGCCTGCGGGCTTCTCCACGACATCGGCAAGCTCCATATCCCCCGGTCCATAATTACGAAGCCGGGCAAGCTTTCCGCCAAGGAGCTCGTTATTATTCAGCAGCATCCCGTCCTGGGCTATCAGCTTCTGGTCTCTCAGAGCGCTGACGAGCACATCTGCAATGCTGCTCTGATGCACCATGAGCGATGTGATGGTTCCGGATATCCCACCGGACTGAAGGGAAATCAGATCGATCCCTACGCCAAACTTGTGGCAATTGTAGACGTGTATGACGCCATGACGGCCACCAGGGTTTACAGAGGTCCCCTATGTCCTTTCCGCGTCATTGAACTATTTGAGGAAGAAGGCTTCGAGAAATATGAAGTCTCCTACCTGCTTTCGTTTATGGAAAACGTAGTGAACGCTTACATACAAAATCCCTGTCTTCTGAGCGATGGGCGGAACGGAAACATTATCTATATCAACAAAGACCATCTTTCCAGACCCATTGTTCAATGTGGCTCAGAATACGTAAATCTTATGGAACATCCCGACCTGTCGGTGGTAAGCCTTCTGTAATAATTGATCGGATTCGACAAAGTTTCCGAAAAGGCGGTACGGCCGTGAGGCTCTGCTGGCCCCGGAGCCTTCCGGAGCCAGAGCAGATTTCCCCCATCAACTGACGAAGGCAAAAGCCGGAGAACACATGGTTAAATTATTCTGCAGGGATGAGCGCCATTGCTTTTCTTTACCCGGCCCCTCTACATGTCACAGCATTCTTTCTTTTTCCGCCAGCTTTTCTGCCAGGTGCACAGCTCCCATTAGACCGGCCTGGTTGCCCAGAAGCGCCTGTCTGACATGCATTCTGCGAACCCCCGGAGAAATTCTTCCCGGAAGACGCTTTTGGATCTCCCCAATCACATATTGCTGGGCCATGACACCGCCGCCCAGGACAATGTCTCCAGGATTGAAAACATGCGCAAGGCTAACGAGACCATATGTAACCTCGTCTATCCATCGATCTACCGCCTTTTTTACCTCCGGGCGATCTATGGCGGCAAAAATTTTTTTGCCGTTATCCAGCGTGGAGTCAATTTTCCTCGCCATATTTATCAGCGCCGTGACAGAGGCAAACTTTTCATAGCAGCCGCTGTATTCTTCCTTCCCCAGATATTCCGGATGCACCACAATACCGCCGAAACTCCCCGCTGAGAAGCTGCTGCCGTAATAGATTCCGCCTCTGATTACTATGGCTCCGCCCACTCCGGTTCCGTAGGTAAGACAAAGAAAATCAGAAAGCCCCTTTGCCGCTCCGTAATGAAGCTCTCCCAGAGCGGCGGCATTCACATCATTTTCCACAGCTGTCGGCACATGAAATTCCTCCTCCAAAAGTCCTTTCACCTTCGTTCCGGTGTAGCCGGGAATATTGTCATTGGCATAAAATATGCTGCCATCTCTTGTATTTACCTGCCCGGCAGTACTAATTCCAATAGCCTGAAAATCGCCGTATTCCCGGAGTATTTTTTTTACCCGCTGCATCAGACGCGCTCCGCCCTCCGCCGCATAAGTAGCCTGTTCCCTCTGGCCTTCTAACGCTTTCCCCGTCCAGATTCCCGACTTTATAGCTGTTCCGCCGATATCCAATACTGCAATATTCATCGTCTTTATCCCTTCAAGGCATCTGCAAAGGACTTTGTAATCAACTGAGGTCTGGTAATAATGGAGCCCACTACCACACTGTAGCAGCCGAGCTCTATCACTCGCCTGGCCTTTTCAGGAGTATTGATATTACCTTCTGCGATCACAGGATGCTTCACATCGGCCAAAATTTCGCGGATAATTTCAAAATCATTGTTTTCTATCTTAAGTCCCGTACTCTGAGGGGTATATCCCACCATGGTGGTGCCGATAAAATCAAAGCCCAGAACATCTGCCCGTATGGCTTCCTCTATCGTGGAACAGTCGGCCATAAAGAGCTGGTCAGGATACTGCTCCTTTACTTCGGAGAAAAAATCCTCCAGACTTCTTCCCTGAGGCCTTAAGGCTCCGGTAGCGTCCATGGCGATGATTTCCGGCCGCACCTCCATGAGTTCTCTGATTTCCTTCATCGTAGGGGTAATATAAACCTGGCTGTTCTCGTAATCCCTTTTCACAATGCCGATTATGGGAAGGTTCGTCTCCTCCTGAATCTGCCGGATGTCCTCCATCGTATTGGCACGGATTCCCGCAGCTCCACCCATCTTAGCCGCTACCGCCATCCTTCCCATAATATAAGAGGAATGCAGCGGTTCTTCAGGCAGAGCCTGGCAGGAGACAATCAGCCTTCCCTTCAAACTTTCCACTCGTTTATCCATTCACAAGCCCCCTCTTTCTTTCAGGCGTTCCGGGCTGCAAGAGCTGCCCGGATCATTTCCGCCGCTTCTGCTGCAACAGGAAGATCCTCCTGAGCAAGCCCTGTGAGGGGCTTCCTTACACCGCCGATATCCACCCCTTCGTTGATGCGCAGTACTTCCTTTATCATGGCATACATATTGGCTCGTGCGGAGCATAATTTGTAAATAATAGCATTCACCGTGTGCTGAAGGCTGCATGCTTCGGTCATACGTCCCTCATTTACCAGCCTGTCAAGCTCTAAAAACAGCTCCGGCATGGCTCCATAGGTTCCTCCAATGCCTCCTTCCGCCCCGATGATCCGACCGCTGATAAACTGTTCATCCGGCCCGTTGAATATGATATAGTCCTCCCCCGCCATCTGTTTAAAAATCTGAATATCCTGGACAGGCATAGAAGAATTTTTCACTCCGATCACCTTGGGATTTTTCATCATTTCCTGAAACAGGTTCCGGGTCAGCGCCACTCCTGCAAGCTGGGGAATATTATAAATAATAAAATCCGTATGAGGCGCCGCAGCGCTGATATCATTCCAATATTCTGCAATGGCATACTCCGGAAGATGAAAATATATGGGCGGTATGGAAGCGATTGCATCCACACCCAGGCTCTCCGCATGGGCCGCCAGCTCTCTGCTGTCAGCCGTATTGTTACATGCCACATGGGCGATCACAGTCAGCCTTCCCCCCGCCTCTTCCATAACGCTTTCAAGCACCTTTCTGCGATCCTCAACGCTTTGATAAATACATTCCCCGGAAGAACCGTTTACATAGACCCCTTTCACTCCCTTATCCACAAAATACCTTGTAAGGGCCCGCACACGCTGGGAGCTAATATTTCCCTGCTCATCATAGCAGGCATAAAAAGCGGGAATGACCCCCTTATATTTCTCTAAATTCCTCATGATTCTCCTCTTTCTCAGCCGCATTCCCGAATCAATACAATTTCTCCACAACCGCCTTGGAAGTTCTCCGGTTGTTCTCCGCGGAAACGGCATAATTTCTTCTATAATATTCGCAAAACAGCACATCAATAATATAGAGCTGACTCAGCTTTGCTCCCATGGAGCCTCCCTCCAGGGGTCCCTCATTACAGCCGCAGAGCAATACACCGTCTGCATATGTGGTCAGCGGAGACTTGGCGAATCTGGTAACAGCCACCATTTTCGCCCCTACTTCTTTCAAAATATCCGCCACATAAACAGTATCCTTTGTGGCCCCTGAAAAGGAAATAATAAAATAAAGATCATCCGAAGTTGCCATAGAAGCGGTCATGGCCTGCATATGCGGATCATCCACGCAGCTCACCTTGTTCATAATGCGCAGAAACTTATTACGGGCTTCCATGGCTGTAAGCAGACTGTCCCCAATTCCAAAGAAATAAATGTGTTTTGCTTTTTCCATCATCTCAAGGATTTTTTCTACGTTATTCTGCTCCAACAGAGAATGGGTTTCCCGCAGGGCTCCCATATGACTCTCCAGAATCCGATTCATTTCTCCCTGTAGCGACAGGCTCTCGGGCTGCTCTTCGCCTTCTTCCTCATGCTGCTCCGTTTCCTCCACTGCCAGACATATGGAGAGTTTCATTTTAAATTCCTGATAACCCTTTGCTCCTAAAGACCGGCAAAACCGGAAAACCGTAGCTTCCGCCGCCTGACAGGCATCCGCCAGCTCTGTGATGGACATAAAAAGCACCTGATTGGTATTTTTCAGCACATAATCCGCAATTTTTTTCTCCGTCTTGGTAAACTTGTTATATAAGAGCTGAATGTCCAGCAATATTCCCGTAGCCTGCATAAGCATTCCTCCGTCTCATCCGTGTTGTCCGATATTGTCCCGCGCAGATTCCGTAAACCTTTTTCAGCCTTTCACCGCTCCCATTGTAATCCCCTGTGTAAAATATTTCTGGAACATCAAAAAGATAGCGATAATGGGAATCGCTCCCAAAGCGGCTCCCGCCATGATTAATCCGAAGTCATTGGACATTTCTGCCTGCAGCTTGGCAATCCCAAGAGAAATCGTCAGATTTCTCTGAGAGTTCAGCATAATCAGCTGCAGAAAATAATCATTCCATGTGCTGATAAAGGTAAAGATGGCAAGGGCTCCTATTCCCGGTTTCACAATGGGAAGAACAATTGTCAAAAAGGTCTGTACCTCACCGGCTCCATCAATCCTTACTGCCTCCAGCATTTCCGTGGGGATGGTTTCGGAAAACTGTTTCATCAAAAATATTCCGAAAGGCCAGCCTACCGTAGGAAGAATGACTGCCCAAATGGAATCATGGAGATTTAAGAAGGACATTTCCTTCAAAAGCGGCACCAACACCACCTGTTTTGGCAGCGCCATGGCACAGATAAAAATACTGAATAACAATGTCTGACCCACAAATCGTTTTTTTGCAAGAGCATAGCCGGCCATAGATGAGGTAAGGCAGGTAAGCCCCATGGCAATCACTGCAATGGCCACACTGTTGAGCAGCCACCGAAGGGCCGGATTGTTAAACAGCTTCTCATAATTAATCATCGTAGGATTCAGCGGAAACCATTGGGGCTTTGCAGCGTTAATGGTCATGGCGTCCTTAAAGGAGCCTGTTACAATCCAATATACCGGGAAGATAAATAAAAATGCCAGAACTACTAATATTATAACAGTAACCAGCTTATAAATCGACAGATTTCCCGCTTTCTTTTTTGTTTTCTCACTCATTCTTACACCTCCCTGCCCGCTTTTGCGGACATTGATTCTATGAAACCTCTTAATCCACACTGCCGGCCTTTGTCACCTTAAACTGAATCGCGGAGAACACAGCGATAATAATGGCCAGGAATACACCCATTGCATTGCCATAGCCATACCGGTAAAGCCTGAATGCTTCATAATATATGTAATACATGATGGTGTCCGTAGAATGGTTCGGTCCGCCGGATGTCAATAGCTGTATCAGCGCGTAGCACTGGAAGGAATTAATGGTGGTAATCACCAGTATGTAGAGTGTTGTAGGCATAATGGAGGGCCATTTTATTCTCCAGAAGGTCTGAAAATTAGTAGCCCCATCCACCTGCGCCGCTTCCACGATAGAGCTGTCCACATTTCCAAGAGCCGCCACATAAAGCACAATGGGCTGACCTATGGAGGTGGTGAAGAGAATCAGAATAATACACCAAATAGCAAACCTTTCATCTCCCAGCCAGCTGATATTTTCATCTATCACCCCTGCGGAATTCAGCACATAGTTAAAAAGCCCCGTATATTTATTGAACATCCATTTCCAGACCACGGCTACCGCTACCGTACCCGTAACCACAGGCAAATAGAACACACAGCGGAAGAAGGATCTGGAAGCCGCATGGAGCGGATAGATTGCAGAGCTCACCCACAGAGAGAAGACTGTTACCACCGGCACCGCTACAACTACAATCAATATCGTGTTTTTCAGCGCTCTGATGAAAACAGGATCCTGAAACATTTCAATGTAATTGCCAAAACCCACAAACGTAAAATCCGTCATGGTATAGTTAAAAAAGCTAGTCACCAGACACATAATCATCGGAACAATAATAAAGCCCACAAAAAAAATCAATGCGGGCAGAAGAAACAAATATGCCGCCCTGGTCTCACGCATCACCAATACCTTACTCCGCTTGGTATACTGTTTTTTACCGGACATACTGCCAACCTTCATGAGTATTACCCCCATTTGCTTTCTGCTTTTTGAAAAGGCATCCGGCCTTGGTTGTAAAGCCGGATGCCAAAGGTTAAGATCGTATTAATTTGACGCCGCTGCAGTGGCTGCGTTACAGGTCTCCACATAAGCGTCTGCGGCAGTCTGAACATCCTCGCCGCCGAAAATCTGCTGCAGCATATTCCACCATGCCGTGCGCTGCTCTGCCCAGCCCGCAGTCACATTGTAGTAATCTCCAAGGTAAGGGCCGAAGCCTGCGAACACTTCCATGCGCGCCTCATCATCCGTGCCTGCATATACATTTCCGAAAGAAGCTCTCACAGGGAAAAATCCGGTGCTTGCAACGCTCAGAGGTCCCTGAGTCGCATCATCGCAGATAAACTCAATAAATCTCTTTGCCGCTTCTGCTTTTGTTGCGTCGCCGTTATCAAAGATACCAAAGCCGTAGATTCCACCGCAGAGCTCAGGAATTCCGCTCTCAGAAGGGAATGCAACAGGGTAAGGCGTAAATCCTACCACAGAAGCATACTGTGCCTCATTGGAAGCATTCCAGCAGAAGGTCATCGCCACGGTTCCGTTCGCAAACAGCTGAAGCTCATCGCTGGCCTGCGCTCCCGCGTCATAGCTCAAAAGCCCCTCCTGGGTCCAGTCCACAAGCTGCTGCAGCCCTTTTACACCCGCTTCGGAATTCATAGTCCACTGGGTATGATCCGCATTGGTAAATTCTGCATTATAAAGGTTCATGGCAAGCGCACGGGTTCCCTGGTCGCCGCCCTGTCCGCCGCAGTAAACAATGCCGTTTTCCTGAGCGACTCCCGCGTCCTTCAGCGCCTGAAGCGCCTTTTCAAAGTTTTCCGTAGTCCAGGTGCGATCGTCATTTATGTACTGCAAAGCATCCGCCGCCTCAAACATTTCATAGTTAATCGCCATACAGTGCGTCGTCATACAAAGCGGATATTCGTAGAAAACACCATCTGTTGACTGGCAGGCGCTTACAACCGCTTCACTGGTTGCCGAAATATCCGCCAGAGCTTCCTCATCCCAAAGGTCGGACAAATCAAGCATCTTGCCGTTTGCTCCCCAGTTGCTTACCAGTCTCTCGGGTCCCTCCATAATAATATCAGGAGTGGTTCCTGCCTCAATAGCAGCCGTTACCTGATCATCGCCGGAAGTATAATCAAGATATTCCACCGATACGTTATTATTGGGGTAAATCTCGTTAAACGCGGCAATAAACCCATTTACGGTTTCCTCATCGCCGAAGCTACCAATGGGATATGTCCACATTGTAATGTCGGCGCTGATATCCTCTCCGGCCGCAGCTCCCTCTGAAGCCGTTGTACCCTCAGCGGCCGTCCCGGCCTCTGCCTGAGTCTGTGTCTCAGCCTGAGAGCTCGTGCCGGTATTGGTCGTCTCCTGCTGAGAGCCACAGGCAGCCATTGAAAATGCCATAGCGCCCGTCAGCAAAAACGCAAGTGCTCTTTTCTTTTTCATACTTTGTCCTCCTTGTGTGAGACATTATTAATATTGTACATTAACAGTACTATGTAATCCTGTCCTTGTCAATCATTTTTTGAAAAAATTTTCATCATATTTGAAAGTAATTTTCATTTTTCAGTTATTTGTACAAATTTTACTTATTTTTTATGTATATTTTTAACAAAACAGTCGTTTTATGCCCTTTTCCGAGAGAAAGTATGATATAATTTCTATATTTCCCGCAGGGACATCCGGCCCTGCGTTTATGAAGGAGGAGCATTATATGGTATATGACAAAATAAGCAATCTTGAAAAATATCTGGGAATAAGCCCCAATCTGGATACCGCCATTCGCTTTCTGCTCTCCCAGGATCTGAATGAGCTGCCTTTGGGACACACAGACATTGACGGCAGACAGGTCTTCGTAAATGTAATGGAGGCAGAGGCGATGCCGGCAGAGACAAAAAATTTTGAAATCCACAAAGAATACATGGATATCCAAATTGATCTCAGAGGAATTGAGGTGATTGAAACAGGCGATGCTTCCTCTATGGAGATTATGGATTATGATGCCGCAGCAGATTTTGGCTCCGTAAAGTGCCCTACAGCCGCTTCCTGCGTAATGGGCCCCGGAAACTTTATTCTCTGCATGACCTCCGAGCCGCACAAGCCCGGCATTCTTCATTCCGATGAATACGCGCGCCTGAAAAAATGTGTTTTTAAAGTACATGTATAGCTCTGGAGCAATCTTTGAGCATGTTTTCACAGCTTTTCATGCAGTCTCATGTCTCCTGATACAGTTTCAGAATAAAGTCCCTTGCCTGCAGACGATCCTCCGTGGTTGTGTCCCTCAGTGTGGCATGAACAGAGGGCTCTCTCATAAACTGCATCACAGCAGCGTAATCCATCTGTCTCATGCCGCAGCTCAGTCAGCGTGCAAAGCCGATATGACGGAAAGCCTCGGCCTCAATAGGCGTTTTTTGTGTCATATAGTCTGCTTTCTAACCACATACGTTCTCCGATCCGGCTCTTAATTTGCACATTATTCAGAATCAATCTTGCAATATTTCTTGCAAAAAATCCTCTCTTACTACTTTTTTCGACCCCTGTCGACATGGCTGCCACATCCGTTTTTACATTTTCCACAAAGCTTACAAAAATACTATTCATTATAATTTCCGGGATTTTCCGTACAGAAAGTCCTTCAAAACAGAGAGCGTCCACATGGCGGTTTTTGAGTACCATATTTTAAAATTTCTTTCTTTGACGGAGTTCTGTCATTTATCGGGTAGAACTCTCCGGACTGCACATATGTGGACAGCAGTTATAAAAAACAGTCTGGAGCGGAAAGAACATTCATCTCCTTAGAATTTTTCTCCGCAAAAAATCACATCCTCCGCGTCCACACCGCAGATATTTCCCGTAAACATGGAGAGCGAATTTCCCATCCCATGGGCCCGAATTATATTCATCCGTCTCATCATAGCTCTCCATTTATACCCGAAAATGCTCCTGTTTGTTGCAAACGGTCTCATATGCCATATATTAGGATAAACCTATCTTTTCTTTTCTGGTTTTTCCCCTGCGCTTTCCACAGAGAAAGCTCCGGCATACTCTTTTTACCTTACCACACGATTATAACACCTGCGATACCAGCGTCTGAGCCGCTGGTACTTCTGCATATACAATTTGGTCAGCGTCGGTTTAAAGCGTCACACCCTGTTTAAAAATTTCCATATCATGGAATCCGGCCTCTTCACCGCATGCCTTCCTGCCAGAAGCCGCCTCCATCACATACTCAAACAGATTTTAGATGCAAAAGGACTTCCCCTTCCGGTAGTGAACAGCACAATATGAGCCCCCGCTGCCGCCAAAGCTGTAGCGGCTACCAGATCATTTCCCGGTGCACTCAGCAGATTTAATCCCGAAGCCTTTACGGTCTCCCCGTACGCCAGCACACCTTTTACAGGCGCGCTTCCCAATTTCTGAGTACATCCCAGGGATTTGTCTTCCAGAGTGGAAATACCTCCCTCCTTGTTGCCCGGAGAAGGAATTTCATATATGGTTTGTTTGTGACTCTTAAAATAGCTTTTAAAATCATCGATCAAAGCCACTGTCTTTTCAAACAGCTCCTCGTTGGCGCACCTGTTCATCAATATGGTCTCTGTCCCAAACATTTCCGGCACCTCCGTGAAAACAGTTGCGTCTCCCTTGGAGATCAAAAGATCCGAGAAGCGCCCACCAGAGAATTGGCTGTAATGCCGGAGAGCCCAGCGCTTTCACCGCACTTCATTCCGACCACAAGGCGGCTAACGCTTACAGGCTGTCTCTTAAAGCCCGAAGCACAGTCAATGAGGCCCCTGATAATCTCCACCTCATCTGCAATCTCGTTATCGCACTCCTGAGCCATCAGGAATTTTACTCTGTTTTCATCGTATTCTCCAATGTAAGACTTAAGCACGTGAATGTTCCTGTTCTCGCAGCCCAGTCCCCGAACCAGCACGCTGCCCTCATTGGGGTGATTGATCAGATCCGCCAGTATGGTTCTGGTATGCTCCTGATCATCCCCCATCTGGGATTAGCCGTAAGGATGGGGAAACGCGATCCCCCCTCCACACTGCCTCTGACAAAAGCGTTGGCTCTCTTTGCCACGGCTTCCGCCACATTATTCACACAGCCCACAGTGGGGATCACCCAGATTTCATTTCTCACCCCCACCTTGCCATCCGGCTTGCAAAAGCCCAGAAAGGAAAGATCCTCTGTCTTCTCTTCCTCAGTCACAGCCGGTTCATAGGTATATTCCAGAAAATCCCCCAGAGCGGTTTTTATATTATGCGTGTGTACCCAATCTCCTTCTCTGATGTCCTTCGGAGCGTTTCCAATGAGGTACCCATGTTTGATTACCTCCCCACCTTTGGGAATATCTCAGATAACCATCTTATGGCCTGCGGGAATCTCCTGAAGGATGGCAACTGCCTTCGTGTCACCGTCCCACTCCACGCAAATCTCTTCTCCTTTGAACAGCGTCCGCAGAACCACCACCACATTGTCCCCATCGTTTATTTTTATGAGATTCCGTATATTGCCATCCTCATCCCATTTGCCCTGATGTCATTCAGATAAGCGGTAGCCGCGTCGGTAAGTCCTGCAACCTTATTCAGATCCCGGCCAAATAATTCCTCTCTGCCCAAAAACGCAGTTAAAAAGTCATGAATATTCTTGATGCAGTTATCCCTGAAAAACTCCAGCACATTCCTGTCGTCCGTAATTTGATATTCCTGTCCGTCCCTATGTCCGATCAGCGCCTTGCCCCGGATTTCCGCTCCCGTATAGAAGGCCATCAGCGCAGCAAGAGAGAAGGTCTGATGAACGGGGAGCTTTCCTGTTTTCTCCACATAGTCCAGCTTTTCCCATGATTCCAGAGATTAATGAGCTGCATCACACATTTTTTCAGCATAATACCATTGTCGTCAATCAACTCTACGGGAACCATCACAAGGCCCTTGTTCATGTCCCCTCGGAAGGTTTCGAATCTGTGATATAGGAATTTTGTCAGCTTACCGGGAAAGCTTTTGGGAGGCTGTGCTTCAAAGCTGTCCCTATCATCATAGGCAATTCCTGCTTCCGTGGTGTTGGATACTACAAATCTAAGGGTGTCAATCTCAGCCAGTCCCATGTACTTTTCATTTTCTTTTTACCGGCCATGACCTTATTTAAGATCTCTATTTCCGTCTTGTCCTCCATTCTGCGCTTTTTCGCATCATAAGTCCCATCTATGCCGTAAGACGCATTATGTGGTCCGGTCAATTTTCATAAATACTGCATAGACTGCCCTCCGCAAATGTTTATGTAAGTGCTTACATTTCCATTTTTACTTCCAAAAAATGCTTCCGTCAATCACTAAATGGAAAAAGCATCTTGAAAAAGCAAATATCTTTCGCTATAATCAAATTGGCTTTATGAAACTACTTACAATTTTTCTTTCATGAAATGTATCAATTCTCATCCAAGGGGTTTACACATGACAATTTACGATATTTCTGAGAAAGCGGGTGTTTCCATTGCCACTGTTTCACGAGTTTTAAACGGCAGCAGCAACGTCAGCGAAAAGACCAAGAAAAAGGTTCTGGATGTAATCGATAAATACGAGTATACACCCAATGCCTTTGCCAGGGGACTGGGGCTGAATACCATGAAAACCATAGGCATTATGTGTGCCGACAGCTCCGACCTGTATCTGGCCAAAGCCATTTACTATATTGAGCAGAAGCTGCGTACCAACGGCTATGATAGCATTCTGTGCTGCACCGGCTACAATTTGAAGAACAAAATCAGCTCCATGAATCTTCTAATCTCCAAAAAGGTGGATAGCATTATACTTGTGGGCTCTCATTTTATCTGCGAATCGGAGGCCGACAACAAATATATTGCTGATGCCGCCGCTCAGGTGCCGGTGATGCTGCTGAACGCCGCTCTCGAAGCGCCAAATGTATACTGTGTGGTATCCGATGACTATACTTCCATGTATGAAGCAACTCTTCAGATGATACAGTCAGGAATTACGGACATTGTTTATTTTTACAACTCCGCCTCCTATAGCGGCAAAAAAAAGTTGGCGGGTTATCGTGCCGCCATGGAGGAACATGGACTGTTCAAAGGTGAAGAGTCCATGCAGTTTTACCAGGGCTCCCATGAAGATATTCCGGCTATGACGAATTATCTTAGACAGCTTTGCCAAAAGGGCGTTGTATTCCGCGGTATTATCGCTGCCGACGACACACTGGCCCTGGCCGCCGTAAAATACGCCCGGGAAAGCCGGCTTCAGATTCCCAAAGAGCTGGCAGTAATCGGTTATAACAATTCCATGCTTGCCCATTGCTGTGATCCTGAACTTACATCCATCGATAATAAGCTGGAAACCCTTTGTCAGCATCTGATCTCCACCCTTTTAGGCGTTCTGGGCGGAAGTGAAATGCCGAAGAAAACTGTTTTTTCCGGTGAGCTGATAAAGCGCGGCACAACTCTTTAGGCTGTAGCAACAGTCCTACAGAGAATTGGAGAATTTAGATGCCCAAAATAATAATTTCACATAAACAAAAACGGAGGAACAATGAATGAAAGCATTTATGGACAAAGATTTCCTTTTAGAAACAGAAACTGCAAAAGAGCTGTTTCATAATTATGCAGAGAAGACTCCCGTTCTGGACTATCACTGCCATATCAATCCCAGAGAAATCGCAGAAAACCGTCAATTTGAGAATATCACTCAGGTATGGCTGGGAGGAGATCACTACAAGTGGCGCTTCATGCGTTCCTGCGGCGTAGAGGAAAAATACATCACAGGAGACGCTTCCGATTATGAAAAATTCTGCAAATGGGCGGAGTGCCTGGGCAAGGCTATCGGCAATCCCCTCTTCCATTGGAGTCATATGGAGCTGCAAAGATATTTTGGCTACACCGGCGTCCTGAACAAAAAGACTGCCGACGAAGTCTGGAATTTATGCAATGAAAAGCTGAAGCAGCCTATCATGAGCGTGCGCAGTATCATCAAGCAGAGCAATGTAACGCTGATCTGTACTACGGATGATCCTGTTGATTCCCTGGAATGGCATAAAAAACTGGCTGAGGACGAAAGCTTTGACGTGAAAGTACTTCCCGCATGGAGGCCCGATAAAGCCATGAATATCGAAAAGCCCGATTATCTGGATTATCTGGATAAACTGGCCTCTGTTACGGGCATGACTGAAATTACTTCTTTTGCAGCTCTGAAGGATGCCCTGAAGAATCGGATGGCATTTTTCGCCTCCATGGGCTGCAATGTATCCGACCATGGTCTTGAGTATGTTATGTACTGCCCTGCCTCTGATGATGAGATTGAAGAAATTTTCTTAAAAAGACTGAACAAAATGCTCCTCACCAAGGAAGATGAGCTGAAATTCAAAACCGCTTTTATGCTCTTTGCGGGCAGAGAATATCACAGACTTGACTGGGCCATGCAGCTCCATTATGGCTGCAAGCGTGATAACAATACTATGATGTATGAAAAGCTGGGACCCGACACAGGATACGACTGTATCAACAACTATGGACCTTCCTCACAGATGTCTGATTTCCTGAACGCCCTGATTGTGACTGACCAGCTTCCCAGAACCATCCTCTACAGTCTCAATCCCAATGATAATCAGGCCATTGGAAGCATTCTTGGCTGTTTCCAGGATTCCACCGCAGTTGCCAAGATTCAGCAGGGCAGCGCATGGTGGTTTAACGACCATAAAACAGGTATGCTGGATCAAATGATTTCCCTGGCCAATCTGGGCAATTTATCCGGTTTCGTGGGCATGCTCACAGACTCCAGAAGCTTTCTGTCCTATACACGGCACGAATACTTCCGGCGCATTCTGTGCAATCTCATCGGTAATTGGGTAGAAAACGGCGAGTTCCCTGCCGATATGGAGACCTTGTCCCAGATTGTAACAGATATCTCCTATCACAATGCCAGAAGATACTTTCAGTTTCCCTTGTAGTCCAGAGCAGAAAAATACGGGCATTAAGCTCGGTACAGAAAGATACAAAAAGGGGCTATCGGGAAATAGATAGTCTTAAACAGGGTCAGGTGTGACTCTCGCGAGTTACACCTGACCCTGAATTTATCCCCTAAAAAAAGAGAAAGATGGCTAACGACAACCATCCTTCTCTCCGTTCCATGTTATAATGGAACTATGCTAAAACAAGATTATTATAACGACTTTTTTGATTTTGGGCAACAAAAAATTAACTTCAGTTTCTTCGAATTGAGTTTACCCGATGACGATCCAGTCTATACCCTGAAAAACGTGATGGAGGAATTAGATTTTTCAGGCCTGCTGGCCTGTTATTCAGATAAGGGAAGAACCGGGTTTAACCCAATCATGCTGTATGCTGTTGTTACCTACGCAAACATGCGCGGGGTCAGGGCTGTTGACCGTATTGTAGACTTATGCCAGAGAGATCTTGCCTTTATCTGGCTGACCAAAGGGCAGAAGCCTCAGCGGGATGTTTTTTACGATTTTAAAGGGAAAAAGCTGACGGGAGAAGTTCTGGATGAACTGAATTACCAGTTTATGCGCCGCCTGGAAAAGGAAGGCCTTATCACGCTGAAAGAGCTCTACATCGATGGGACAAAGATCGAAGCAAACGCAAACAGATATACGTTCGTCTGGCGGGGCAGCCTCAACTATCATCTTGCCGGCCTGCTGGACACCATAGATGCCCTTTATTCAAAGTATAATACGTTTCTGCTCGAGAACGGGTACGGTCCCAAATACGACCTCGGGGATGCCCGGATGTTTGTG
>CALWRA010000026.1 GCA_944383825.1 uncultured Acetatifactor sp. | reverse complement strand
AGAAAATAAAAAGCAACTTACAGCAGGCCGCGCAAGCGGCTTATAGCTGTCAAGGTACTTGCTTTGGAGCGTTTACACTCATCAAGTTCCTCGAACCATAAGTATTGTTTGAGAGTAGTGTAAATCTATATGATGGTCAAACGCGTCGGTAGTATCTTTTTGTGTTGTAATGGTTTGAGAGTAGTGTAAATCTATATGATGGTCAAACGCGGATATGTAGTAACGGGCAGGCGTTGGGGGTTTGAGAGTAGTGTAAATCTATATGATGGTCAAACGTTTAATGGTAGGCGACACTCTAAAGAAAGGTTTGAGAGTAGTGTAAATCTATATGATGGTCAAACGGAGACGAGACCATTAAATGTTTCCGAGTTTAGTTTGAGAGTAGTGTAAATCTATATGATGGTCAAACTGTTTCTTATGTAAGTATACTTCCGTATACGTTTGAGAGTAGTGTAAATCTATATGATGGTCAAATTAAAATATTATTATCAACGGCAGTATTGTACCAACCATTATGCTGTTTGCCACTTTTTTATTCCTGAGCTATTTTCATTTAACCTTCATTTTGGAGGAAAAGCTCAAAATGGTATTTCGTACATTTTCAGCATATGCGGATAGCTGAAGCAGGAGAAATCGGAGAAACCGGAAAGAATGAGAAATGGAGACATAGAGATTTATTTTAACGGTATTGGCAGTAAAAAAGTGGAGATAATACGAAAGTGGCAAAATAAATTATACCGTGTGATTATTTGACGGTTACGATTTATCGACTTATACCCTTTTCTGTGATATGATTGTAAAGGTATGATTATTGAACAGAAAGGGGTATTTTCATGGAAAATACGTCTGAAAATAGAGAAAACAGGCAGTCTGAACAGATCTGCAGGCATATAAGCGTTGGCCTGCTGGCCCACGTGGACGCAGGCAAGACCACGCTTGCGGAGGGGATTCTATACGCCTGCGGTCAGGTCAGAACTTTAGGGAGAGTGGATCACAAGAATACAACTCTGGACAATTTTGATCTGGAGCGTTCCAGAGGGATCACCATTTTTTCCAAGCAGGCGGAAGTGGAATGGAAGGGCCTTTTTGTTACGCTTCTTGACACGCCGGGGCATGTGGACTTTTCGGCGGAAATGGAGCGTACCCTTCAGGTGCTGGATTATGCAATTTTGGTGATTAGCGGGGCGGATGGAGTGCAGGGGCATGTGCAGACTTTATGGCGGCTTTTAAAACGATATGAAGTGCCGGTGTTTTTGTTTGTCAATAAAATGGATCAGCCGGGAACGGACGGACAGACGCTTTTAGAGAAGCTGCAGTCCGGGCTTGATGAGAACTGCATAGCGTTTGGCGGCTCTCTGCAGACGGAGGAATTTGAAGAAAATCTGTCTCTTTGTCATGAGACGCTTTTAGAGGAATATCTGGAAAGAGGAAAGATTGCAAAGGACAGTATCAGAGCAGCAATTAGGGGACGGAGGGTATTTCCCTGCTATTTTGGTTCAGCGCTGCGACTGCAGGGTGTGGAGGAATTGCTTGATGGAATCCGAACATATGCTGTAATGCCTTCCTATGGATCGGAATTTGGGGCACGAGTTTATAAAATTTCCAGAGATGTATCAGGAAACCGTCTCACCCATTTGAAGATAACGGGAGGAACTCTCCGGGTCAAGGATCTGATAACAAATCGTTGCAGTGCGGGAGAGGGGAAGAGCTGGGAAGAGAAGGTGGATCAGCTGAGATTTTATACCGGCGGACAGTATCGAACTGCGGACCGTGCAGAGGCAGGAGAAATATGCGCGGTCACAGGACTTTCCAAAACCTTTGCAGGACAGGGACTTGGGTGTGAAGGGGAAAACACGGCTCCCGTACTGGAGCCTGTGCTGACTTATCGGCTTTTCCTGCCGGAGGATGCGGATCAGGTAAAAGCCCTCATGCAGCTCAGACAGCTGGAGGAAGAGGAGCCGTTGCTTCATATTGTCTGGAAGGAAGCGCTTTCAGAAATTCATGTACAGGTTATGGGGGAAGTGCAGACGGAGATTTTGAAAAGTATAATCAGGGAGCGCTTTGGTCTGGAAGCAGAGTTTGGAGCCGGAAGCATTGTATATAAGGAAACCGTACTGGAGCCTGTGGAAGGCATAGGGCATTTTGAGCCCCTGCGGCATTATGCGGAGGTTCATCTTTTGCTGGAGCCGGGAGAGAGAGGAAGCGGTTTGCAGTTTTTTACCTCCTGCAGCGAGGATGCGCTGGATCGAAACTGGCAAAGATTGGTTTTGTCCCATCTGGAGGAAAAGACTCATATCGGTGTGCTGACAGGATCTGAGATTACAGATATGCGGATTACGTTGATTGCGGGAAAGGCTCATCAGAAGCACACGGAGGGAGGAGACTTTAGACAGGCGGCTTACCGGGCGTTGAGAAACGGTCTGCGCAAGGGGAGATGTCTGCTGCTGGAGCCCTGTTTTGCCTTTATTCTGGAGGTTCCCGTACAGTCCGTGGGCAGAGCCATGTCAGATATTCAGAGAATGAGCGGTTTCTTTGAGCCGCCTGCCGCAAATGGAGAGATATGTGTTTTGACCGGAAGAGCTCCGGCCGGTCTTATGCAGGGCTACCAAAGAGAGGTCAGCGCATATACAAGGGGACACGGAAGGCTTTCCTGCACCTTTGCAGGGTATGAGCCCTGCCATAATTCCCAGGAAGTAATAGAAAAAATGCAATATGACAGTGAGGCTGACCAGGAAAACCCCACTGGCTCCGTGTTTTGCGCTCACGGCGCTGGATTTGCGGTCAGCTGGGATCGGGTAGCGGAGTATGCCCATGTGGACAGCGGCTGGAGGCCTGATAATGAGATGGAGAGTGAGAAGAGGCGGAGTGATCCGAAGGGGGATGCGCCATATGAGAGCGGGAAACGGGAAGAAAGGGGTGATAGGGGATATATTACTCAGGAGGAGATAGAAGAAATTTTTCGACAGACTTATGGCGCAAAGCAGGAGGACACTAACCGTTGGCGCAGGTATCACAAAGGCGCAATAGGAGCTTCCAATGGTGGAAGAGGCGCAAAGGGCATGGAAACGGATGGACAGGGGAGCGGCACAGTTGTGTCACAATACAGGGAGCAGTACCTTTTGGTAGACGGCTATAATATTATTTTTGCCTGGGAAGAACTTCGTGAGCTTGCCAGAGTAAATATAGACAGCGCAAGGGACAGACTCATGGACATTTTGAGCGATTATCAGGGGTATCTGGGAAATACGCTGATTCTGGTATTTGATGCCTACAAGGTCAGAGGCGGTCAGGGCTCTGTGCAGAAGTACCACAATATTTATGTAGTGTATACAAAGGAGGCGGAGACCGCCGACAAATATATTGAAAAGACAGTGCATGAGATCGGAAGAAAGCATCATGTAACTGTGGCTACCTCCGATGCCCTGGAACAAATGATTATCTGGGGAGAGGGCGCCTCCCGCCTGTCGGCCCAGGGGCTCTTAGAGTCCGTAAGGGAGACGGGCAGGGAGCTTAGGGACAAGTATGTGAATCGTACGCATTTTTGACAACCGGATCATTTCATGGTTGGGAAGCATTGGGAAAGGTGCGGGTGAACTGCGGATATAGGGGAAGTATGTGCAGGGAAGCCCGGCCCGGTGTTCATTGCAAGCGCCGGATTTTTATGTTACAATGTCTGAAAGTCATTGCAGTCTGCACAGTTTGTCGTGCATACGGATAGGAGTATTCATGTTACATGTGTTATTATCGGGGAATTATGATTCCTTCCTGGCTTTTGGAGGGATTTTGTTTGCTTTTGCGGCAACGGTGCTTGCTATGGCCAAGCTGGGGATTTACTTGCCCAAGGACGCGGGAAGGGAGTTTGCCCATGACGGGAAGCTGTCTGCGGGAAAGCCCAGAGGAGCCGGCTTGATATTTGTGCTTGCCTTTGTGCTTGCAGGTATTTTATTCGCCCCTGTCCGGGCGGAAAATATCATTTATTTGATTCTAATGGTAATCTGTATGCTTACAGGCTTTTTTGACGATGCCTCAAAGACTCCCTGGGGAGAATACAAAAAAGGCTTTCTGGATTTATGTGTGGCGGCCCTGGTGGCGCTCACCTATCTGCAATATAATTCCAATATGGTGGAGTTGGCGCTGTTTGACGTCAGATTTACTCTGCATCCCATTGTTTTTGCGCTGCTTACAGTAGTTCTGGTTTGGACATCGGTGAATGTTACTAACTGCTCCGATGGGGTGGACGGGCTGTCGGGCACTCTGACCATTATTACCCTGATGACCATTTATCTGATTGACAGGATTCTGGGAAGAGGAGAGAATTTTTCCTTTTTGATTCTGTTGTTTGCGGTATGTATCCTGGGCTACCTGTGGTATAATGCAACTCCCAGCAGGCTGCTTATGGGGGATGCGGGCTCCAGGGCCATGGGGCTTTTTATCAGCATTGCTATATTAAAGACGGGATGTCCGTTTTTATATATACCTGTGGCTCTGGTGCTGATTCTGGATGGGGGACTGGGGCTGGCAAAGGTCTTTTTGCTTCGTTTTTTTAAGATTCATATACTGAAAGACGTAAGAACCCCTCTTCACGATCATGTGCGTAAGGTTTGGGACTGGTCCAATACCCAGACCGTGTACAGATTTGCCATAATACAGATTATTCTGTCCGTAGCTGTGGTATACGGAATACAGGCATAGGACAGGCATAGGGAAAGGAAGACACATATGTATGACGAGCTGACGCCCGGCGACATCAGAAAAATGAAGGAAGAAATAGAGTACCGCAGGCTTGTGGTGCGCCCAAGGGCCCTGGAGGATGTGAAGGAGGCCAGAGCTCACGGAGATCTGAGCGAGAATTTTGAATACTATGCGGCCAAAAAGGTAAAGAATCAGAATGAAAGCCGTATTCGGTATCTGGAGAGAATGATCAGGACCGCGCGGGTGATTTCAGAGGAATCTGCCGAGGACGAAGTAGGAATCAACAATACGGTGACGGTGGAATTTGCAGATGACGGCAGCGTGGAAACTTATAGAATCGTAACTACTGTCAGGGGAAATTCCCTGGAGAATCTTATCAGCAATGAATCGCCCCTGGGAAGAGCTCTGCTTGGCAGAAAGGAAGGAGACATCGCTCATGTGCAGGTGAATGATGGCGCAGCATATGATGTGAAGGTATTGAAAATCGAAAACACTGCAGATGATGGCACGGATAAAATACGGAGCTTTTAGGAGACGGGTCTTATGAAACAATATTTGCTTTTTGATCTGGACGGCACACTGACGGATCCCAAGGAGGGTATTACCTCCAGCGTACAATATGCCTTAAAGGCAATGGGGATTGAAGAATCGGATCAGGACAAGCTGGTACCCTTTATAGGTCCGCCTCTGAAGGATAGCTTTGTAGAATTTTATCAGATGGATGAGGAGCAGGCAGAGCTTGCTGTGAAAAAGTACAGAGAAAATTTTGAGACTGTGGGGCTTTATCAGAATAAGCTTTACGCTGGGATTCCACAGATGCTGCGGTCTCTGAAGGAAAAGGGAATGCATCTGGCAGTAGCTTCCAGCAAGCCCACCGTATTTGTGGAACGAATTCTTGAGCATTTTCACATTGACAGATATTTTGAAGTGGTAGTGGGAAGCGAGCTGGACGGTACCCGAGTGAAAAAGGATGAAGTGGTGGAGGAGACTCTCCGCCGTTTATTTGGAGAAAAGCCTGTACAAAAGGATCAGGTCTATATGATCGGAGACCGGAAATTTGATGTGGAGGGCGCGAAAGCTCTTGGAGTAGAAAGTGTGGGTGTAGCCTATGGCTACGGTGGAATGGAGGAGCTGAAAGCCGCAAAGGCGGATTATATTGTGCGGAGCGTTGAGGAACTGCATAAGTTTCTTCTGCGGGGGACGGAGGAGAGGACTTCCGGCAGAACCGTAATGTTGCAGAGAGTGTGGATGATGGCGTATTCCTTTTTGATGTTTATCCTGGTGAGGAATGTGGCGATGTACGCTCTGGGGCTATTGTTCAGATATTTAGGGGAGAACTTTCCGGGGCCGGTAACCAATTTCCTTGTAGTCAGAGACGCAGACGGTGCTCTTGAGAGCTTCACGGGGAATGGGGCCACCGTTATAACGGCGCTGGCTTTTATCGGAGGCGCCATGGCCATTTGGGGCAATGCAAAACTGCTTTTGACAAAAACGGCCGAGGACATGCGTCTGACCCATCTGAAGGAGGAGCCGGCCGGGAACTATCTCCTGATTGGAGGCGCAGTCGTGGGAGCGGTTTTGGGACTGAACCTTTTGTTCGATCTGACTGGCTTTATCAGTAAGTCGGATGCTTATCAGGCGGTGGTGAAGGAGCAATACGCAGGAGCTTTGCCGGTTGTGCTGATCTGCTATGGAATCATTACCCCCATTGCGGAGGAGCTTTTGTTCAGGGGAGTCATTTATGGACATATGAGGCGTTTTTTAAGCATTACAACGGCAATCATGTTGTCATCATTTCTATTTGGCCTTTATCACATGAATCTGATACAAGGGACCTACGGGCTTTTGATCGGGTGCCTGATGGCATGGTCCTATGAGTATTTCGGCAGCTTCAAGCTTCCGGTGCTTATCCACATTGCGTCCAATGTACTGGGTTCGCTGTTGTCATATACGGCCATTGCCGCCAGTGGTTTTTTAAGCTGGCCGGTGTGTATGCTTTGTATGGTAATTGCCCTTGTGTGTATGCTGCAGCTGCTTCGGCAGAAAAATGTATTTTAGTGAGGCTCATATGAAATTTTCCATTGTGGTAGTGTGTCTGAATCCGGGAGAAAAGCTGAACAGGACATTGGACAGTGTTCTGGAGCAGACATGGACGGACTATGAAATTATTGTAAAGGATGGGGGAAGCACGGATGGATCCCTGAAGAGTCTGCGCAGCGATAAGCGTATCAGGCTTTTTCAGGACAGGGACAGCGGAATTTATGACGCCATGAATCAGGGAGTTTCCCATGCACAAGGAGAGTTCATTCTTTTTCTGAACTGCGGGGACAGATTTTATGATAAGAAGGTGCTGGCTGAGACGGCTCTCCGGTCGGGGAGAGTTCAAAATTCTGAAAATCTTGTGCTTTATGGGGATACCTACAGTGAGAAAGCGGATGCGGTGATTGCATCGGCTCCCAGAATCACAGGCCTTACCTGCTACCGCAATATACCATGCCATCAGTCTTGCTTCTACTCCGCCAGACTGTGCAGAGAAAAGCCTTATGACCCAAAGTACCGTATCCGGGCTGATTACGATCATTTTTTGTGGTGCCGCTATGAGGCGGGAGCGAAAATGGTGCATATGAACCTGACGGTTTCCTCTTATGAGGGAGGGGGGTACTCGGAGAGCAGGGAAAACAGAAAAAGAGACAGAGAAGAGCATAAAATGATTACAAGAATCTATATGAGCAGGGTGGAGCTTTTATGTTACCGTCTATTTATGCTGTGTACTCTTGCCCCCTTAAGGAGCCTGATTGCTCAAAATAAGTGGTCTGCAGGTCTTTATCACAGGCTTAAGGAAGGTATTTACAGACGTGGAAATAAATGAAAAGTCGGCGCATATCACATGAAAAGGTGTTTACAGAATGAGAAAAAAGGTGTATAGTACCTTTTAGAAAAGTCGCAAGGGAGCGTATCAACGGTTCTTTGCGGCTTTTTTGTGTATGAAGCGATAATAACCGGAAAGGAGCACTGCTATGTTTGAAGTGAAAAACAAGCCTCCAAAGGCGCCCTTATACTGTGAAGAATTTGAGCATGACAGCTGCGGGATTGGCGCCTGTGTGAATATCAGCGGCAGAAAAACCAGAGCTACAGTGGAAAATGCGCTGAAAATCGTTGAAAATCTGGAGCACAGGGCCGGCAAGGACGCGGAAGGTAAAACAGGGGATGGAGTGGGTATCCTGACTCAGATTCCTCATAAATTTTTTAAAAGGGTAACGAAGCCTTTGGGAATCCATTTGGGGGAAGAAAGAGAATACGGTGTGGGAATGTTTTTCTTTCCTCAGGAGGAGCTTCGCCGCAATCAGGCGAAAAAAATGTTTGAAATCATTGTGCAGAAGGAAGGCCTGGAATTTTTGGGCTGGCGGGAAGTGCCAACCTTTCCCGGCGTGCTTGGACATAAGGCTGTGGAGTGTATGCCCTGCATTATGCAAGGATTCGTAAGGAAGCCCTCCGGTGTGGAGAAAGGGCTTGAATTTGACCGCAGATTATACATTGTGAGACGTGTGTTTGAACAGTCTACGGACGACACATATGTGGTATCCTTGTCCGGAAGAACCATTGTATATAAGGGAATGCTTCTGGTGGGGCAGCTGAGAACCTTTTATGCTGATCTGCAGAGCAGGGATTTTGAATCCGCCATTGCTATGGTGCACTCCCGATTTTCCACCAACACCAACCCCAGCTGGGAAAGAGCTCACCCCAACCGTCTGATGGTGCACAATGGAGAAATCAATACCATTCGGGGAAATGCGGACAAAATGCTGGCAAGGGAGGAAAACATGGAATCCGGCCATTTAAAGGGACAGATGTACAAGGTGCTGCCTGCTATCAGCAAGACAGGATCCGATTCCGCCATGCTGGATAATACTTTGGAATTTCTTGTTATGAGCGGAATGGCTCTTCCCCTGGCAGTGATGATCACCATTCCGGAGCCCTGGGCAAACAATAAGGCCATGTCTCAGACGAAGAGAGACTTCTACCAATACTATGCTACTATGATGGAGCCCTGGGACGGCCCGGCATCCATACTGTTTTCTGATGGGGATATTATGGGCGCCGTGCTTGACAGGAACGGACTGCGCCCCTCCAGGTACCTGATTACGGATGACGATACCTTGATTTTGTCCTCGGAGGTGGGGGTTCTGGATTTGGATCCCTTTAGAATTAAAGCAAAGGAACGACTTCGCCCAGGCAAGATGCTTCTGGTGGACACTGTCCTTGGCAGAGTCATTGACGATGAAGAGCTAAAGGAAAAATATGCTTCCAGACAGCCCTACGGAGAGTGGATTGACAGTAATTTGGTAGAGCTTAAGGATTTGCACATTCCCAACCAGAGAGTGCCGGAATATACTCATGAGGAACGGCAGAGAATGCAGAAGGCCTTCGGCTATACCTACGATGAGCTGAAAACAAGCATTCTTCCGATGGCAAGGGATGGGGGAGAGGCCATTGCAGCCATGGGGGTGGATACGCCGCTTCCTGTTCTCAGCAGAACCTATCATCCGCTGTTTCACTATTTCAAGCAGCTTTTTGCCCAGGTTACCAATCCTCCCATAGACGCCATAAGGGAAGAGATTGTGACCTCTACCACCATCTACATTGGAACGGAGGGAAATTTACTGGAGGAATCTCCCAAAAACTGCAATGTTTTGAAGGTGAACAATCCGATTTTGACCAATACGGATCTGCTAAAAATAAAAAATATGGAGGCGGAAGGCTTCAAGGTAGAGGTGGTGCCCATCATTTATTATAAGAACACCAGCCTGGAGCGGGCCATTGATAGAATGTTTGTGGAAGTGGACAGAGCCTATAGAGATGGGGTGAATGTGCTGATCCTGTCCGACAGGGGGGTGGATGAGAACCATGTTCCCATGCCATCGCTTCTTGCGGTTTCCGCATTGAATCAATATCTTGTCCGCACCAAAAAGCGTACCAGAGTGGCCTTAATTCTTGAGTCCGGAGAGCCAAGAGAGGTACATCACTTTGCGGCCCTTTTGGGCTACGGCGCCTGTGCAATCAATCCCTATCTGGCTCAGGACAGCATCAGAGAGCTGATAGAGAATCACATGCTGGATAAGGATTATTATGCGGCTGTAAATGATTATAACCATGCTGTGCTCCATGGAATAGTGAAGATTGCTTCTAAAATGGGCATCAGCACCCTGCAATCCTATCAGGGATCTCAGATTTTTGAGGCAATCGGCATCGCCCCCGAGGTGATTCATAAATATTTCAGCAACACCGTATGCCGGGTGGGCGGGGTGACGCTGAAGGATATAGAAAAGGAAGTGGATGATTTGCATTCCATGGCCTTTGACCCCCTGGGACTTTCCAGCGATCTGACTCTGGACAGTCCGGGACACCATAAGATGAGAAGCGGTGGAGATAAGCATTTGTACAATCCTGCCGTCATCCATATGCTTCAGGAGTCCACAAAGCGCGGGGATTACGATATGTTCAAGCAGTATACGGCTATGATCAACGATGAAAGCGCAGTGATGAACCTGAGAGGCCTGCTGGATTTTAATTATCCCCAAAAGGGAGTTCTAATTGAGGAAGTCGAGCCGGTGGAGTCCATTGTAACCAGATTTAAAACCGGGGCAATGTCTTATGGCTCCATCTCCAAGGAGGCTCATGAGACAATGGCAATCGCAATGAACAGGCTGCACGGAAAAAGTAATTCCGGCGAGGGCGGTGAGGAGCTGGACCGCCTTGCGCCGGGAGACGACGGGATAGACCGCTGCTCGGCCATTAAGCAGGTGGCAAGCGGACGCTTCGGCGTTACCAGCCGTTATCTTGTCAGCGCTCAGGAGATACAGATTAAAATGGCTCAGGGAGCAAAGCCCGGAGAAGGAGGGCATCTGCCCGGAGGGAAGGTATATCCCTGGATTGCAAAAACAAGACATTCCACGCCCGGCGTATCCTTGATCTCTCCCCCTCCTCACCATGACATTTATTCCATTGAGGATCTGGCTCAGTTAATTTTTGATCTGAAAAATGCAAATACACAGGCCAGGATTTCCGTAAAGCTGGTGTCTGAGTCAGGCGTGGGAACTGTGGCGGCAGGCGTTGCAAAGGCAGGGGCGCAGGTGATTCTGGTGTCCGGCTATGATGGCGGTACCGGCGCGGCGCCCAGAAGCTCCATTCATAACGCGGGGCTTCCCTGGGAACTTGGCTTGGCGGAGACGCACCAGACATTGATCATGAACGGCTTGAGAAACAAAGTCCGCATCGAGACCGATGGCAAGCTAATGAGCGGAAGAGATGTGGCTGTTGCGGCGGTTCTGGGGGCAGAGGAATTCGGCTTTGCCACTGCTCCCCTGGTTACCATGGGATGTGTGATGATGAGAGTCTGCAATCTGGACACCTGTCCTGTGGGCGTTGCCACCCAGAACCCGGAACTGAGAAAGAACTTCAGAGGCAAACCGGAGTATGTGGAAAACTTTATGCGTTTTATCGCTCAGGAGCTGAGGGAGTATATGGCGGCGCTGGGAGTCCGTACCGTGGATGAGCTGGTGGGCAGGACAGATCTCTTAAAGGTTAAGGAAAATCTGACTGAGAGTCAGAAAAAAATAGATTTAAGCAGAATACTTTCCAACCCGTATAAAAGTACGGAACAGCGGGTCACCTTTGATCCGAAGCAGGTATATGATTTTCAACTGGAGAAAACTCTGGATGAAAGGGTGCTTTTAAAACAGCTTGGAAAAGCCATATATTCCGGCGCAGGAAGAAGCGTGGAAGTGGACGTGTCTAATACGGACCGGGCCTTCGGAACCATTCTGGGAAGCGAGATTACCAGAAGACTGGGGGATAACGTGGAGGAGGATACCTACCGGGTGCTGTGCAGTGGAGCCGGAGGGCAGTCCTTCGGCGCGTTTATCCCCAAGGGCCTTACCCTGGAGCTTGTGGGGGACAGCAATGACTATTTCGGAAAAGGACTTTCCGGAGGGAAGCTCATTGTCTATCCCCCCAAGGGAAGCAGATTCAAGGCGGAGGAAAATATTATTATCGGAAACGTAGCGCTGTATGGAGCCACAAGCGGCAAGGCTTTTATCAATGGAGTTGCAGGAGAGCGGTTTTGTGTGCGCAATTCCGGAGCGGTAGCCGTGGTGGAAGGCGTGGGAGATCATGGCTGTGAATATATGACCGGCGGACGGGTGGTAGTGCTGGGAAGCACTGGCAAGAATTTCGCGGCGGGCATGAGCGGCGGCATTGCCTACGTGCTGGATGAGGGCAACGATCTCTACAAGCGGCTCAATAAGGAAATGGTATCCTCGAGGGAGCTGGTTTCCAAGTACGATATTCTGGAGCTGAAAAGTATGATTCAGGAGCATGTGGCGTTGACCAATTCGGCCAAGGGCAAGGAAGTTTTGGATCACTTTGCCGAGTATCTTTCAAAATTTAAGAAAATTATTCCTCATGACTATGAGCGGGTGCTGAAAACCATTGTTCAGATGGAGGAAAAGGGATTGAACGCGGAACAGGCGCAGATAGAGGCATTTTATGCCAATACCAGGCATTTTTCACAGGATGCCTGAGCTGCGCATTGATGTGGCGGGGCAGAGTTAAGAGTTTGTGCCGAAGCGTCATAAACTCTGCAATGGCATACCCCCGGCTTAAAACGCTTCGGAATGGAGGTAAGAATGGGTAAACCAACCGGTTTTATGGAATATAAAAGGGAGGAGAGCCGGTCTGAGGATCCTCTGAAGAGAATCGGACATTTTAATGAGTTTCATCAGCATCTTCCCAAAGAAAAGCAACAGCTTCAGGGAGCTCGATGTATGGAATGCGGCGTTCCCTTTTGCCAGGCGGGAATGATGATCAGTGATATGGTCAGCGGCTGTCCTTTGCACAATTTGGTGCCGGAATGGAATGATCTTGTATATACAGGAAACTGGAGGCAGGCTTATTCCCGCTTAAAGAAAACGAATAATTTTCCCGAGTTTACATCCCGGGTATGCCCGGCGCTGTGTGAGGCGGCGTGTACCTGTGGGCTGAACGGGGATCCGGTCTCCTCTAAGGAGAATGAATATGCGATTATAGAAAACGCTTATGAGGAAGGATATGCTGCGGCAGAACCTCCCAAGGTACGCACCGGAAAAAAGGTGGCTGTTATAGGTAGCGGTCCATCGGGACTTGCAGCGGCAGACCAGCTCAACAGGCGGGGACATTTCGTCACGGTCTTTGAACGGTCGGACCGCATCGGCGGGCTTTTGATGTACGGCATTCCCAATATGAAGCTGGAAAAACGGATTGTGGATAGAAAGCGAAGGATCATGGAGGAGGAAGGCGTTGTATTCAAAACCGGGGTGGATGTGGGAAAGGATCTTAAGGCATCCGCACTTTTGCAGGAATTTGACAGGGTGATACTTGCCTGCGGGGCTTCCAACCCCAGAGACATCAACGCCCCGGGAAGGGATGCAAAGGGTATTTACTTTGCGGTGGATTTTCTCAAGGCGAATACGAAAAGTTTTCTGGACTCCCATTTCGAGGATGGGGCATATGTAGACACAAAGGGGAAAAACGTGGTGATCATCGGCGGCGGAGATACAGGAAACGATTGCGTTGGAACGGCAGTAAGGCATGGCGCAAAATCTGTGATCCAGATAGAAATGATGCCAAAGGCGCCTGATAAAAGGACGGAGAGTAATCCCTGGCCCGAATGGCCCAGGGTCTGCAAGACGGATTACGGACAGGAGGAGGCGATCGCGGTTTACGGCCATGATCCCCGTATTTATGAGTCCACAGTCAAGGAATTTTTAAAGGATAAAAACGGAAATTTAAAGGCGGTAAAAGTTGTAAAGCTCTCCTGGGAAAAGGAGCAGGAGAGCGGACGTATGAAAATGCGGGAGGCGCCGGGAAGTGAACAGGTGCTGGACGCAGATATTGTTCTGATTGCCGCAGGCTTTCTGGGAGCTCAGAAATATGTGGCGGAGGCCTTTGGCCTAGAGCTGAATGAGCGAACAAATGTGAAAACCCCCTTCGGCGCATATCGGACCAGCCAGGAAAAGGTGTTTGTCACAGGGGATATGCGCAGGGGACAGTCTCTGGTGGTCTGGGCCATCCGCGAGGGGAGAGAGGCGGCCAGGGCTGTGGATGAAAGTCTTATGGGATATTCCAACCTGGTGGTGCAATAAAGGTGCAATCCTTCGCTTTGCCGTTGCATTGACGGGCTTCTTTTTGGGAAGGATGTTTCCTGTGATGGGAGAACTGATTTTATGGGCTTTTGCTGTTGGGAGGACAGCGTCTGCATAAGCCTTTTTCTGCGGCGCGGTATAGGAATATGATAAGGAGATCTTCCCATAACCTGAAAAAGAGTGTAAAATGGTAGCCACAGTGGATTTGATAAAGCGGACAGGAAGGTATAATCATGGAGAAAAAGCAAAAAGATGTGAGCAAATCCAGAATGGCAAATTTAGAGCTTCTGCGGTGCATTGCCATGATGATGGTGGTGGCCCTGCATTATCTCGGAAAGGGAGAGCTTCTCGGCGATTTGACCGAAAGCTCCATGGGCGGCCCAGGGATTGCCGGGTGGGTGATTGAGTCCTTCTGTATCGTGGCGGTGAATCTGTATATGCTGATCAGCGGATACTTTTTAACTCAGTCGTCCTTTAAGATAAGCAGACTGTTGGGACTGTGGCTTCAGGTGTGGATTTACTCCGCGGGGATAGGCATTTTTGCTGCGCTGACGGGGATTCTTCCGGCAGGCGAGGCGGACACCCATTATTTCCTGTCGATTCTGTTTCCCATATCAATGGATCATTACTGGTTTTTAACAGTTTATCTTTTTCTTTATGCGGCTCTGCCCGTCATTGGTATGGGGGTCCGTAAAATGACGAAGGGGCAGATGCAGGCTGCGCTGGGAACCCTGCTTTTCCTTTTTTGCCTGCTAAAATCCGTGCTGCCCTTCCGGCTGGAAACAGATGGACAGGGATATGATTTCATCTGGTATCTGTGTGTGTTTCTTACGGCCGCCTATATTCGCCGGTTTGGGATTCCTTTTCTGGAAAAAAAGAGCAGAAGCGTATGTCTGTATGCTGCAGGCTGCCTGGGGATTCTGACGGAGCTGTTTGTCCTGCGCCAGGTGTACCTGCGGACGGGAAGCCTTGGTCTGATCCTGAAAATTCCGACAGAATACAATCATATTTTCCCGTTTCTTGCTTCTGTGGGGCTGTTCTGCCTGTTTCTGCAGCTCAAGGTGTCGGGAAGGACGGCCCGGGCTGCGGTGAGGATTGGCCCTTATACCCTTGGGGTTTATCTGCTTCATGAGAATATGGGAATCAGATATGCCTGGCAGTCCTGGCTGGGAGCAGATCGGATTTCGTCTGCGGTGAGTCTGGCAGGGTATACTGTTTTTGCCGTGGCGACGGTGTTTGCCTTCGGTATTTTGCTGGATGCTTTTCGGGAATTTTTGACCGGCGCAGTTTTGAAAGGAATTGGAAGGACAGCGCCCGGCAGAGTGATGTCTTCCCAGATCAGCAGACTGGATAGGAGGTTTTTGTGAGAGAAACAGGAAAGACCAAAGAAGCGGCAAAGGCAGGGGACAGAAGAGGCATAAAGGAAAGGGAAAAGGCTGCAGGAATCATTTTCATTATCATTCTTGCCTTTTATCCTCTGCGCCATATTACCTGGGGACTGGACTTGTGGGACACGGGATATAATTATGCGAACTTTCAGTATATGGGACTTGAGCACATGGACTCCATGTGGCTGTTTTCCACTTATTTTGCCAATGTTTTGGGGAATCTGTTGACAAAGCTTCCCTTTGCGGACGGGCTGGCGGGCATGAACTTTTATACAGGATTGTTTGTGAGCTTTCTGGCGGTGGCAGGGTATGTATTCTGCACGAAAAAGCTGGGTGTTTCCCCGCTTATGGCATTTTTGGGAGAGATGGTTGCTGTTAGCCTCTGCTGGTGCCCCACTGCCCTTTTATATAATTATCTGACCTACGTATTGTTTCTGGCGTGTGTGTGCTTTCTGTACGAAGGACTGACCGGACAGAAGAGAGGGTATCTTGCGGCTGCCGGTATCTGTCTTGGCACCAATGTATTTGTCCGTTTTTCCAATTTGCCCGAGGCGGCCATGATTCTGGCTGTTTGGGCTTATGCAGTGATTGACGGCAGGGAAAAAGGGCAGAAGAAACAGCAGATTATTCGAAGAACCGCTCTGGATACACTCTGGTGCTTTCTGGGATATGTGGCTTCCCTGGCGGTATTTTTGGGATACATTCATGTGCGGTACGGACTTGACGCTTATACTGAGGGGATCAGGCGCCTGTTTGCCATGACGGACAATGCTGCGGATTATAAAGCATCTTCCATGATTATGGGACTCGTTACAATTTATACGGAAAATCTTTACTGGGTTGTTAGAATAGGCATGATTGCGGCTGTGGGGTTGATTTTCTTTGGAATGCTGCATTTTTCTACAGAGAGGCTTGATATAATAAAACGAAATCCGAGACTGTCCAGCTTTCTTAAGGCGAGCGGGAGGGTTCTCTGGGCTCTGGCCGCCGCCGCCATGCTTGGCTGGCTGTATTACAGAGGATTCTGCTCCTTGCAGTTTTACAGCTATGACTCCATACTGAGGCCGGGCGTCTTGTTTTTGATGCTTGCCATGTTTATTGGAGCGGTCCGGATTTTTCACAGGAGCTGTTCCCCCCGGGAAAAGCTGATCAGCGGTATGCTGATTCTGATGGTGCTGCTCACTTCCATTGGGAGCAATAACGGTGTATACCCCAGCCTGAATAATCTGTTTCTGGCGGCTCCCTATACCTTCTGGCAGTGCGGTCGATTTATTAAAAGCCACAGCGTCATTCGAAGAAAGCAGCTTGTGATTTCCACTGAGCCGTTAAAATGGCTGCTTGGAGCTTTTCTTGCCATGTTCTTGTTTCAGACCCTTCTATTTGGCGTCTGCTTTGTGTTTGCGGAGGCAACTGGGGTACGGGATGTCAGCGCCAGGGTGGATAACAATGAGGTGCTTCGGGGGATAAGGATGAGTCCGGAGCGTGCGGAATGGATGAGCTCTGTTACCTCATATGTGCAGGAAAATGGGCTGCAGGGCAGGGAGGTGATTCTGTACGGACAGATTCCGGCTCTGTCCTACTATCTGCAGATGCCCTCGGCCTTTAATCCCTGGCCGGATCTGCGTTCCTATGGTGCGGAGGTTATGAAGCAGGCGCTTTCTGAGGTGGAAGGCCGCCCTGTGATCATAATGGAGAGAGAGTATGCCGGATACATTGAAGAGGGGAATCAGGGTCTTGTGGATCTGGGGCTGACGGAAAAAAGGATTGGAGAGATTGAAGGAGACGAAAAGTTGGAGCTGCTGATGGAGTACATGGAGGAAAATGGGTATCAACGAACCTTTTCTAATGAAAAGTTCAGCATATGGGAGTAATTGTCATGAAGCAAAAGGGACCGCAGCTTATAAAAGCTGCAGTCCCTTTTTTTCGGCCTCCTGCATAACCGATTCAGGCCAGAGAGAGCACTGTACTTCACCGATGTGAGCTTTTCTTAAGAAAAACATGCAGATGCGGGACTGGCCGATTCCGCCTCCGATGGTGTAGGGAAGTTCTTCATTGATTACCGCTTGGTGGAAAGGAAGCGATGCCCGTTCCATGCACCCGGATTTATCGAGCTGGGAAAGCAGGGCCTCTTTATCCACCCGGATGCCCATGCTGGAAAGCTCCAGGGCAATATCCAAAACAGGATAATAAACTACAATATCCGCATTGAGGCTCCAATCATCGTAATCCGGAGCGCGGCCATCGTGCGGAATACCGCTTTCCAGCAAATCTCCAATCTGCATAATACATACAGCCCCCTTGGCTTTTGCTATGTAGTATTCTCTTTCTTTGGGAGAATAGTCAGGAAACATTTCCTCCAGTTCTCTGGTGGTAATAAAGAAAATATCCTGGGGGAGAATTTCCTCAATATAATCAAACTGTATGGACATATATTTTTCCGTTTTGCGCAACACCTTGTAGACTGTGCGGACAGCATCCTTCAGGGTATCCAGGCTTCGGTCCTCTTTGGAGATAATCTTTTCCCAGTCCCATTGATCCACATAGACGGAATGGATATTGTCGGTCTCTTCATCCCTGCGTATGGCGCTCATATCTGTATAGAGGCCCTCTCCTGCGGAAAAGCCGTATCTTTTTAAGGCGTAGCGTTTCCATTTGGCAAGGGACTGAACAATCTCCGCTTCCCTTCCATTCTGATACTTGATATCAAAGGTGACGGGGCGCTCCACACCGTTTAAATTGTCGTTTAAACCGGAGGAGGGATCTACGAACAGAGGAGCGGATACTCTCAGAAGATGCAGACGCTCTGCAAGCAGAGTCTGAAAGAAATCCTTCACTGTTTTAATGGCAATCTGAGTCTGATACAGATTCAGCTGCGAGTGGTAATTAGGCGGTAAAAATAAATTTGACATAAGATTGTTTCCTGCTTTCCTGATGGCATAATTTAACTTACTCTATTATTTAACTGCTTTTTCGCCGGTTTTGCAAGTGCTTTTTTTACAGAGAAATATCTTGCCAAAATCGAACATATGTGCTATTCTGGTAAAAGAACAAGTGTTTGCACGGAGGAAGCGGTAATGGAATATCTGAGTGCGGGGCAGGAGAGAACCCTGATGGATAAGCTGGCAATTCTGGCGGATGCGGCCAAGTATGATGTGGCCTGTACTTCCAGCGGCGTTGACAGGAAGGGCAACGGCGTTTCTATGGGGAACTGCGTGGCCAGCGGCATCTGCCACAGCTTCAGCAGCGATGGGAGATGCATTTCACTTTTGAAGATTCTTTTGACAAACGAATGTATTTATGACTGTAAGTATTGCAGGAACCGCTGCACAAACGATATTCCCAGAGCAACTTTTACTCCTGCAGAGATCTGTACGCTTACCATGGAGTTTTACCGGAGAAATTATATTGAAGGATTGTTTTTAAGCTCCGGCATATTGCAAAGTCCTACGCTTACCATGGAATTGCTTTACCGCACCATATGGCTGCTGCGTAACCGCTGCCGGTTTAACGGGTATATTCACGTCAAGGCGATTCCGGGGGCGGATGAAGAGCTTATACGCCGTCTGGGCTATCTTGTGGACAGAATGAGCGTCAATTTGGAGCTGCCCACAGCGGAAGGATTGCGTACGCTGGCGCCCAACAAGCACCGCAAGAATATTCTCGCTCCCATGCGGCTGATACAAAATGGGATTCATGCAAATCAGAACGAGCTGGCGGTTTACCGCAGCGCCCCCAGGTTTGTGGGCGGAGGACAGTCAACTCAAATGATTATCGGAGCAACTCAGGAAAGCGACTATCAGATTCTGAATGTGGCGCAGAGCCTGTATGAGAAATTTGAGCTTAAGAGAGTGTTTTACTCGGCTTTCGTGAAGGTAAACGAGGACAAGAGCCTTCCCGCTCTGCCGGGAGGGCCGCCGCTTCTGCGGGAGCACCGGTTGTACCAGGCGGATTGGCTGCTCCGCTTTTACGGCTTCCGGGCGGAGGAGCTTTTGGACGAGAAGCGTCCTTTTTTCAACGTCATGCTTGATCCCAAGGAGGACTGGGCGGTACGCCATCTGGAGCAATTTCCCGTAGAGATTAACAGGGCGCCGTATGAAAACCTGCTGCGAGTACCGGGAATCGGCGTAAAAAGCGCTCAGAGAATTATAGCAGCCCGCAGAAAGGCAAAGCTCAGCTTTACCGATTTAAGGAAAATAGGAGTGGTATTAAAGAGAGCCGTCTATTTTATTACCTGCTGTGGAAAGACAATGTATCCGCTGAAAATGGATGAGGATTATATTGTACGGAATCTGACGGATACAAAGGACCGTATCAGGTTTGGGAGCGATGGCATGAGCTACCGGCAGATGTCGCTTTTTGACGATGAAATGTTTATGCGCCCTGTAAAAGCGCAGGAAAGGCTGCAGACAGCATGGGGGCAGCTCTGAACCGTATTTTATGAAGGAGAAGAGGAATTGTATGACGGTATATCAATGTGAGGATTCTCTGGAAGGAATTTTTACGGCAATTTATAATGCGTATCAGGACGGACGCAGTCCGGAAGACACGCGGATTACTGTGAATGGGGAGCTTTTTTTGTTTGCCCGGTATGTGACGGTGGATGCAGAGGGAGAGAAGACCCTGAAGGTAATGAACACTTTGAAGGTAAGATTTGGAGAGGATGACTATCTGAGGCTCTGTCTTGCCCTTTCGTCCTCACATGAAGAAAAGGCGCAGGCTGTCTATCAGACTGTGGCTTTGGGGCTTGGGGAAAAATGTTCCAGAGGACATTTGTTTGACGATCTTGGCAATCAATGGATCCATCTTGCATTTACACTGGCCAGAGCCGCCCAAAATGAGAATCATCACCTGAGAGGCTTTCTTCGGTTTCGGGAATTAAAAAGCGGTCTTCTTTTTGCTGTAATGGGTCCCCAAAATAATTTGCTTACATTTTTGATGCCGCATTTTTCCGACAGACTGCCTGGAGAAAACTTTATCATTTACGATGAAATCAGGGGGCTTTTCGGCGTACATCCGGCAGGAGGACAATGGTATGTGGTGCGAAAGGATGAAGCGGCGAAGAAACCTGAGCACAGGGAACTGTCGGCAAGGGAAGATGAATATCAGGAACTGTTCCGCTGTTTCTGTCATAAATTAGCTGTGAAGGAACGGGAAAATAAAAAACTGCAGCAAAATATGCTTCCTCTCAGATTCCAAGAATATATGATAGAATTTGAGTAAAATCCACTAAATTACAATACCTTTGTTTATTGCAGTAAAGCGCTGTGTGTGCAAAACATACAAAACATTATTTTTATTTTTTGCGTTAACAGGCAAAATGTAATTATATGTAAAATACAGGTAAATTCTGGCGAAACGCAAACAATAAAAAAGGCTTTACTTTTACATTTTTTTGGGTATAATCTTTGTAATGGTAGTATTTGTAAGGATTGGAAAGGAAGGATAATTATGACAAGAACAATTCGATTAACACCTGATGAAGTCCAGCGCTTTGTTGATGTAACTACCAAATGTGATTTTGACATCGATATTTCTTATAACCGATATATAGTAGATGCTAAGTCATTTCTTGGTGTTTACGGCCTGGATTTCACAAAGCCGCTGACGGTATCCTATGATGGCTATAATGCGGAACTGGAGAAAATGTTAAAAGAGTACGCCATTGCCTGCTGATAAAAGCCGGCAGCGAAAGGAAACAGCAGCAGGCGCTTATGAGAGCCTTCTATTGCGATGAATTTGACTCCCTATGTAAGATAGAGTACTATCTGCATAGGGAGTTTTGCTTCATGGAAGATAAACTGATGTCCGCTTAGACGGATGGGAGGAATGGGATGAAAAGTGGAACAGGATCAGAGGGAGAAATCAGGGTTTCAGCCAGAAGCTTGGTGGAATTTCTTCTGCGCTGTGGAGACATTGACAACAGACGAAAAGCTGCTCCGGAAAATGCCATGCAGGAGGGAAGCCGCATCCACCGGATGATTCAGAAAAGAATGGGAGCGGATTATCAGGCGGAGGTGGTTCTGAGCCATAGCCGCAAAATGGGAGAGTATACACTGATAGTGGAAGGCAGAGCGGATGGAATTGTTGATGGACTTGAGGGAACCATGATTGATGAAATCAAGGGGACCTACAGGGACGTGGGAAAAATGAGAGAGCCTGTGCCGATTCATGAAGCCCAGGCGAAATGCTACGGATATATTTACGGACTGCAAAAAAAGAAAGAACAGATCAAAGTACGTCTGACCTACTGCAATATGGAGACGGAGGAAATCCGATACTTTTTGGAGGATTACACTTTTGAGGAGCTGGAGAAATGGTTTGGGAAACTGCTTGAAGAATACAAAAAATGGTCTGATTATGCTTGGCATTGGAAAAGACTGCGCCTGGAATCCATAGACGGCCTGGAGTTTCCTTTTCCGTACAGAGATGGGCAAAGAGAGCTGGTCTCCGGCGTTTACAGAACCATATATCATGGAAGGAAGCTGTTTTTGGAAGCGCCTACAGGGGTCGGCAAGACGATTTCAACCTTGTTTCCCGCCATAAAGGCTATGGGAATGAAAATGGGTGAAAAGATCTTTTATCTGACGGCAAAAACAATTACAAGAACTGTGGCGGAGGATACCGTTGAAATGCTGCGGCTTCAGGGGCTGCGGTTCAAAAGCGTGGTGCTGACGGCCAAGGAGAAAATATGTTTTCAGGAGGATGTGGAATGCAATCCTCAGCATTGCCCTTATGCAAAAGGGCATTATGACCGTATCAATCAGGCTGTGTTTGACTTGCTGACAAACGAGGAGAGCTTTACCAGGGAAAAGGTAGAGAAATATGCTCAAAGGCATCAAGTGTGTCCTTTTGAAATGTGCCTGGACATGAGCTTATTTTCTGATGGAGTGATTTGTGATTATAATTATCTCTTTGATCCCCATATCTATCTCAGAAGATTTTTTGGAGATGGGGTTAAGGGGGACTATATCTTTTTGATTGATGAAGCCCATAATCTTCTGGAGAGAGGCAGAGAAATGTACAGCGCATCGTTAATCAAAGAAGATTTTCAGGAAATGAAGAAGGAAATAAAAAAGACGATATTGTCAGAAATATTAGAAAAGCAAAGAAAAAATCAAGTAATTGGACAAATGACACTTGATATGACAGGATCGTCGTATTTATGTGAGGAGAAGAAGCAAATGGATGCGGAGGATGAGCCTTACCACAAGCTGCCGCCAGAGGATGAGGAACAGGAGGCTTTGCTTCTCAGGGGCGGGAAATTAAAGGGAAGCAGTGTGTTTGTAAGACAGGGGTACGGAGAAAGGATGGAGTATTATCTGGATAAATGCAGTCGAGAGCTGTTGGCGTTAAAACGGGAGTGCGGCCAGTTTAAACTGACGGAAAGCATTGACTCTTTTGTAAAGGTATTGATGCGCCTTCATTCCCTTATGGATGAGTATTTGGACGAGCAGGAGGAGAGTGAACTGCCCCTCCGGGAGAAGCTATTGGATTTTTATTATGAAGTCAGTCATTTCCTGGATATCTATGAGCGTCTGGATGAATTCTATGTAAAATATACTCAAATAGAAGCGAACGGAGATTTCCTGCTGAAGCTGTTTTGCGTAAATCCCGGGAAAAATCTTAGGGAATGTATGCAAAGGGGCAGAAGCTCCATACTCTTTTCGGCAACTTTCCTGCCCATACAATATTATAAGGGACTGCTGGGAGGGACTGAGGAGGATTATGAGATATACGCAAAAACCGTATTTCAGCCCGACAAGAAGGCATTGTTTATAGCAAAGGATGTAACCAGCAAATATACCAGGCGGTCTGAAGAGGAGTATTGCAATATAGCCAGATATATTCATGAAATTGTAAAAAACAGACATGGAAATTATATGGTGTTTTGTCCTTCCTATTTGTTTCTTCAGGAGGTGTATGAAAAATATAACCGAAATTTTGCGGATGAAAGCATCGAGTGTATTTTGCAAAGCGATTACAGAGGAGAAGGGGAAAGAGAGGAATTTCTATCCAGATTCAGGGAGAGCAGAGAATGGGAGAGGCAGACGGGGATCGATATGGAAATACAGACAGAGGAACAGACGCTGATTGGTTTCTGCGTGCTGGGAGGCATTTTCAGCGAGGGAATCGACCTGAAGAATGACAGCCTGATCGGCGTTATTATTGTAGGAACGGGATTGCCCCAAGTCTGTAGCGAACGGGAGATACTGAAAAATTATTTTGACACGGACGGCGAGAACGGATTTGATTATTCCTATCGTTATCCGGGGATGAACAAGGTGCTGCAGGCAGCTGGAAGAGTTATCCGTACAGCGCAGGATGTAGGGATCATCGCCCTTTTGGATGAAAGATTTCTGCAGCCCGCTTATCAGAGACTGTTTCCCAGAGAGTGGGAGACATTTGAAATAGTGAGTGTGGATACTGTAGCCAAAAGAGTGGAGCGCTTTTGGAACGAATGGCTATGAGAATATTTTGAAGAGTACGGCATCAAAAACTATGGAAATGACATTGAAAAAATGGTAAAATGACATATGTGTAAATGTGGATAACTTTGTGGATTTGGTGGATTTCTCGAAAAAATCTCCCTTAAAAATGACATCAGCTTCAAAATCAGGGGAATTCATTTGTGTAGACAGAGCTGTTTTAGTACTGGTTCAGTCAATTACTCCGGTCAATTAAGTTATTTGTACAGCACAAAAAAATCAGAAAGGAAGAAAGAGAAATGTGGGCTTATGAAAGTGTGTTTTATCAAATATATCCTTTGGGATTCTGCGATGTGCCCTTTGAAAATGACGGAGTGCTGCAGCATCGTATAAAAAAGGTGGAGGACTGGATTCCGCATATAAAAAAGCTTGGCGCCAACGCAGTTTATTTCTCACCGATTTTTGAATCGGATACTCATGGATATAATACCAGGGATTATCGGAAAATTGATGTTCGTCTGGGAACGAACGAGGATTTTAAGGAGGTTTGCAGGGCGCTCCATGAAAATGGCATCCGTGTGGTGCTGGACGGTGTGTTCAACCATGTGGGAAGGGGGTTTGGCCCCTTTTTGGATGTGGTGAAGAACAGGGAGCATTCTCCGTATTTGAATTGGTTTTATCATATTGATTTATATGGCAATTCCAGCTTCGATGATGGGCTCTGGTATGAAGGATGGGAGGGAAACTATGGTCTCGTAAAGCTGAATCTGCGCAATGAAGAGGTGGTTTCCTATCTTCTGGAAAGCGTGAAGCTTTGGGTGGAGGAATTTGACATTGATGGGCTTCGGCTGGATGTGGCGTATAGTTTGGATGAGGATTTTGTAAGAAAGCTGCGCAGCTTTACCCAGACGCTGAAGAAGGATTTTTACCTGGTGGGAGAGATGATTCACGGGGATTACAACCGTCTGGTGAACGACCAGATGCTTCACTCCGCTACGAATTATGAATGCTATAAAGGACTTTACAGCAGCTTTAACAGCATGAACCTATTTGAGATCAATCATTCCCTTATGAGGCAGTTCGGGCCGGAAAGCTGGACGCTGTACAAGGGCAAGCATTTGCTTTCCTTTGCGGACAATCATGATGTGACCAGGATTGCCAGTATTCTGACCAATGAAAGGCATCTTCCTTTGATTTATGCGCTTTTGTTTGGAATGCCCGGAACGCCCTGTGTCTATTACGGCAGCGAATGGGGGACAAAAGCGCGGAAGGAGGAGGGAGATCCGGCGCTTAGAGCATGTTTTGATAAACCGGTGTGGAACGAGCTGTGTGATTGGATCTCCAAACTCAGTCATGCAAAAAAGAATTCGGAGGCTCTTAATTACGGCGGATTTCGTTCTGTATTGCTGACAAATAAACAATGTATTTTTGAGAGAAAATCGGAAAGGGAAAGAGTTTTCGTGGCAATTAATGCGGATGAGACGGAGTTTACAGCCCATTTTGATGCGGGATGCGGCACGGCGGTAGACCTGATCAGTAATGAAAAGCATGATTTTGGGGGGGGAAGCAGACTTCCGGCTTACAGCGCATTCTTCTGGAAAATGGAAAGATAATGTCTAAGGCAGTATGGCGAAAGGCTTAAAATGGCGAAAGGAAGGCTAAAACCGGACTTTCGCCATTCTTTTTGCAATCTTTAGAATTTCTTTCATAAATATGTATTGACATACAATATTATATATCATATAGTATAAGCATCAAATACATATTATATGACATATAATATTATAGAAATAATAAAGGGTTTAAAGCCTTTGTCACTGGATCATAAAGCATAGTAAGGAGCGATGACATGGTATTTAACACGGGTGCGGCTCTGCTTGACGCCATTGTGCTTG
The DNA here is from genome assembly GCA_944383825.1 of uncultured Acetatifactor sp. Taxonomy (GTDB): domain Bacteria; phylum Bacillota; class Clostridia; order Lachnospirales; family Lachnospiraceae; genus Acetatifactor. The sequence goes on along the minus strand of CALWRA010000026.1, from coordinate 15,474 downwards.
CAGTGGTGTCAAAGGAACCGGAAGGAACATACGGGTACAAGATTACCCAAGAGGTTCGTCAGGTAATTGAGCTGTCGGAATCCACTTTGTACCCCGTCCTGCGCAGGCTTCAGAAGGACGAATGTCTTGAGGTTTACGATATGGAATGCGCGGGAAGAAACAGGCGGTATTACAAGGTGACCAGCCGGGGCTGGGCGCAGCTTAGACTGTATGAGAGCGAGTGGAGAAGATATGCCGACAGGGTGACGGGACTTTTTGAGGGGCGTATGGATTTTACGGCGTCAGATGAAAACAAGCAAGAGGAAAGGAACAGGCGCTGATGCGCCGGAAAGGGCAATATGAACAGAATAGATTTTATGAAACAGTTGGAGAGCCTGCTTCAGAATATTTCCCCGGCGGAGCGGGAGGAGGCGCTGCAGTATTATAATGAATATTTTAATGATGCGGGAGCGGAAAATGAGCAGAATGTAATTGAAGCGTTGGGCAATCCGGCAAAGGTGGCCGAAAATATAAAAAGAGATTTGTATGGAAGCGGATATGGAGACGCAGCCTTTCAGAGAAGCGGGGCGAATAACAGAGCTGTGGTGCAGTACCATCAAAACGGGCAGTATGCGAATACCCAGCAAAACGCCAAGCCTGTGAAGGAAGAGAAGAAAATGTCCTCCGGAATGGTGGCGCTGATCGTGGTTCTGTGTGTATTGGCTTCCCCGGTGATATTGGGTGTGGGCTCGGGAGTTCTGGGCGTCCTTTTGGGAATGATCCTCACATGGTTTGGATTGATTCTGGGATTCGGCCTGACAGCGGTGATACTTTTTGCGGTACTTTTGTTTTTGCTGGTGCTGGGCGGCATGTGTCTTTTTACAGATCCTCTGGTAGGAATTGCTCTGTTTGGAGGCGGTCTTGTGTGCGGAGGAATCGGCATTTTGTTTTTAATGCTGACGGTGGCCATGGCCGGCGTGGCGACGCCTGCCATTTGTAGAGGAATCTCGGGTTTATTTAAGAAGAAAGCGTAAAACGCTTTGGAATGGAGGATAAAATGAAGAGGTTTATGAAGGGCTGTGCCATCACAGCGCTGGTGCTGATTGTATTGGGATTTATTCTGGGAGCCATAGGAGGAAATATCAGAGGACGGACTGCCATTCAGGATGTGGTGGAAGCCATTACCGGAGGGAGAGTAAAACTGCAGCTGGGCCCGGAGAACTGGAATGCCGTGGGGGAGGCTATTATGGATCAGCTTGCAGAAGAGGGCTATTACGATATTAACGACGCCGTTCTTTTTGAAGATAGATATGAAATTATGGAAGGGGACATCAGCCGTTACACTCTGGAAGGAAATATTGGCAGCTTAAACGTGGAGATCGGGGGATGCACACTTTATCTGGAAGAGTCCAAAGACTCCGTCTTTTCCCTGGAGGCGGAAAACACCAGAAAACTTCAGGCATACATAGAAAACGGCACGCTTTATATAAAAGCGTTGCGCAACGGTCAGATTTGGAATGAGCCAGGGAGCTGTAAAATCACTTTATATGTGCCAGAGGTATATTTGTTTGAAAAAGCAGATATTGCCGTCGGCGCGGGAGCGATTGAAATAGAAAATCTGAACGCCGCGGATGTGTATCTGGAAGTAGGGGCAGGCTCTGTTGAGGCAGGCAGACTACAGGCAGACAGCCTTGATGTTAATGTGGGAGCCGGTGAAGTGAGTATTTATGAGATGCAGGTGCGCAGGCTTGCGGGCGAAGTAGGCGTCGGTTACGGCTATCTGAAAGGCGATGTGACGGAAAATGCGGATATTTCCTGCGCCATGGGCAGTGTGGATCTGTTCCTTGGAGGGGCACAGCCAGACTACAACTATGCCGTGGAGTGTGGTATGGGAAGCGTGGAGATCGGCAGTGAAAGTTACAGCGGTCTGGCCCGGGAACAGTATGTGAACAATCAGGCACCGCGGAATATAAACGTAGACTGTGCTATGGGCAGCGTTTCAATCTATTTTGACAGATAAGCTTTCCCAGGTACTTTTCAAATATGACACCCTCTTTTATGGGGACGCCGGCTTTTTCGCTGCCTCTGATACACAGAGCCGTAAAGTCGGCTGCTTTTTTTACAGAGCGGACAAAATCTCTGTGGTACAGGGCGTCGGCTGCCAATATCGAGGCAAATAGATCCCCTGTGCCGGGACGGCTGCTTCCGGCGGAAGGACACCCATAAATGCTGCCGCCGCCGTTTTTCCAAATATAGTTTTGATAAAAGGAGCCGTCTGACAATCCGGTAATCACAATTTGACCGGGGCATAGACGAGAAAGCTTTGAGCAGAGCCTGTGCAGGCTGTCTTCCGTCCAGGGGCCTTCCTGATAGGCTGTATCTGTGAGCAGACAGGCTTCGGTAATATTGGGGGTCAGAATATCTGCATACCGGATGAGCTGCTTCATACGAAGGCAGTGCTCTCTTGTAATGGTGGCGTAGGCTCTTCCGTGATCCCCCATCACAGGATCCAGAAGAAAGAGACCGGGACGAAAGGTTTCAAGAAATTCTTCTACAATGGAAAACTGCTCCGGGCTTCCCAGGAACCCGCAGTACAGTCCATCGAAAGAAAGCCCCATTTCTTTCCAGGGGCTGAGATATTCCCTCATATGAGGAGTGTAGTCATCAAAATGATATACGGGAAAAGCCAGGTGGTTGGACAAAATGGAAGTGGGAACAGGGCAGACCTGAACTTGCATTGCGCTGATAACAGGCAAAGAAATGGTTGTGGAGCAGCGTCCAAAGCCGGCAATATCGTTTATCATGGCAAGGCGCGGTATGCCAGCCGCGCCTTTTTGCATTTCCCGTGAGCACTGAGCGTTGTGAATTCTCTTTGTCATATAAGCCTCTTTTTCCTGTCCGCGCTGCCATAGGAGCTAAGCAGGCCGGATTTTTTCATTGCGGGACGCAGCGCCATATATGCGGCGACGGACACTGCCAGGGATATTACGGCATTGATGGACGTTGACGCGATGTTCCAGGCCAGCGTTACATCTGCCGCCGGTCTGCCGAGGATGAGCAGCTTGTAAAGGTATCCCACCAGAGGATCGAACACCACATTGAACAACAGACCTGCCGCCGATGCCAGGGAACTGAAGATAAGTACTTTTTTGTGACTTGTTTCTGTTGAAATCCGGCCTATGCGGTGGGCAATGAACCCGGTAATCAGGCCGATGCAAAGCTTCAGAATAAAGGTTTTGGGGGCATAGACTACATAAACGGGATCCAGAAGATCTCCAATGGTCATGCCAACAGCGCCTCCGATGCCGCCGTAAAAGCCGCCCAAAAGCAGGGTGCCCAGTACACAGACCGCATTTCCCAGGTGAATGGAGGTGGCGTCACCTCCGGGAAGAAAGATTTTAACCTGCAGAAAGGTAAACACCACATAGGATAATGCGGCCATTAGACCCGTCATTGCCAGTTTCTGAGCTGTCTGATTTTTCATGATTATACCTCCCTGCCCGCTGAAGCGGGCCTCAAATCAATATTTTGGAAGTTTCTCCAAATTTATCCTTCTTTTATTTATTTTGCTATACCATATTATATCCAAAAGTGGCATTGTAAAAAGTGCCAGAATACAACTTTTTTATCAGGCCAGTTTGGCTGCATTTATGTTTTGATTGATTATGCCATAAGTGATATAATAATTTTACATGAGGCTTTACGGAAAATAGAGTCCCACTGAAGCAGCCAGGGAGGTATGGACATGGATGATAAAATAGAATTAAAGCCCCCGGTAGAGGTGCGATACCGGGAAGAGCTGGAGGCGCTGGAGGCGCTGGACACGGAACGAAAGCCTCAGAACTGGAGGCTTTCGCCCAGAGCGGTGCGGACCTTCATTCTGGGGAGCGGAGATCCCCTTGAGTGGAATGGGCGAAAAATCACAGTCAGAAAAAAATATCTGGGAAATGATGCGCTGGTGGAGCGCTGCATTATTACTCTGGCAGGCAGCAGGGGGCTGATGCTGGTAGGGGAGCCGGGAACAGCGAAAACCATGCTGTCGGAGCTTCTTTCAGCGGCTATAAGCGGGACGAGTCTGAATACCATTCAAGGTACGGCCGGAACCACAGAGGATATGATTAAATACAGCTGGAATTATGCGCTTCTTCTGGCGAAGGGACCCACCCGGGAGGCGCTGGTGCCCTCCCCGCTTTACATAGGTATGGAGCAGGGGATTCTGACAAGATTTGAGGAAATTACCAGAACTCCAGCGGAAATCCAGGACAGCCTGATCAGTGTGTTGAGCGATAAGGTTCTGAATGTGCCGGAGCTGGGAGACCGGGGAATTTTGTTTGCCAAAGCTGGCTTTAATGTGATCGGCACGGCCAACACCCGGGACAAGGGCGTCAATGAGATGAGCAGCGCTTTGAAACGGCGGTTTAATTTCGAGACAGTGATGCCCATTCGAGATGTAGCCCTGGAAAAGCAGATTATTTTAAACGAAGTGAAGGAGCTGGCCAGGGAAAATCACATGGACATGATGGCGGATGAGGATGTGGCGGAGATTCTTGCTTCCACCTTCCATGAGCTTCGGGAAGGCGTGTCCTCCATGGGACACAGGATTGACCGGCCATCGGCGGTGATGAGTACTGCGGAGGCTGTATCCGTTTACTTTCAGACTATGCTGACGGCCTATTATTATGGAGATTCCAGGATGGATATGGGTTGTCTTGTGCAGAATCTGGTGGGAGCTGTTCAGAAGGAAAACGGAGACGATTTGGAAAAGCTGAGGGGCTACTTTCAGACTGTCATCCGTGACAAGGGAGGAAAAGAGGGCGGCTTATGGAGCAGCTATTACGAGGCCAGGAAATATCTGAGATAATGAAGGAGCCGATACAGGTCATTTGTTCCGGAACGGAATACGACTTAAGGAGTTCGGTTCTGTATTTTCCAATCCGTCATCATAGCCCGGTCTGTTCTTTTCATCTGAAAAGGGCAGTAGAAGCCTATGGACCGGACTGTATTCTCATCGAGGGACCAAGCAATGCCCAGCATTTAATTCCTGTGCTGGTTCATGAAGATACAAAGCCTCCCCTGGCATTGTATTATGCGTATCAGGATAAGGGAGGCCTGATAAGCCCTGAAAAAGAGGATTATAAATGCTATTATCCCTTTCTTGCGTGTTCTCCGGAGCTTACAGCCCTTCGGGAGGCTAAAAAAAGAGGAATAGACGCTAAGTTTATCGATCTGCCTTATATGGAAATTCTGTCGGGAACCGCCCGGAACAGGGGAATTCGCAAAGAAGGGGAAAAGCAGACTTATAATGATGATTATCTTTTGAGCAGAAGTCTTTATCTTAAGCTGCTTTGTGAAAAAACAGGGCTGAGGGATTTTGAAGAATTTTGGGAGAAGTATTTTGAAATTCAGGGTCTTTTTCAGGATACGGATTTATTTGTCAGACAAATGCTTACCTACTGCGGCCTGTCCAGGTTTCATACGCCGGATGAAGAGCTGGAGGCCGAGGGCTGTATTCTCCGAGAGAGGTACATGGCGGAGCAGATAGCCCGCGCCTCAAAGGATTATAAGAAAATTCTGGTGGTAACAGGAGGCTTTCATACATATGGTCTTGGCCGGCTCCTGAAAAAGGAGGAAGAAGGGGGGCTTTCCTTTTTGGGGGAGCCTGTTGACCTGCATGGGCCGAATCAGGGGCTGCAGTCGGTTTATCCCATGGCCTATACCATGGAGGCGGCAGATGCCTTAAACGGGTATGCCAGCGGCATGCAGTCTCCAGGCTTCTACCATCAAATATGGAAGCGTCTGGAAGCGGGAGAAGGGCCGGAGAAGGCGTATCAGGACGCTGTTCTTCACTTTCTGGCAACATCCGGAAAAAGAGCTCGTGGGAAGGATGAGAGCATTTCCGCCTATGATGAGATCTGCGCCCTGTCCATGGCGGAGGGGCTGGCCGAGCTGCGGGGAAAAAAGGGCCCTGGGCTTTATGAATTAAGAGACAGCGCTCTGGCATGCTTTGTGAAGGGAGAGCATAGTCTGTCTACGGACGCCGCTATGCGGATTCTTTCACGGCTGACTACAGGAGAACAGACAGGGGCGCTTTGCGAGGAGGCCATGAGGCCGCCTCTTTTGACGGATTTTGAAAAGCAGTGCGCCTTTTTCGGTTTGAAGATTCATTCTACTACAGAACAGGAGATCACATTAGAAATTTTTGCGAAGGAAAAGCATCTTCTTCTGAGCCGTTTCTTTAACCGAGCTGAGTTTTTGAGCTGCGGCTTTGCAAAGAGGAAGAAGGGTTCGGATTTGATAAGCCGCAGAGACAGGAGCAGAATCCGGGAAAGCTGGTCTTACAAATGGTCTGCTCATGTGACGGCGGCTTTGATTGATTCCAGCGTGTCCGGCGCTACCCTGGAGGAGGCCGCCCGTTCTCTGCTTCAAAGACGTTTTGCTGAAACAACAGGCTGCAGACAGGGTGCGGAGCTGCTTGTAAAAAGTTTTCTGATGGGACTTTTTGATGAGCAAAACAGAATGGGAGAGCAATTCGCCAAAATTCTTGCGGAGGATGGGGATTTCTTTTCCCTGAGCAGAGGATTTTCCCATCTTGCTATGCTTGATGAACTTCAGGATCTGTATCAGATCAGAGGTAAAATGGATCTGGAAAAAATGACAGATACCTGTTTTCGGAAAATTCTGCAGTTGCTTCCGTTTATGGGACAAACGGGAGAGGAACAGAAGCAGGAATGTATGGAATGCCTGCGGAGTCTTTATCAGGCTACGGGAAAGCGGGCTTACGCAGAACTGCGCCCGGCTTTTTTGGAGTCCGTCATGCGTATGCTGGAGCGAAAACCTTTGAATCCCGGAATCGAAGGGGCTTCACTGGGGCTTTTATATGGCTGCGATGGAAGCTTCGGAGAAAAGATCAAAGCGGCGGCGGAGGGGTATATTCATGGGACGGAGGAGATGCGGTCCAAAAGCGCCGCCTTTCTGCACGGCCTGTTTTTTACGGCCCATGATTTTGTGTTTATAAGCGAAGACTTTATAGGCATGATTGACGGGCTTCTTCAGAGGCTGTCTGTGGAGGAGTTTTTGAAGCTGCTGCCGGAACTGAGGCTGGCCTTCAGCTATTTTACTCCGCTGGAGACAGACAGGATCGCCGGGCGGGCCGCGGCGCTGTATGGGAAAAAAGGCCGGGATATTCTGCAGGGAAGGACGGTTGATCCGAAGGCCTATGCTTACGGAGAGGCTCTTGACGCTTATGTGTGGAGCCGAATAGAAAGGGAGAACCCATGAATGACACAACACAGTTAAACAGGTGGCGCCTGATTCTGGGAAAACAGGCAAGGGATCAGCTGCCCTTCATAGAAGAGCCGACGCTGGAAAATGGGATTTCCTGCCTGGATTTGGAGGAAGCGCTGGATTTTCTTTATTCACGGGAGTATGGGGAGGATGTGCGCCGGGAAGGAGGAACTGGAGCCAGTCGGCTGACGGCTGCCACATGGATTACAAAAATACGCCGTCTGTTTCCAAAGGAGACGGTGGAAATATTGGAGCGCCATGCCCTGGAGCGCTATGAAATGACAGAGCTTCTGACGGACCGGGAGGTTTTGGAAAAGCTGGAGCCCAATCAGGAGCTGTTGAAAACCATCCTTCAGCTGAAGCATTTGATGAAGGGAGAGGTTTTGGATACGGCCCGCCGGATTGTAAAAAGGGTGGCGGAGGAGATTGCCGAGAAGCTGAATCAGGATATTTGCCGTTCTCTGCTGGGAAGTTTGGACAGAAACAGTAAAAGCGCGGTAAAATCTATACGTAACCTGGATATGAAAAAAACCATACGTAAAAATCTCAAGCATTTTGACAGGGAAAAGGGCAGGCTTATGGTGGAGCAGGTCTATTTCAGCAGCCGTACCCGCAAATATAGCCGCTGGAGAGTCGTGATAGCTGTGGATGAGAGCGGCTCCATGCTGGATTGCGTGATTCACAGCGCGGTGATGGCGGGAATTTTTGCCAGACTTCCCATGCTGGACACAAGACTGGTGATTTTTGACACTCAGGTGGTTGATTTAAGCGCCCATCTTGCTGATCCGGTGGCGACGCTCATGAGTATTCAGCTGGGAGGAGGCACCTATATCGCAGGTGCTCTTAAGTACTGTGAAAGCTTAATCGAGGATCCGTATCGAACCATGGTTGTTTTAGTGTCGGATCTTTGTGAGGGAGGCAGCCTTTCGGGGCTTTTGTCCGTAAGCCGGGGAATCATTGAAAGCGGGGCCAGGCTGATCTGCCTGACTGCCCTGGATATGGAGGCAAACCCTGCGTATGACAGAAACACGGCGAAACAGCTGGCTGCTCTGGGAGCCTTTGTGGGAGCCATGACGCCGGAGGCTTTGGGAGATTTTATGGGAAAGATCATGCGGTAGGCGCCGGGTGGTTTTAGAATATGCCGGAGCGGACAGGGAGGTATAAGATTTGGAAGAATTAAAAGCCTTGCTCAGACAGGCGGATGATGAGTATTTGACCGGATTATCCAATAAAGGAACGGTGAAGCGTGCCTATAAGGATCTGGAGCAGGAAAAGCCAGAGGCGGTCTGGAATGCAGAGGGAGCCCAGGTCACCTTAAAGGAGGCCGTGTGCCAGGTACGAATCCCTTTGGGAAGCAGCGTCTGCAGCTGTCCCTCTCGGAGCATTTGCCGTCATCTGATTACAGCGGTTCTTTATCTGAAGCAGGAAGAGGAGAATCAGACCGATGCTGAGGAGCCTAAAAGCCCCGGGGAGAAGGACGGTGACGGCGGTAATGCCGAAACCGGATCAGGAAACAGCGTTGTCTCAGAAAGCAGTACCGGCCCGGGAACGTCCCAGGATGACGCAGACACACTGAGGGCCGGTCTGGAAGAAGAGATTACGTCGATTCCTTTAAACAGGCTGAAGCAGGCATGCAAGAACAAGGGGTATCGAGAGTTTCTATTACATATGGAGGAGGGAGAGTTTCCGGTGATAGAGGAAGGGAGCGTTGTTACGGTGCGGTTTCCCTGGGAAGACACAGTTGTAAAACTCTTAAGCCCGCTTGCCTATTCCACCTGCACCTGCCACAGAAGGGAGCTTTGCACTCACAAAGCCCAGGCAATTCTGGCATTCCGGCTGCAGAAAAAGACACTTACTCTGCAGCTGCTCAAGGAGCAGCTTAAGGACAGCGAAGAATGGGACTTTCAGGAGCTGGCCCGGGCGGTCCGGGCAATGAAAGAGGGAATTGGCCTGCAGCTACTCACCGGTCTTTCCAGATTATCGCCGGAGGCTGCGGAAAGCATGGAGCGGCTGGCTGTAATCAGCCATGGAGCGGGTCTGCCTGCTTTTGAATCGGGCTTTCGCAGCGCGGCCTCTGAATATCAACAGTATTTTCAGCGCTCGCCGGCCTTTCGAGAGGAAGTTCTGCTGGAACGGCTGCTTTTTCTGTACCGGAGGGCCTGCCGCCTTGAAAGGGAGAAAGAGCCGGACAAACTGCGGGAATTATCAGGAAGTTTTCGTGATGCGTACCGCCCGGTTTCCCGTCTGCACCTTATGGGAATCGGAGGCAGAAATGTGATAAGTAAGGCGGGCTATGAGGGGGAAAGGTACTATTTTCTGGAAGCGGAACAGAGAAAATGGTACACATGGACCGATCTTCGTCCCACCTTCTATGAGGGAGTCCGTCGTCCTCCGGCAGGAAGCGGCGGCCGCGGTCAGGCTCCCTGGGGATTGAACTGCAGCAGGGAGAGGATGGCGGAGCTGGAATTTTATTTGTCTCAGGCGAAGGCTACGGAGGATGGCCGGTTGTCTGTAAGTCAGGATACGAAAAGCGAGATTGTGGGGGGAAGGGATCTGAGCAGAAAAGAAATTCAGGAGATGATTGTCTGGGACTATAGGGATCTTCTGAAGGAGATTGATTCGGAGGGCCGGGAAAAGCCGGCTCTGGTAGGGGCGGCAGGCTGCCGGGAGGGACGCTTTGATACGGTTCGCCAGCGTTTCTCCATGGAGATTATTGACAGGTATGGACGCAGCCTCTATGTGGCAGTGAACTATTCAAAGGAGGAGAAGCTTACCATCCGGGTACTGGAACGACTGAGCAGTCGCCTGAAAACCCAGGAAAGGGCCCGGATGGTATTTTTCGGCATTCCTTATCTGGAAGAGGGAAGGCTCTGTCTGTATCCCGTAGAGTATTTTGAGCAAAAAGGATTTGAGAAGCCGGAAGAGAATCATTTTACGGACTGTCCGGGGGAAGGGGCGTGTGTCGGGGAGGCGTCCGCCGACACTGTTAAAACGCTGGAGCAGTGTCTGCTGGAAATGCGCCGAACGATGTCAGATCTGTTTCAAAGCGGACTGAGCTCCGTACAGGAAGAGACCTTGTCCCAGCTTTGCCTTCTGGCAAGGGAGTGTGAGGAGATGGGGCTCCACCGAGCGGGGGAGGAGCTGTGGCGTTTGGCAAAAGAACTTGAAGCAAAGAGGCATCGGACAGAGTTTGATCCGGAGCCTGCCCTTGCAGCGTGGATGCAGTTGATGGAATATTTGAAGATTAGTCTGGAAAGAACAGCTCTGGACGGAGCGCTGGCCGGAATGAGATGTGAGACAGGGAAGGAGATTTAATTTCCGTTCCAGCGTTTCACAAGCTATATATTATCATAAATGAATGCCCGCCAAGGCGGGCAGGGAGGTATTGTCATGAATCTGAATGAGGAGAGAAATTATCAAAAGCTTATGGACACCCTTGACGCGCTGAATCTATCCGAAGAAAACAGAAAGCTGGCGGAGGAATACTTCAGTCAGGGCAATGAGGCCCGGAATTTGGCACGGGTGCGGCTACAGGATTTTTCCCGGCTGTCTGAGGAAGAACGGAAAAAGAGCGTCGGATACGTAGAGCATCTGAGAAAACGGGGAAAAAAGGAGGAGCTGGCGCATTATGTCAGGTTTGCGGCGGCCGTAGGCGGCTCTACGGCCGGCTATGTTTTGCTTCAGTATGGATGGAGTCTGGCAGATATCGGGGAATATCTGCTGCCGGAGCAGGCGGCGGCCATCTATGCAGAAAGGATTGTGTGGAGCCCAAATGCTCTTTATTGGCGGAACATAAAAGAGCTGTCAAAGGAGGCTGCAAAGGATCTGAAGACAATCTGTCGGGCCATGGAGCTATGCTGCCATCAATATAATAATGCAAAAGTGCTTCTGGCCGCTGTTTATCTCCATGAAAATAAGCATACCCATGGAAGCAAAAATCCCTTTAAGGAGCTGTTCGGAAAGAAGATTTTCCCTAATGATTCCGAAGAAGGAAAGGTGGCCGAATTTCTGGAGAAAAATTTGACGGATAGTCTGCCTGCAGTGTTTCAGTCTCCCGGCCTGAAAGAGGAGGAGCAAAGGAGGCTGCAGAATTATGTGACGCAGGCCAATCCCTATGGAAAGTTTCCCAAGGAGCTTTTGAGTCTGACGGAAGGAAGACAGTGGGCCAATTACCTTCTTACTCTTCTTGCGGGATGTGCGTTTCTTGCCCAGGATCATTCCAAATGCTTTCTGGCTTTTTTACAGGTGATGGCTGCCTTGAATCCGGAAGGCACGATGGACGCCTGCAGACAGCTGTCGGAGGACTCCTGGTTTCGGGAGCATACAGGGCTTATGGAGCGGATTCTGCCGGTGGAGCCTGGATTTTTTATTCGCTGGTATTTGAAGAACAGAATTCACGCCGGGCTGAAGCGTATGGCGGCTCAGTATCCGGAAATCATAAAAGAGCAGGTTCAGGGAGCTTCTATAACCACAGAGGATTATCGGTTTCTTGCAGAGCAGGTCAAACAGGCGGCTCCCGAGTTATATCAGGAGCTGAGCGCTTCCCTTTCCGACAGATATGGGGAGAGGCTTGCCGAAGAACTGACCGAAGGCATGAATTATGGGCGGATGGAGGCAAAGCAGTATTTGCTGGGGGAGGCCCCGCTCAGTGCCCTGTATCCTTTTGTGAATTCCTGGAGAGGAAATTATGGATACTATTACAGAGATTTCCGGACCATACAGTCCATTGGGGAAAACGGGGGGCAACTGTACCGGCGGGCTCTTGTGCTGAAGGCTCTGGAAATGCAGGGAGGATTTTTTACGTGCTATTACCTTCCCAACGGGGAAGCAGAACGGCGTCTGGAAGAAAAGGTGGAGGAGCTTATCGGGATCCTGGAACAGGAAACGGTTCCTATACAGTATCAGGCAGACGCAATGGACGGGATTTATTCCAGCTATTATGCGGAAAAGAGCAAAAATCTTTTCCTAGATACGGCGGTAAAGGCTATGGCCCGAAGATTGCCGGCGCACAGAGAGGAATTTCACATGGCAGTGAAAAACTGTACGGTGGTGGGCCGGGATATCTGTCTCCGAGTGCTGGACGAGGATTGGAGGCAGGAAAAGGAATGGATTCTTGCCTGTGCTTTGGACGGCTCCCGGCAGGTGCGCAACACCATGGCCATGATCTGCGCCGGGCATCGGGAGTGGGAGCCTGAAATTCGGAATTTTCTGAAATCTGGCAAATCTCAGGAGCGGGAGCTTGCAGTGCAGATCATGAAAAACTGGGGGGCGGATGGCTTTCAAAAGGAGTTAAAGGAGGCTCTTGAGAGAGAAAAGAGCAAAAAGGTCAGAGAGCTGCTGCAGGACTGCCTTGGAATGGCGCGGGAGACCGACAATCAGACGGCGGATGCCATACAGACAGCGGAGAAGCAGGTTATAGAGATTTTAAAGGGCGGAAAAAAAAGAAAGGTGGCATGGGCATACGAAACGCCCTTCTGTCAGGTTCACAAAAGGGATGGAAGCTTGGCGGCCGAAGAATATCTTCAGGCTATTCTGGTGGCTTATGCCGATCTGTCCGTGCCGGGAGTAAGCAAAGAGGCTGCGAAACTTGCCGGAGAGCTGGAAGAAAAGGAATTTAGCCGGTATGTGATGGAGCTGTTTGACAAATGGCTGCAGTCGGGGGCGGAGGCCAAGAAAAAGTGGGTGCTCTATGCCGCCTCCATTCATGGAGGAGAAGGAATTGTTCCGCTCTTCTATAAACAGATTCAGGACTGGCCCCAGCATGCCAGGGGAGCGCTTGCAGCGGAGGCGGTAAAGGCGCTGGCTTTAAATCAAAGCAGCGAAGCGCTTCTTTTGGTGGATCAAATTTCCCGAAAATTTAAATTTCGTCAAGTGAAAACAGCGGCGGCCCAGGCGCTGGATTATGCGGCTTCCTCTCTGGGGATCAGCAGGGATCAGCTGGAGGACCGGATTGTGCCTACGTTGGGCTTTGGAGAAAATATGGACCGGACATTTGACTATGGGACAAGAAGCTTTCGGGTTTACCTGACGCCGGCGCTGGAGCTTGAGATATTTGATGAGGATGGCAGGCGGCTGAAAAATATGCCTGCGCCCGGCAAAAGAGACGAGGAGGAGAAAGCGGCGGAAGCATATACGGAATTCAAACAGCTCAAAAAGCAGTTAAAGACAGTGACGGCAAATCAGAAGCTGCGTCTGGAACAGGCGCTAACCGCTGAGCGGCTCTGGAAGACAGACCAGTGGAAGGCTCTTTTTGTAAAAAACCCTGTAATGCATCAGTTTGCCATTGGACTGATTTGGGGCATATATGAGGAGGGCAGACTGAAGGAAACGTTCCGCTACATGGAGGACGGCAGCTTTAACACAAAGGATGAGGAGGAGTTTGCGCTTCCGGAGGAAGGAATGGCGGGCCTGGTGCATCCCATCGAACTGTCGGAGCAGGAGTTGGCCGCATGGAAGGAACAGCTCTCGGATTATGAGGTTGTCCAGCCCATAGAACAGCTGGAACGGCCGGTCTACCGTGTAACGGAGGAAGAAAAGGGAAAGCAGGAGCTGACACGCTTCGGCGGAAAAATTTTGAACGGGCTTTCTCTGTCCGGAAAATTGCAGGGAATGGGGTGGTACAGAGGCTCTGTACAGGATGCGGGAGTTTACACCACCTTTTATCGGGAAGACGGCGCGCTTGGCGTTGAGCTGGAATTTTCCGGAAGCTATGTGGGAGACGAGAACGAGGAAGTCACTGTCTACGGAGCGGGCTTTTACAAGGCTGGAACTGTAAAACGGGGAAGCTATGTATATGATACCATCCAACAGGAAAACAGGTATGCTTTGGATCAGGTAAGCCCCAGGTATTTCAGCGAAATGGTGCTGCAGCTGGAGCGGGCCACGGCTTCCAGTCAGGAGCAGCTGGCATATCCGGACTGTAAAAAATAAATATCCGTATGAGGGGATTGGATACAGAAGTTTGAAGGCTTTCTTCAAATATTGAATGGATGCCCGCGAAACCGGGCAAAGGGTGTAAATATGAAAATAGGAAGAGTGATAATTGGAATCGCGCTGGCTTTGCTGGCAGCGGGAGCAGCAGCGTTGTTTTTTCGTTTTTTTCCCTGCATTCAGGGAGCCGGATTGTTAGAGAAGAATCTGGACTTAGGGAAAATGTCTTTTGATTTGACGCTGGGGCTTTCCGGGGAGAGACTTTCCGAAGAACAGATTGTATTTGTGGATACGCTGTCTGAGATCACCGGAATACAAAGAGAAGACCTGCTCAGGCTGCGGATAAAGGGTCAATCCTGGGAAGATATGCTTTATTTTGAGGTCATACCACAGGGGGAGGAGGAGCCTCTCACCCAGATGTATCTGGGTGAGGAACAGGATGTAGTCAATGCCGCCATGCTGTACCATGCAGTGCGCAGCAGCCTGACAGAGAGGTATCGGTTTTTGGAGCTTTTGCTGCCGCAGTGGAGCGGCGGAGAATATGTGTCCTTGGAGCAGGCTGAGCAGATGTTTGCCCTGGATCTGGAAGGGGTAAAAGACTTTTCTCTGTCGGATTATCAAAATATTTTGTCTTATTGGGAATATTTTGCCTTACTTGCTGTGATGGATCAGGAAAAGGCATCGGATGGAGCGCTGGAGTTTTCCCTTCACACAACTTTGCCCGGGGATGAACAGGAAAACGATGGAAGCGTAAGGCTGAAACTGCGTCTGGACAGGAGCGGAAATCCTTCCACTGTGTCCGCAGAGTACCATGTGAATAATATGCCTCTGGTTCTCCACAGGCTGGATGCGCTTCTCGCAAAGGCGGGAAGGACGGAAGCGTTTTCTCAGAAGAAGGGACTTTTGCCGATAGAAAGTGTGGAGGGAACTCTTGTTATAGGGAATGGGGAAAGTCTGCAGATTCCGGATGCCCTTATAGATCAGGAAACGGTGGATCAGATCACCGCAATACGACGGATTCTGCAGGAAATGCTTGGAAAATAGCAGCTTGAAAAAGCTGCCCTGCAGCAGCATGGCTGCGTCTGGTTTTCCTTAAGAGGGCCGGAGTCAGCCATGCCTGGGCTGCAACAGCTGGAAGAGCCTTGGCAGAAGACATAGAAAATTCTTATGGTAAAATGCCAATATGAACAAGGATTTCATAAAAGGTAGTATCCCAAAGTTTGTGTAAACCTTCAAACTGATGTAAGATAGACTTACCAGTTTGGAGGTTTATTTTATGGC
>CALWRA010000025.1 GCA_944383825.1 uncultured Acetatifactor sp. | reverse complement strand
GTCTTTATAGCGCACCATTGCATACCATGTTCCATTTTTCTCAGTTTTGTATACCGGCACTTCTAATTCCTCCCTTCATATGACTGTGTACCGTAAAACTGTTCGTAAAAGAACTTGCGGTCTATCCTTCCAGGTATCGTAACACACCCTGTCTTTTCCAGCTCTTTGTTGAGTTTTCGGATCAATTTGTAAGCATAAGACTCGGAAACATCCAGAGCCTCCATGACTTCGCTTACTCTCATAAACATTTTCTCCATAGTCTACCTCTCTTTTTGTTTGTTCTATACTTTTTTGTATAGTCACATATTACTATACATTTTTGTATTGGTCAAGTGGTTTTAAAGAAATTATTAAACTTTTTTGTATTGGTTTTTCTTGATTGTTTCTATACTTTTATGTTATACTCAACCTATCAATAAACAGATAGGAGAGCATGATTATGGCTATTGGCGAAAGAATCCATTATTTTAGGATGCTCCGTGGATTTACGCAAAAGTATTTAGGAAAAATGCTCGGTTTCAGCGACTCTCAAGCTGATGTCCGAATCGCCCAATACGAGAAAGGCACCCGCAGTCCCAAGGAAAAATATTTAAATGCACTGGCACAGATTCTTGAAGTATCTCCCCATGCATTAGATGTCCCGGACATTGATAGCAATATAGGATTAATGCACACTCTCTTTACCCTGGAAGATACCCGTGGTCTGAAAATCGGAGAGATTGACGGTGAACTCTGCCTCCGACTGGACAAAAGCACTGGGATGGACTATGTGGAACTCTACGACATGCTTTATCAGTGGTTCCAACAGGAGCAAAAGCTCCAATCCGGCGAAATTACAAAAGATCAGTATGATCAATGGCGTTATACCTATCCCAAAATGGAAGTCGAACAGGCGACACTGCATAAAAAAAGAAATACAACAAAAAACATTGACTAAAGTAGTCCATAATTTTTTGGTCTAAAATAGCATCACAATTTGGTAAATGAATTATGAAAAAGTTAAATCACATTACCCTTGAACATGTAATGCAGTCTCTTCTTTCAAAAAAGGAAAACGAATTATTAAATTCAATAATACAAAAATTAAACTGGAACATTGATGACTTGAATCATTTAATAGATAATATCAATACCCAAAAAGACATCATCTATTTTATTGTTTTGGGAGACTGGATAAAAGAGGCGTGTACAGAGATTTATAAATTATACGAAAAATATGCAAATAATTTTGTTTATAAAGAAAACTATTCTCGAAAACTTGCCAATGATAAGTTTAAAGCAATTCGTTCTTTTATCGTAGCACATCCATTAAATACCTCTTCTCATCCTGATGAAGGATACAATGGGAGCAAAAAATGCATTGATATTTATATGCATATACCTACAATTGCTAAATTATCTAGACTATATGATAACCCAAACGCAGACTTCTTTATTGCATACTACGATGATCTTATATGCTATAAATATGAAGGTCACATGTACTCTGAAATATGGGATTGTGCTTACTACAATATCGACCGTATAGAGAAATTCGGAAAATACTTATCAAAAATACGTCGAAAAAACCTTAAAGACTACAAATAATTTACATAACACCAATAGAAAAGGTCTTGCCAAATTGATTTCACTCAATTCAGTAAGACCTTTTCTACTGGTTTCAGTTGGATTTTACCTGATAACCTCTGACAAAAAGTGAATAAATGCTTTTCAGCCAGTGTTATCATTTTGTTATCAAATAGAACCTTGATAGGCTTCAAACGCCTTGTTTATGCGGGTTCTCAAATTCTTTTACTTACTCAAACTCAATCGTCCCAGGCGGCTTACTGGTGCAGTCATACACCACCCTATTCACTCCCCTAACCTCATTCACAATTCGGTTTGTTACCTTGCCCAGCAGCTCCCACGGAAGCTGAGCCGCTTCTGCTGTCATGAAATCTGAGGTTGTCACCGCCCGCAGAGCCACTGCATAGTCATATGTTCTCTCATCACCCATACATCCGACAGAGCGCATGTTGGTAAGAGCCGCAAAATACTGTCCAAGGCCCTTATCCAGCCCTGCATTGACAACCTCCTCCCGGTAGATAGCATCTGCCTCCTGCACTATTTTAATCTTCTCCGCCGTTACTTCTCCAATGATACGGATCCCCAATCCAGGTCCCGGAAAAGGCTGTCTGTACACAAGATACTCCGGAATACCCAATTCCAACCCTGCTCTCCGTACCTCATCCTTGAACAAAAGCCGTAAAGGCTCTATAATTTCCTTGAAGTCCACACAGTCCGGCAAACCTCCCACATTATGATGAGACTTGATCACAGCTGACTTGCCCAATCCGCTCTCAATCACATCCGGGTAAATAGTTCCCTGTACCAGATAGTCCACAGAGCCTATTTTTTTTGCCTCTTCTTCAAATACCCGAATAAATTCTTCTCCTATAATTTTCCGCTTCTGTTCCGGCTCAGTTACTCCCTTCAGCCTTGAATAAAAACGCTCCTGTGCATTTACTCTGATAAAATTCAAATCATAGGGTCCCTCAGGACCAAAAACAGCTTCCACCTCATCTCCCTCATCCTTGCGGAGCAAGCCATGGTCCACAAAGACGCAGGTAAGTTGTTTTCCCACTGCTTTTGCCATAAGAACTGCCGCCACAGAGGAATCCACCCCTCCGGAGAGGGCGCAGAGCGCTTTTCCGGCGCCCACTCGCCTACGTATTTCGCAGATACTGGTTTCCACAAAGGAATTCATTTTCCAGTCTCCTCTGCAGCCGCATATATGAATCGCAAAATTATGAAGCATCTTCATACCCTCTTGGGTATGTTCCACCTCAGGGTGAAACTGTACTGCATAAAGTTTTCTGTTCGGATCCTCCATAGCCGCCACAGGACATGCTGGAGTTCGGGCCGTTACCGTAAATCCTTCTGGAGCTTTCTCAATATAATCTGTATGGCTCATCCAGCAGATAGTGTGTTCGGAAACCTCGTGAAACAATTCTTTGGCCGTAGCCACCGCCACTTCTGTACGGCCATATTCACTAACAGGAGCCGTAGCCACTTTGCCTCCAAGCAAATGAGCCATGAGCTGGGAGCCATAGCAAATTCCCAAAATAGGAATGCCCATGTCAAATATTTCTTTTCTGCACAAAGGAGAATCCGCACCATAAACACTGTTCGGTCCGCCGGTAAAGATAATGCCCTTCGGCCGCATTTCCTTAAGTCTTTCCATGGAAATACTGTACGGATGTACCTCGCAATATACATTGCATTCTCTGACTCTTCGCGCAATCAGCTGATTGTACTGTCCTCCGAAGTCAAGCACCACGATCATTTCATTTTCCATTCTGCACCTCTTTCGTCTGCCGGACATAACCGGAAGCCGCATTTTTCATTCTGTTCCTTATTATAAAGACTATATTTCCGGTTGTCAAAATCTTTTGTCCGCACCTGATTATAGGGTTGAGCCATTCAAAATTATATTTCTCTATCAATTCGCTTTTGTGAAAATTGTCAGATCACTTGAGGTGGCAATGACAAAATAATTTCCGCATCTGCTAAATCCATAGGCTTTGATTTCATAATCATCCAAAACAATCCGGCACGCAGACGGCGTACTGTACCATGAGTGAAAATCAGGCATAAAAACAATTCGTTCCCTAGGCCAAAATGGAGAAATTCGTTCCAGGCTATTGCCCTCTTTCGAAAAATGGCGTAACCCGCCCCCTCCTTCTCCTGCAATCCTGATAGCTGCGTCCTCCAGTTCCTCGGCATACGCCTCTAAATCAATCTCATTAAAATTTTCTTTACAATATGTTTTTTCTGAAGTCTTACAGTCGATTACGGATTGCCCTTGGGAAGAAATACAAATCAATTTCTGAGGATGCCTTTCTGAAAATCCAATATACATCAAGCCGCCCACAGCCAACGTATTTCGTTCCCAGCCTGGCGGCGTTCCCCGGGGAATCTGATTTGCCAAGTCCATAAGTTTTTTCCTGTTGCGTTCTTCTGCCCGCATTAAATCAATCATACCGATTCTCCTTAGCTCTTTGTTGGGCTTTTATTCTATCACATTACCGATGACATGAAAACCATCCCTTCCTTCAACAGGATTCTCTCATGACATCGAGTCTTTATGATTCCACAGCAGGTGCTTTCTCATTTTTCTCCTCCTGCACAAAATCGGAGAGCGGCCGGAATGTATATCCCATTTCCTTCCATTTTGTCAAAAGCTCATCCATAATTTCTCCGTTGGTCTGGGAAGTGCTATGAAGCAGCACAACAGCTCCCGGATGAATTCTGCCGATGAGCTTGGAAAAAGCCTCTTCATGGCTGGGTTGGCTGTCCTGGTACCAGTCTACATACGCAAGACTCCAGAAAAAAGTTGTATATCCCATTTCCTTTGCCATCCGAAGGTTCTCAACATTATATTTGCCCTGGGGCGGGCGATAATACTTTATGAGCACTTCTCCCGTCACTTCTCGATACAGCTCTTCCACTGCCTCCATTTCCTTTCTGAAATCTGATTCGCCGGAAATAGAGGACATGTCCGGGTGATGGTATGTATGATTCCCCACTGTGTGCCCTTCCTCCACCATTCGCTTGACCAGCTCCGGAGCAGATTCCAGATAATGTCCCACCACAAAGAATGTCGCAGGTGCCTGATGCTTTTTCAGAGCATCCAATATGGGTTCCGTATTGCCATTTTCATATCCGCAGTCAAATGTTAGATAAATGACTTTCTCTTCTCCCTCCCCTACGTAATAGGCATCGTATTCTGCAAGCTCCTGTGCTCCTGCATTTCCTGTAGGTTTCTGGCCTTCCTCTCCAAATCCCAGCCCCCAGTTTTCGGAACTTAAAACCTCCGCCGATGTCTCTCTGACCCCATATACAGCCGCTGCTAAGGTTCTTCCCAGGAAGAACATCGCGCAAAGGAAAAGCACTGTGGGAATGATCTTCCTCCAATTATTGATCCGGTTCTCCCGTTCCCCGGTCTCCCCACTCAGAGATATTCTTTTTTCTTTTTTCAGGTGTTTTCGAATCTTCTCAAAGGATAAAGAAATTTTCATATGGCTGCCAATCTTTTTTGTTTTAGCACAATATATGATTTTACTTATCCCTTCATGATACTTCTTTTCTTTCACATTCTTTGATTCGTGAACTCGGCTCTTTTGGACAATTCCTTCGGTCTCTGCCTTATCCTGTTCTTATAAAGGTCTGTGTTTTGAGGAATCAAAAAACTGATGGATTTTCTCTTCCGCTGCCTTACTTGTACGGAAAGCTGATTTCTCCAAAGACCCTTTACTCAAAACAGTCCGGCAGGCCAGTATAGCTGGCCGCTAACGGATATTGCTACACTCTGATCAGTGCGTCGAAGGTTCCTACCATATTTAGTCTCCCGTACCCCCACTCCCTGTTAGGATAGCTTAAATCACTGCTGCGGGAAGCTCCTCTGATCAAATAATTTTTAATCTCCCTGCTCTCCACCAGCCGGTTATTTCCCTCTACAATAGCCCACTGCATAAACTGAGCCACCGCTCCCGCCGTGATAGCTGCCGCAAAGCTGCTGCCGGTCTGCTTGCCGTATATGGTGGATATATTGACTCCGGGAGCCGCAAAATCGGGACGTATGGCTCCCAATCGACTGAATCCTCTTCCAGACTCCGCATAAAAGCTGTTATTAGCGGCATTATAGGCGGAAACACTGATAATATCCGTAGCCATCGCAGGCTCCGTCAGCGTGGTATAGGGATTGGATTCCAGAAAATATACCTGTGCGTTCATAAATGTGGTTATAGGCAGCCACATATGAAATTCTCCGTTGTGCACCTCTCCCACGGACTCCACCCGAAAGTTCCAGATCCCCGGCGTGGGATCCTGCACCCTGAACAGTATCAGCTCCTCCCCGGAGGAAGGCTCCACCAACACGCTGTCTATGGTAATCCTGGTCCTTTCATATACAAAGCCGTAGGTAATACTCTGTCGCAGCCCCAGTCTGTTGGGCGGAATGGTTTCTCCTCCGGGAGAGCGCACTGTCACATTGAACACATCCGGCACATTCCCCCACAGCTCCAGAAAAAATCCTCTCACATCCTCCGCTACCCTGATTTCCACATTGACGCTGCCTCCGGATAATGCCGTGGGATTTTCCAGGACTCCGTGATAGTGATGGGCCGCGTTTCCTTCATTTCCTCCGCAAACCACCACAGCCCTGCTTCTTTTCACCCCGACCCACCGCAGGTACCGGGCAAGAGCGGAATTCCCCGCATGATCTCCGAAACTGGTACCCAGTCCCAAGCAGATCACCATAGGCCGTCTAAATAGCTCCACAAAGCTATCGGCATATTTTACCGCCAGCATAATGTCATTTTCCTGGTAGGCGTGTGCCTCCTGAGGCACCAAATAAAAATCTCTGAGATACTGTTTCGCTTCCTTTAGCTTGACAACCAGAATATCGGCATTGGGCGCCGCCCCAATGTATGCAGAGCCCGCACTCCCATTGATCAGAACGCTGCCCGCCGCCACCCCGGCCATTGCGCTGCCGTGTCCGATTTCATCCCTGCTGGGAACAATGGAATAGGGATCCTCCGCCCGCAGAGCACGGTTAATATCCTCCCTGATGTACTCGGTCCCGAATAAAAATCCCTTGGGGGGATTTCCCTCCTGGATGGTCTGGTCCCATATGGCCAAAATCCGGCTCTGTCCGTTTTCATCCAGAAAAACCGGATTTGTATAATCGATTCCGGTGTCTATCACACACACAATGACTCCTCGTCCCGTGAGATTCAGGGGCTCTCTCTGTACCTGCGTAATACCGCTGGCAATCAGGCTTCCGGGATCAAATCCTTCTGCAACCCTCCCCTCCTGCATCAGCCCATAGAGCTTAGGAATTGTCTGATAATCAAAAAAGTACTCCTCTATATTGGGAACTCCGCTTCTGTTCAGATAAACCACATTATACAGATTTTCTATGTTGACATAGCAATAATCATAGGTCACATCCCTTTGTACCATATGAATAGAATAATCCGTGATTACATCATAAAAATTGTTGGAAAGTATTTTTTCTTTACAGTCCACAGCCACACCCCCACCCTCTTCAGCAATCATTCATTTCGATAATAGCTTACTTTTTTTATTTTATGACAAAACAGAAAAAGGGTTCTGTGTCCTTCTTGCTTTATTTCATTTCCCGTAGGCTCCTGTCTGATCCTTCGGGGATATTCCTCACTGCCGGATTTTGCGTTGGTTCTGTGTATGTTCTTCAGTGTGGGCGCACCGCTGCTTCGAACCCTGGGCTTTATGTCCATTCTGCCCAAATCAATTACAAAATTATTTCCCTGGAACAGCTGATGGACGCCCCTACTCTGAAGCCGACAAACTTGCTCTTCTTGGGCAAAGACCATACCAGCACCTTTGACCATGTCCGCTTCGCCTATAAGGAAGAGGGTGTCCTGCATGGCATATCCCTAACGGTTCCGGAGGGCAGCATGACTGCCCTTGTAGGAGAATCCGGCGGCGGCAAATCCACGCTGGCAAATCTTCTGGTCCATTACTATGACGTCACAGGCGGCTCCATCAAAATCGGCGGTCAGGACATCAGACGCATGAGCATAGAAGCCTTGACATTCACACCATGGTCGGCAATGGAGGCCAACAATGAGCTTTGCAAAGGAAAAACCCTGCTGGTCAGCTCCCATCGCCTTAACACCATCCGGGGAGCCGACCAGATTCTTGTGGTTTCCGACGTCCAGATTGCCCAACCAGGAACCTCTCAGGAGCTTATGTCCCAGGACGGTATCTACCGGAATTTTGTGACTATGCTGGAAAGCAGCAAGGGCTGGAACCGCCGGTCCCAGCCTTAAAACATATGAAAGAATTTTCTGCTTGCAGGACTCCTTACTGCTGCCTGTCACTTCACCCCCACCCGCAGGGCGTTCAGAGTACGAGGATAACCGATATGCAGCATGCACCGAGTAATGACGTTCAAGAAAAGCCGCCCCTCTTTCCTTCAGCATCTCATTGGTGATGATCAGAAAGGGGCAGCTCCTCCTCTCTTATCCAGTCCCCCAAGACGCTTTTCACACTCTTTCTCTTACTCTCAGGCATCTGATTGCATTCAGCACTGCCAGCACCATAACGCCCACATCCGCAAAAATCGCTATCCACATATTTGCGATTCCCATAGCTCCAAGAACCAGGCAAATTGCCTTTACCGCCAGAGCAAAAACAATATTTTCATATACAATCCGAATGCATTTCCTGGAAATTCTGATAGCCAGTGAAATCTTCATGGGATTATCGTCCATCAGTACAATGTCTGCGGCCTCAATCGCCGCATCCGACCCAAGCGCTCCCATGGCGATACCGATGTCCGCCCTTGACAGCACCGGCGCATCGTTGATTCCATCTCCCACAAATGCAAGCTTTTCCTTTACTCCCTTGTTTTTCAGCAGCTTCTCTACCTCTTCCACCTTATCCCCCGGCAGAAGTTCGCTCTTAAACTGGTCAATTCCCAGCTGGTCCGCCACATGACGAGCCACCATCTCACTGTCTCCGGTAAGCATTACCGTACTCTTCACCCCTGTTTTTTTCAGAGAGGCAATGGCCTCTCGGGATTGTTCCTTCACTCTGTCCGAAATCAGTATATATCCCACATACACTCCGTCAACGGCCATATGCACCACCGTGCCCACACCGGTGTTTTCCATATATGCCAACCCCAGTGCCTCCATCAGCTTACTGTTACCTGCAGCCACTTCTCTTCCGTCCACTCTTGCAGTAACGCCATGTCCGACGATTTCCTCCACCCCGCTGACCCTGGAAGCCTCTATTTCCTTCCCCCATGCCTCCCGCAGGCTCTTGCTGATGGGATGACCGGAATAACTCTCTGCATACGCCGCATATTCCAAAAGCTTCTCCTTCGCCTCCCTCTCGGAGCCCCATTTCCCCACAAATTCTGATACGGGACAAATATCTGTCACGTCGAAAACCCCTTTTGTCAGGGTGCCTGTCTTGTCAAAAACCACATATTTCGTCTCGGAAAGCGCCTCCAGATAGTTGGAGCCCTTCACCAGGATGCCGCATGCGGACGCGCCGCCGATACCGCCGAAAAAACTCAGCGGTATGGAGATGACCAACGCACAGGGACAGCTGATTACCAGAAAAGTCAACGCTCTTTCAATCCATATGCTCCAGGCTGCCGGACTGCCTAAAAACAGATTTGACAGAGGCGGCAGAATTGCAAGTGCAAGCGCTCCATAACACACCGCAGGTGTGTAATACCTGGCAAACTTTGTAATAAAATTCTCTGAGCGCGCCTTTTTCATGCTGGAATTTTCTACCAAATCCAATATTTTGGACACAGTGGATTCCCCAAAATGCTTTGTGGTCCGTATCTTCAAAAGGCCCGATATATTGACGCATCCGCTGATTACATTATCGCCGGCTCCGGCCTCTCTGGGAATGCTCTCCCCAGTCAGAGCGCTGGTGTTCAGGGTGGACACGCCCTCCAGCACCACACCATCAATGGGTACTTTCTCTCCCGGTCTGACAAGGATTACGGAGCCTGGTTCCACCTCATCAGGATCAACCTGTTCCAATTCTCCGTTATCCTTCTGAATATTGGCATAGTCCGGACGAATATCCATGAGCGCGCTGATATTCCGGCGGCTCCTTCCTACTGCCACTGCCTGAAAAAGCTCCCCAATCTGATAAAACAGCATTACCGCCGCACCTTCTGAATACTCTCCCAAAAGCATGGCTCCTATGGTTGCTACGGCCATGAGAAAGTTCTCGTCAAAAATCTCTCCGTGAATAATGCCAAGCACAGCCTTCCTCAAAATATCATAACCAATGATCAGATAGGGAATCAAATAAAGAGCCGCCTTCACCGGCCCCTCCAGGGGAAGGAAGTGAAGGGCGGCAAGAAACGCCGCGGCTGTAATAATACGATATAAAACTCGTTTTTGTTTCTTTGTCATAATTACGTCTCCAGTCCTCCTCGGCAGCACAAACGATAAATAGAAAATCCCCGCCTCAGCTTACATAAATTTCACAGTCCGATTCCACTCTCTTGCAAGCCTTGACCACTTTCTCCATAACGTCTTTCTCTTCCTTGCCCTCCTCAAATTCCACTTTCATCTTCTGGGTCATAAAGCTGACAGTCGCATCCCGTACGCCTTCAACCTTTTTCGTCGCCTCTTCCATTTTCAGTGCACAGGCTGCGCAATCCACCTCGATCTTGTAAGATTTTTTCATCGCCTCATCCTCCATACATTCTTTTTGCAGTTGCAAATGAATTGCATTCGCATGTTTTTTCATTCATATGATCAATAATTCATATGAATATCATAACACTTTTTATGATTCTGTCAAGGTTTAAATCAAAATTCCTTAAGTTAATTTTCAGCATTGACATTAGTACTGAATTTATTATATATTAGTCCTTATAGAGACTATATAGAGGTGCAGCGACTATGAAAAAAACATTCGAGAGACAGCAGCATGACTTTTATTCCGTATGGAGTCAGATCAATATTCTTTACTGCAAATGGGCTGAACTGCTTCACATAAATTACACCACTCTTTTGACATTATACGGCCTTGACGTGCATGGTGGCATGACGCAAAAAAATATCTGTGATTTTTACGGATTCCCCAAGCAAACCATAAACGGCGCCGTTCACAATCTGCTGCGCTGTGGATATGTGACTTTTGAGGCAAGTCCAAAGGATAAACGCGAAAAACTGGTGAAGCTCACAGAAAATGGGAAAGCATATGCGGAAGAACTGCTTGAACCTCTGTATCAAGCCGAACAATACGCCTTCTCTGCTATTGGCGATGAAAAAATGACCCAGCTGCTTGATACAATTGATATTTATAATACTTTACTCGAAAAACGACTGGAGGAAATGAAATGAGCCGGTATAAGCTGTTTGCCAAATATGTTTTTCCCTCCGTCCTGGCCTTTGCTCTGTCGGGAGTATACACAATTGTGGATGGCTATTTTGTAGGGCAGAGCATGGGTGACACCGGACTGTCCGCAATCAACATTGCGTTTCCAATTGTATCCCTTATACAATGTTCAGGCACCGGCATCGGCATGGGTGGAGCCGTTTTGTGGGCCGTGAAGAGGGAAACGGAAAGCCCGGAAAGCGCTGGAAAATATGTGCGCGCTACTCTGCTTCTGCTCCTGCTGGCCAGCGCGGCTTCTACCACAGGTCTCTTCTTCCTCACCGGACCCGTTTTACGCCTGTTTGGCGCACAGGGAAAAATATTTGTCTTCGGGAAAGAGTATCTTGACGTGATCGTATTAGGCGCCGCTTTTCAGATCTTCGCCACGGGTATTGTTCCAATCATACGCAATAACGGCAGCTCTTTTTTCGCCCTGGTAGTTATGGTGTCCGGATTTTTGACCAATATCCTGTTGGATTATGTTTTTGTGTGGGTTTTGGACATGGGCACGCAGGGAGCGGCCATCGCAACCATCATCGGCCAATTGGTCACGACTCTGGAAGCCTTTATCTACCTGCTCTGCCGCAGCCTGCCTATCCGGGGCTCTCTGTCAGAATTCGGTCGGATAGCCGCACATATATGCAAAGTCGGAATCGCTCCCTTTGGTCTGACACTTTCCCCAATGGTATCTCTTATGCTCATCAATCGCTTCGCCATGATGAACGGAGGCGAAGCGGCGGTTGCCTGCTATGCCTGCATCGCCTATGCTCTTACCATTGTTCAAATGTTGATGCAGGGCGTGGGTGACGGAAGCCAGCCCCTTATGAGCAGATATTATGGAGAGGGGAACGGTGCACAGATGGCACAGACACGAAAAATTGCCTATATTGCGGCAATCGGACTGTCTGTCGTCTGCAATTTCCTTTTGTTTTTTACCCGAGGCAGTCTGGGAGAGCTGTTTGGAGCATCAAAAAGCACAGGAATTTTGGTAGCGGAGGTACTGCCCATATTTCTGGTCGGCCTGGTGTTTTATGCTTTTTCCAGAATTACCACTTCCAGCTTTTATGCAACGGAAAAAAACCTTTTCTCTTATTTATGCGTTTATTCGGAACCTTTTCTTTTACTGATATTACTGCTTGCCCTGCCTGCTTTTCTGGGGCAGACAGGAGTGTGGTGGAGTGTGGTTTTGTCACAGATTTTAACCGCCTTCCTTGCTCTGGCCCTACGAACAGCAGAAGACAGAAATAGATAAACAGTGTGCATGGTCCTTCGTCTGAAAACCGTTGAGTTTATAAAAAAGGGCTGCCGGTTCTTCCGAAATACCGAGAAGAAATACCGGCAGCCGCATCACGGCATCCGTCTATCAGTTTGCCGCAATTTCCTTTAAATCATTCATATTTTCTATCAGCTGGTTGCTTCTGATGTCAATAATAGGTCCTCCGGTTCCCTCGATGTATTCCCGGGTAATTGTGACGCGTCCGATATTGTCATCCTTTGGTATCTCATACATAATATCCAGCATGAACTCTTCAATAATAGATCGGAGCGCTCTCGCTCCCGTGTCACGTTTCATAGCCTTTTCCGCAATGGCCTCAAGTGCGCCATCCGTAAACTCCAGCTTTACCTCGTCCAGCTCCAGCAGCTTTTGGTACTGCTTGAGAATGGCGTTCCTGGGCTCCTTCAGCACCTTCACCATCATTTCCTTGGACAATCCCTCCAAAGTGAAAATAATGGGCAGACGACCGATAAATTCAGGTATCATCCCAAACTTACGAATATCCTCAACCGTAACCTTTGAAAGTATATTCTTGTCCTTGTCATATTTATCTTTTAATTCAGCATTAAAACCTATGGAAGACGTTTTTGTCAAACGCTCCTTGATAATGTCCTCCAAGTCGGGGAATGCGCCGCCGCAGATAAAAAGAATGTTCCGGGTATTTACCGTAGCAAGAGGCACCATGGCATTTTTACTGTTTGCTCCTACAGGCACCTCCACCTCCGCCCCCTCCAGCAGCTTCAGCATACCCTGCTGCACACTCTCTCCACTTACGTCTCTGGAAGTAGTGTTTTTCTTCTTGGCAATCTTATCAATCTCGTCAATAAAAATAATACCCCTCTCCGCCTTTTCCACATCATTGTCCGCAGCCGCCAGAAGCTTGGACACAACGCTCTCAATATCGTCTCCGATATATCCCGCCTCCGTCAGAGAGGTGGCGTCCGCTATGGCAAGAGGCACGTCCAGCAACCGGGCCAGTGTTTTTACCAGGTAGGTTTTGCCGCATCCTGTAGGACCGATCATGAGCATATTGGATTTCTCAATCTCAATATCATCCATGGTTCCCGTTGCAACGCGCTTATAGTGATTGTAAACCGCTACAGAAATTACCTTCTTGGCATGCTCCTGTCCCACGACATACTCATCCAGGCTTGCCTTTATTTTATGAGGAGCGGGAATATCTCTGATATTGAGCACCGGCTCCTCCTCTTCCTTTTTCTTTTTCTTCCTCAGCTTCTGTTTGTTGGGAATTCCCCCATCTCCCTGGAGATCCGCCAGATTCACAAAGCTGATATTGGGAAAGCCCCCCCGTTTGTTCATCTGTTCCAATTCGTTCTGAAACTGAGAATTATTCAGCATTCCCTGATAATCAAACTGGCTCACCGTCTCCATGGTCTTATGCATGCAGTCGTTGCAGACACAGATATTATTAGGAAGCTTAAACATTTTTCCCGTTTTGCTCTCAGGCCGCCGACAGATAAAGCATACATCTTCGTACTCACTGTTGTCGCTTTTTCCAGCCCTTGAAGAGTCGGATGCATCGGAATGCTCTGACAGATCCCGCCTTTCCTCTCCATCCTGGCTTTTTTCATCTATATCATGATTATCTATTTCATTGTTATTGATATTATCAGACATTTCCCGTACCGTATCCTTCCCTTTCCTGTTTACTGATACATACACATTATAACCAATGTGACAGTCTTGTACAAGTGAAGTTTTTCTAAAGCCTGCTCTCTGGAACTTTCTCCGGACAATAGACAATCCCGGACAAGTCTTTCTCCAACTTGTCCGGGACAAACATTCTCTTTTCCGGTTCCCGTGCTGTCTTCCCTGCGGAAATCAAAGCCGAATGCTCTTTCCTTACTGACTTCCGACAGGTCTGCTGCCCAGCGTAATCTCCAGATCAAGAGAGACGTATTCTCCGTTTTGAGGTCTCATCACCGTTACCGTTGCAGTATCCCCTGAAGCATAATACTGCAGCACCGCCTGCAGATCCGCATAGCTGTCTATCCGTTCTCCATCAAATTCAGTGATAATGTCTCCGCTCATAATGCCCGCATTTTGTGCGGCAGAGCCTTCCTCAGTAGACAGTACATACACACCCTGAGGCATATTGTACAACGAGGAAATCTGAGCGGTTACTTCCTGAAGGTTGATACCCAGGTATCCCACTTCGCTCTCATCAACCCTGCTTCTTGTCTGGCGTTCCATAAGATCCGCTATAATGGGGCTCGCAGAGCTGATAGGAATTGCATAGCCCATTCCCTCCACAGAGTTGCCGCTGATCTTGTTGGAGTTGATGCCGATCACCTCTCCGCTGATATTCAGAAGAGCTCCTCCGGAATTCCCGTGGTTAATGGCCGTGTTCGTCTGGATAAACACACCGGCGGAACCATCCTCCAGCGTGATTTCACGGTTCAGCGCGCTTACAACACCGGTGGTTACGGATTGTCCGTAACCCAGAGCATTACCGATGGCAATCACCGGCTCGCCAAGCTTCAGTGTGTCGCTGTTGCCCAGAGTGGCTATGGAGATACTGTTTATTGTCTCCTGAGAAAGTGAACTGAGAGGAATGGCTATCACTGCAAGATCCATATCTGCGTCCGTTCCCTTAATATCCGCCTGTGCTTCGGATTCATCAATAAAGGTTACCATCAGCTGGTCCGCATCCTCCACCACATGGTAGTTGGTTACGATCAGAAGCTCTTCTTCACTCTCTCCCACAATGATACCGGAGCCCCCTGAAGTCGCCGACTGGCTGTAGGTCTGTCCGAAAATATTGGTGCCTGTTTCTGTAAAATTATTCACAATGGACACCATGGCCGGCATTACCTCTTCCACTACTGAGGAAACATCGGAATCCACCACGGTCACATTACTGGTATTTGTCAGAGTAATGCCGGAGCTGGAGGTTTCCGCCGCATCCTCCTGCGCCGCTGCCTGTACCTGAGCCCCTCCGCCTGCGGCGGTAATCTGCTGCGATCCCTGCTGCACCGCATAAAAGCCGACTCCTGCAAACATTCCGAAGAGAAGGCCCATGCTGACGCTGATCATAATCTTGCGCAAAACGCCCCTGCTCCTGCCCTTAGGCTCTTTCTGCTTTTTTCCCGCGGACTGCTCCGGGGAAGAACCGCCTCCCGTCTGATAAACGCCGCTCCCAGCCGACTGATAGGAGCTGTAGCCGTGATACTGAGCATTTCTGTTGTTGTCATGTATATTGGCGGCATTTCCTCCGCTGTAAACACCGGAGGTATTGCTGCCGGCGCCGCTGCCGGAATAAATTTCATTGTCGTACATAATGATTACCTCTTTTCTGGATGTTTTTGCTTTCTTTATCTTTATGCACTCAGTATAGCCATAAATTGTGACGGAATTGTGTTCAAAATATGAAACGCCTGTGAAAAAATAAATTATTCAACCGTTACGGATTTTGCCAGGTTTCTCGGCTTATCCACATCGCATCCCCTGCCCACGGCTACATAATACGCAAATAGCTGCAGAAGAACGATTGCCAGGGAATTGGTAAAATACGGTTCCGTCTGGGGAATATAAATCACATAGTCTGAAGCCTTCTCAATAGCTTTATTTCCCTCGTTCGTCACCGCCATCACAAAAGCTCCCCTTGCCTTTACCTCCACCATATTGCTGATGGTTTTCTGGAACAGAGCGGGCTGCGTTGCCAGAGCCACCACCAGTGTTCCATCCTCAATCAGGGAGATGGTTCCGTGTTTGAGCTCTCCCGCCGCATATGCCTCCGAATGAATATAGGAAATCTCTTTCAGCTTCAGAGAGCCCTCCAGGGAAATAGCATAATCAATCCCACGTCCGATAAAAAAGATCTCCCTTGCCCCCACATACCGGTTTGCAAAATGCTGGATTTTTTCCTTCTGCCCCAAAAGCAGCTCAATTTGATCCGGAAGGCACCTAATGTCACTCAAAAGCCTTTGAAATCTTTCCTGATCGATCACCCCTCGTAGTCTTGCAAATTTCATTGTCAGTAGATACAGAGTGGCAAGCTGGGCACTGTAGGCCTTTGTGGTAGCTACTGCAATTTCCGGTCCCGCCCAAGTATACATCACACTGTCCGCCTCCCTGGCAATGGAACTGCCCACTACGTTCACAATCCCCAGGACCTTAAATCCCCGGGCCTTTGCTTCCCGAAGCGCAGCCAGCGTATCCGCCGTTTCTCCTGACTGGCTTATGACAATGACCATGCTGTTTTCCTCCAAAATGGGATCCCGGTAGCGGAATTCACTGGCCACGTCCACCTCCACAGGAATTCTTGCCAGTCCCTCCAGAACATATTTGGCTGTCACCCCCGCATGATAGGCTGAGCCACAGGCCACAATATGAATTCTTCTCAGATTTTTTATTTCCTCCTCCGTCATATTCAGCTCTTCAATCACAATGTCATTTTCCCTAATCCGGGGCGATATGGTATCCGTCACCGTTTTCGGCTGCTCATACATCTCCTTTAGCATAAAGTGTTCATAGCCGACTTTCTCCGCCGCATCCGCATCCCAGTCAATGGTTACGGGCTCCTTCATCAGCTCTTCCTCATCCACGGAAAAAAATCTGAGCCCATCCTTTCTGAGGGCTGCCACCTCCTGATTGTTCATATAATAAACGGTTCGCGTATATTTCAGAATAGCCGGCACATCGGAAGCGATAAAGCTGCCCTCCTGATTCTGGCCCACAATCAGGGGACTGTCCTTTCTGGCCGCATAAATTTCATCAGGAAAATCCGCAAACAGAATGCCAAGGGCGTAGGAGCCCTCCACTCGGTGAAGCACCTTCGCAATGGCCTCTAAAGGATTTCCCTTATAGTAATAGTCCAGCAGATGAGCCAACACCTCAGTGTCCGTCTCCGACGCAAACTGATAACCCTTATCTTGCATTTTTTTCCTCAAAGAAATATAATTCTCGATAATTCCATTGTGCACCACTGCAATGGTGCCTTCGCCGTTGGTATGAGGATGAGCGTTTCTGTCATTAGGCGCCCCGTGGGTGGCCCACCTTGTATGACCGATCCCGCAGAATCCTTTCAGTGTGGCTCCTCCCTTTGTCAGATTCTCCAAAACCTTAAGGCGTCCCAGCGCCTTTTGGGTAATGATCTTTTCCCCATCAGACACAGCCATGCCCGCGGAATCATATCCCCTGTATTCAAGTCTTGCAAGGCCGTCCAAAATGATCGGTGCCGCTTGCTTCTCTCCAATATATCCTACAATGCCACACATATTCTCCTCCATTCCGCCCTGGCAGGCATCCGTCATCTTTCCCAATATTCTTTGTTTGCCGTAAAAGCAAGCACCCACTTGCGAGGCAGTTTTTCATAGCGCCTGCCGAGCAAATAGCCGGCATACCGGCAGAAACACTGTATATAAAAACCGGGCAGCTTCCATGGAATATGATCCCTCCATAGGATGCGGGAGGTCTCCAGAATCAGCTTCTTTCCCTCCGACTCCGAGGAAATTCCCTGAAACACCTGACGATACTGTGCCTGAGACACTCCTAAGTCAAAGCTGCGCCGAAACAGCTCAATGCAGGTATCATTGTGAGAGTGAATCACTCTGGCCTTTGCCTCATATGCAACGGCATAGCCCGCCCTTATGGCCCCGGCTGCATAAATCATATCCTCATTGAAAATAGTATGCCCTGGAAATCCACCCAATTCCTCATAAATATCTCTTCTGTATGCAGCGCAGACATTGGAACAGAAATATGTCTTAATGCCAAGCTCCTGAATATCCGCAGCCGTTTTAATTCTGGATTTTGGGGGATAATTAAAAAGTCTGGCAATTTTTTCCGTTTCTCTGCAGTTCGGCGCCGGAAGCTGTCTGGCGTAGGACACTGCCGTTTTGTCCTTCAAGGCTGCCGTCAGCTCCTCAATCAGCCTTTCGTCAGCAGGAAGCGCATCCTGGGTCATCATCACAAATATGTCCGCATCAGACTTCCTTACTCCTCTTCGTCTGGTGCCTCCGTGATCAAATTCCTTTTTTGACAGGTGGAAAACCCGCACATTTTTGTATTCCTGCAGAAATCTTCTCCCGTATACCAGCTGTTGGAAATACTTTTCCTCCGTATTCATTATAATAATATTCTGCACGGGTACCGTCTGCTTCGCAAGCATTCCCAGCAGCTCAAAGAGCTCCTGCCCCGGCTTATATACCGGAATGATAACGTCAATCTTCATTCAGCAATACTCCCCATTTCTCTTACAAGGCCGCGCCTGATAAGGATGCAGCGCCTTCACCGCTCCATTATACTTGAATTCCGCAGGAAATACAATGTCACCCTCCTTCTGTCGTAAGAAAATCGCATTGAGCCATGACTGTGACTGTGCCAAGACCCAATGCGATTAACCGAGGGAAGAGGAGCTCTCCCCTGTTATCTGTTAATATAAGGCGACGTTTCCTCTTCGATCTTTCTGCTGTACTCCCGAACACTGTCCGTAACCTCATATTCCTGATCGTCAAACAAGAAGTGGTGCAGCCATACTACGTTGGATTCCAAGTCAAGAGGAATAACGCTGCTTCCCTTTGCCCCGATATTTGCAGTAGTGCGCATGCTTTCCTCAGGGAAGCCTCCCTGATCCACGATCCTGTATTTGGAAATGTTCTCCAAAAGATCCAGAATATCCTGAGTATCCAGACTGGTGTAAATATCGTCAATGGCATCGTTGAACACCTTGGTAAGAGTCGCCAGATCGGCTTTCTTTGCCTGCTCCTCAATGGCCATAATAACCTCTCTCTGACGTGAGGCGCGCTTGAAGTCATCCCCCGCAGTATAACGAATACGGCAGTAAGCAGTTGCCTGCAGTCCGTCCAAAAGCTGATAGCCAGCTTCCGTCACAGGCGTATAGTCACACTGAAGCACCTCTGAAATACCAATCTGGTAATTATTGATATGCTTCAGCTCCTCCGAGTCAACCTCCACATATATGCCTCCAAGTCCGTCAATTACCTCTCTCAAGCCCTTATAACCCACCGTAACAAAATTGGTAATATCCAGATCAAGATTCATATTGAGCATTTTAACGGCCTGCTCCGCTCCGCCTGCAGCGTAGGCATAATTACACTTACGGTAATAATCCGTACCCACATTCAAATAAGTGTCCCGGTATACGCTGACCAGCTTGATATCGCCTGTATCCATGTTAATGCTGGCGATCATAATGCTGTCGCTATTGCTGCCTTTAAAGAGTTCATTGTCAGACTGAGCGTCCACTCCAAAAAGCGCAATATTCATATAACCCTTCATGGTTTCGTTTTCAGCCACCTCCTGCTGAATCTCCAGCTCCTCAGGCTCCAATGCCACTACCTTCGGTCCTTCGCTGGTTCTTGTCATAACCACGTAAAGAACCGCCACCATCGCCAGGATCACGGCCAGTTCGATGCCGAAAATAATATACTTCTTTCTCTTTTTGGCCTTATACTCCTTCGCAGTCATTCTTCTGCGGCCTCCCGCTCCCGACGACTGTGGATTCTTTTTCTGATTGGAATTTACTGCCATAATGCTTTTCTCCTTACTACGCAGACATTAATATGCGTTTTTGTTGATAAAACCTGTAAAAAAGGTCATGAAAATAATTTTTATATCAAATCCTATGGTCCAGTTTTCTATATAGTAAATGTCATATTCTATGCGCTTTCGTATGGAGGTATCCCCCCGATAGCCATTCACCTGCGCCCATCCTGTCAGACCCGGTCTGACCTGATGCTTTACCATATAGCGGGGAATTTCCTCCTTGAACTTTTCAACAAACAAAGGTCTTTCCGGCCTTGGTCCCACAAGACTCATATCTCCCTTTAAAATATTAAACAACTGAGGCAGCTCATCCAGGCTGGTCCTCCTCAAAAATCTTCCGATTCCCGTTACTCTGGGATCGTTCTTTACTGTCCACGCCTTCTTCTCCTCCCCCGGGGACTGCAGCTCCATGCTCCGGAATTTATACATATAGAAGGACCGGTTGTGAAGCCCCACTCTCTCCTGCTTGAAAATCACCGGCCCGGGACTGGTGATTTTTACCAGTATGGCCGCGGACAACATAATAGGCGATGTTAGTATAATTCCCACAATAGAGCCCACAATATCCATGATGCGTTTTGTAACCATATTGCTGGTGTTGGTCAGAGGAACATACCTGATGTTAATCACGGGCAAGCCCATAAGGTCTTCCGTATAAGGCTTGGTGGGAATCATGCTGTTGTAATCAGGAATAAATTTGGTGTGCACGCCGGATTTTTCGCAGATATCCACAATGCCTTCCAAAAGCTCATAGTCCTTTAGGGAAAGAGTTATGGCAATTTCATCCAGCTTGTTTTCCGGAAGAATAATCTCCAGATTGCCGGTGCTTCCCAGCACCTTTACGCCTTTATATAAAGTTCCCCCCGGAATATGATCGTCCAGAATGCCGCACACCACATACCCCCACTGAGGATTGTCCAGAATTCTGTCTATATATTCCTCCGCGGCCCGGGAATATCCTACCAGAAGAATATGCTTGAGATTGTAGCCCTTTCTGCGTATGGTCTGCAGGGATTTACGAAGCACAATCCGGGCGGACGCTGTTAGAAACACATTCAGCACATAAAAAAAAGCCATTACAGAACGAGAAAAGTTTATTTCCCGGATAATCATGTAAAGTATGATAATCAGAGCCGCCAGACCTATGGTATTGGCCTTGAGTATCCCGTAAATCTCATACCGCCTCCGCACCGTCCTCTTGGGGGCGTACACCCCGCAGCGATAGTACAGAAACATATAGCCCGGCACAATAAAAACCAGAAGCATGATATAGTCGCCGATGGGCAGAACGCCGATCCCTGGACCATCATTTAAAATATAAAATTTGATGAGATATGCCAGTATCAGCGAGACTGCCGTAATGACCGCATCCATTACGGTCAGCAATCGGTTGAATACCTTCTGATTGTCTTTGATCATATATTTACACCTGAATCACATTTTACATGAAACTTACAAAAATCTCAACTTAAGAATTTATGAAGCAAATTCTTAAGTTTTCATAATAATTCGGAAGAGGTTTATATACAGCTGCCACTGAATAGACAGATAGCTGCCCAGGTTTTCCGTACGAAAAGGAACCTTTTTTTCTCTTCCGTCGCTGGAAAGGGAAAGCTTTATCCCTTTGCACAATCCCTTCACATATAGTATGCCCATTCCTTTTTTACAGAAAAAGAGTGTTTTTGCCAAAAAGCCAAATAAAAAAAATGGCAAGTTTACCAGCTGCTGGAGCAGGGGCATATTTTTGGCAATCAGATATACGCTGTTGGCGGACGCCAGAGTCGTCTTTCTGGGATTATACCGTGATCCTGTGGAGGCGCTGCCGTAGTGAAGCGCCTCCGCTTTTGGCTCATAATAGCTCCTATAGCCATAAATACGGGCCCGGTAGCCAATATCGATATCCTCCAGGTAAGCAAAATGATTTTCGTCAAAATAACCAATTTTTTCCAAAACGGATTTGCGGTAAATGGCGGCGCCTGCGCAGGAGGCAAAAATTTCCACTCTTTTGTTATAGTCTGCGGCAGGTCTTCCCTTCCCCCTGCTGTACGCCCAGCCCAGAGCGCAGTATCTGTCCCCTGCGTCGTCCACAAGCTCCGGCCTGTCCCACATCAGCATTTTTGCACTCACGGAAAAGCAATTTTCCTCTTGGCAGATAGCATGAAAAAGAGCCTTGACAAAACCTGGCTCTACCTTAGTATCATTGTTCAACAGAATCACATAAGGGCTGTCCGCTTCCTGAATTCCCAGATTCACAGCGTGACAGAAACCTGTATTTTCCTTAAGACGGATGAGCCTTGCACGGGGGAACTTGTCCTCAATTACCGCATCGCTTCCATCCGAAGAGCCATTGTCCACTACCAGAACCTGAAATTCCGGCGTTCCCTCCTCCTGCTGATACAGTGCGTTCAGACACCCCTCCACATATTTCATACCATTATAATTAGGGATCACAACCGTTACGCTGATCATACCTTTTTCCTCCAGGATGGCTGCCACAGAATACGGTATCCTGCATTTTTCATGGCGCTGCCAAATGCCAGGCCGGCCCTGCGTATATCCATGTCCGCAGGCAGAACGGAAGCGTCGAAGGTATCCTCTCCGGGCAGCGTCACATAGGGAACTCCCACCGTCTGTTCAAAGAGCTTTCGACATTCCTCTCTCACCATTATAAGCCTCAGGTCCACCGCAAAGGCATCCTGTGTCAGAGAAGCTCTGTGCAGATAACCGCTGTAGGTCCCAGGCAGTCCTTTGTAGAATACTTCTCCGTCCTCCGCGTATCGGCCGCCATCAATCCTTCCCCTCTTAAGCACCTTTCCGCCCACTGCGCCGATGTCGCGTCTCTGCGCAAAAACAGAGCCTTCATACGCAATCCCGTAAAAGCCCAGATGCTTTAAATGCATTATCCGGGCTTTCCAGCCCTGTCTGTCCGTAAAATCCTTCACAGCCCTTAATCCCGCCTCATAAGCATACTGTTTACTCTGAGGGTTTTGCGCAGTAGATTCGCCGTGACAGCGCCAGTGATACAGCACTCGGGGAATATGGGCAATCTGCTTTTCATCCTGCATAAGCTTTCCGGCCGCCCGCAAAACCAGATCATAATCCTGGGCCCCATCATATTCCTTCCGAAATCCCAACCTCTTCATCAGGCTGCCGTCCATTACCAGAAAGTGACAGATATAATTATTACTCAGTAATAAATCCAGGTTAAAGCTCTCCTTAAAATTAGGCTCATAATACCGATTCGCATTTTGACTGCATTTATCCTCATCGGAATACAGCATCCTGATATTGATTCCCGCTTTTTTTCCCTCCTCTATTCTCTTCGCCATCTGAAAAAGAGCATCCGGAGCCAGCAGATCATCATGATCCAAAAGCCCGATAAAAGGAAAACGGGCCAGCTCAAGCGCCCGGTTGGTATTCTCGGAAATTCCCAGATTTTCCGGCAGCCTCACATAGCGTACCCGCTCATCCGTAAAACTACCCGCCGTCTTTTCCACACTGTCATCCTCCGTAGAATCCGCTAAAATCAGCTCCCACTTGGAATAACTCTGCCTCAGGACCGATTCCAGCATTTCCTGCAGATATGCGCTTTTTGTGCGGTAAGCAGGAACAATGATGCTGAAAGAAGCGGAATATTCTTCCGCTTCTCTGCGCTGCCCGTCCAGAACATTCCTGTCCGGTGGAATAAAGGCATAGTCTTCATTGGTTCCCCCGCCCAGGCGTTCCTTTGCCGCGCTGAGGGCATCCGCGATCCCGTTTCTCTTCAGATAATAATACAGCTTTTTAAAATTAGCTCTGGTTAATTTTTTCATAGTACAGCTTTCCCCACAGGCGCCCTGGCCGCAAAACAGCGTCCCCCCGCAGGAGGACGCCCTGCCCTTCCATATAGATTTCTTTAAAGAACTGCCTTCAGCTCCTCAGTAAGCTTTTGCACTCTCGCATCGGCGTCTTCCAAACTGCTTCCCTTTACGCCCATATAAAACTTAATTTTGGGCTCCGTGCCCGAAGGCCGCGCACAGCACCATGCGTCGTCGGGCAGCTCAAAATACAGTACGTTGGATTTGGGAAGTCCGGTTTTGGTCTCCTCCCCGGTTTCCATATCAACAATTCGGTCGGTCTCATAGTCCCTGAATTTCAGTACCTTCAGCTCACCAAATTCCTTGGGAGGATTCTGCCTTAATCGGTTCATCATCTCCCCAATCTGCCTGGAACCGTCTACACCCTTCAGGGTTATGGTGTACTGCGTTTCCTTAAAATAACCGTATTTCTCATACATATCCAGCATCATATCCCACAGCGTCATACCCTGCTTCTTGCAATATGCCGCCACCTCGCACAGGCACATAACCGCCACCACGGCATCCTTATCTCTTGCATGGGTTCCCGCCAGACATCCATAGCTTTCCTCCAGGCCGAACACATAATGATTACTGCCCGTCCGTTCAAAGAGCTTCATCTGCTCTCCAATAAATTTAAAGCCTGTGAGCACCTCAATGAGCTTTACATGATATGCGTCTGTTATGGGCTTTGTCATATTAGTAGTCACAATGGTCGTCACCAGCGCAGGATTTTCCGGCATGGAGCCCATTTCCGTTTTTTCTCTCAAAATATATTCCGCAATCAGCATACCGGACATATTTCCGGTAAACGCCACGTATTCGCCGGTTTTTTTATCCTTGGCATACACTCCCAGCCGGTCCGCATCAGGATCGGTAGCCAGCACAATATCCGCATCCTTCTCCCTTGCCAAGCGCAGAGCGTATGTAAATGCCTTGGGGTCCTCCGGATTCGGATAGTCCAAAGTGGTGAATTCAGGATCCGGCTTCTCCTGTTCGGGCACCACGTATACATGCTTAAAGCCCAGCTCGGACAAGATTCTGCGGACGGGAACATTTCCTGTTCCGCACAGAGGAGTATACACGATTCTGATGTCGTCCGCCATTTCCTTTATCACATCCGGATGAATAATCTGCTTTTTCAGTTCAGCCATATACCGATCATCGATCTCTCCGCCGATCACCTGATAGAGTCCCGCCCTTACAGCTTCCTCCTTGTCCATGGTTTTCACGGTGTGGTAATCCTTGATGCTCTGCACCTCCCTGATGATATCCTCATCCCTGGGGGCCGTAACCTGCGCTCCATCCTCCCAGTAAACCTTATACCCATTGTATTCAGGGGGATTATGGCTTGCGGTTACCACGATGCCCGCGGTACACCCAAGGGTCCGCAAAGCGAAGGACAGCTCAGGAGTGGGCCGCAGAGAATCAAAAATATAAGCCTTAATGCCGTTTGCCGCAAGGCACAGTGCAGCCTCATTGGAAAATTCAGGCGACATACGTCTGGAGTCATAGGCAATCGCCACGCCCTTTGCCTGCGTTCCCTGCTTTAAAATATAATTGGCAAGCCCCTGGGTCGCTTTCCTGACGGTGTACAGATTCATACGATTGGTTCCTGCTCCGATAACGCCCCTGAGGCCTCCGGTGCCGAACTCAAGCTCCTTATAAAATCTGTCCTCTATTTCACCTTCGTTATCGCGGATGGCTAAAAGCTCATTTTTCGTATCCTGGTCAAAATAGTCATCCTCCAGCCAGAAGTTGAATTCATCCATATAACTCATTTGCGTATCCTCCTCTTCTTTATAGGAAATATATTAACACATCGAGCCTTATTTATCCACAGGATTTTACTGTTCCTGGGGCTTCAGGGAAAAATCACTGCGGTCCAGGGAAAAATTGGGATTGTAATAGGGATCCCCTTTCCTGAGCTCTTCCCCCCATTTCTCGCGAAACAGGGCGGATTCCCTTTCATAGCGCCGGGCCTTCTCCCCGCTGTCGTCAAGGCCCCTGGAAACGGACTCATAATGATACAGCTCCGCAAAGGGCGTAAATATGTTTAAAAGATTCCTTCTCCTCAGCTTCAGACAAAAATCCACATCATTCAGAGAAACTGCAAACGCTTCGTCCAGCCCTCCCACATCCAGATACAGCTCTTTTTTTACCAGAAGACAGGCTCCGGTCACCGCAGTCACATCTTGAGCATAGCAGAGCCTTCCCATATAGCCCAGATTCTGGCGGTGCTGCTTATAATGTGTATGGCCTGCGGTTCTGTGGGCTCCAAGCCCGATTACCACCCCGGCATGCTGAATCGTCTTGTCAGGGTAATACAGCTTCGCTCCTGCCGCCCCCACATCACGGCGCTGGGCATACATCAAAAGCTCCTCCAGCCAGTTTACTGTGATTACCTCCGTGTCATTGTTCAGCAAAAGGATATATTCACCTCTTGCATAGGAAACCCCCAGATTATTTACCGCCGAATAATTAAAAGCCCCGCTGTAACGGACTATGGATACATCTACGGCCGGCTCCGCTCCGCCGCCCTTTTCACTCTTTTCTCCCTGAGGCTTCCCAGACCTTAGAATCCCCCCGTCATGACCGCATACGGTAAGGCTGTGTGCGGCTTCCTCATATGGATACCCCAAAAGCTCTGTGTAATAATCCATAATCTCTTCGGATGAGCTGTTGTTTTCCACAATGAGAATCTCATAGTTGTCATAAGTGGACTTCTGCAAAATAGATGATATACATCGCCTCAGATCCTGCGCATGATCTTTATTCGGAATCACAATAGATATTTTGGGATTTCCGATGATCTGATAGCGTATTCTAAAAATCGTTTCAAAGGCCCTGGTGCTGATGATCTGAAAATGTTCGAAACCGTGCTTTCTCAAATGCTCCGCAACCGCTCCCTTTGCCGCCTCTATGGCATAGGGCTTTGCATCGATTCCGGATGCAACGCTTCCAGCATGGCTTCTCCAATAATACATCAGCCGGGGCACATGAACAATCTTTTTC
This sequence comes from uncultured Acetatifactor sp., assembly GCA_944383825.1. Taxonomy (GTDB): domain Bacteria; phylum Bacillota; class Clostridia; order Lachnospirales; family Lachnospiraceae; genus Acetatifactor. The sequence goes on along the minus strand of CALWRA010000025.1, from coordinate 15,701 downwards.
GCATTGTCCGTTAGCCGCAAAATCATATCGTGATCCTGGCTGCCGTCATATTTGGGACGAAACAGTTCCGCCCCATCCAAAAGTTCTCTGGCAAACACACTGAAGTGGCAGATATAGTTGTTTGCCCTCAGATTGTCCGGAGCAAAATCCGGCTTAAAGTGCATGGTGAGCATTTTGTTGATGTCGCCGCTTTTAAAGGTGGTCTCATCACAGTAAAGGTAATCCGCTCCCTGCTCGTTAATGGCCTTTGCATATTCATATAATACAGATGGGTGCAGGATGTCGTCATGGTCAAACAGACCGATATACTCCCCCGTTGCCAGTTTCAGACAGGCATTGGTATTTCCGGAAATACCCAGATTATGCGGAAGCCGACTGTACACAATGCTTCCCAGGCTCCTGCTCTTTACTTTTTCCTGATACTCTTTGCACACCTTCTCCACATAAGTATGCTCTTCATCGGACCCATCCGCCAGACACAGCTCCCAGTTGGCATAGGTCTGATTCATCACAGAGTCCAGCATCTGAATGAGAAATTCCCGGGGAGTATTATAGAGAGGAACAAGAATACTGAATTTGATTCTTCTTTCAAAGACTGTATTCCTTTCCCTCTCCGCCTGCTCTTTATCAGGAAAGCTGTCCGTGCCGAACCGGCTCATGGCCGCCCGCTCCCTCTTTTTATAATCCAGCTTCTGCAAAAAGCCTCTGGGGCCCCCGCAGTTTGAAAGTCTGTCCTTTTGTCTCACCGCCCAGTGTACAGCCTTTCTGGCAGGACCGCTTGCCTTCCAGAGCGGATTTTTTTTGATGCGGTTCAGCTTCCACTCCAGCTCCTCATTTTTTGCCTCCAGGTCCGCGATTCTGGCAGCCAGATCCGCGCATTTTAAATGCTCTCTCTCATAGGCCTCCAAAAGAGCTTCTCCCTGAAGGTTGGTCTCTTGCTGGGCTGAGTTTTCCTCTCTTGACATATTTACCTCCACTCCAAAGCGAATGATCGCGAAGGAACCACGTGTACGTTTGATTGTTTTAATTTGGAAAAAACGGGAGTCCTCAAGCCCCAATCCGAATTTTTCTGGAGCTCCACCAAAGCAGTTTCAATCCCGTTACTTTATTTTCTGCCTTCATCCCTATCTGATATTCCCCCTCAGGAAGATTTTCAGTTCCAAGCCTCACCCAGAAGCCGCATAAACCCACTCTGTTCTGATCAGGCATATTTTCCGCAAGATCTGGCCGATACTGTCCCTGAAGCTTTAAGGAAAACACATCTCCCCCCTCTGCCTCGAAGAGAAGGCTTCGTTTATAACAGGCGTTGTTGTCCCCGAGTACTGCGCCGAAGCCCTGTACCACGCCGTCCTGACAAAATTCCACCCGAAACAGCAGGCAGGCATCCTGCCTGCATCCTGCAAGCCTTTCCATACCCAGCCTGCCCCGCTTTTCCTGAAGCCTGTTCCCGGCGGTTTCGAAGGCCGGACGGATGCGTGTATCCAGTCCCTGCCTTCCAAGATGTACGGAATAAAAGGGATCCAGCCCCATAAGCTTCGGATGTCCTTTATAAAGCGCATCCCTCTCCTCCAGAAGCCTTTTCAGCTTTTCTTCGGCCTCGTCATCTCCCCGGCTCAAAGACTCGTGATGGAATGCATGCAAATCGTTTCTGCAGACGTTAAAATACCCCATTTCCCACAGTCTGAAGCACAAATCCACATCATTAAATGCCACTCTCAGCCGGGATGCAAAGCCTCCTGCCTGGAAAAATTTCTCCCGCTCCACCATAAGGCAGGCTCCCGTTACTGCCAGTACATTCCTGACCCCTTTATTGCTGCCAAAATAATAAGATGCAGCGTCCTCAAGAAACTGCAGCTTGTGCACAGGACCCATGGGCAGATTCACAATACCCGCGTGTTGGATGCGTATGGAATCCGGATAATACAGCTTCATTCCTACCGCGCCGACATGGGGTCTGGACGCCGAGGCTGCCAGTTTCCGAATACATCCGTCCATGCGCATCTCCACGTCATCGTTGAGAAAAAGAAGGAAGCGGCCCCGGGCCTGCTCCGCACCCAGATTACACATTTCAGAAAAATGAAATTCCATAGGTCGATAAAGATAGGTACAGTCCACCAGCAGCCGATCTAATATTTTCTTATTTTCAGGGCTGCTGCCGTTGTCCACCACAATGGTCTCATAGGAGAGCCCTCCCATGGCTTTTTCCAGAGATTTCATACAGACTTCCAGAGTCTCAGGATGATCTTTGGAGGGAATCACAACTGATATTTCCGGTTTTTCCCCGGCCTTTAGGAGATGCCCCCTCATTAGGCTTTCCTCCAATGGCGCCTCCCTCTGTTTTTCAGTAAATTCCAGAATGGCCTCCCTGCTTTCACAGTGGAAAAGTATTTCAGAAATATGTCCGATGGTTTTACAGCCTCTTTCACGCCCTCCCGCCATCTCCACACAGCGGCGGATCATTTCCCGGCGATCTGTCCGCTCTTTCCCGTGCGGACAGATCTTCTCATAAAGCTTCCTGCGTACGGCGGTGAGACTTCCGAAATAAAAACAGCTCTCAAACAAGTCCGGAGACCAGTCCGGCTTAAACCAAGGGGTGTGCCTCTCTCCATTGGGAAAATTCTCCCATACATCCTCGTCCCCGTAAAGAATCTGCACCTGGGGATGCCTGGCAAAATATTCTGCAATCAGAACTTCCCCCCTCTTTGCAATATTTCCACGGCCACAGTCCAGAAGCACATAATCCGTCTCTCTTTCCTCCTTTTTGCCGGACACCTTTGGGGGAGTCTGATCATCGGAAGAAGCCTCGAGAGCAGTTCCAGCTTCCTCTCTCAGCCGGCACCACTGCCCATAGGTCACACGTCTTTTTTCCAACTCTTTTTCGTATCTTTTGTTTTCCCGCTCTGTCAGAGCTTCTTTTATCATGCTCTTTATGCTCAAATCTCCGCTCTCCCGTTTTTCAGATCAGCCTCTTTACGGCGGCCGCCATATCATCGGCCATACTCTCGGGAAGCCGCCGGATTTCCAATTTTACATTCAGCCGGTTCTCCGCCCCGGTCTCCAGTTTTTCCATACAAATATGAATGTTCGGATCGGCGGTGGGGAATACAATGGTGGGACCGCCGCCCCGATTTTTCTCAGCCGGCCTTGCCACCCGTCCGTTCGCAACAAGGATCCCTCTTCTTTCCAGAGGCACCCGCTTTTCGTTCAGCGTCATTTCCAATATTTTAACAGCACAGAAGTCCATTGCCGGGTCAATGCGCAGCATTTTTACGTTACCATTCACGGAAAGAGAAAGCTCTGCCGTACCCTCCTCCAGAGAGAAATCCTCCGGAAAATAGGATTCCTCCTCACTGTACCCCTTTCCCGTGTCCTCATAAATCTGTATCCTGTTTTCATTCTTCTCGTCCTGGTATCTGCCGATCCATTTTTCAGGGGTCAGGATGCCGCCGCCGGTCAGTTCACGAATCTGAGCCATGGAAAGCCGTCCTCCCGTAACAAACTTTTGAAAATCCATTTCCTGTTCCTTCAAGCACTCCGCCTCGCTCCAGGTAAGACACAGCTCCTGAAGCGCCCTTCCCATATCCAGCTTTTCTCTTCTCTTATCCTCCAGCAAGTAACAGTACAAGGCCCGAAAAGCCAGCCTTCGGGGATCCATGGATTTGTCAAAGGTCCACTCATAATCAATCAGCGTCCAGACATCCCCATCCACCAGAATATTGGAAAAGATCAGGTCAAAATCCCAAACCTTCCATTCACTATTGTAGCTGATACGCCTCAGATATTCTCTGAAATAGCCGTAAAAGCCTTCTAAATCATTCTTTTCCAGACAGCAGTCCATGTACTCGGAAAGGGGTCTTCCGCTCAAATATTCGAAGCGGGCACACAGCTCCGGTTCCTGAGAAAGTGTGCATTGATTCACCCTAAGTCCTCCGCCATGATAGCGCTTTGTAAGGCTCTCACAGGCAGCCGCCATATTTTTCACATGGGCCTCCGCCTCCCGGCTCAGGGGATACTTACACACAGCTCTCTGTCCCCGCTCATTTGTGCTGATCTGAGTTTTGATCACGTATTCCGGTGCCCGATCGTTTGAATATTTCACATATTCCACGTCAAATCCTTCTCCCACCACAACTGCATAGGAATTGGAAAAAACGGGAAACAGCCCTTCCTCCACCAAACCGTCAAAGGCATACTTTTCATCGAACAAAAGCATTCTGTCCCTGTCAAAATTCCTTATATTATTGGACAGCTCCCCCTTTCCCGGCAGATGCTGATCGCTGTAGAGGGCGGTCATGAATTTGTAATCCGGATAGGGATAATAAAAATGAACTTCACTTACCCCACAGCTTCTGAAAATATGTTCCAGTCCATTTTTTCCGAAGGTTCTTACTCCTCCTCCCATGGCATAATTCTCAATGCCGGAAAAATAGGTCCCCAGGTGATCCTCCATGCAGCCCGCAAAATATTTCAATCCGTATTTATTTTCAATGGCAATGACAATCCTTCCGCCCTCTGCCAGATGAGGCATGAGGATTTTCAGGAAATCCTCATAGGGAGTATGGCCGCCGATATAGCTCTGCCCGTATTCAAATACGCCGATCAGGCAAATATAATCATAATTCCTGTCAAGCTTCGGCTCTATGTCCTTAAAGTTCCCCACGTGAATTGTCACATTACCGCGATTTTTATGGCGGTATGCGTTGATCTGACTGCGCTTTCTGGAAAGCTCCACACAGGTTACCTCCGCCGCCTTGGAGGACAACGTTCCCGTGATTGCGCCGCAGCCGCTTCCCACCTCCAGCACCTTCGCCCCGGCGTCAATCGGAATCCAGTCCACAATGTTTGCCCTTAAAGGGGACAAATGATAGAGAATGGGCCAGCTTTTTCTTTCCTCGATGATTCGGGCGTATTCCCGGGGCGGGACATTTTTCACGATCTCCAGCAGCTCGTCCTCCACCGCTCCGTCACAGTACAGATCCTCTCCCGAATATTCACTGTAATCCAATGTAATCTTTCCGATGCGCTCTGTTCTTTCCAATCTGGAACCCCTTCCTATGATTTACAGTCCTTCACTTCCACTTTGGAATCCATATCATAAAATCCAACCGTATCCTTGTCCGATACCACAGTGATGTTCAAGGCGTCATACAGCCTGTGATACACCTCAAAGGTATCCTTGTTATAGCCCGTCACTCCCAGGGAAAGAAGATATTCTCCCCCCTGAAGGCTCATTTTCTGGGTGAAGGAAACCTCCTTTACCTCTCCCGCCTCCACCGACTCTAAAAAAGCCTTCTCTATCATGGAGTTTGTACCGGTTATCTCCGTTCCCATTACATTTTTGAATGAAAAGGCAAAAATAGGACCCGGTATGTGCTCGTTAAATTTCACTTTCATGTGCAGGGTAAACTCACATCCCTTAATCACTGCTGTGGTGCGCAGCCCCTGATGATCGGTGACATAATATTCCAGCATCTGGGCCTGCTTTGTTCCATATTCCAGCAGGTCAGGATTTTTCCCGTTCAGGGCCGCCGAAGCCGCCCGCTTCAGATCATCATCTTCTAAAAGCTCTTTATTTTTGGAGGGAAGCTCATACTGTCCCACCAAAACCTGCTTATAGGCATCAATCATTTTTTTTGGGGAGCCTTCCCCCAGAAGATTTCCCTTATTTAGCAGAAATACCTTGTCGCAGTATTTACTGATGCTGCCAAGATCATGGCTGACAAAGACAATGGTTTTTCCCATCTCCTTGAATTCTTCAAATTTATGATAGCACTTCGCCTGAAAAAAAACATCTCCCACAGAAAGCGCCTCATCTACGATCAAAATTTCCGGTTCGATATTAATGGCAACTGCAAAAGCCAGACGCACAAACATACCGCTGGAATAAGTTTTCACAGGCTGATACACATAATCCCCGATGTCCGCAAATTCCAGTATACCCGGGAGCTTTTCGTCGATTTCCTTTTCCGAAAAGCCCATCATGGTGCCGTTTAAATACACATTTTCTATGCCGTTATATTCCATATTGAACCCGGCGCCCAGCTCCAGCAGCGCGGATATCCTGCCGTTTACATTGACCTGTCCCTGCGTCGGGTTCAAAACTCCTGTGATAATCTTTAAAATAGTGGATTTTCCGGAGCCATTGGTTCCGATAATTCCCGCGGTCTCCCCTCTGTAAATATTAAAGCTTACGCCGTTTAAAGCATAATGGAGCCTGTGGATTTTCTTTTTCCCAAAGCCAAAAGCTTCCTTCATCCTGTCCTGGGGCCTGTCATACAACTTATAAATCTTTCTTACGTCCCTGACCTCTATGGCAACATTCTCTTCCATGCACTCACTCCTCCGTATACTCCGCCACAACGGAGGCTTTTCCGTACCAGTTCGCCAAAGACCGGTTCGCCTCGTTGTTGGGGTCATCGGATAAATCTCCCATACACAGCAGCCAGGGCCGGTAATGATAGGGCTCCAGCACCACATTCATCTCGCTGCTTTTCAGAATCTCCACCCGTTCAAGATATTCCTGATAGAAGTTGTAGGCCTCCCCAGTATGCACGTAATAATAAGCGCCGAAGGAGGAATAATTTCCCGCCTGATTGGGCGACTGCAAAAAAATCAGCAGCATGACCGCTCCCACAAGAGGATAAAACCACCAGAAGCATTTCCCCTCAAAGCCCCGCTTTCTTTTGTCCAGAAAGCCCCACAGCCACCCCAGGAAATAAACCTCGTTCAGAACCAGAAGAATCTGCCATGTGATCTTCACCGCATTGAGGGTCCTGGACAGGCCGGCATGTCCCAGGGAATACAGACTGGGCGTAAAGCCCGATGCGTAAAGGCAAAAGGACAGGACTGCCACCAATCCCGGCAGCCGGAAGACAAAGCCACATTTTTTTACCATCTGCCAAATAACAGGAGCCAGGAGAACCAGCACCGCCAGCGTAATAAAATCCGTAAATTCCCACATATGGCTCCAGGCTTCCAAAAAAGAACGCAGTATGGCCCGAACGGGAGAAAGTCCCCAGCCAACATAGCTGCCGGCCCGGACGCTGTTGCCGGGAGCCGTCACATTTTTATAAAAGCCTGCGGCGTACACACAGAGCGCCGGAATCAAAAGCAGGACTTTTCGGAGCCGGCGCTGGCGAAAGAAACCTGTCGCCCCTATGAGAAGCAGCACGATGCCTCCCTGAAGAGCTGTCACATAATTGGCCCCTGCCGTCAAAAAAGCGCCCAGCATGGTAAATAGAGCCAGCAGAATGATCTGCAGTCTGCCCTTCGCCAGCAGCAGTCGTATGGCCGCCGCCGCAAACAGCATACCAAAGGAGTGCATCCCAACATAGTGAATTCCTCCATTATACCAAAAAAATCCTGCCTGGGAGGAATAAATCAGCACAACGGTCATGGCGCTCACAACGGCCTGCAAAACCAGGCAGGAAGAACCGTCCCCTCCCAGCACATCCATAGCCAGTACCTTTACCAATACAAAGACAGAGATTACAAGCAGCGCCAGCAGAAACAGAGGCCCCAGAAAATACTTGTCCTCTCCCCACACGGCGGGCATCAGCGACATAAAGAAAATGGAAGAATAAGTTCCCTGCCAGGCATACCACTGGGTTTTTACGCAAAAAAGCGCCCCCTGTATGGCTCCCCAGAAAGGCCCTCCCTCTTCCATTCCCGCTTTTGCAAAGCTGCCGTAGTTGTAATCGTCATACCAGGGCACTGCATAAAAGGAAATGCGTACCAAGGGCACCAGCAGCAGAGCCAGCGCCAGAAGCGCAAAAACTGCAGTGAGCTTTACGCTTGGTTTCCAACATATCATTTTTCTGAAACTTCCCCAAAAGCGTTCCATAGCATTTTTAACCTTCCAAAGATTTTGCCTGTTCGGTTGGGAGAAACTGCGCCGCGGTATCTTAAAGCACATCTGCAAAATGAATCTTAAGCCTTTTAAACACCAGAGCGCCCGCCCCAAACAATACCACTGTCACGATCCAGAAATACATGGTGGAAAAAAAGTCCTGGAAAAACCATTCCCTTTCATAGATTGCGCTGCGATAGCCGTTCACAATATACACCAGCGGATTCAGCTTCAGGATCTGCACCCACTCCGCGTCAATAGAATTAATATCCCAGAGAATAGGAGTCGCCCACATGCCGATTTGCAGCGTAATGTTGATGATCTGAGACAAATCCTTAAAGAATACCACCACCGCACAGGTGGTGTAGCTTAACGCCAGCACAAAAGTAAACAGACAGATACTGTAATAAATCAGCTGCAGCGTATAAACGCTGGGATAATACCCATAAGCCACAGCCACCACCAGAAGTACGCCTACAAAAAAGACATGAATAAAGGTAGCCGCAATCACCTTTATGATGGGCAGAATGCTGATTTTAAACACTACCTTTTTTACCAGATAATTATACTCCAAAAGAGCATTTGTCCCATTGTTCAACGCCTCGCTGAAATAAAACCAGGGCACCAGGCCCGCCGTCAGAAACAGCACAAAGGGCACCTCAACGCCGCTTCTCAGCGTAGGACCGCTGCTTCCGAATATTTTATCAAATACTACATAATACATAACCACTGTCACCACCGGCTGGGCCATGGCCCACAGAGCTCCCAGATAGGAGCCGGCATAACGCTTTTTAAAATCGTTTTTAGCCAGCTTCCATATGAGACGCCTGTTTTGAAACAGCTCCACCGGAAGTGAGGTGAATTTGTCATACCATCTGGAAAAAATAATGCAGGAAACCAGAATCACCGAACAGGATATTACCTTTTTCCAAAATTCCTCCTGCTGGTCGGCCCCCGGGTTACGATGAATAACAATAATCATCGCCATAATAAAGCCCGCCAGGGTAAAAATGGTGATCCCGGCTTTTTTGCTTATCTTCATGCTGCAGTCCTTTTCTACCTTGATTTATTTGCGAAGCTGAGAAATCCCTTCCCACTTTGTGTCCTTCTCTGAGAGAATCAGCTCCAGCCCCTCCGAAACCGGCCATTCCACACCGATTTCGGGATCGTTGTAAAGAATACCGCCTTCATCGTTGGGATGATAAAAATCCGTACATTTATAGCAGAACTCAGCATAATCGGAGAGCACCAGAAAGCCATGGGCAAAATTCTCAGGAATAAAAAACTGTCTTTTGTTCTCCTCGGAGAGCAGAACCCCATGCCATTTTCCAAATGTTTTCGATCCCGGGCGGATATCCACCGCCACGTCAAATACTTCGCCTCTTATCACCCTGACAAGCTTCGCCTGGGGAAACTGCTTCTGAAAATGAAGGCCCCTTAAAACTCCTTTTTTAGAAGCTGATTGATTGTCCTGAACAAACACCTCCGAAATCCCGGCTGCCCTATAATCCTCATAGTGATAAGTCTCCATAAAATATCCCCTTGCATCTCCGAAAACCGTAGGGGTAATAATCTTAAGTCCTTCTATCTCACAGGTCTCTACTGTAATTTTGCCCATTTTTACCTCTCAATCCGAAACATCTTACTCTTTTTAATAGCCAAGATAGCTGATATTCATATCCACATTGCCCTGAATGCCATCAATCCGTCCTTTTGAGGTGTACTGCCACATCTGATAATATCCCTGATAAATCGGAACGCTTCTGTATTCCGCCAGCCAGATACAGTAATCCTCCAGTCTGGATGCATCCAGATTTTCATTATACCAGTTACGGCTGGCATATACGCCTGCCCTGTAGCCGGCGTTTTCTATCGTCCTGCAGAACGCCTCGCAGACCAGAGTTCTCGTCTCGGCGTCCAAACCGTCCGCTCTTCCGTTCCCGCCGGCGCCCTCCGTATCAATGAAGATAGGATAGTCGATCTTGTATTCCCGCACCAGGTCCAGCACCGCAGAGGCCTCCTCCACGGCTTCCACCTCGTTTACCGCCTGCGTAAAGAAATATACTCCCGTGGGAACGCCGCTTGCTGCAGCTCCCTTCATATTAGCGTCAAAATAGGGATCCTCCACCAGACTTCCTGTTACGGAGCCTCGGTAGCCCGCACGCACGATAGCGAATTCCACTCCTGCATTTTTTACCCTGTCCCAGTCAATTTCGCCGTTCCACTTAGATACGTCGATTCCCACCCTGGTGTTTCCGGTGGTCGCCTGAAGTTCTCTGATCTCTGTCTGATCCGCATCCTCCAGAGCATCCTGAACCCCGGAGTCCTCCGCCTCGGCGTCTATCTCATCTTCAGTCTTTATAAGCAGGGAAATATCATCAATAGCAAGATATTCCACCTTGTCCTTCACTCTAACTCTCGTTTCATTCACAGGCACCCGGTAGCCCTCCAAGGGAAGAAGCTCTACATAGTATTCCCCTGCTGCCAGTCCTCCTATGTAAATAACGCCGTCCTGATCCAGATCCTTATATTCGTCCTCTCCATCCAACTTTACGAAAAAGCTTTCTCCCTCAACCAGTTGTCCTTCTGTGTCTACAATCTGGATCCGCAGATCTTTTTCCACGGAGGTCACCACCAGAGACAAACGGTTTGCCTGATTTCTGGCAGCTTCCAAAATTGGATTAATCTCCTGGTCAAAAAAAGTCTCATCCCTGAGAAAAGCCGAAAGATCATCCCCAATCTGTCCTGAGGACTGCTCCGAATCAGTTCCCGTCTCCTGCTGCGCAAGACCGCCCTCTTCCCCGCCCTGATTCTCCTGGGAAGGGGTGGACTGCGACGAGATCCCATATCCATTATTCTCACTGCCTGAACCTTCACGCCAGCTGCTGTACAGTACCAGTAGAGAGGTCAGCAGAATCACCGCCATAGACGCCAGAATCGCCGTCCGGCGCAGCTTAGAGTCCATCTGCCACCTCAACCAGATATTTACCGTAGTTGGTCTTCATAAGGGGTTCCGCCAGCCTCAGAAGCTGGTCCCTGTCAATAAAGCCTCTTTTAAAGGCAATTTCTTCAATGCAGGAAATGTACAATCCTTGCCTTTTCTGAAATGCAGCCACAAAATCCGCGGCGTCCAAAAGCGCGTCATGATTGCCCGTATCCAGCCATGCAAATCCTCTTCCCAGAGTTTCCACGTACAGCTCCCCTCTTTGCAGATATTCGTTATTGATGCTGGTGATCTCAATTTCCCCTCTGGCGGAAGGCTTTACATTTTTCGCAATTTCCACCACGTTATTGTCATAAAAATACAGTCCCGGAACCGCATAGTTGCTTTTGGGATTCTCCGGCTTTTCCTCAATAGAAAGGGCCCTTCCCTTTTCGTCAAATTCCACAACACCATACTCCTTGGGATCTCTCACATAGTAGCCGAAGATGGTCGCGCCCTTTTCCCTGGCCGCCACCTCCCGCAAAACCTTGGTAAAGCTCTGTCCGTAAAAAATATTATCTCCCAGCACCAGAGCCACTCGTTCCTTCCCGATAAAAGCGTCTCCAATGATAAAAGCGTCCGCAAGTCCCCTGGGAGTATCCTGTACCGCATAAGAAAATTCCATCCCCAGCTGGCTGCCGTCCTTTAGTAAATCCTGAAACACAGGCAGATCTCTGGGAGTGGAGATAATCAGCACCTCTCTGATCCCCGCCAGCATCAGGGTGGACAGGGGATAATAGATCATGGGCTTGTCATATACGGGCATAATCTGTTTGGAAATGGACTTTGTAAGGGGATACAGCCTGGTCCCCGAGCCTCCTGCCAAAATAATTCCTTTCATCAGTTCCTCTCATTCTGCCGCTGAAACGGCTTATAATCAATCCTTCATCCACAACTTTTTTAACACGCCGAATGGGAACGATCTTCTCGTTCCCATTATTGTTCTCTTACTTTCCGTACATTTCGGTGTAATACTTTTGATAATCTCCGCTGGTTACATTTTTCATCCAATCCTCATGCTCAAAAAACCATTGAATCGTTTTTTTGATTCCCTCCTGAAACATGGTTTCCGGCTCCCATCCGATCTCAGCTTTGATCTTGTCCGGCGCAATGGCATAGCGTCGATCATGGCCCTTTCTGTCCTCCACATAGGTAATCAGCTCTCTGCTCACAAGAGCCTTTCTGGGATCTCCCTCGGGCAGCATTTCCTGCAAAGTATCCAGAATAATATGGATAATCTCGATATTCTGCTTCTCATTATGTCCCCCGATATTATAGGTCTCGAAAAGCCTTCCCTTTTCCTGCACCATATCAATGGCTTTGGCATGATCTTCCACATACAGCCAGTCCCTCACATTTTTGCCGTCTCCGTACACCGGGAGCTTTTTGCCCGAGAGCGCATTATTGATAATCAGAGGAATAAGCTTTTCAGGAAACTGATAAGGGCCATAGTTGTTGGAACAGTTTGTAATATTGGCCGGAAAACGGTAGGTATCCATATAAGCCTTCACCAGCAGATCAGAGCCTGCCTTACTGGCTGAATAGGGACTGTGCGGATCATAGGGCGTTGTCTCATAAAAGAAAGCATTATCATCATCGGGCAGAGAGCCATAGACCTCATCCGTGGATACATGAAGGAATTTCTTATCCTCCCGGAAGCCGCCGTCAGGCAGCTCCCATGCAGACTTTGCACAGTTGAGCATGACCGCCGTTCCCAGCACATTGGTCCGAATAAAAACCTCAGGGTCCCGAATGCTACGGTCCACATGGCTTTCCGCTGCAAAATGCACTACTCTGTCAATTTCATTCCGGGCAAATATTCCGGCAATCGCTTCCTTATCGCAGATGTCAGCCTTGACAAAGGTATAGTTTTCCCTGCCTTCAACATCCTTCAGATTCTCCAGATTCCCCGCGTAGGTCAGCGCATCCACATTAATAATGCGTATGCCCTCCCCATATTTGCGGAACATGTAGTGGATATAATTGGAACCGATAAATCCGGCTCCTCCCGTTACAAGATAAGTCCTCATATTTTCCTCTCTTCCTGATCTTTTCCCCGTGTATTCATCTATCGCTTGAAAGTTACTCCCAAATTTTACCACAGCGGTATGCTTATGGCTACTAAAATGTTTTCTAAGCTTAGTATCCCAAATAACTCAGATTTAAATCCACATTTCCGCTAATCCCGCTGACGCGGCCGGTGGAAGTGTACTGCCACAAGTCATATCTGCCGGTGTAGGTGGGCTGCGCCGCATACTGGGCAAGCCATATCTTGTAAGCGCTCAGGGCGCTGGCGTCAATTTTGGTGGTAAGCCAATTCTTATTTGCATAAATGCCCGCTGTATACCCGGCGTTCTGTATGGTCTGGCAGAACGCCTTGCACACCTCGGTTCTGGTCTGCTTGTCGATACGGTCGGCCCGTCCGCCGCTGCTCTCCACGTCCAGGAAAATCGGATACGATATTTTATAATTTTTTACAAGCTCCAGCACCATGGAAGCCTCCTCTACCGCTTCCACCGCGTTAACCGCCTGCGTAAAGAAATAAACTCCTACTTTCAATCCCGCATCCGTAGCTCCCTTTATATTGGAAGCAAATTTAGGATCCTCTATCAGGCTTCCCTGGGAAGAGCCCCTGTATCCGCAGCGGATGATCACATAGGACACGCCAGAATTCTTAACGGCCTTCCAGTCGATGGTGCCGTTCCATTTTGACACGTCGATTCCCATAGTCCCGGAACCGGTTACAAGGGAGCCGTCACTGGCAAAATTATACTTGGCGCCCTGAATGACCTGTTCTCCCGTCACCTTATTCCCCGCAGCGTCGAAGAAATATACTTTTCCGTCAATGGTCTGCCAACCTGTATATTTTGCCGCTCCCTTCACGAAAAATTTATCAGCGGTATAATAATCTGCATAAACAGCCTCCCGGTAGGAATTGTTTTCCATCACATACAGCTGCTGTCCGCTGGAATCCTTAAGCTTGCTTGTCTTATCATCTTTGGGATGGGATTTTACCGTCACCGCGCAGGAGGCTTTCACTTCCTCGCCATTTTCCGCATATTTTACCGTTATTGTAGCGCTTCCCGGATTCACGCCCGTAACAGTAACAGTCCGGCCGCTTACGGACACCGTTGCCACGTTTGTATCCGAAGACTCTGCCGTCACTGCGTTCTGGGTAGTAGCATTGACGATTGTAGCCTGAATGGAAACCGGAGATGTAAGATAAACGGTTGCGGAGGTTTTATCCAGCGTAATGGTTTTGTTTCCCGTAACCTTTACGTTCAAGCTGGCGGTTGCCGCCGTAGAGGCAGCGCCCTGACTATAATTTGCCGTAACAGTGATTACTGCGTCTCCGGCTGCCACTCCCTTTATGGTAATATTACCGGAAGCGTCGACGGAAGCCGTGGCAATATCGGTTCTGTTTGAGGAGACAGTATATGTAAGCTGATTTCCCGCAGCAAAGCCGGAAGCGGAAGCCTTGGCGGTTCCCTGTGCCCCTATGGCCAGCGTCATGGAGGTTTGATCCAGGCTCAGGCTTCCTGCGGCGTCAGTGACCGTCACCGAGCAGGACGCCGTCAAATTGCCGACCGCATTGTTTCCGCTGACAGCGCTTCCCGATGCGGTAAAGGAAATCAAAACAGCGCTGCTTGTTGCCGCAAGCGCAGTCACAGTGGCGCTTGCTCCGTTTCCTTCCACCTTCACCGCACTGGGGTTACTGCTGCTCCACTTCACATTTGTGAGACTTACCCCGGAGCCTTGGGCCGTAACCGTAAAGCTTTCTCCTACCTTCAAAGCCTTGCTGGAAGGAGAGACGCTGACAGAATAACTGTTGGCCATGCGCAGAAAGCTGCCGCTTCTGGCGTATGTGGCGGGATCCGGAATGCTGCTTTTTGGTACTTCAGTATAAGTGTTGGCGGTTGATGTGCTTTCCACCCATTCCACAGTATTTTGAAGGGAGGATTCTACCACTGTCTCATTCTTTTTGGTATCTTCCTTTGAAGCATCCACCTCAGACTCCTTTTTAATCTCATTTTTCACATCGATTTTTTGATAACTGATTTCTTTTTTTACCACCACGGACTTTACCTCCGTGGACAAAGTATAGTCCGCATATTTTTCGTCCGTAAGGGCGTTCATCTTCACCTCATAGGTGCCCGGCGTAAGATCCTTTTTATAAATGATTCCATCCATATCGTCGTCCGTCCAGGTCTCGCTGTCCCCGTCCGGATCAGTCACAGTTACGGAAAAAGGTACGTTTGCCACCAGCTTATCCGTATCCTGATTGGTAAACTTTATTTTCAAATCCTTCTGCACGGAAGTAAGATCCAGCTCAACCGTTACCTGTCTGCTGTACTCCGACTCGTCATAGCCGGCATCCTCCTGCTGCACAACTCCGGCTGCCGCAAGTCTTGCCAGCTCAGCGTCCGCCACAGCCATAAGTCCGCTTTCGCCAATCGTCGTAATTCCCTCCAGCTGAGCTCCCACCGTAACAAAATCTTTCATCTGGCCATCAGCGATCCGGGAACTGGCGTATATGCTTCCCGTTACAAGTGCAAGCATCAGAACAGCCGCACCCGTAGAGGTAATCACTTTGTCCATGGTGCCCATTTCCAGAAAACGGTTCCGCAATGAATCGAAGAGGACTGCCGGACCGCTTTTTGTTCTTTTTTTCTTTCTGGATGAAGCCCCGGAAGAGGTTTTCCGAAAATCCACTACGCTTTCCTCCGAAGCATAGTCCGATTCCTCTGCGTAATATTCCGCTTCCTCGGGCTCTTCCAAGAATTCCCTCTCCTCCTCTGCGTAATATTCCGCTTCTTCGGGCTCTTCCAAGAATTCCCTCTCTTCCTCTGCGTAATATTCCGCTTCTTC
>CALWRA010000024.1 GCA_944383825.1 uncultured Acetatifactor sp. | reverse complement strand
GGGTCTTAGCTCAGCTGGGAGAGCATCTGCCTTACAAGCAGAGGGTCATAGGTTCGAGCCCTATAGGCCCCATATTTTTGCCCTTTTGCTGGTGTGGCGGAACAGGCAGACGCAAGGGACTTAAAATCCCTCGGGGGCGACTCCGTGCCGGTTCGAGTCCGGCCACCAGCAGCATTTTGCACATAATGAGAGTCTGTCTTGCGGAGGGGAAGCAAATAAATGAGCTTAAGGAAGGAGAAATGCGGATGTAATGCCGCCTTTCTCCTATTTTATCGGCCGCGGCTCTGTTAGAGTATTTGACAGGAATCTTTGATAATGATTATATGAAATACTGCATGTAGTATTACACAATTTTGAAAACAAGCAGCTTTATGCAAAAGAATAGATTAAGGAAAGAGGATAATATTATGCAGCAGGAAAATAAAATGGGCGTAATGCCCGTGAACAAGCTTTTACTGTCCATGTCGCTGCCCATGATGGTTTCCATGCTGGTGCAGGCGTTATATAATATTGTGGACAGTATTTTTGTGGCTCAGATCAATGAGTATGCTCTTCGAGCCGTTTCTCTGGCATTTCCTATACAAAGTCTAATGACGGCAGTGGCAGTGGGCACCGCAGTCGGCATTAATGCCTATTTGTCCAGGACACTTGGAGAAAGAAACTATGAGAAGGCGAATATCATAGCAAGGAATGGTGTGTTTATTGAGCTGATCAGTTATTTTGTCTTTGCTCTGATTGGTATTTTTTTCAGCAGACCTTTTTTTGCAAGTCAGACGGAGATTGCTCAGGTGCAGGCGTATGGCGTGGAGTATCTGACCGTATGCTGCACGGCCAGCATCGGCATTTTTGTCCAGATTACCTTTGAACGGCTTTTACAGTCTACGGGAAAAACCATTTATACCATGATTACGCAGGGAACAGGCGCTATAATCAATTTGATTCTGGATCCCATTATGATTTTCGGGTACTTTGGGATGCCTGAAATGGGGGTGGCCGGAGCAGCTGCAGCCACGGTAATTGGACAGATTGTGGCGGCGATGCTTGCAGTTTATTTCAATCACAGGTTTAACCATGATATCAATGTATCTTTTCGCCGCTTCAGGCCTGACGTCAGGTTGATTCTTCAAATATACAAAGTCGGAGCTCCTTCCATTGTAGTACAGGCCATCGGCTCTGTAATGACCTACGGTATGAATTTGATTTTGGCTGCATTCGGAGCGGCGCAGACAGTCTTCGGAGTATATTTCAAGCTTCAGAGCTTTTTCTTTATGCCTGTATTTGGATTAAATAATGGGATGGTGCCTATTATCGCATATAACTTCGGAGCGGGACATAGGGATAGGGTAGTGCAGACTGTAAAGAGCAGCATCAAATTTGGCGTGGGGATTATGATTGCAGGTCTTCTTATCATGGAGCTTTTGCCGGGGCCGCTTCTGAGGATGTTTAACGCCACAGAGGAGATCCTGGAGATAGGAATACCGGCTCTGCGCACTATCTGTCTGAGCTTTGCCTTTGCAGGCTTCTGTATTGTGGCGGGAAGCGCGTTTCAGGCTTTGGGCAATGGAATATACAGTATGATTGTTTCCATTGCAAGGCAGCTTTGTGTTCTGCTTCCTGTGGCAAAGCTACTTTCTCTCAGAGGCAACGTCCATTTCATTTGGTGGGCCTTTCCCATTGCGGAGACTGTCAGTATGGTTTTGAGTATTCTCTTTTTGATAAGAATTTATAGAAAGGTAATCAGCCATATTGGAGAGGAGATGTCGGCCTAATGGCTCAGGAGACGGATCAAAAATTAACCCCACTTGTAAATGGAAGTCCCTTTCTTTTGGCAAATATCCTTCAGTCCCTATATGGGGCGGTGGATTTGTTTGTGGTGGGGCAATACTGCGATGTCAGAAGCGTGGCCGCCGTATCCACGGACACGCAGGTTACACAGATCGCCACAGGCCTTGTGTCTGGACTGACCCTTGGGGGGACGATTTTCAGAGACCGTTGCTGACGCTTCTGAACACTCCGGACGAATCCTTTGAATATACAGTTCAGTATGTGACTGTCTGCGCCTGGGGAAATTTCTTTATCTGCGGATATAATTCTCTGAGCGGAGTACTTCGAGGCTGCGTAGATTCCAAACATCCCATGTATTTTGTGACAATTGCATGCCTGGTGGATATAGCGCTGGATTTTTTACTGGTAAAGGATCTGGGGATGGCGGGAACGGTTCTTGCCACTGTAATCTCTCAGGCGGTGAGCTTGCGGGCATTGGTATACCTATTTCCTTTCAGGAGCTTACTGCTGCGTATGCCTCTGGTATCCGGTATTATGGCTTGTTATACTTTGGCTTATATTATTTGGAAAGGGAGAAAAATTGATCAATAAGACTGTTGACAAAAAGTGGTTTTTTATGATAACCTAGCAAAGCAGTCGGAATGAACGAATGTATATATTGATTGTAAAACGCGCAATGCAGAGAGCATATAAGTCCAGTTTTGCATTGCGTGTGTTTTTACCTATAAGTTAGCTATAACTAACAAATTTAGAAAGGTTTGCAGGAGGTTTGTAATGAAAGGAAGGACACTAACCATTTTGTTGGCGGCGTGCCTGGTTCTTTTATCAGTATTGTCCCTTTTTGTAGGAGTTGTGGATATCAGTGCGGCGTCGTTATTGTCTGGGAATGTGGAGCAGCTCGAGATTTTTGTGATTTCCAGACTTCCCCGGCTTTTGGCGATTATCTGTACCGGTGTGGGGATGAGCGTTGCAGGCTTGATTATGCAGCAGTTGTGTATGAATAAATTTGTATCTCCCACTACGGGGGCGACTATTTCTTCGGCACAGCTTGGGATTTTGCTGGCGCTGCTGTTTATGCCCGGCTCTACTATTTGGGGACGGGCGGTATTTTCCTTTGCCACAGCCATACTTGGAACCTGGATTTTTGTGTGGTTTATTCAGAGAGTTCAGTTTAAGGACGTGATTATGGTACCTCTGGTAGGGATTATGTTTGGAAATGTAATCGGAGGAGTCACCAACTATCTGGCTTATAAATATGAGATGACCCAAGCTCTCTCCTCCTGGCTGGTGGGGCATTTTTCCATGGTGCTCAGAGGACGGTATGAAATTGTGTTTCTGGTAGGCCCCCTTGTGGTTTTGGCATTTATCTTTGCCAATCATTTTAATATTGTGGGCATGGGAAGGGATTTTTCCAAAAACCTGGGAGTGCCTTATAATGTGGTGCTGTTTATGGGATTGACCATAGCGGCCATGATCACTGCGTCTGTGGTGGTTGTTGTTGGATCCATTTCTTATATCGGGCTGATTGTCCCTAATATTGTGGCTATGTTTAAGGGAGATAAAATCAGGGGAATGCTGGTGGATACAGCCTTATTTGGAGCAATTTTTGTGCTGGTGTGCGATATGGTGGGACGAGTGGTGATCGCGCCGTATGAACTGCCCATTGAGCTGATTGTAGGAATTCTGGGCAGCCTTCTGTTTATCGCGCTCCTTTTATACCGGCTTAAAAACGGACGGAAAGCCATACAAATTGGAAGGAGAACCGCAAAATCGGATGTGGCGGGAGGTAAGGCGGCATGAAGACAGCGGCTTATTATGAAAACAGGAAAAAGATTATTTTGATGACGGTGCTCGTGCTGGCTGTGGCAGCGGCATATATGGTGGTGAATGTGAATTTTTCCAACGAGAAGCTGTTTGCCTATTCCATGCGTATTCGCTGGCCTAAACTTGCGGCAATGGTAATAACGGCATTTGCCATTGGAGGCGCTTCCATGGTGTTTCAGTCCATTATTAACAATACCATTGTAACGCCGTGTCTGTTGGGAATGAATTCCCTATACAGTCTGATACATACAGCGGTAGTGTTTTTTGTGGGATCGGGCAGTATTCTGGCGATGAATGCCAATCTTTCCTTCGGTGTGGATCTGATTCTGATGGGGGTCACCGCAACTTTGGTTTACAGTTATTTTTTCAGAAAAACAAAGCACAATATTTTGTATGTACTCTTGATCGGAACAGTTTTGACTTCGTTCTTTTCCAGTATTCAGAGCGCTTTGGTAAGAGTTATGGATCCTAATGAGTATGACACTCTGTTGACCTCTCTGGTGGCCAGCTTCAGCAATATGAATGCCGAGATATTAATTTTTTCCGTACTGGTGATGGCAGCGGTGCTCTTTTTCCTGAGGAAGGAGCTGACGCTTTTGGATGTGTTGACTCTTGGAAAGGACCAGGCGGTGAATCTGGGAGTGGATTATGATCGCTGTGTCAGAAGACTTCTTCTGGGAGTCACGCTCTTTATTGCGGTGGCAACAGCTTTGGTGGGTCCTATTTCCTTTTTGGGACTGATCATTGCAAATCTGGCAAGGCAACTTTTGAAAACCTTCCGTCACGGACAGCTGATTGCAGCCTCCGCTTTATTCGGAATGTTGGTATTGGTGGGAGGACAGCTTTTGGTAGAGCATGTCTTCAGCTATTCGGTGCCGGTCAGCGTGTTCATCACCTTGGGAGGGGGCGTTTATTTCCTTTATCTTTTGCTGAGAAACAGGAGGATTTAATTTTGAAAATACAGGAACTGACTAAAAAATATGATGGAAAAGCGGTGGTGGATTCCGTCAGCTTTGAAATACCCAAGGGAAAAGTAATTTCTTTGATCGGTCCAAACGGAGCGGGAAAATCCACAGTTATGGGAATGATCTCAAGATTGATTGCCAGGGACGGAGGAGCGGTGGATTTTGCGGGAAAGGATATTGCCAAATGGAAGAGCAAGGAGCTTTCCAGAAGGCTGGCGATTTTGACCCAGACCAATAATGTACAGATGAAACTTACCGTGAGAGAGCTGGTGGCCTTTGGCCGTTTTCCTTATTCCGGCAATCACCTCACCGGTGAGGATCAAGAAATGATAGATAAGGCAATTGCCTATATGGAATTACAGGAGTTTCAGGATCGTTTTATTGACGAGCTCTCGGGAGGGCAGCGACAACGGGCTTATATAGCAATGGTAATTGCCCAGGACACAGAGTACATTCTGCTGGATGAGCCCACAAATAACCTGGATATCTATCATGCAACCAATATGATGAAAATTGTCCGTCGCCTTTGCGATGAGCTGGGAAAGACGGTGATTTTAGTGCTGCACGATATTAATTATGCGGCATTCTACTCTGATTATATCTGCGCTTTTGCAGATGGGAAAATTGCTAAATTCGGCACGGTGAGGGAGGTGATGAATAAGGAGACGTTGTCGGGAATTTACGGGGTGGATTTTGAAATTCTGGAAATTGCAGGCAGACCTCTGTCCGTGTATTACTGATTTTTCCAAACATTTTTCAGTACTTTTTAAAAAAGGAGATTAAGATTTATGAAGAAATTATCTATGATGCTACTGGTAACGGCTATGGCATTTCAACTTGCGGCCTGCGCAAACAGCGCTGGAAGCCAAAGCGCTTCAGGGGAGACTTCCGCAGCACAGACTGCAGCCACTGAGGTTCAGCAGGAAACGGGCTTGGCTGAAACTGCAGCGGCAGGCGGGGACGTTTCGGCAGAGACTGCTGCGGATGCTCCGGAAACCGTAGTGATCAAAAGCTATAACGCCAACAAGGAAGAAATTGATCTGGAGGTTCCTTATAATCCCCAGAGAATTGCAATTTTAGATATGGCTTCTCTGGACATTCTGGACAATCTGGGCCTGGGAGACAGAGTTGTGGGAACTGCCAGCACCTCTCTGGACTATCTGCTATCATACGCGGAAAATGAAAATATCAGTAATCTGGGAACCATTAAGGAGGCGGATATGGAGGCAGTTATGGCCTGCGAGCCGGATGTAATTTTTGTTGGAGGCCGTCTTTCTGCATCCTATGATGCGCTCAGTGAAATCGCGCCTGTGGTATATCTTTCTACAGATACCGAAATAGGCGTAGTGGAAAGTGTCAGAAAAAATGCAGGAATCATTGCGTCCATGTTCGGCCTTGAGGAAGAGGTGAATGGACTTATGGCCGATTTTGACGCAAGAATTGCGGCTCTTGCGGCTGCGGCTCAGGGAAAAAATGCTATTGTAGGCATGTGCACCAGCGGAAGCTTTAATGTGCTGGGAAATGATGGCCGCTGCTCTATAATCGGTGTGGAGATCGGGTTTGAAAATCTGGGCAATGCGGATACAACCTCCACCCACGGCAATGAGACATCTTTTGAATATATTGTGGAAAAGAATCCTGACTATATCTTTGTAATGGATCGGGACGCTGCCATAGCTACAGAAGGAGCTCAGCTTGCGCAGGAGATTATGGAAAATGAGCTGGTTATGGGAACAGACGCATACAAGAATGGAAACATCGTATATCTGGAGCATCCCGCGGTATGGTACACTGCGGAAGGCGGAGTGACGGCTCTTGATATTATGCTTGCTGATCTGGAATCTGCGCTGATCACGCAATAGACGAAAGCCCAAAAATTTTGATATTGAGTTATTGACAGCTAATGAAAGTTAGAGTATACTAACCTCGAAAATGAAAATCAGTCTCAACATGAGAAAAGGAGGCAGTATATGGGAACGGCGATTGTTTTGGCAGTTTTGGCGGCAGTGGTCGCCTTGATTATCAGGAGCATGATACGGGATAAAAAGAGTGGAAAGTCTATTCAGTGCGGCGGTGATTGCGGGCACTGCGGAGGGCATTGTGGACATTAGGGTAGAGTCAGGCCGCCATCAAACCCAGATGCAGAGGGATATGATTCTTTCCAGGTTGCGGGAGAAGGGCTGCAGGATTACAAAGCAGCGCCTGCATCTGATTGACATTATACTGGAAAATGAATGCTCAAGCTGTAAGGAAATCTTTTACAAGGCGCTGGAGCAGGATGATACGCTGGGGGTGGCGACGGTTTACCGCATGGTAAATCTTCTGGAGGAAATTGGAGCCATCAGCAGGAAGAATATGTATAAGGTGGCCTACTCTGAAAACTGTATGATGGAGGACGCATGCACCATTGTGCTGGACGATGGTACGGTGCATAGGCTCTCCGCAAGAAATTGGAACAGTGTGGTCAAGGCGGGACTGAAATCCTGCGGTTATCTGGAGGGGCAGAAGATTGCATCTGTGTCTATAAAGCCCTGCGAATGTGAAAAACAGGAATGCTGAGGAGATACCAGCCTTGGCACCCATTACAAAAGGAGCTGTTTCATACGTAAAGGCGAGATTCGTGATGAGAGATACTCATATCGAACCTCGCCTTATTCACGGGGACTGTGTGATTATATGGGAGACGCTCTATTGATTCATTGGTCAGTCATTTTCAGGTGCAAACAGCTCCTGAAGCTTTTGCAGATACCGGAATCGGTCCCTGGCTTGGCGGGAGGCTTCCCGGAACAGCTTTTGAGCATGGTCGGGGTTCTGGCGCTTTAGTACATCATAGCGGATTTCTCCGTCCAGAAAGTCTTCATAATCCAGCACAGGTTCCCTGCTGTCCAACAGAAACGGATTTTTGCCCTGCTCTTTGAGAGAGGGATTAAAGCGGAAGAGGTGAAAATAGCCCGCCTCAACCGCTTTTTTTTCTTCCTGCTGCGAGCTTCCCATGCCGGAGCGGATGCCGTGAGAAATACAAGTGGCGTAGGCAATAATCAGAGAAGGGCCGGGGAAGGCGGCTGCTTCGCTGATGACCTTTACCGTGTGATTGTAGTCGGCTCCCATGGCGGTTTGAGCGACATACACATTGCCGTAGGTCATAGCCATAGATGCAAGATCCTTTTTTCGGGTGGTTTTGCCTCCCGCGGCAAATTTTGCGGTGGAGCCTGTGGGAGTAGCCTTGGAGGCCTGTCCTCCGGTATTGGAGTAAACCTCCGTATCCAATACCAAAACATTGATGTTTTTGCCGCTGGCGAGGATATGGTCCAAGCCGCCGAAACCAATATCGTAGGCCCAACCGTCACCGCCCACAATCCATTGTATCAGTTCTTCGTCCCTGGAGTCATACCCGGCCAAGACCTCTTTTGCCAGAAGCATGCCATAGCCGAATTCCGCAGCATCCTCAAAGAGAGAATTGGACCAGGCAGGGCCATGCCCCTGAAGATTTACGGCATATGCGGTGGAGGGAGAAGAATTTCCCCAGATGGAGGAGCAGCCTGTGGCGTTGGCAATATACATTTTAGGGCCGAAAAGCTGTGTCAGAAGCTTTACATAGGGAGTTTCGCCGCAGCCCGCGCATGCTCCGGAGAATTCAAGCAGAGGACGAAGAAACTGGCTTCCCTTTACGGTGTTTGTTTTGAATTTTTGTGCCGCATCAATTTTTTCCGGGAGGGATTTTCCATAATCGAAGTACTGCTGTGTTTGCTTATGCAGATGCACGGGGCACATTTGAAGGGCTTTATTTCCCTGCTTTCCGGGGCAAACTCCGGCACAGGAGCCGCACCCGGTACAGTCTGTCTGTGATATGGTTATGGAAAAGGAATAATCCGGCATTCCAACCATGGGCAGATATTCCATTCCCTCCGGCGCATGGGCTGTTTCCAGGTCGGTCATTACCACGGGACGGATGACCGCATGTGGGCAAACAAAAGAGCAGCGGTTGCATTGTATACAGTTTTCCGGCTTCCAGACAGGTATTTCTGTTGCGACGTTTCGCCGCTCATGGGCGGAACTGCCGGAGGGAAAGGAGCCGTCGGCGTAGGGGACAAAAGCGGAAACTGGAAGAGAATTGCCGCGTTGGTCCGTAATGGGCTGCTGGAGCGTTTTCACATAGGACAAAACTTCAGGCCGGTCAGGAAGGATGGGATTATCCAGGTAATTGACGAAAGGATCATCCGCCGTATTTTCAGGTGACGAGACCGTCATGGAGTTCCAATTCTTCGGAATGGATATTTGACGTACCCGGTCAAAGCCCTGCTCTATAGCGTCTTCATTCATCCGTATAATTTTATCTCCCTTGCTTCCATAGCTTATAAGAGCGGCCTTTTTCATAAAGGAAATGGCCTCTTCTCTTGGCAGAATACCGCAGGCGCGAAAAAAAGCCGCCTGCAGAAGAGTGCTGATTTTGTTGTTTAATCCAATTTCCTTTCCGATTCCAATGGCATCGATTACAAAGAGCCGGATGCGCTTTTGGGCAATCTGGGCCTTTACTTTCCCGGGAAGCTGGTTTTCCAGCTCGTCATCCGTAAAGCCACAGTTTAACAGGAAAACGCCCTCATCCTTAATTTCCCCCACCATATCATATTTATGAAGATAAACGGGATTATGGCAGGCAACAAAGTCAGCTTGATGGACAAGATAAGCGCTGCGTATGGGACTTTTTCCGAATCTGAGATGGGATATGGTAAGTCCTCTGGATTTTTTTGAGTCGTATTCAAAATAGCCTTGTACCCGCAGGGAAGTATGATCTCCCACAATTTTTGCGATATTTTTAGTGGCGCTGACTGTTCCATCTCCTCCAAGTCCCCAAAATTTACAGGAAATAAGATCTTCAGGAGAGGTGGGAGCAAGGTGAGGAACGGACAGGGACAGGTAGGTCACATCATCCATAATTCCCAAAGTAAAATGCTTTTTTACATGATTGTCATAAACGGCTGCAATGTGCTCTGGAGTGGTGTCCTTGGAGCTTAACCCATAGCGCCCCGAAAATACTTGGATGTTTTCCCGACCGCCCTCCTTTAGGGCGGCCAGCACATCCAGATACAGAGGTTCTCCTACGGAGCCGGGTTCCTTGGTGCGGTCCAGCACTGAAATCTGCTTTACGCTGTCAGGAAGGACCTTCAAAAGATGGGATGCGCTGAAAGGGCGATAAAGGTGCACGCTGATCAGACCGTATTCTTTTTCTGGATTGGCTTCAAGGTATTCCCGCACAGTCTCGCAGACACTTCCCATGGCGATAATCGCATGGACGGGGCTTTTATGACCGTAATAATTGAAAAGCCCATAGGAGGTGCCCAGCCTTTTGTTGATTTTATCAAAGGTTTGCTCCACAATTTCAGGAAGGGCGTTGTAAAAAGGATTTGCAGCTTCTCTTGCCTGAAAGAAAATATCGGGGTTCTGGGCGGAACCCATCATTTTTCCATGGCGGGGATGCAGGGCTTTTTCCCGGAAATCATTCACATAACGCATATCCAGCATATCCCTCAGCGTTTCATAATCCCACACCTGAATTTTGTGTAACTCGTGGGAGGTACGGAACCCATCAAAAAAATTGAGGAAGGGAACTCTTCCTTCAATGGCGCAAAGGTGGGCGGCAGGGGATAAGTCCATAACTTCCTGCACGCTGCTTTCCGCCAGAATGGCGGCTCCGGTTTGACGGCAAGCGTAAATATCCGAGTGGTCTCCGAAGATGGACAGGGCATGAGTGGCGATGGTCCGGGAGGCAATATGGAATACGCCGGGTAAAAGTTCTCCGGCAATACGATAGAGATTAGGCAGCATCAGCAGCAGTCCTTGAGAAGCGGTAAAGGTAACTGCAAGAGTTCCGGCGATAAGAGCCCCGTGAACGGCGCCGGCGGCGCCGGCTTCAGACTGCATTTCGGAAATGGACAGGGAATTGCCGAAAACGTTTTTGCGTCCCTGTAGTGCCCACTGATCTGCATATTCTGCCATGGGAGAGGAAGGAGTAATGGGATAGATAGCGGCAATTTCGCTGTAAGCGTAGGCCACATAAGCCGCAGCCTGGTTGCCGTCCATTGTTTTTTCTTGTCTGGACATGAGTAATAACCTCCTGAAGTTGATATAATACTAGGATGGCGGCTGCTGTAAAAAATATGTATAGAAATGCGTATTTCGTTGACATGGAATTTTTAGGGGAATATACTGATAACAGCTTCAAACAGAAGAAAATATAAAGTGAGGGAAATAAGATGGAAAAGCTTTTTATTGTCTTTCGGTCGGAGGAGGATATCATTCAGTTTGTCAATGTGTGTTGCGGTTATGATGATGCCATCGATATAAGGGTAGGAAAGATGTGCACGGACGCAAAATCAATTCTTGGAATGCTTTTGTTGAAAACCGGAGAGACCCTTGAGATAGAATATGAATGCTATGACAGTGAAGACAATTATCGGCAGTTTAAGGAAGAGATTCTGCAGAAATTTGATGTGACTGTGAAACAGGAACCGGAAAAAAAAGCGACAGCCATATAATTGTATGTGTAGGTATGAAATGGAAATGCGTCCTGAAGAGGCTTTTAAGCCGATTCAGGGCGCATTGCTGCATCTGTGTCTGCTATTTCAGGAATCCGTTGACGATCTGAGCTTCGGCCTCAGACTCGGAGAGACCCAATGTCATCAGCTTAATAATCTGATCACCCGCGATCTTTCCTATAGCGGCTTCGTGGATCAGCGCGGCATCCAAATGATTGGCGGTAATTTCCGGCACTGCGCTGATTTTGGCATTATCCATAATGATAGCGTCGCACTCGGAATGTCCGGCACAGCGGTTATTGCCGTTTATTTTTGCAAGAAACAGCTGCCTGGAATCATCCCTGGCCACCGCACGAGAAATCAGGTTGGCGCTGGAGTCGGCTCCGTCCAGATCCACTTCAAAGGAGGATTCGGCATTCTGTTGTCCGTGCGTCATCAGCCGCTCTGTAATAATTAGTTTTGCCCCATCCGAAAGTCTGGCTCTGGTGAGCCGTCTGGTGGAGTCAACACCCTTGATCTGAACGGTTTCCATTTCCATAAAGCTGTTTTCTCCTAGCTCCACAACGGTTTCCGGGTTCATAATGCGTTCTCCTTCACCGTCGCCGCTCCCATAGTGTTTTTCCACGTATTTTACATGGGCATTTTTTCCAATAAAGAAAGAATGAATGCCATCATGACGGCTATCCTGGTTTCCGCAGTTGTGAATGCCGCAGCCTGCGATTATGGTTATATCGCAATCGTCACCCACGTAAAAATCATTGTATACCATTTCGGTTAATCCGCTCTGACTGAGTACCACCGGTATGTGAACACTTTCTTTTTTAGTGCCGGGCTTTATAATAATATCAATGCCTTGCTTATCTTCTTTTGTTACAATATCAATATGAGCAGTAGTACCTCTTTCCACACTTTTTCCGTTTGCGCGGATATTGTAGGCTCCCTCGGGAACCTCATGAAGCCCTGCCACCTGCTCCAGCAGCGTTTTTTGTATTTCGTCCATAAAAACCTCGATTTCTACCGGTCATATCCCTCATCCCATAGGGGGCCGGTCGTTTTATATAAAAATGGAAAGTTTTTCATTTCCCGCGGTTTAAGCGGGGGCGTCGGACTGATAGTATTTACAGCCGACAGTGCCGCTTAACAGTTCGGGGAGAATTGCTTCTTTGCGCCCTCTGTCCTGAACGGCTCCATCCGCGATAACAACGATTTCATCTGCAATATTCAGGATTCGCTCCTGATGAGAGATAATAATCAGGGAATTTCGGCTTGCTCTGTGCAGCTCTTCAAAAACCTTGATCAGATTGCTGAAGCTCCACAGATCGATCCCAGCTTCAGGCTCGTCAAATACGGAAAGAGGAGTATTGCGGGCAATGATGGTGGCAATTTCAATACGCTTCAGTTCGCCGCCGGAAAGACTGGAATCCACTTCCCGGTGAATGTAATCCCGGGCGCACAATCCTACCTGGGAGAGGTATTCACAGGCTCCTGCAGTGCTTAGGGGGGCGCCTGACGCAAGAGTAATCAAATCCTTTACGCGAATGCCCTTAAAGCGTACAGGCTGCTGAAAAGCAAAGCTGATGCCCAGATTTGCCCGTTGTGTAATGTTCATATCGGTAATATCGGTACCATTAAAGATGATTTTTCCCGATGTGGGCCGTTCAATCCCCATAATCAGCTTTGCCAAAGTGGATTTACCTCCGCCGTTGGGGCCGGTTATGGCTGTAAAGGCATGATCTTCCAGCTTTAGGTTTATGCCTTTGATTATCTCCTTCTGGCCGGATGTATCACCCGATACCTGAAACGAGATATTTTGTAGTTCCAACATGGTGTTTCCTCCTTGCGAACGCAGCCCAAGCGGGGCGTATTTCGAATGCATTCGGAATTGCGGGGCGCAAAGCGCCGGACAATCCGCGGGCATTAAAGCATTATTTTATCAGTATAACACAAATGAAATAAAAACCATACCATTTTGATAAAAAATGTGATAGAATTACTTGTAATTCGCTCATATAACATATATCCTTTTATACTTGATCAGGAGGAAACGGAAATGAAATTTTCAGAAAAGGCTTATGCAAATAGAACGGCGATTGCCGGACATACGGTGCTGGACGCCGTACTGCTGGCTGCATATGTGCTGGAATGGATTAAGGGAGCCAGAACCCCCGGATATTTGCTTTTGGTTGCTCTTTTTATGATTGTGCCGGTAGCGATTGAATGGATTGTTTACCATAAGAACAAGGAAGCTCGGGTTATCAGGCATATTATGGGAATTACCTATAGTTTGTTCTACATATTTGCCATTTTTACTACCACCAGCGCTTTTGCATTTGTTTATGCCCTTCCCATGTACATGATTATAACGCTTTATATGGACGTGGCCTATTGTGGGGCTATTGCAGTTGGAGGATTTCTGGCCAACGCGGCGTTTGTAGCATACCATGCTCTTTCAGTGGGATATAGGGCTCAGGAAATTGCGGATATAGAAATCCGTCTGGCATGCATGGTCTTTATGGGAATTTATATGGTGAGCACTACCATTGGGATCAAAAAGACTCATGCCTCGAATTTAGAGGAAATTCAGGAGCAGCAGGGAAAGACAGACACGCTTTTGCAGAGTGTGCTGAATATTTCAGAAGGCATGGTAGCAGGAGTTGCAAAGGCAACGGAACAAATGTCATCTGTAAGAGATTCTGTGGAACATATCAGAAATTCCATGAACGAGGTGTCTGCGGGGAGCAGCGAGTCTGCGGAATCCATACAGCATCAGCTGGAGAGAACAGAACAGATTCAGATTCATATAACGGATCTGAAGGATACGGCGGCTTCGATTCGCAGAAATGTTGATGGCACTGCCGAGAAGGTGGAAGAGGGCAGAAGGCAAATGGATCATCTTTCCAGACAGGTGCAGGAATCCATGGAGGCCAACCGCCAGGCTCTTGATAAGATGGAAGAGTTGAACGAGTATACGGCTAAGATGAATATTATTATTGAAACAATTACCAGCATTGCAAACAATACAGGAATGCTGGCCTTGAACGCCAGCATAGAGGCGGCGCGGGCCGGTGAAGCTGGCCGGGGCTTTGCGGTGGTTGCCAATCAGATATCAGGATTGGCCAATCAGACGAAATCCGCAACGGTGAATATCACGGAGCTGATTGAAAATATTAATCAGGAATTGTCTTCTGTCTCCAGAGCGGTAGACGTTGTGGCGGAAAGCAACCGGGCCAATGCGGACAGCACAGAGGCGGTGGGAGACAACTTTTCAAAAATAGAACAGGAAACCCATAACATTGCTGAGCAGACAAAAGAACTGGTGAGTATAGTGGAAGAGCTGGGAGAGGCTAACGCACAGATTGTCGAAAGCATTCAGACCATATCTGCCATTACCGAAGAGGTATCCGCCCATGCCAGCGAGACGTATGACGCTTGCGAGGAGAACAGCAAAGCGGTAGAGCAGGTAACCGGGATTGTTCAAGAGCTTAGCGCTGGCGCGGAAAAGCTCAAGAGCAGCAGACAGCGGCATTCGTGACCGTTGCCGAACCTGCACTGATTTATCCAAGTGAGTTTTTGTATTCTTCGCCCCAGTTCCACATGGCATCCAAGATAGGCTTCAAACTCTGTCCAAGTTCAGTGAGGGAATATTCCACTCGCGGTGGAACTTCGGCATAGACGGTACGGGTAAGTAGTCCTGAGTTTTCCATATCTCGAAGCTGTGCGGTCAAAACCTTTTGGGATACGGTGCCTATGGACTTTTTCAGCTCACCGAACCGTTTGGTGCCGGGCAGCAAATCCCGAAGGATTAAAACTTTCCATTTATCACCGATAAGGGTTAGGGTAGTTTCTACAGGACAAGCGGGCAGCTCCTTTTTTGCTGGCTGATCTGCCATAGTTTCACCTCCAAACTTTCAGACATGCCACCTGGGGCGGGGCAAACATCAATTAATTCACAACGAAAAATTTTTATGTCAACGGGAAGTTCGCGAAGCGCGCTTCCCGTTGCTTTACTATAACATTGTGAGCAGGCGGAGTCAAGATAATCCAAGGATACATAAGTAGTTATACAATAGTTTCTTTTTAGTAACTACACCACAATTAGGTGCTTACTTTACAGATGAAAATAATGTACATATAATACTATCAGGAGCAAGGGATAACGGCCGGTCCGGGGCTCTGCAAATAATCAGAGAATCATTTGGGACATATCACTGCCCGAAATGATCTGTCATCAGTTGTTGAAATGATAGGAGGTAACGAAAATGACAAATACGCAGAAAGCGCTTGAGCTTATTAACACATTTGCTTCCGGGGACACCGAAAAGGCTGTAGCCTTGCTTGCATCTTGCTGGCTCTCCGGTGAAAACGATTGTCAGAAATATTCGAGCCTTTGAAGATGGCGATAAGGTATTCCTGCACACGGTTTACAATTTTGCCGGAGCAGGAGAGCAGGTGGCGTTTGATATTTTCCGTTTTGACGAAAAGGGACAAATTGCGGAACACTGGGATAATCTGGCTGCCAAAGCGGAGCCTAATCCATCCGGCAGAACACAGGTCGATGGATTAAAAGAGCTGAAAGATTTGGATAAAACTGAGGAAAACAGAGAAATTGTGAAAAACTTCCTTTATGATGTGATGCAAGGCAATCATGCAGAAAAAACGCCGGAATACTTTCGGGAAGACGAATATATACAGCACAACACGGGAATTGCGGATGGCTTATCCGGGCTGGGGGCAGCACTGTCGGCGCTTGCAGAACAGGGAATTCGGATGATTTACACCACTGTTCATCAGGTACTGGCTCAGGGCAATTTTGTGCTGGCAGTCAGTGAAGGTACCTTCGGAGGCGTACCCACAAGCTATTACGATCTGTGGCGAGTAGAGGATGGAAAAATTGCCGAGCATTGGGATGTGATGGAAATTATAGCAGATGAATCCACTTGGCAGAATCAGAACGGAAAATTCTAAGGCTATGGCAATGGGACTTTGTACAATAGTTCCTTTTTGGTAACTATAGTATATTATTATACTTACTTAACTAACAGTCCTTATGGGGTAAAATATCATAAAAGGAGGTGCATGATAATGACCGCAGCCGCAGCTTTGCAATATCTGCAGCGGGAAATTCATACAACCGTTGCCGCAACGGTAGATGACGACGGATTGCCCGTCACCTGTGCTATTGACATGATGGACGCCGACGAAAGCGGTCTTTATTTTCTTACCGCCATGGGCAAGGGTTTTTATAGCCGGCTGAAGAGCCGGGGATCTATGGCCCTGACCGGTGTGAAAGGGCAGGATACCATGTCCTGTATAGCGGTGTCTGTGCGAGGCAGGGTGAGAGAGATTGGGAGTGAACTGCTGCCGCTTCTGTTTGAAAAGAATCCTTATATGAAAGAAATTTATCCGACAGGAGAATCTCAAAGAGCTCTGACAGTTTTTCAGCTTTATGAAGGAAACGGTGAATGGTTTGACCTCTCAAAAAAACCTATAGAGCGTTTTTCCTTCGCCTTTGGACAGGCAGCGAAGGAAAAGGAAGGTTATTTTATTACGGATGCCTGTACCGGCTGCAGGGCTTGCAGCACGGTCTGTCCTCAGAACTGTATTGACTTTTCCTCTGTGCCTGCAGTGATTCGTCAGAATCACTGTCTGCACTGCGGGAATTGTCTGGGCATTTGCCCGAAAAGGGCGGTGGTGGGATGCTGATGTAAATCTGTCCAATCGCCTACACCAGGATGTATCGGACATTTAAAAATAATCAATGTCTTCTTACAATACGGTTGGAAAGGAGAAAGAGGTATGACGCACGGGGAACAACGCATTTATCTGATCCGTGAGCTGCTGACGGAAGATCCTCAGTATCATAATATAATAATCCCTTCCGATGTGCTGGAGCAGAAAAAGCTGCTGAGGGCGCTTATGAATATACGCCCGCCTAAGCCCATAGATGAGGATTTCTTAAGGATACAGGATGAATATTTGGCTGCTGAGAGAGATCAGCTGGGCATAGTAGATGGAGAGCTGCTGCCATCTCTTCCCTGCGATAGTCGCCTGGTATTGTGGCAGGGTGACATTACTACACTAAAGGCAGATGCTATCGTCAACGCGGCAAACAGCGCCCTTCGAGGCTGTTTTTGCCCTCTCCATTCCTGTATTGATAATATCATTCATTCTCGCAGCGGTATTCAGCTGCGGATTTACTGCGATAAAATCATGAGTGCTCAAGGCTATGACGAACCCACCGGGCAAGCCAAGATTACGCCGGCTTATAATTTGCCAAGCAAATATATTCTGCATACCGTAGGACCCATTATTTATGGAAGGGTGACGAGAAAGGATAAGGAGCTTCTGGCTTCCTGTTATCGTTCCTGCCTGGAATTGGCAGATAAATCCGCGTTGAAAAGCGTGGCTTTCTGCTGCATTTCTACCGGAGAATTTCATTTTCCCAATCAAGAGGCGGCTGAAATTGCAGTGAAAACGGTGAGGGACTTTTTGCAGGGAAATACCGGGATAGATCGGGTTATCTTCAATGTATTTAAGGATACCGATTTTGAAATTTATCGCAGTTTATTAGGAGAAGATCAATGCTGAATCTGAAAACAACCAACGGGCAAAAGTCACTAAAGGATCTGCTTTTTGCTGCTGATGCGATTCTGATCGGAGCAGGTGCAGGATTGTCTGCTTCCTCAGGACTGACCTATTCCGGTGAACGCTTTGAAAAGAATTTTGCGGACTTTCATCGCAAGTATGGAATTTCCGACATGTATTCCGGGGGCTTTTATCCGTTTGACACTTTAGAAGAATACTGGGCCTGGTGGTCAAGGCACATCTATGTCAATCGTTATGATGTCACGCCGGGCAGGCCATATACGGGGCTTCTGGAACTGGTAGAGGGTAAGGATTACTTTGTGCTCACCACCAATGTGGATCATCAGTTCCAGCTCGCCGGCTTTGATAAGAAGCGTCTTTTTTACACTCAGGGCGATTACGGCCTGTGGCAATGCTCCAGAGCCTGCCACAACAAAACCTATGACAATGAAGATTCTGTCCGCCGGATGGTAGCGGAGCAACAGAATATGAAAATTCCAACTGCGCTGATTCCCAGATGCCCTGTCTGCAGTGCGCCGATGACCATGAACCTTAGGAGCGATAATACTTTTGTACAGGACGAGGGCTGGTACCGGGCTGCAGAACGGTATGAGGACTTTGTTCGGCGGCACAAAAATCTTTCGGTTCTTTATTTGGAGCTGGGAGTAGGAATGAATACCCCGGGAATTATAAAATATAATTTTTGGCAGCAGGTACACGCAAATCCTAAGGCGAGTTACGTCTGCATCAACAAGGGCGAGGCCTATATACCACGGGAGATTAAAGGTCAAAGCCTTTGTGTGGACAGCGACATTGGGGAAGCGCTGGATGAACTTATCATTTTGTCAGAGCGCCAGTCAGAAAATTCCGGCATACGGTAATTTTATATTTTGCGTCCCACTATTTGAAAATAAAAGCTAAAATGTACTTGACTTTTATGGACAAAAAAGGTAAAATATCTAATGTTGCAGGTGATAATATCTGTTGCATGATGTGCGTTTAGCTCAGCTGGATAGAGCGTTTGGCTACGGACCAAAAGGTCGGGGGTTCGAATCCTCTAACGCACATTTTCAGTGTGTTTATGCACGTTTTCAAATGCGTTGTGTACTGTCGGTGTGCACAGCGCATTTTTTCGGCCTTGAGGACTTGCAGCCTGCTCCTTCTAAGACCATGAAAAACGGCGGAAGCTCTTTTGAAGCCTTCGCCGTTTTTACTTTTCCACTTCTTCCCATCCGGGAGGAAGCAATTTATTCTATGCGTTACTCGGAAGCCTTGTCCGCAGATTTTTTGGAAGCGGAGGAGGAATCTATCTTGCCGAGAATAAATGTCATTATCATGATGATGCTCATGGCGGTGAAGATTCCCAGCATTCCCATACCCATCATTTCCAATCCAACTATAATGTGATTCATATGCCATCTCCTTTACTGAATTAACAAACCTTGCTTTTTACCTGTCAGCTCATACTTGTTACAAGCTGAATCAGCAGTCCGCCGGCAACGGCGGAAGCAATCTGACCCGCGACGTTAGCGCCTGCAGCGTGCATGATAACAATGTTTCCAGGAGACTCCTCCTGAGCTATTTTCTGGACCACTCTGGAAGCCATGGGGAATGCGGAAATTCCGGCAGCGCCTATCATGGGATTGATCTTCTTTTTCAGGAACAGATTCATAACTTTTGCAAGGAGCACGCCTCCGAAGGTATCGAATACAAATGCGGCAAGACCAATAGCCATAATAAACAGAGTATCGGGTTTCACGAAGGAATCCGCCTGCATGCTGAAGGAAATGGTAATACCAAGCAGCAGAGTGATCAGATTGGTCAGTGTGGTCTGTGCCGTCTGGCTTAAGGACTCAAGCACACCGCACTCTCTGATCAGGTTTCCGAACATCAGAAATCCTACCAGGGATGCGGAGGAAGGAGCGATAAATCCCACAATGATGGTAGTAAAAATAGGAAACAGGATGCGGGTACGTTTGGAAACAGATCTGTTGTCGTACTCCATACGTATGGAACGCTCCTTTTTAGTGGTAATAAGCTTGATAGCAAAAGGCTGAACAATGGGAACCAGCGCCATGTAAGAATAAGCTGCAACGGCAATAGCGCCAACATACTGGGAATTGAGCACTTGGGATACCAAAAGGGATGTGGGGCCGTCCGCAGCGCCAATAATGCCAATGGAGGCGGCGTCATTCAAAGAAAATCCCAGAGCAGAAGCCAGCAGCAGTGCGGCAAAAATACCAAACTGAGCGGCGGCGCCAAACAGGAACATAGAAGGCTTGGCCAAAAGAGGGCCAAAGTCAATCATGGCTCCTATACCGATGAACAAAAGCAGGGGCATGGCTTCGGAGGCTGCAATTCCTGTGTCATAGAGCCAGGAGACAATACCATGGGTTTCACCTACTCCCTGAAGAACCTGATCGATAGCGTTGCTGCCAGGCAGATTTACCAAAATGGCGCCAAAGCCCATGGGCAGCAGCAGAGCAGGCTCGTACTGCTTTTTGATAGCCACCCAGATTAAGGCGGCTCCTACTACATACATAACGATTTGCTGCCAGGTTACGGCAGCGAGACCTTCCCATAAAAATGACATTTTTTTAACACCTTTCTTTATTTTTTGAGAATAAAAAAGACTTCTACCATGCGGGAAGAAACCCTTGCGTGATAAAAGTCTCGCCATTTCAATTGCGGGCGGGCAGTTTTCGGACTGCCGGAATGTCGCCTGCAATCCATGAATACAGAACATGGTGGCTACTCCCTTTTGTCGATTCATTATATAAAAAATGTAGAAAAAAAGCAATAGGTTCTGGGAGAAATATTAACGTCTAATTGATTTTTTGTAACTGGGACAAGTATAATGAAATTGGTTGATTAGCAGTGGAAAGGAAGGTAACAATGGCAACATTAAAAGGGAGTAAAACGGAAAAAATTTAATGGAGGCTTTGGCGGGGGAATCCATGGCTCGCAACAAATACACATATTATGCCTCCAAGGCCAGAAAGGAGGGCTATGTGCAGATTGCCGAGCTGTTTGAAGAGACGGCTGCGAACGAAAAGGAGCATGCTAAAATATGGTTTAAGATTCTCCATGATGGGATCGGTTCCACTCCCGATAATCTGAAGGATGCTGCTGAGAGAGAAAATTTTGAATGGACCGATATGTATGACAAATTTGCAAAGGAAGCATATAGAAAACTTCTTCAGAACATTGAGGATGGCATTGTGTTTTCCGGAGACGGTGATACTATCTGGAAGTGCAAAAACTGCGGTTATATCGTAATTGGTTCAAAGGCGCCTGAAGTATGTCCCGTGTGCAGTCATCCCCGGTCATATTTTGAGATAAAGGCTGAAAACTATTAATGGAAACTTTCAGAAATCCGGCTTTTCGCACTGGTAAGGCATTGAATCGAATAGAAGGACGGTACAGCAGTTGAAAGACTACCGGACCGTCCTTCTGCAAGGAGCTTGCAGACAGCCTGCGTTCTATGGATGAGGGCATGATCGCCCGTACGGTTTATCCTGAAGTGCCTCCAGAAGCGGAATACGTTTTAATTGAACTGAGAGAATCCATGCGGCCCCTCATTGAAGCTATGGAAATATGGGCTATGGTCTCTGAGAACAGAAGGGAAGAGGCCCGGGAATAGCCTTTTTATAAAAACTTTAGAAATCCTTTCTTTTACTGATATTTACGTACAAAAAGAGAAATGATACAATGTAAAAAATATATGTCTCTTTCTTTTTTAACTTTGGGGGGACATGGAAATATAATTTTGGCGTTTGCGAAAAGGTAAGCTTTCTGTAGTATTATGTATATTTTGGGTTTACCGGGAGGTGGCTTAGATGCCGGGAATCGTATACGATGCCAGAAAAATTAAGGCTTATGAGGGACTTTTGACTCTTGGCGTTTATGCAGACAGGGAAGAAAGCTGGCTGAATACTCTTTGGGAAGGACTTGTCCGGGAGGAAGAAATGATGGAAGAATTTATGTTTTACCTGGACCATCATACTTTTCTTGACGCGTATAAATGCGGGAATTTTTCTATGACAGATTTGTACGTATGGCAGATAAACCGCTATAATCTGATCGGAGATACAGGAAAAAACACCTCCGTATGTAATAAGGAAGAAATGGCGTTGAAGGCTTTTTGGGCCATGTTGGAGATGAGACGGGATCCTGAAGCATATGTAAAAAGAATTACATTGGGGCAGGGGATGGATCAGCTCCAATAGGAGGAAAGGAAGATATGACAAAGCAGGAATTTATCGACAGACTCCGGGCCGCCCTGAGCGGCAGAGTGTCTCCGGGAATTGTGGAGGATAATGTAAATTATTACCAGAACTATATCAATACGGAAATTTTAAAGGGGAGAACGGAGGAAGAAGTGCTTGCGTCGCTGGGGGATCCGCGCCTGATTGCAAGAACAATCGTGGAGACTAACGCAGGAACGGAAAAAGAAAGGTATCAGGGCGGGGAGAGTGGGGAAGCCTATAGCGAGTACAGGCAGTACTATGATGCGGGAAATAAAAGTCCCAATAAAGTTTTTCGTGTTCCCGGCTGGGTCTGGGTGCTCGCAGTTGTCTTGGTCGTATTGCTTTTATTCAGCCTGGCATTTTCCATTCTTTCCTTTTTTATGCCTGTGATACTGCCGATACTGCTGATTGTGTTTTTGGTAAAGCTGTTCAGGGACTGGCTTAATTAGAACGGATGTACAGTATATGAGCCGCCGGAGGGGACCGGCGGCTCATAATGAGGGGAGTATAAATAAATTAAATATATAAGGGTGTAAATAGAAATGATGAAGGGTCATCTATTTACAAGTATATTATAGTACTTTTGTATCAAAAAGGCAATACCATAACAGTACCAAAGTACCATGGTAATTTTAGCATATTTTTTGTGCGTTTTTGCCATAATACTCCTGTAACCAAAAATAAACAGGAGGAATCTGAAATGTCCAACAATAATCAAAATTATGACAATAACAAATTCAACAACAGCACAAACAATTCTGAGAACAGCCAGAGCGGCCAGAATTGCAAAAACAGTCAGAATAGCCAGAACAGCCGGAAAAACAGCCAGAAAAACAACGAGAAAAATTATTAATCGTTTTTCAGCAATAGGAACGCCCAAGGGTGTTCCTATTTACATATCAGAAAAAAAATTGTATACTACTGAAATAGAGTATAAAAAGCGGAAATAAGGTATAAAAATTTATTGGGCTGTATTCGGCAGAAAAGTGAGGTACATGAGAAGATTTGAATTGATTGTTCCCTGTCATTTTGGCATGGAATCAGTTTTAAAAAGAGAGATTGTGGATTTAGGATATGATATTGCAGACGTGTCGGATGGAAGAGTGACTTTTTATGGAGACGAAGAGGCTCTCTGCCGAGCGAATATTTTTCTGCGCACCGGGGAGCGTGTCCTTATAAAGATTGGAACCTTTCGTGCGGAAAGTTTTGAGGAACTGTTTCAGGGAACAAAATCACTGCCATGGGAGGAGTATATCCCAATGGATGGGAAATTCTGGGTGGCGAAGGCATCCAGCATAAGGTCTAAACTGCTAAGTTCATCCGACATCCAGTCTATCATGAAAAAAGCCATGGTGGAACGGCTTCAGAGTGTGTACCATATCAAATGGTTTGAAGAAAGCGGCGAAAGCTTTCCAATAAGGGTATTTCTGATGAAGAATCAGGTTACGGTAGGGCTTGACAGTACAGGAGAGCCATTACATAAAAGAGGATACAGAAGACTGACTGCAAAGGCTCCCATTGCAGAAAATCTGGCAGCAGCGTTGATTATGCTAACTCCTTGGAATAAGGACAGAATCTTGGTGGATCCATTCTGCGGCAGCGGAACCATTCCCATTGAAGCGGCTATGATGGCGGCGAGGATGGCTCCTGGAATGAACAGGAGTTTTATTGCAGAAAAATGGGATCATATTGTTTCAAAAAGAATATGGTATAATGCCATGGATGAGGCGTCAGATTTGGTTGATCTGAATGTCAGGACGGATATTCAGGGCTACGACATCGATGAAGAGATGATAGAGATTGCAAGAGAAAATGCAGCGCTTGCGGGGGTTGACCGGCTGATTCATTTTCAGAGAAGAGGAGTGGAGCAGCTGAGTCATGCAAAAAAGTATGGCTTTTTAATTACAAACCCGCCGTATGGTGAAAGACTCCAAAATAAAGAGGGGCTGCCCGCTCTGTACCGAACCATTGGCGAACGTTATCGGGAGCTTGATTCCTGGAGCATGTATTTGATTACCGCGTATGACCGGGCGGAGCAGGCTGTAGGCAGAAGGGCGGATAAAAACAGAAAGATTTATAATGGAATGATTAAGACGTATTATTATCAGTTTTTGGGACCAAAACCGCCAAAGAGAAGCCAGAGGAATGAGCCGGGAAAATGAGGCAGCCAAGTGGACAGTTCTCTGGGAAAGGGAGTGGGAAAATGAACGGTAAAATTATATTTGCTACGGGAAACAAAGGAAAAATAAAAGAGATTCAAATGATTATGGAAGATACAGGCATGCAGGTTCTATCTATGAAGGAAGCCGGTATCAGCGTTGAGATAGACGAAAACGGCGCTACTTATGAGGAAAACGCGTTGATCAAGGCCAGAGCTGTAGCGTCCTGTACGGATTGTCTGGTGATGGCGGACGATTCAGGCCTTGAAATCGATTATTTGCATGGGGAGCCGGGAATTTATTCCGCAAGGTATCTGGGAGAGGATACTCCTTACAGTGTAAAAAATGTAGCGCTGCTGGAGAGACTTTCAGGGGTACCCAGGGAAAAGCGTACGGCTCGTTTTATTTGTGCGATAGCCGCAGTGCTGCCGGATGGACGGGAGCTAACCGCAAGAGCGTCAATAGAGGGATACATAGGGGATGATGAAAGGGGGGAGCATGGATTTGGTTATGACCCGATTTTCTGGGTGCCTGAGTTTGGAAGGTCAGCAGCCGAGCTTACAGAGGAAGAAAAAAATAAGATCAGTCACCGGGGAAAGGCTCTGCAGAAAATGAAAGAGGAACTACGAAAGTATGAAAATAATTGTGGTTAGTGATACACATAGAAAAAATGATAATTATTTTAAGGTTTTGCAGATGCACAGGCCGGATATGGTAATACATTGCGGAGATGCTGAGGGAAGTGAATATGCTCTGACACAGGCAGCTGAGTGCCCTGTTTTCATAGTATTGGGAAATAATGATTTTTTTTCTTGTCTTCCAAGGGATCTGGAGCTGAATGTGGGGCGCTATAAAGTCTGGGTGACACATGGGCATAATTATGGTGTTTCCGTGGGAAATGAGACGGTTAAGAAAGAGGCGCAGGCGCGAGGAGCGGATATTGTTATGTATGGACATACCCATCGTCCTGTCATTGATATTGGGGATAAAGTGACTGCACTGAACCCGGGCAGTCTGTCCTATCCGAGGCAGGAGGGACATCTTCCCTCATATTTGATTATGGAGGTTGACAACGCAGGGGAAGCTCATTATACCATTGCCTATCTTCAACAGTCGGGGCAAGGCAGTAATAGCGGCTGGTAATGGAGCGTCCCGGATGGAAAAAAGCGTTGACAGGAGCGGAACCGTTAGTATATAATGACACTTGTCCTAAGAGGATTGAAAGTTGTATTTGGCGGGGTGTGGCTCAGCTTGGCTAGAGCGCCTGGTTTGGGACCAGGAGGCCGCAGGTTCGAATCCTGTCACCCCGATGCATTTCATATGCTATTGTTTATGCGGGTGTAGTTCAATGGTAGAACACCAGCCTTCCAAGCTGGATACGTGGGTTCGATTCCCATCACCCGCTTTTCATATTTCTTTTTTGCGTCAGCATAATGGAAGGTGCGCGTCCTATGTTTGGCATAGCTCACGATAGCCGAAAATGTATACAAAGAGAAAAGTTCGGAAAACTGTTGACAAACATAAGATTATAGGATAAAATGTACCTCGTTGGTTTGATTGTATATGAAATTGACAAAATGTGT
The DNA here is from genome assembly GCA_944383825.1 of uncultured Acetatifactor sp. Lineage (GTDB taxonomy): Bacteria > Bacillota > Clostridia > Lachnospirales > Lachnospiraceae > Acetatifactor. The sequence continues at coordinate 22,680 of CALWRA010000024.1, read as the reverse complement.
TCGTAGCTCAGCTGGATAGAGCAACGGCCTTCTAAGCCGTGGGTCGGGGGTTCGAATCCCTTCGAGCACATTGGAGATGGATCAGATCATGGTGATTTGTCTCGCTGTATGGTGGGTATAGCGCAGTTGGTTAGCGCGCCAGATTGTGGCTCTGGAGGCCAAGGGTTCGAATCCCTTTATCCACCTTTGTATGTTACGATGTGTCTGAATGGCACGCTTGGTGTCATGTTTATAGGGCTATCGCCAAGCGGTAAGGCACAGCACTTTGACTGCTGCATTCGCTGGTTCGAATCCAGCTAGCCCTGTTGTTAGGAAATGTATGGGATATTAGCTCAGTTGGTAGAGCACTTGACTTTTAATCAAGTTGTCCGGGGTTCGAATCCCCGATGTCTCATTGAAAAGACTGTTTTATCTGGTGCGGTGAAATCATGAAAGAAGGATGGTTTGCCGCATTATTTTATTTTTAACGCCAGAAAACCTGTTGCTGGAGTTATGTTTATGCCGGACACGATATTGGAATACTTTTTTCTTGTATCTTTCTGCGTCTTTTAGTACCGTTATGGAACATCTAATAAAATAAATGCAATGCCAAATGCACAAAACAATTTAGAAACTGCGGAGTTGAATTTCTTTATGTCTGTAGCTTCAAAATTTTTTATATTGGCCCAAAAGGAAATTACTATTCCCGTCATTTTGTTCGCCTCCACAATTCCCAATTTCTTTAAGCATAGAACATTTTATATATTGTTCTGCCTTTGCCCTCACGTTTATTTTCTCTGAAAGCAACTTTTGAGCTCAATTCACTATGAATTAGATTTTTCTGTTATCCGTTGATAAATATTTATATTTTTGTTTATTATAATCTGTTAAATAAAAAAGACTTTTTATCCCAATAAAATTAAGATAAAAAGTCTCTATGCGTGCGGAATAAGGGACTTGAACCCTTACGCCTCTCGGCACAAGAACCTAAATCTTGCATGTCTGCCAATTCCATCAATTCCGCATGATATGATATTAATTATAACCTCAGGACTTTTATTTTGTCAAGATTTTGTCAGGAAACGTTTCCTTTGACGCGTAGAGACGAGTCTTTGGGACAAACATCCATACGCTCTTCCGGCAGGGTATTTTACTTGTCAAAAGCCCCGTTTCGCGATACAATAAAAAAAACGACAGGATATGGAGAACATAATTATGGCTTTTTGCATTATTACGGATTCAGCTTCTGATATGCCAAAGAATGTGAAGGAGGAGTACGGGCTGTATGTAATGCCCACTCCTGTTACCATTGAGGGAACGGATTATTTTGATGGAGAGACGATATATCCGGAACAGTTTTATGATATTCAGGCGTCCGGCAGGGAGATCAAAACCTATCATATCAGCCAGTATATGTTTGAGGAGCATTTCAGACCTTTTGCCCAAAGAGGTGACGAGGTGCTGTATATCTGTTTCTCTACAGGGATTGCAGGGACCTTCAATGCGGCCCGCCTGGCTTACGAAGCCGTAAAGGAAGAATTCCCCGGGTTTTCCATGACCATTGTGGATTCCAAATGCGCATCCATAGGATATGGTTTGGTGACGGAGCGGTTGCTGAGGATGCAGAGAAACGGAGCGTCCCGGGAGCTTCTCATAGAAGCGGCACATTTTTTTTGTGAGCATATGGTGCATGTTGTCACGGTATTCAGTCTTGAATATCTGTTCCGGGGAGGTCGTCTGAGCAGAACCTCGTTTTTGGCCGGAACGGTGCTGGACATCAAACCGATCATCATTGTGGATGAAAACGGCTCTTTGAAAGCAGTGGAAAAGGTAAGAGGATGGAAGAAAGCCCAGAAGAGAATCCTGGATATGGTGGGAGAAAAAGGAAAGGCTCTGGAAAGTCAGGTGGTGGGAGTCTGCCGCGGTACTGACGAAGAGGCTTTTGCCTTTCTGAAGGAACAGCTTAGGGAAAGGTATCATGTAAGGGACATTCTGGAAACTCAAGTGGGCTGCGCCATAGGAGCCCACACAGGCCCCGGCATTCTTGGAATTGTGTTTTTAAGTGAAATCAATGAGAAATATCAGGAATTCTTAAAATAAGCGTGCTCCTTCAATAATTCCTCATAAAGCTTTTGAGGGCTCCAAAACAGATTATGGGGTGTCAGAACTGCTTTCAGAGGTATTGGGGAGAGCTGCATTTCCTTGTATTTTTTTAAAAAGTTGTCCAGAGCGTCTGAATCCAGACCGGAAAATACGAGCATTTCCAAGGGGAATTCCTCTCCTGCATAGACGGATGGGGAACGGGGAATGCCTTGTATTCCAGCCAGAGCGCCCAAGGTCTGAGTATATTGCTTCTTTTCTACAAATATTACCTGGATTCCCATTGTCAGGCACAGCCTTTTAAGCTGTGCCTGCTTTTCTTTTCCGATATGGAACAGTAATATTTTCTTATGATTTTTCATAAAAACCTCTTTCTTGTTTTATTTTGAAGTTATATTCATGAGTATAACATGTTTATTCATAAATTTACAGTAATTGTGCAAAAATCATACAAAGCGCCGTCCCCCAGAGAGTAGGAAGCAAAAAAGCTGCCGCCGTCCATTTTAGGCTTCCGGTTTCCTTTTTAATGCATAGCAGCGTTGTGGCACAGGGCCAATGAAATAAGGAAAAAAGACAGGTACAGACGGCCGTCTGCAGGGTCCACCCGTTTGCGGAGAGAATGGATTTTAAAAGCTCCGGATCGTTTATTTGTATCAGGCCAGGCTGCGCCAGATACGTCATAAGCATAATGGGAATTACGATTTCATTGGCGGGCATTCCCAGCAGGAAAGCCAGAAGAATCACCCCGTCCAGACCGAGGAGACGGCCCGCCGGATCCAGAGCCTCAGAGCATATGGACAAAAGGGAGCGGGAATCCACTGTGATATTTGCAGCGCACCAAATCAGTGCTCCGGCGGGAATTGCCGCAGACGCCGCTCTTTTGAGAACGAAAAGGGTTCGGTCTAAAAGAGATCTGACAAGCACTTTGCCTATCTGAGGACGGCGGTAGGGTGGCAGTTCCAGAAGAAAGGATGAGGGAAGCCCTTTCAGCACGGTGGCAGAAAGAACCTTGGAGGCCGCAAGGGTCATAATGACACTGAGGAAAAGAAATCCGGCAAGGCATAGGGCGGCCGTAAGTGAGCCGGATGCACCTTCAAGTACTGGAGACTGTACAGAGCCGGCAGACTCTCCCAATGCTTCATTGATACCGCTTTTTGAAGCGGATGAGGATCCTGTAAAATACAGCGTGGCCAGAGTGATTAAAAGAGGGAAGCGTCCGTTGCAGGGAACGAAGCTGTTGGTCAGAATGGCAATCAGTCTTTCCCGTGGAGAATCGATGATCCGGCAGCCCAGAACCCCCACACAGTTGCAGCCGAACCCCATGGCCATGGTGAGTGCCTGCTTGCCGCAGGCTTTGCATTTTTGAAAGCAATAATCCAGATTAAAGGCGATTCGGGGGAGAAAGCCCGAGTCTTCCAGCAGTGTAAACAGCGGAAAAAAGATGGCCATTGGCGGAAGCATAACCGAGATAACCCATGTAAGCACTTGGTAGATTCCGTTCAGCACAAAATCAGACAGCAGGGGAGATACATGAAGTTTGTCAAACAGGAGTAAAAGACCGTTTCCCAGAAAAAGAAAAAGCCTGGACAGCAGTTGAGAAGGATAGTTTGCTCCGGCAATGGTAATCCAAAGAATAAGGACAAGGAGAAGGAGCATTATGGGAATGCTTGTGTGCTTTCCTGTAAGAAATTTGTCCAGGTTTCGGTCCCGCCTGCGGTAATCGGCATCCTGGAAGGAGATAACCCGAGAACAGACAGCGGCGGCAGCGTCAGCATAGACCTGTGCGGGGTCTGCTTGTGCCCGTCTGAAAGAGCTGTCCCAGGCAGGCTCCGAGGCGCTTCTGCAAATTTGCATCTGTCCCGGATTCCTTTGCTCACAGCTTCCCAACACTGCGTCCAGGCGTTCAGTCAGAATGTTCAGCCCCTGTCCCCGTCTGGCGGCCGTGCCAATCACAGGGACCCCCACCAGCTCTTCCAATAGCGGGAGATCCAGGGTGATCTTCTTTTTGGCTGCTTCGTCTATAAGATTTACGCACAGAAGCACTTTGGGACATACGGCACATATCTGAAGCGCAAGCAAAAGATTGCGCTCCAGGCAAACCGCATCACAGACAACGATGACCGCATCAGGCTTTTGCTCCAATAGAAAATCCCGCGTGATTTCTTCTTCCGCAGAATGGGCAAGCAGAGAGTAAGCGCCGGGCAGGTCCACCAGCTCACAACGGAAGTGTTCCGTATCAAAGAATCCCCTTGCGCTGGCAACGGTTTTCCCAGGCCAGTTCCCGGTATGCTGATGGAGTCCTGTCAGTCCGTTGAATACAGTGCTTTTTCCTACATTGGGATTGCCTGCGAGAGCTATGATCATATGTCCACCTCCCTGATGAGAATGTGGCGGCTGTCCGAGTTCCTAAGTGCAACCACACAGCCTCTCAGAAAGTAAGCCTTGGGGTCGCCGTGTATTCCCTCACCTTCACAGGTGATCAGCGTATCCCGCACAAAGCCCATATCCTTCAAACGGCGTTTCATGTCCTCCTGACAGGTAATTTCCAATATTTTACCTGACTTTCCTGGTGAAAGAGAATCTAAAGTGGAGTTTTTGATCATTCTGCCTCCACGCAATGAGTCGTTATTGTATCGTATGCAGGAGAAGGGAAAGTGGTGAGATACATCTGAACTTGTAGACAAGGGCTTTCAGCAGATGCTATAATAAGCAAATAGTATTGATCCCTGAAGCTGTTTGGCAAACAAACGGCTTGTACAAGAGAAAAAAGGCATAAGATCAGGCCGGGGGAGGTAAAAACAGTATGAAGAAAATGATAGGAAACATAGCGGTAGGACAGTCAGGAGGACCTACCGCAGTGATAAATGCGTCGGTAGTGGGAATTTATCAGGCTGCAAAAGAGATGGGAGCTGGAAGGGTTTATGGTATGGTTCATGGAATTCAGGGATTTTTGGAGCGGAATTTGATTTTGCTTGAAGATTATCTGGAAACAGGCTCGGGCAGGGAGCTCTTAAAAAGAACGCCTTCCGCCTTTCTGGGAACGTGTCGTTATAAGCTGCCGGAAATACATGGAAATGAGGTCGTTTATGAACGGATATTTGAGGTTATGGAGGAATATGATATAGAAGCTTTTTTCTATATTGGAGGAAACGACTCCATGGATACGGTGAAGATGCTTTCTGATTATGCAGCGGAGCATGGGAAAAAGGAGCGCTTTATCGGCATACCCAAAACGGTGGATAATGATTTGCCTGTGACGGATCACTGTCCCGGCTATGGTTCTGCGGCAAAATACATTGCTACGTCTCTCAAGGAGGTCATCAGAGACGTACAGTCCACAGGTCTTTCCAAGCCTACGGTTCTTATCGTCGAGATTATGGGCCGCCATGCAGGATGGCTTGCGGCAGCAGCAGCCTTGGCAAAGGGAGGGGATTGCGATGGAGCTGATGCCGTATATCTTCCGGAAAGGGTGTTTGACCCCGACGCTTGTATCGATCATATACGTGCTGCGGCGCAGAAGAAAAATACGGTAGTTATTGTAGTTTCCGAGGGTATCCGGCTTGCCGACGGCAGATTTGTGTGTGAGCTTTCCGGAAGCGCTGACAGCGTGGACGTGTTCGGACATAAGCAGCTTTCCGGCTGCGCCTTGGTTCTGGCAGACATGGTAAGCGGCGCAACAGGCTTCAAAACAAGGGCGATTGAGTTGTCAACCCTACAGCGTTCAGCAGCCCATATGGCTTCGCTTACAGATGTGGAAGAGGCGGTTTTGGCCGGAAGCTACGGGGTCAAAGCGGCGGCAGAAGGACATACCGGAGTCATGACGGTATTAAAAAGGCTTCAGGATCAGCCATATCTGTGCGCCGTTGACATACATGACATCCACATGATCGCAAACAGGGAAAAGCCGGTGCCCGATGAATGGATTACTGAGGACGGGCGAGGGCTTACGGAGGAATTTTTAAGATATGCGAGACCTCTGATTATGGGAGAACTTCAACCTTTGTACATAGATGGCCTGCCCGGACATTTGGTGAGAAAGGAGATAATATCATGAGAAGACAGGGAATACTGCTTCCCATATCTGCCGTGCCTTCTCCCTACGGAATTGGAACCTTTGGGGCGAAAAGCTATGAATTTGTAGATTTTTTGGAAAGGGCAGGCCAGAAGCTCTGGCAGATATTGCCGCTGGGCCCTACTGGATATGGGGACTCTCCCTATCAGTCTTTTTCCACATTTGCGGGTAATCCCTACTATATAGATCTGGAACAGCTTATTAAAATCGGGTATCTTACGAAAAAAGAATGCGATGTCTGTGATTTTGGCGGGGATGAGAATTACGTTGACTATGGGAAGATGTATGAATCACGCTTCAGGATATTGAGAAAGGCATATGAAAGAGCTGCGGCAAAGGGACTGGAGGAAACAGGGGATTATCTGCGCTTTGTCGGGGAAAACGCGTTTTGGCTGGAGGATTACGCTCAGTATATGGCTGTAAAAAACAGCTTTGGAGGCGTTTGTTTTCTGGAATGGGATGAGGACATTCGCCTGCGCAAAAAGGAAGCGTTGGAAAAATATAGGAAAAGTCTTGACAGGGAAATACGCTTTTACCGTTTTCAGCAATATATTTTTGCGGCACAATGGAGAGCGCTTAAGGATTATGCCAATCATAAGGGAATCAAAATTGTAGGAGATATTCCTATTTATGTGGCTCTTGACAGTGCGGATACATGGGCCGGTCCGGAGCTTTTCAAGCTGGATGCAAAGGGACTCCCCACAGGTGTGGCAGGCTGTCCTCCGGACGCTTTTTCCAAGACAGGACAGCTTTGGGGGAATCCGCTTTACAACTGGAAGTATCATAAAAAGACGGGATATGAGTGGTGGCTGAAGCGCATTGCCCGTTGCTATGAATGGTATGATGTGCTGCGCATCGATCATTTTCGGGGATTTGACGAATATTGGTTCGTGCCCTATGGAGATGAGACTGCCCAAAACGGACATTGGGAAAAGGGACCGGGGATACATCTGTTTGAGGCGGTAGAAAAGAAGCTTGGAGAGAGGGAGGTAATTGCGGAGGATCTTGGCTTTCTTACCCAGAGCGTCAGAGAGCTGGTCAAAGAGACCGGTTATCCCGGAATGAAGGTGCTGCAGTTTGCCTTTGACGCCTGGAGCGACAGCGAATATCTTCCCCACCGATATAAGAAGAATTGTGTGGTATACACCGGCACCCACGACAATGATACTATGCTTGGAATGATCAAAACCATGCCGCTTAAGGATAAGCGTTTTGCAAAAGAGTACCTGCATGCCCGCACGGACAGGGAGCTTGCCGCAGCATGTGTCAGGGCGGTCCTTGCAAGCGTGGCCAACACGGCCATTGTTCCTATGCAGGATTATCTGGAGCTTGGCAGCGAAGGCAGGATCAATACTCCCTCCACGCTTGGAAATAACTGGAAATGGAGAATGGACAAAGATGCGCTTACGGATGAACTGGCGGATAAGATTTTCCGGCTTACAAAGCTATACGGAAGGCTGTAAAGCCTTCCGCTTTTTAGGTGTGTGACGAAATCTGAAGCGCCATGTATGAGTTATGATATTCCTTATTGTAGGTGACCTCTTCGTCAAACCATTCGGGAGGCACAAAGGCCTCCGCGGCTTCTCTGCTGCCGAATTCCACCTCGGCCATGATCAGAGGAGCAAACGGCGGATCAAACACATCCAGTTCAATGGTCAGAGAATAGTCTGCGGGAGGCGTGGGAAAGCCCTGCTTGAAGCCGGGATGGGACAGTGGAATCAGATACCGCTTTTTGGAAATAATGTTACCATCGGCTTTCTCCCTAAGGTGGTAATAAGCATCCCTGTTGAGGGGGAGATTGTGCTCATCTCTTGCCAACATGCCGTTCCCCTTGTAAGTCATGTAGTATTCCTCATCCTGTTTTCGCACGCGGACCACCGGATTTACGTTCAGGTATGCCTGCTCAATATGATGACAGGGATAGCTTTCCAGATTCTCGGGAATGGTTTTAATTGTAAATTTGCGCTCTATTTCCATAAAATTTCCTCCATACGGGGTTCGTGCGTTAATTGTTTATAAACAGAGCCTCCTAAGGCAGTTAAGAGGCTGTCCTTTCAGGAACAAAGTCATTATAACATAATTTTCTCAAAAGCAAAGTAATGAATTGAAAAATTTGAAGTAAATGTGTATACTGTTTTCAGAAACGGAGGAAATAAATATGGATAGGATTGCAGTTTTTTTTGCGGAGGGCTATGAAGAGATAGAAGCTTTGACTGTTGTGGATGTCTGCCGCAGATGCGGGCTTGAGATAGATATGGTGTCCATCACGGAGGAGAAGCAGGTCAGAGGGGCTCACGGAATTTTTGTGGAAATGGACAGGACGTATGCTCAGGCAGACTTTGAGCAATATGATATGCTGGTGCTTCCGGGGGGAGGGGATGGAACCAAAAATCTGGAAGCATGCGGCCCTCTTATGGAGCAGGTGGACGCCTTTGCGGCTGCGGGAAAATACGTTGCGGCAATCTGCGCGGCGCCCAGTATTCTGGGACATAGAGGAATTCTAAAGGGAAAAAGGGCTTGCTGTTATCCCGGCTTTGAAAGTCATCTTACAGGGGCGCAGATTGTGAAGGAGCCGGCTGCAGTTGACGGAAATGTGATTACCTCAAGAGGTATGGGAACCGCCATCGACTTTGCGCTGGAAATCGCCGCAGCGTTCTGCGGCAGGGAAAAGGCTGAAGAGCTGGCGCAAGCGATTGTGTATCGTTGATTGGAGCAAATGATCGACGGCTCCATGCCGGGGCACGCAGGCAAAATGCGGCCAGAGAGATAATTTTGTCAGGAAAAGCCGGCTTGATCGGAAAGGGAGATCAGTCATGATGAAAAAGGAAGGAAAAATATATGTGGCTGGACACCGGGGTATGGTGGGAAGCGCCATATGCCGGTCTCTGGAAAAAAAAGGATTTCTCAATATTGTCACAAGAGGGCATAAAGAGCTGAATTTGTGCCGCCAGCAGGAGGTAGAGGACTTTTTCGCACAGGAAAAGCCGGATTATGTGTTTCTGGCGGCGGCCAAGGTAGGGGGAATTATGGCTAACAGCGAGGCTCAGGCTGATTTTATGTACGAAAACATGATTCTAGAGATGAATGTGATTCACTCGGCCTGGGAGAACGGTTGTAAAAAGCTTTTGTTTCTGGGCAGCAGCTGTATTTATCCCCGTATGGCGCCTCAGCCCATGAAGGAGGACTGTCTGCTTACCTCATCTTTGGAAAAGACCAACGAGGCATATGCGCTGGCGAAGATATCCGGATTGAAATACTGCGAATATCTGAACCGCCAGTACGGCACGGACTATATCAGCGTAATGCCAACAAATTTGTATGGGCCAAATGATAATTACCATCCTACCCATTCCCATGTGCTTCCGGCGCTGATTCGCCGCTTTCATGAGGCAAAGGAGGCCGGAGCGAAGGAAGTGGTCTGCTGGGGAACAGGGACGCCCCTCAGAGAATTTATGTATGTGGACGATCTGGCGGACGCCTGTGTATTCCTGATGAATCATTACAGCGGCAGCGAAACGGTAAATCTGGGGACGGGGAAGGAGATTACCATAAAAGATCTGACAAGACTTGTGGCAAAAGTGGTGGGATATGCGGGGGAGATCAAATGGGATCCCTCCAAGCCGGACGGAACCCCCCGGAAGCTCCTTGATGTGAGCAAGCTGGAGAGCCTGGGCTATCATTATACTACGGAGCTTGAAGAGGGAATACGCCTTACCTATCAGGACTTTTTAAGTAATCCTGTGAGGGCTGAGCGCTGAGAAGAAAGCGGAAAAGGAATGACGGATAATTATGAAGGATCAGAGATATGCGGAGGCTATGCTGGAATTTATTGAGAAATCCCCCAGTAGCTTCCACGCAATCAAGAATATGAAAGCAGCGCTGAAGGAGCAGGCATTCGAGGAGCTTGATGAGACAGAGGACTGGCATATTAAGCCGGGAGGAAATTATTATGTGTCAAGAAACGACTCTTCCATTATCGCTCTGCGCATTCCTGAAGGAAGCTCTTGGGCTGGCTTTCACGTGACTGCCTCACACAGCGATTCTCCTTCCTTTAAGGTGAAGGAGGAGCCGGAAATTGTGGTGGAGAACAGATATATTAAACTGAATACGGAAAAATACGGAGGAATGATTCTTTCCACATGGCTGGACAGAGCCCTTTCTGTAGCGGGCCGCATTGCCCTGTGGGATCAGCGGAGAAATGAACCGGTCACCAGGCTTGTGAACATAGACAGAGATCTTTTAGTGATTCCGAATGTGGCCATTCATATGAACCGGGACATGAACAAAGGAGTAGCCTACGATCCTCAGTGCGATATGCTTCCTCTTTTTGCAGAAGGGACAATGGAAAGGGGCAGAGGACGTTTGCTGGAAGAGCTGGCAAAGGCCGCTCATGTAAAGAAAGAGGATATTCTGGCGCATGACCTGTTTCTGTATACCAGAGAGAAAGGAAGATTTCTGGGGGCAGACCGGGAATTTGTGCTCTCTCCGCGGCTGGATGACCTACAGTGTGTGTATGCGTCCCTTACAGCCTTTTTGGAGAGCAATCCCCAAAAATACATTAATGTATGCGCAGTCTTTGACAATGAGGAAGTGGGCAGCGCCACAAGGCAGGGAGCAGATTCCACCTTTTTAGAGGATACGTTGTGCCGTATTGCAGAAGGTATCGGGATTGGAAGAGGCCAATTGCTGGCTATGATAGCGGGGAGCTTTCTGATTTCCGCCGATAATGCCCACGCTCTGCATCCTAATCATCCGGAGAGATCAGATCCTACCAATCGGCCTTGCATGAACGGCGGAATTGTGATTAAATATCATGGAAGCCAGAAATATACAACAGATGCGCTTTCAGCCGCTAAAATGAAAAACATCTGCAAAAGGGCCGGGGTGCCTTATCAGACCTATGCAAACCGCTCCGACATACCAGGAGGCTCCACTTTAGGCAATCTGTCTGTGTCCCATGTATCGGTACAATCCGTGGACATCGGACTTGCGCAGCTGGCAATGCACTCCGCAGTGGAGACGGCGGGAGCGCTTGACACAGAATATGCCGTCAGGGCTTTGAAACTCTTTTGGCAGGAGTAACGAAGCGCTGAGACAGATAAAGGAAGCACTGTAAATTTAAAAGATGACAGGTCTGCGTCCGCGCAGCTCCCGCAGGCCTGTCTGGCAATGAAAGCTGTGCAGAAAAGAGGATAAAAATGTATGAAATGAAACCGGAATATTACATAGGAATTGAGATGATTGATGAAGAGCATAAGCAGATATTTGCATATGCAGATGAAGTTTACGAGCTGCTGCATGATGAATTCACACCGGACAAATATGATAATATTGCCTATGTTCTTCAAAAGCTTAAGGATTACACAAAGAAGCATTTTGCTGATGAAGAGGAATATATGAGATCCATTAATTATAAACGTCTTTTTACTCAGATAACACAGCATCGGGCTTTTATTGAAAAGCTGGAAGAATTTGAAATGGAGCATTTGGCGGATGATGGAAGTCAGGATGAGCAGATTATGAAAATTCTGGATTTTCTTACGGACTGGCTGATTAACCACATATTCCATGTGGATGGACTGATTGGAAAGTAAAGGACAGCACATGCGCAAAAACGCGCCATTCTTGACATGCTATGAGAACAGGAACGGCAGCTATATTGATACGAACCATGGCTCCTTGCAGCGCAGACAGCAGAATACTACAATATGTCATGAATTAATGTCCGCAAAAGCGGACAGGAGGTATAGACATGTCATATTGTAGTATCAGGCCTGTGCAAAAGGAAGAAGAGCTTTTTCAGAACAATGCAATGAAGGAGATACCGGAGAGAAAATACGTAGAAGGGAACAGAGCTGTGAAAGCTGCTGCGGAGGAGGAGATAAATGGTGAAATCGCACCGGAGAATGGGATGCTTGTAAGAACTGCCGCCGGTGAAAAAAGTGTAAGAACAAATGTTCGCGGTTAGCGGGCTTTTTTTTGTTCATGGCAAGTGAATGTCAGTTAAATGGAAACTATGCGGGCCTCTTGCTGTTTGCAAAACCCTCATTTAGTCACAAATAGGTGCATAAAAGGGGAATATATTGGCGTAAAATGGGTAAAATGAGAAAGCGCCATACAAGGAAGATTACCCATGAGCTTAAATTACGAAGGTGTTTTGCAAAGATTAAAAGAAGAGCGAGTCAGGAATAATTTATCCCAACGGCAGCTCAGCTATCAAATGAGAATGATGCAGAGCCATTACAGTAAAGCAGAGCTTGGGAAGAAGCGCTTTACCTACTATGAAATGCAGTGCCTTGGCAGTACGGATATAGACATACAGTATGTTTACACAGGTGTAAAAAGTACGGAGAAATATAAGAGTTTTTTCATAAACTGTACTTTTGAAGAAATAATTTGCCATGTCGGTATTTTATATTCCATGATTACCTTTTTTAGGCAGGCTGACAGTACGGGGAGATGGGAAAGGATATATAGAAGAATTGAATATATGAAATATATCCTTGTGGCAGGAAAGGAAAATGACAATATTCTTTATTCCGTCAGACGGCTTTTGGGATATACACAGCAAAAAATGGCGGGCTGCTTGGGTGTAGACGTCAAAAAATTACGGGAGCTGGAAAATGGAAGGATCCTTCCCGACAGCGAGATGATATGGCGAATATATGATTTGTTTCATATTCCGCCATCTATTATTCTAAAAGATAAAAAGGGATTTGTGTGTGAATTGTGTTCGCTTTTGGAATTCATTGGAAAAGACGCCGGGGAAGCGGCTTTCAATTATTTGCGAACGGGACATAAGTGTTTAGGGGAAATTCGTTGAAAAAGATTTTGATTTTAGAGGACAATAAAAATACATTGCGGCATTTGGCTGCAATTGTGCGGGAGGCCGACGCAAAATGTGAGGTGATTGCTCTGGATAATATCAGGGATGCCTATAAATGCGCGTTGGAAAGAAAGATTGATCTTTTTATTATAGACATTATTCTGGATACCAGAAGGCCGGGAGATTCTTCTGGGCTCCGATTTGTAGACAGTATCAGGAAAATTAACAATTATGCTTTTACTCCGGTGCTGTTTGTCACCTCCTTAGAGGATTCAAAATTGTACGCCTATGAAAAACTGCACTGTTATAATTTTGTAGAGAAGCCTTTCGATACCGACAAAGTCAGACAAATGGTAGCGCATTGCCTGAAATTTCCAGGGTTTCAGGAAGAGGATAAAACTTTGTACTTTCGCAAGGACGGTATTGTTTTGGCGGTGGACAGAAGTGATATTGTCTATGCAGAGAGCGTAAATCATATTATGTATATTCATACAAGGCGCAGCGATACACTGGAGATTCCTTATCTGACTTTGAAAAGACTGCTGGATGAAGCAGACAGCCCTGATATAATTCAGTGTAGCCGTAGCGCCATAATCAATAAAAGATTTGTACATAACGTAGACATGACCAATAGAATTATTCAGTTAAGAGATAATTACGGAAGAGTGGAGATTGGTCTGATGTACAAGAAGCTGTTGAAGGAAATATTTAAGTGACATGCTGCTGCGTTTTGTTTTGGTAACGGAAATATTGTCGGTGGTGTTCTGTATTCACCGGATTTTTGGGGAAAAAGTAAAATTTGAAATAAAAACCATTTTGCTATTTCTGGGCCTTTTGACAGTTTTGGAAATAGCAAACACCCAGCCTGTGCCAAAAATATTTTCGCTGTTGGTCTATCTTCTGATTATTCTTTATTGCGTTTTCAGATTTAGAAGAGGTATTCTGGATACGATCATAAACAATGTATTATATCTTGTGGTTATGACGATTCTGCAGTTCGCATGTCTAGTTCCTGCAGTATTAATTTTTCCTCGTAATGAGAAGGGACGGGGATTGTTGGTAAATGTTGTGGTGCTGATTTTCTGTACCTTTCTACTAGGTAGATTGAAGCTGTATCGTTTTTCTCAATGGATAGAGAAAAAAGAAAAAATTTTGTATATTTCATTGGGTGTTCTTTGCGCTTTGGCAGCTTTTGTTTTAGTACAAGCAAAATTTTTTCATGGAATCATTGGAGAGTCTTTTTTACTTTTAATTCCTATGACTATATTAATTTGTGTATTAATAAAACAATGGCATAAATATCATGGAATTAGTGGGAAAGCCAAAGAGGAGCAAAGTAGAAAAGAGAAAAATGACAAAGGTTATAATGAATTTCTGACACAAATCAGAATGCGGCAGCATGAGATAAATAATCATATTACAGCGGTGCTTTCCATGCATTACACCAATAAGACTTATGAAGATTTGGTGAGAGCTCAGGAGAAATATTTCAGTCGTGTTGTGGAAGAAAACAAATACAACAGCCTTTTGGCTCTTGGAGATGAGGTTATAATTGGATTTTTGTATGGGAAATTGGGCGAACTGGAGGATGAGGCAGAAATCACTTATAAAATAACGGTAGAATCGTATGAAACGATTGTGTCTGCTTATTATATAGTGCAAATGCTTGGAATTTTGCTTGATAATGCGGCGGAAGCCATAAAAGGCATTGGAGAGGCTCCGGGAAAAATCCATTTGGAAATTAGAGAGACTAAGGAAGCCTTTACATATGAAGTCAGAAATCCTTTTCCCTATGTACCTTATAGTGAGTTAGAGGGCTGGTTTGCTTTAGGAAAAAGCAACAAAGGACCGGAAAGAGGTGTGGGGCTATATCATTTAAAGTGTCTATGCGGAAAATTAGGATGTGATTTGATCTGCAGAAATATTGAAATGGAGGAAGAAAACTGGATTTCCTTCCTCCTAAAAGTGAACAAGACCATACAACGAAGAGAAGATTAATACCGCTGGCTTTTTAATTAAAAGATCAGAATGAGTTTATTCTTCTTCCTTTTTAGGAAAAGGGTATTCCCCAAGCAGCACCACGCTGGAAATATTTGTTTCTATCCATAACACAACGATTTCAATATAGGTTAAAAATACAGGTATCATTTTGCCCGTCCCCCTTTCTTTTGTATTTTCGCTGCACATAACTGAAGCGAATGTAATATAATGACCCAGAAGCCGGCTGAGGTAAGGCTGCCTTCCGGCACTATATATGAAAACAGAGCGTAGAAAAAAATGGTAAGGCAGGTGAAATTCCTGAATCTTCTGGAATAATCAGGAGCCGGATCGGGTCTGTATCTGGAAGTAACAGGACCGATCAAATAGCAGGTCAGGATGCAGCCTGCCAGCATGAGCAGTTGTAAATATTTAGGCGGTGTAATGTCCGGAAGAATAAAAACGGACAGTCCCAGATAGATGGCAGAGCCAATCAGGCAGCCGGGATAGGTGTAGAAATGCAGACCGCCTGTAGAGCATCTGAGCAGCAGCATGATAAGCAGGGCAAAGAAATATTGAGGCAGCCTGTTTCTGAAAAGGATTCCCATAATCAGCATTTTACTGAGCTCTGATCCAAAGGTTTTAAAAACAAACACAATTTGTGCTATTTGGTAATTGCTTAGATGATATTTTTCTTTGATCTGTTTTTTGATATTTTCCATGAATACACTTCCCTGCCTGCTTCAGTGACTACCAAGGAGCTTAGAGATTTTTTTCACATTTAGGATAACAAAAAGAGGCGCTGGAATGCGGATGTAAGAATGAAGCGCCTGTTTTTCTATCCAAAGCACTATTATAGCTTGCAATTCAAAGAAAATCAGTTATAATTTATACGTTTGTTTATAATAATCCCCTATTCAGTAAAGCAGGGAGAAAGCCGGCGAGAAGAGCGATAAGATAGAGTTTGGAATTGGAACAATAGGTAAAGGAGAGTAGAGCTTTTGCTGGTTTATTAATATTTGCTGAAAGATGTAAAATTTTGGCATATGGAGGAATGATATGTCAGATATAAGCATTGGGGAAAGAATCAGAAATCTGCGTGAGAGCAGACATTACACAAGAGAGGTTATGGCAGAAAAGGCGGATATTTCCGCGAAGTTTCTGTACGAGATAGAAACGGGAAAGAAGGGCTTTTCGGCAGATACTCTCTGTAAGATGTCAAAGGCGCTTTGTGTAAGCTGTGATTACATTATGCTGGGTGAAAGGGGAGGCGTTAAAGGAAGCGAGGAGATTATCTATGTGCTTGAGATGCTGGATCCGAGGCAGCTCAGCAAAATCAGGGATATTTTGAATATTTTGTCTGAAATGTGCAATGCGGTATAAGCATGTGAGTGGAAGAGAAAAATAGTGTCCGCAGGTTTTACATAAGGAAGGGAAGGGCGATGGGTTGAAGAGAATGACGGTATAGTCTGAATGACTATGCCGTTTTTTGTGTTCCTGATCATTGGGAAGCTCCAAGAACGTGTTTCCCTTTATTTGTCGGTTTCAGCCGTCAGTTGGATATTGTTTCTTCCGCGCTGCTTCAAGCCGCGGTTGTGCATCTGCTTGCGGATGTAATGCTTCTTTGCTGGTGAAAAAGAGCAGGTCGAAAAAATTGGTGACAGAAACCTGCATAAAGCGATATAATTAATTGGGGTTGATATAAGCGGTGCCGTTTTGACAGGGGTTATATTGGGGATTGTGGGCGGTTTGATGATGGTTTTGATTTTAGCGGGCGTCTCTTTCTTGTTTTTTCAGCTTTTTGTTTACCAAAAAGCATATGACCAGTTCAACCTGAGTTTCAAAAATAAATTTGTTTCTGTGGATAAACTGGGAGGAATGCTGGGAAATGTTTGCTTTCGCTCCGGCAGCGTAGCCACCGCAAGACCGCCTGCAAGCTCGTCAAAAAGGAGTATGCCGTTTGAGCTGTTCCGCGGAAAAATAATAGCCTTTTCAGATTTAATAACTTACGCGTCAGCGAAGAACGTCTTCAGATATTTTCCAGGAAGGAAACGGAGAAAATGAAGAAGCAGACCGCACCCTGTAAGATTGAGACAAATAACGCTGTTTTTGATAAATTGTTTGCTGCTTATGAGGACAGCATATACCTGACTTTTTCGGTCAATAATATGATACGCAAAGTATGTGAAATCTTGGAAAGCACGGATATAAACGTATAATCCTGAGTTTTGTATGGAAAGGTATATGAAGGGCATGGATTGGACGCCGTATAGAAATCGGGAACTGGGCAGGGTATGCTATAATGTTCGGCAGAAGAGAGGACAGAGAGGAATTATGTGCGGTAGATACTATGTGAATGAAGACACAGTCAGGGAAATTGAAAAGATAATCCGACGGGCGGATCAAAAGTTGAGGCAGGAAGCCGGAGACAGCACCGCGTTTCAGGTCGGAGACATATATCCGGCACAGGGGGCTTCCATTCTGGCAGCGGGTGACCGAAGGCTGTGCTGTAAAAGGCAGCGCTGGGGATTTCCGGGATTTGAAGGAGGGGGAAAGCGGGTAATTTATAACGCCAGAAGTGAATCTGTTCTTGAGAAAAAAATATTTCGGGAGAGTGTGGAATATCGCAGGATTGCCATACCTGCCGCATGGTTTTATGAATGGAGCAGAAATAAGGAAAAGAATATATTTTACAGAAAAGATCAACCGGCGCTGTATATGGCGGGATTTTATAACTGCTGCCAGAATGAGGAGCGGTTTGTGATTCTGACGACAGCGGCAAATGAATCTGTGCAGCCGATTCATGATCGTATGCCGCTTGTCCTGGAGCGGGATGAAATTATGCAGTGGATATTCGACAGGGAGAGGACAGAGGCTTTTCTCCGCAAGAAGCCATGCCCGCTGGAGCGAAAAACGGAATTTGAACAGATGAGTTTGTTTTAAAGGTTTGGAAAAAACTACCTGTTGAAATAAGAACGTACGTTTGCTAACATAAAAAAGACAAAGGAGTGAACGTATGTTTGGAAAGCATTGTATTTCATATTGATGTAAATTCAGCCTTCCTGTCCTGGGAGGCTGTTTATCGTCTGGCCCACTGCGGCGGAAGTCTTGATCTCAGAGAGATAGCCTCCGCCGTGGGAGGGAATGAAGCCATGCGTCATGGCATTATTCTTGCAAAATCAATCCCGGCTAAAAAGTATGGAATTAGGACGGGAGAGACGATATTGGAGGCCCGAAGGAAATGCCCGGGTTTGGTGTTGGTGCCGCCGGATTATGGATTGTATGAGAAATGCTCCGCAGCATTTATGAGTATTTTGCAGGAGTATTCAGATGTAGTGGAGCAATACAGCATTGATGAGGCATTTATGGACATGACCGCATCCTGCCATTTGTTCGGCACACCTAAAGAGGCGGCGGAAAAGATAGGGAAGCGTATCAGAGAAGAGCTGGGGTTCACTGTGAATATTGGTATTTCCCGGAACAAACTTTTGGCCAAGATGGCGTCTGATTTTGAGAAGCCGGATAGAGTACACACTTTATACCCGGAAGAAATACAAAGAAAAATGTGGCCCCTTCCAGTATCAGATCTTTTTTTCGTAGGGCGTACCGCCGCCCGAAAGCTATTGTCCGTTGGAATCCGCACTATAGGAGAGCTTGCGTCGGCGGATCCGGTGTGGTTGAGAAGTCTGCTGAAAAAACAGGGAGATATCGTGTGGGGATTTGCCAACGGAATGGACATATCTCCAGTGCTGAGGGAACCGCCGGCCAATAAAGGATATGGGAACAGCATCACTACCCCCTGCGATGTGATGGATATGGAGACAGCAAGAAAAGTGCTGCTGGCTTTGTCGGAGACTGTGGGCAGCAGATTGCGAGCCGATGAGGTGCGGATTGAAGTGGTGGCCGTAGGGATCCGGTATGCGGGTGTGACGGAAGAAAACTTGTTTCCCTTTGCATCCCATCAAAAGAGGCTTGAGGCAGCCACCAATCTTACAATAGAGATATATAATGCCGCCTGTCAGCTGTTTGCGGATTTATGGTCCGGCAATTCGGTCCGGCATCTCGGGGTGCATACTGGAAGAGTACAGGAGGGACAACTTGTCAGACAGATGCAGCTGTTTGATGAAACAAATTATGAAAAGCTTGCAAGAATGGATGAAACAGTGGACAGCATCAGGGAGCGCTTCGGCCCTGATTCCATAAAGCGAGCCGCTCTTTTAGGCGATTCTTGAGCCTTCGGAAAGGAGGAAGTCTATGGCTTTTTATCCTTATACAAACGCCTGTAATCCAGACGCAGGAAATGTAAGAGGAGTGCAGAGAGAGGTTGCATGTGAGTGCTGGTTCACCACCTCTGGAAAGATGATTCCGTTGATGCTGAAGATAAAGGATGAGGATGGAGAAATCAGGGCGATTCATCAGATTGAAGTTCATTATCAGGAAAAAAAGACCTATGCCGGAATTCCTTCCGTGGAATTTGACTGCACATTGACTGTTTTGGGACAGGAAATCCGTGCAAAGCTGATTTATTATCAGACGGAGAATCGCTGGGTGCTGAACTACAAGTGATAGTGCGTTTTGCGCTTTTTGAAAGAGGAAATATGTTTCTGAAAGCATGGAAATGGAATAGGAAACAGACTTTGCGGCATATAAATAAGAATGAATGCGGGAAAAGCAGGATAGATATGAATCAAAAGCTGGAGGATGTGCTGAACCTGGCGTTGGAGACGCCTCAGGGAGTCAGGGAGCAGACCGGAACTCTGAATGTGGGATTTAATAATGAGAACAACACATGGGAACTGATTGTAAAGTATCATGGAAGCCTTGAGCGGCTGGGGGAACTGGGAGTAAGGACCGAATATCTGATTGCGGGATATGCCATACTGACTGTGCCGGAGAATTTGGTGGAACAGGTGGCTTTGCTGGAAGAAATCGAATATGTGGAAAAGCCGAAAAGATATTTTTATACAATATCGGCGCCTTCGGAATACTCCTGTCTGCCGCGGGTCACGCTTCAGGAGCCCTTTCTTACGGGCAGAAGCGTACTGATTGCGGTACTGGATTCTGGAATTGAATTCCGAAGGGCAGATTTTCGCAAAGCGAACGGAGACACGAGAATCCGCTTCCTCTGGGACCAGACCCTGGAGCCCGGAGATGCCGGAAATCCTCCGGAGGGTTTTTTTCAAGGGGTGGAGTTTGACCAGGAAACGCTCAACCAGATTCTCCGGGAGCCTGCCTATGGCGGCCAATATTCTTTTCTACCGGGCAGGGACGTAACCGGACATGGAACGGCTGTGGCGGGCATTGCGGCGGGAAACAGCGCGGAGGGCGGTTTCTATAAGGGGGTGGCCGAGGAAGCGGAGCTATTGATCGTGAAACTGGGAAATCCCAGTGAAGCAGGTTTTCCAAGAACCACCGAGATTATGAGAGGGATTACGTATGCGCTGAGAAAGGCCATTGAATTGGAAATGCCTCTTGTGATTAACCTGAGCTTTGGCAATAGCTATGGAGCTCATGACGGAAGTTCTCTCATAGAACGTTTTTTGGACAACGCGGCGGAAATCGGACGGACGGTTATCTGCGTGGGAAGTGGCAATGAAGGGAGCTCAAGAGGACATATTGCGGGGAATGTAGAGGAGGATACCTCTGTGGAGCTTGCAGTGGGAGAATATGAGACAACACTGAATATACAGCTATGGAAGCATTATAGTGACAGATACCGCATTCGACTCCGGTCTCCCGGAGGACGTGAGCAGGAGCTACCGGAAACGGTGGAGGCAGGCAAATATACCATGCAAATGGAACAGACGCAGATCCTTGTATATTTGGGGGAACCCACTCCCTATGCGGTGGCGCAGGAAATATATCTGGACATGATTCCTATAGGCCGTCCTTATATCAATAGCGGTATTTGGACCATTTTCATCGAACCAATATCGGTGGTGACAGGACAGTATTATCTTTATCTGCCAAGCAGCGCAATACGCAACGAAAGCACTGGATTTTATAAGGCTGCCCCTCAGGTGACGCTGACGGTGCCTTCCACTGCGGCAAAGGTGATTACCGTGGGGGCCTATGACAGTACGTACGACACTTATGCGGATTTTTCCGGCAGAGGATATGTGGATCCCGAGCGTACCATCGGTGTGGTTATGGCCGGGCTTACAAAACCGGATCTGGCGGCGCCTGGAGTGGGAATTCTTGCTCCGGATGTCTACGGGGGCTATACTCCATTTACGGGAACCTCCTTTGCCACTCCGATTGTATCAGGCAGCGCGGCGCTGCTGATGGAGTGGGGGGAGGGAGGTATAATAAGGTTACGTTAGTAAGAAGCCCGTAAACAAAAGGGATTCCGCTAATTCAGTCCTAATGAAAAATACTGATTTTATTCAGAAGTTTGGTTAGGACAGGCCTGTTTACAATCACATTTTGGAGTAAAATCGCATGATGTAGCAATTATGTAACGTAAGGAGGGTTGTTCGAGGAAATAAGCTGCAAAATGCAAAAAATTTTTGGTGGGACTAAATTAGCCTTCTTCTATGCAGGCTCCTTTAGTCTCGCTTTTTTTCGCCCGGAAAAAGGTTAGAAAAGGAAATTGCAGGATAGAGGCTGATTTAGCTGCCGCACAAGAACAGAGGCGGTAAGTGAATAGTCCTGCTTTTATTCAAATGTTATATCAAATTGACATTATAGGCAATCGCCAAGGTTCAGAAAGCCTGACCTTGGCTCATTGTCTGTATGAGAATCAAATGTAACCCAAATAACAAATCAAGAAAGGAAGCAAACATATGGGCAAGGTTTTAGGAATTGTAAACAGAAAGGGCGGTGTAGGTAAGACCACGACTGCCACAACCCTGTCATATCTGCTGTCTAAGGAGGGGCGAAAGGTGGCATTGATTGACTTTGACGGGCAGAGGCACACAACAAAACTATGCGGAGTGACCGCGCCGGAGCAGCTTTCCGTCACAATCTACGATATTTTGAAGTGTATCGTAATGAATGAGGAGTTGCCTGATAAAGAGTCCTACATGATAAGGACAGAGACAGGAGTAGATTTAATTCCTGCGAATAACAAGCTGGATAACTTTGACAAACTGATGTGTGACACGGATTTTGCAGAATACAAGCTGAAGGAGTTTGTTGATACTATTAAGGAGCAGTATGACTACATTCTCATTGACGGGATGCCGAAGATGGGGACAGCTATGATAAACGTGATGATATGCGCTGATAGCCTGATTATTCCGATACAGTCAGAAACGCTGGCGGTGGAGGGAATGGCAGAGTTTTTAAGGGCTTTCCGCAGAATCAAGAGCCACGCAAATGCCAGACTGGAAATCGAAGGAATCCTTATCACCATGGATAATGAGCGTACAAGGGTATCAAAGCATGTGAAAGCGCAGCTACAGCAGACACTTGGAGAAAAGGTGCGTATTTTTACAAACAGTATTCCCCGGTCTATTAAAGTGCCGGAGGCTGTAGAGTATGGCATGACAATCTGCGAGTATGAACCGGATAATCCGGCGGCGAAAGCCTATGAAAAATTTGTAAAGGAGTTGATGGGAAATGGCAACCAGAACACCAAAGATACCGGCAAGAAGCACATTGCTTAATTCTTCTTTAGACGGTATGGACGACCTCTTTGATTTCAAGTGTCAACGCCAGTGATAAAATGAAAGAAAACGCCGAGGAAAAAATGTAGGTTTATGGCGAAACGAAAAATAATATG
>CALWRA010000023.1 GCA_944383825.1 uncultured Acetatifactor sp. | reverse complement strand
AATATCTGAAATGCGTTTCAGCAATTCATTCATAAAATCTTCATTTTAGACTTGACTTTTAATAGTTAGTCTTTCTGATTCCTTTTCCTGGCTTCTGCGGCCAGTTCCTCTTTTTATGATTATCGGCAGAAAAAGAGAAATTCTATAGTAACCACATCTATTCTTTGCCAAATATCACCGGCTTTTCTTCAACTCCGCCCTGTATTTGGAATAAATGATTTTCTGGGTATGATAAAGACTCTGATACCCTGACAGCATATAGCTCACCGCCACTCCCAGCAGAAAATAGGGCAGGGCCTCCATCCCAAAAAGTTCCAGGGCAATAAGCAGCGCGGTAATAGGACTGTTGGTTACGCCGCAGAAGACCGCTATCATGCCTACCGCCGCGCAAAGCGATGGGGAAAGTCCCAGGAAGCCTCCCATAAGACATCCAAAGGAAGCTCCCACAAAAAATGAAGGTACAATCTCTCCCCCCTTATAGCCGGCTCCAAGAGTAATCGCCGTAAAAATCAGCTTCCAAATAAAGGCTTCAGGACGCGTCTCTCCTTGCAGACACCTGCCGATGACATCCATTCCCGCCCCTAAATAGTCTCCGGTTCCAAGAGCCGCCGCCAAAGCGACGAGCACTCCTCCTGCCAAAGCAATGCGCAAATAGGGATTGGGCAGCAGTTTTTTCCCTTGGGAGGCTACAGCATGCAGCGTCACACAGAAAACGACGCTCAGTACCGCGCTCAGTACCGCCAAAGCTATAACTTTGCCTCCCGTTACCCAGGTAAACTCCGGAATGTACGCAATGGACATTTGCTCTCCCGCAGCTCCCAAAGCCTCCGCAATCCCCGAAGCAATTAGCGCAGAGAGCACGCAGGGCACCAGAGCCGCATAATACATGACTCCCACGCTGACCACCTCCATGGGAAAAATCGCAGCGGCCATAGGAGTGCCGAAAAGAGCTGAAAAGCAAGCGCTCATACCGCACATAATCATCACATGGGCATCGGCGTCTTTCATACGAAGCAATCTGCCAAAGCCGTTTCCCAAACTGCCGCCCAGCTGCAGAGCCGCACCCTCTCTTCCTGCGGAACCGCCGAAAAGGTGGGTGAGTATGGTGCTGACAAAAATCAGCGGAGCCGTTGAGAGATACAGTTGCTCCTCCGATCTGACCGCGGAAAGAACACTGTTTGTACCTTTATCGTTATCCCTATGGGCAAGATGATATAATAATACGATCAGGATTCCTGCTGCCGGCAGTCCCAATACGATAGCAGGATACCTTGTCCTGAAATCCGTTGCAGCCTGCATTCCATAAGAAAAGGCAGTACCCGTCAGTCCCACCGTAACGCCTATTACTGCCGATACTGCCACCCATTTTATAAAATTCAGAAATTTGCCCGCGACTCCCATGAGAAAAATAAAAAAATCGTTCCCTCTGTGTCCCGTCATTTTCTACTATTCCTCCATTAGCTTTCTGAAATTCCCTATATTGACAGAAATGTCATTATTGAAAATCGCTGAACCTGCCACGATGATGTTTGCTCCGGCGTCCAGAACTACAGGAAGATTTTCCTCATAAATTCCTCCATCCACCTCAATATCCGTTGAAAGACCTTTTTCTGTCACTATCCTGCGCAGTTCTCTCACCTTGTCCAGGCACTTCAAAATCAGCTCCTGTCCTCCGAATCCAGGCTCCACAGTCATCACCAGCACCATGTCAACCAGCTCCAGATACGGCTCCGCCGCTTTCACCGGAGTTTCCGGCTTTATCGTGATCCCCGCCTTTTTTCCTGTTCTGCGTATGGACTCTATCACTCCTTTTGGATCCTCTTCGGCTTCCAGGTGAAAATTAATCAGATCCGCGCCGCTCTTTGCAAATTCCTGCACATAGCGCCCCGGCCTGTGAATCATCAGATGCACGTCCAAAAACAGCTCTGTCTGTCTGCGTATGGATGCCAGCACCGGCATCCCGAAAGAAATGGATGGAACGAAAAGTCCATCCATGACATCGATGTGGAGATATTTTACTCCGGCTTTCTCCGCTTCTCGGATCTGATCGCCCAGTCTCCAGAAATCGGCTGCCAGAATTGACGGTGATAAAATATTCATAGCATTCCCAAGCCTTTCTGTTTTACGTGCCTATTTTAGCAAAAAAGAACATGGATGGCAACTGCTTGCCGCTTCCTTATCTCACATCCCGTTTCAGCTGTTCCCAGGCGTCCTCATTGTTTACATAATACAGCGGACATTTCTTTCCGCCGCAGTCATAATGACGCAGAATGTCATTTTCTGTTAAATCATAAGTCTCAATCAACCACCTGAGCAGGTTGATCAGAGAATCATAAGTCTCTTGTGTAAAGGAGCCATCCTCCTCCAAGTAGCAGCATTCTATAGAAATGGAATCCTCATTTCTGGTCTGCACCGCATAAGCAATCTCATCCAGGGGAATGCACTGGATGATTTCTCCCTCGTACCCAATGATAAAATGGGCGCTGGCGCTGGTCTCCTGAGTATCCTTAAGCTGTTCAAAATAGCTTCGGTTCTGAGCCGCGCTGGTGCCGGGATTGGCAGTATAATGCACAAAGATGCTATTAACCTGTGTCAGTGCGTCTCCCGGCCTGGAGCATTCATTTAAGGTCAGAAAATCCTCCGTCCATGTGGGATGCTTCCCGTAGTCTTCCGCGCTGATTCCCTGAATTTTTACCTCAGGCTCCAGGCTGGCAAGGATCTCTTCCCCTACTTCGTTTTCGTTCACTGCCTGTGAGTCCGCCGCCGTTTTCCCTGTTCTCCACAGCCAAATCCCCAGTACTGCCGCTGTAATCAGTATCACTGCTCCCCCTGTCAAAAGCGCCAGCTTTTTATAATAAACCATCCGCCGCCTTCTTTCTCTGGCAGCGGCCCTTTTTGCCGCGCTTCTTTCCGGTATATTTCTTTGGGAGGAGGCTTTTTCAGATACAATCTTTCTGGTCGGCTTTCTTTTTGATACCCTCTCTGGAGATACCTCAGGTTTTTCTCCCTGGGCCTCCTGTTTCCGCCTCCTTTTCTTAAATTCCGTATAGTCCGCCAAATAAGGATTTCTCTTCATATTTGTAAGCTCCAGGTCAAGCTCCTTTTTCGGACTGCTCATCTGTCCCATGTCCCCTGCCTCTTTCTTCTTCTGTTTTCATAGATTTATTTAATCATAAAATAACAGAAAATTGTTTCGTTTTTGTATATGAGATTCTTAATTTTTCTTAAAGTTTCTTTTTCCTCACCCATATACCGGCGCGGCGCCCTGATTTATGGTATAATGATTATAATTTTCCCTCAAGCGGTTACTGGGACATAGAGCTGTTCAAAGCCGCAGAAAAAGGAGTTTTATTATGATCGAAATTGTTTTCGGCGACAGCGCCGCCGGGAGCCTGAGAATAGCGCAAAGCT
The DNA here is from genome assembly GCA_944383825.1 of uncultured Acetatifactor sp. Classification (GTDB taxonomy): domain Bacteria; phylum Bacillota; class Clostridia; order Lachnospirales; family Lachnospiraceae; genus Acetatifactor. The sequence continues at coordinate 45,727 of CALWRA010000023.1, read as the reverse complement.
ATGGAAAAGGCCCCTACCCCGGGTCGGCAGTGGGCATTATCCTCCGCAAGCCGGATGGCACCAGCCCAACCAGAAAGGAAATCAAAAAGGCCAGACAGCAGACTGAGGAAAGAGAGCGCAAAGCCTGGGAAGAAGCGGAGCCCATGGGAGGGAACCCTCAGGATATATTTTCCTTTGAGCTTTCATTGAGCATCGGCGACATTACGGAAAACCAACCCGGTCCCAAGCGCCTTCGGGCGCTGGAGCAGCTCGCCGGAATTTATCCCGATGAAAAATACGGCGCAAGGCAGATTTCTGATACGTTTCGTAGGGTAAAGGATGATTTTGAAGAAATATCCCGGCGGATTTTATCCGGAGAAGCAGCCCGCATTTGGTACAGCAGTAATCCCGATGAGCTCTGCGGGCTTATTTGGCTTGCAGCGCAGCTTTCCCCACAGCGCTGCGGCAAAGAATACACAGGCTCCCTGTACGCCGTCCGTCTTCCCCAATGGAGCCTGGACAGGCATGGAACCGTATTTTCTAAGACCTGCTGGGGAGAAACTTTGCCCGAAGAGTGGCACAGGTATTTATCCCTGCAGGAGATACTTCCCTCCGGTTTTTGCAGCGACTGCCTGACTCTGTGGCAGACTCTTCAGAATGAAAATGCTCCACTGCGCACAGTTCTGAACGGTCAGCCGGTCAGCGTGCCGGAAAATTTCTATGACAACTTTCTTCTCAGAGAGCTGGCGGCGGAAGAAGAGATTTTTCATGAGGCAAGGCTGATCGGAAAAATCATGGGGAAATATCGGCTGGGCATCAGTGATTCTTTTCTCTCTCTCCGTATCGAAGATATGATCCGGCGAGGACTTCTTAAGGTGATTACCCAGGCGGAGAAAGGCATGCCGATTTATCATCGGGTATTGCAAAAGCAACGATGAAGCTTCTTCGCTTTCATCATACTCCAGAAGCGGAAACCGAATGAAAAGGGCAGGGGAAAATCCATTCTCCTGCCCGCTTCTTGTGAGATTTAAAATATCCTGTGTATCATTTCAGTGAACGAACTCAGCTTCCCAAAAATTCTTTCACAGACTGATAAACCCCCCTTGCATCCAGTCCGTATTTTTCCACTAGCGCTGCCGCAGAGCCGGATTCTCCAAACACATCCTGCATGCCCAGCTTCTTTACGGGAACGGGATATTTCGCACACAAGCAGTCGCATACGGCGCTGCCCAGCCCTCCGATTACGGAATGTTCCTCAACCGTCACTACCCTGCCTGTTTTCTGCGCGCTTTTTACGATGATATCCTCATCCAAAGGCTTAATGGTGCATATATTTACAACCTCCGCGCTGATTCCCTCCTGCTCCAGCCTTTGCGCTGCTCCCAAAGCAGAGTCCACACAAATACCCGTGGCCGCAATGGTCACATCGCTTCCTGCCCTGACAACGCTTCCCTTACCGATTTCAAATTTATAGTCGGGCCCATCGTTAATCACCGGCACAGCCGCTCTCCCAAAGCGAATATACACGGGCCCCTCATGCTCCAAGGCCGCCCGAACAGCTGCCCGCGCCTCCACATCATCCGCAGGACACATAACCACCATTCCAGGAATGGTACGCATCAAAGCAATGTCCTCGTTGCACTGGTGGGTGGCTCCATCCTCTCCCACGGTAATTCCAGCATGGGTGGCTCCAATCTTTACATTCAAATGGGGGTACCCTATGGAATTGCGCACCTGCTCGAAAGCACGGCCTGCTGCAAACATGGCAAAGGAGCTCACAAAGGGGATTTTTCCCACAAGAGACAGTCCTGCCGCCACGCCCATCATATTGCATTCTGCAATTCCGCAGTCAATATGGCGCTCAGGATATGCCTTCCTGAAAATACCGGTTTTTGTGGCTGCCGCAAGATCCGCGTCCAATACCACCAGCTGAGGAAATTCTTCTGCAAGCTCCTTCAGGGCATTCCCGTAGCTCTCTCTGGTTGCGACTTTTTTCACAGCGGTTGTCTTAACAATTTTTTCTGCCATCATGCTTCACCTGCTTTCTCTAATTCTGCACTGATTTTCTCCAGGTCCGCCATTGCCGCTGCATACTCCTCATCATTGGGAGCCTTGCCATGCCAATCTACGATATTTTCCATAAAGGACACACCCTTGCCCTTCAGACTGCGCACCACTATGCAGGTGGGCATTCCCTTTGTTTCCCCGGCCTCCTTAAATGCAGAGCGGAGCGCGTCAAAATCATGAGCGTCCGCGTTAATCACATGGAAGTTGAATGCCTCGAATTTTTTATCTATCGGATAAGGAGAACACACCTGGTCAATGGGCCCGTCAATCTGAAGGTTATTGTTGTCCACAATCACACAGAGATTGTCAAGCTTGCGGAATCCGGCAAACATGGCCGCCTCCCAGACCTGTCCTTCCTCAATTTCCCCATCTCCCAAGAGCGTATATACGCGGAAAGCTTTTCCATCCATTTTTGCTCCCAGAGCCATGCCTACGGCAGCGGAAACTCCTTGTCCCAGGGAGCCGGAGGACATATCCACACCGGGGATATGCACACAGGGATGTCCCTGAAGATAGGACCCAAGCTTCCTTAAGCTAATCAGATCTTCCACCGGAAAAAATCCCCTGTGAGCCAGAGCCGAGTAAAGCCCGGGAGCAGTGTGCCCCTTTGACAGCACAAAACGATCCCTATCCTCCATAGCCGGGTTTTTGGGATCGATATTCATCACTTCGAAATAAAGAAAAGTAAATACGTCTGCCGCGGAAAGGGAACCGCCGGGGTGTCCTGCCTTCGCACTGTGAACTGCGGTTATAATGCCCTTGCGAACTTCATTCGCCTGCTTTTGCAGCTCTAAATTGTTCATCACTTCCTCCATTCTGCCGTAAGCCAGCCTACGGCCCTCACTCTCTGTCTTCCGAAAATATACTAGCATAAACCCTTTGCCGCGTCCAGCACTATCCTCATTCCCTCCCCTGTCCATAGTATGCGTCCGCCCCATGCTTCCGGTAATAATGCTTATCCTGCAGCTCCTTGGGCGCCGGCAGTATCTGAGGATTGATGATTTCCGCCCGGTAAGCCATTTTTGCAACCTCCTCCAAAACCACCGCATTTTGTACCGCCTCTTCAGCACTTTTCCCCCAGACAAAGGGACCGCGATTTTTGCAGAGTACCGCCGGTGTTTTCACGGGATTTTTCCACATTCGGCGCAGCTCATTTACAATCAGATTCCCTGTATTCTCCTCGTATCCACTCTCAATTTCTTCAGCCGTCAGACATCTTATGCATGGAACCGCTCCGTAAATATAATCCGCATGTGTGGTTCCATAGCAGGGAATGTCCCTGCCTGCCTGCGCCCAGCTTGTGGCATAGGAGGAATGAGTGTGCACGATGCCTCCAATTTCGGGAAAAGCATTATACAGCACTAAATGAGTGGGCGTATCGGAAGACGGATTATACCTTCCTTCCACCTTCCTTCCCTCAAGATCCATTACCACCATGTCCTCAGGCTTCAGCTTCGCATACTCCATACCGCCGGGCTTGATTACGACCAATCCCTTTTCACGGTCAATTGCGCTCGCATTTCCCCAGGTAAAGGCTACAAGTCCATACCTGGGCAAAGACATATTTGCTTCATAGACCAACTGCTTTATCTCTTCCAACATACTCCGATTCCTGCCTCTCTCAAAATCAAAGCTCTGACATAGCTTTCCATAAATTTATTAAAGCCCTTCCGGTCTGCCTCCCGTGGAGCTATGGCAGTTCCCGGCTGCCCTGAAAATATCTTCTCCAGCAGATATTTCCCAAAACTCTGTTCCTCACCCTTCCTTTCATAAAAGAGGCCAGCACCGCCGTTCCCCCATGCGCCGCCCTCACTTGCAGTGTCCATTACCAGCACTGAAACTCCCAGGGCTGCCGCCAGCATCTGTTGACCTGGGACCGGGGTTTTGAACAGCCCTCCGTAACCCTTCAAAAAATCTACGTTGATAAAGTTCACCAGTGTAACCGTGCGTTGGGAGTTCCGGCGCTCCCTTCAGGACTTCCCTATACAGCGTTCCATTATAATTCCTCCTCACTTCTACGCTGTTCTTCATATTTTATAAAGACTTATCCAGGAAAATCTACTGACGCAGCGCCCGCGCAGATCCTCCTGGAACGTCCACCGATGCCCGCTCCACCACCTGTGTCCCAAACTCACAGGATTCCCCTTCTGTGCTGGTTTCCAGCATCTCAATCAGGGTCCGAGCTGCTTTTTCTCCCAGCCTCTCCTTTGGATGGGACAGAGAAGTAATACCCACCTCTCCGTGTGTCGCCAGGTCTGAATCGTCAATGCTGATCACTGAAATATCCTGAGGGATGCAGATACCTTTGTCCGTCAATATACGGATTAGCTGAAAAGCCACCTGATCATTATAACAGAACAAAGCCGTGCATTCTCGGGTTCTCTCCAAAATCCTGTCCGCGCAGCTCTCAAGCCTCCCTGCTTCCCGGGTGTCAATCCACACAAGGCAGGAATCCATAACCCTGTATCCCACTTCCTCCATAGCCTTTAAATATCCCAGATACCGCAGCTTTCCCTGACCATCGTCCAGTTTAAGCACTGCTCCTATCCTTTTGTGCCCCCTGGCAGTCAGATAATGCACTGCCGTCCGGGCCGCTTCCACATCATCCAGGCATACATGAGGCGCACTCAGCTCAGGATAATAAGCATTGATGAACACGATGGGCACCTTACGCTGCAAAAGCTGCCTGTACAGCGAAAGGTTTGGATTGGGAAGACCGCTCTTGGTTCCCTCCACAATAATACCGGCCACATCCCTCCGCTCCAGCAGATCCTCCAAAATTCCCTTTTCCCTCTCCAGCACATTATTTGTAAAGGAAATATGAGCGGAATACCCCTTCTCAAACAATATGTTTTCAATTCCCTGAATGATTTTGGGAAAAATATAGCCGTCCACACAAGCAGCGACCACCGCAATTCTGCTGCAATGTTCCAGATTCTCTTTTCTGTCATAGCTTATATAAGTGCCGCTTCCCCTGACTCTGCGCACCACGCCTCTTTCCTCCAGCAGTCCTATGGCTTTGCGAACAGTCTGGCGGCTGATGTGAAACATCCGTGCCAGTTCATTCTCCGAATACATTTTGTCTCCGGGATGCAGCTTTCCTTCCCGAATCAGATTGTCAATATAATCTACCAAATATTGATATTTTCTTTGCTTCTCTTTCATTTCAGTCCCCGTCTCCAGTATAGTAAAGTTGTTTTTTGCTGTCAATATACAGCGGCAGCACTCATAATACATTTTATAAAGTTGTACGCAATACAATTCATACTTTTTTCCCTGGAGCATATATTGAATCAACATACATATAAGGGCGGCTTCGCATATTTTGAAAAATCATTCTCGTATTTCCCGCAAGCATCTCATACCTGCTATTATTTTTCTGGCGATTTTCGCAGGACTCACTCTGTTTCTCTTTACCTACAAACGGGATGAGAAGCAATTTTCCCATATTACCTCACAGCTGTTTGCAGACGAAATGGTCTCCAGCACGCTAAACATGCACTATACTCTTGCGTATCCGGTAAACTTTGGTATTTATGACTACAATCCGGTTCTTCCAATCTACAGCGCCCAGAGCTCGCTTCGGGGGCAGGCCTCCGCCGAAAACACCGCCGCTGCTCTAAGGTCCATCCGTCCGGATAAACTTTCTCTTTCCGATAGTTATACCAGGACGCTGCTTCTGAGGTCCTTTGAAAACGCTTTGAAGTCCGGAGACTTTTTATACTATGAGGAGCCCCTCTCTCCTTCCTCGGGAATGCAGTCTCAACTCCTTATCCTCCTTGCGGAATACACCTTCCGAACAAAGCAAGACGTAACAGATTATCTTTCCTTATTAGATCAGACCGATGAGTACTTCGCCTCTCTCCTTGTCTTTGAGCAGGAAAAGGCTCAGGCCGGCCTTTTGATGCCTGCTTCCTCGCTGGATAAGGTCAAGGAGCAATGTGACACTATCGTCACAGAGGAATCCCTGAGGGAAGGCACACATTTTCTCCAAACCACCTTTGAGGAAAGGATTTCCGCTCTGTGCCAGGAAGGCGGAATTTCCCTGGAGGAAGCCCGTCAGTACCGGGCGGAGAATGACAGACTGCTGAAAACGGTTCTTCTCCCCGCCTATGAAACGCTGGCGGACGGCTTGTTTTTGCTGGAGGATCCTTCCATACCCCTGGCCGGCCTTGCCTCCAAGCCCGACGGCGCTGCCTACTACGAATACCTGCTCATTTCCGAAACAGGCTCCTATCGGCCCATTGCGGAGATACAGGAGCTTCTGTTGGCAAAATTACAGGAGGAGTATCATGCAATCCGGGAAATTGCAGCCAGTGAACCTTCTATTCTGGAGCGCTTATCCTCCGACGAATATGCCGTCTTTCCCTATACGGAAGCGGAGGAAATGCTTCTTGACCTGCAAACAAGGATGTCAGGCAGCTTTCCAAGCCTTCCTCAAGAATCCTCTCCGGATGAAATTCAAACTGTCGGAGAACTCCCTTCCGTTGCGGTCAAAACCGTTTCTCCCAGCCTACAGGACTACTGCGCCCCTGCCTTTTACCTGACTGCTCCGCTGGATGATACCGACAGCAATGTCATATATATAAATGAAAAAAATTCTCCCGGAGGACTGGAGCTGTATACCACACTTGCCCACGAGGGTTACCCCGGGCATCTGTATCAGACAGTTTACAGCAATCGCTATTTCATGGAAAATGGGGAAAACAAAATCCGCCAGATTCTCTGGTACGGCGGTTATCAAGAAGGCTGGGCCATCTATGTGGAATTTATAGGATTTGACTACGCTTCACAGATCATGAAGGAACAGGACCGCTCTCTGGACGCTCTTTGTATACAATTAGAAAAGCATAACCGCAGCCTGCAGTTATGCCTCTATTCTCTCTTAGATATTATGATACATTATCAGGGCGCGTCCTACAGTCAAGTAGCCAAGGTGCTGCAGAATTTCGGCGTTACCCAGCCCGATTCCGCAAAGGCCATTTACACCTATATTGCGGAGGAGCCCTGCAATTATCTGAAGTATTACTTGGGCTATCTGGAAATTCTTTCTTTGAAGGATGAGGCTCAAAGGCAGTGGGGAGACGCTTATTCCGATTACGCTTTTCACACCTTTTTCCTGAACTGCGGCCCCTCGGACTTTGTCTCTTTGAGAGAACGCCTGGAAGAAAGTTATCCCCTGCCCGATTCCACATCCTCGCCCTGAGCTCCTCAGACTTGCTTTTCAGCTTCAGGGATGCCCAGATCCTAAGGCTTTCTGGAAATGTTTCGGAAAAACTGATTCAGATTCCCCAGAGCTTTTTCCAGAATTTCCTGCTCCTGACCGTTTAAGCCTTCCACCACTGCTCCGATCATCTGTTGATGAAAGCGCTGATGCTGTGCGAAGGCTTTCCTTCCCTTTTTTGTCAGAGATACAAGCACTACCCTCCTGTCCTTTTCGCTCCGGGTCCGCTCCACAAAGCCTTTCTTTACCAAACCGTTGACGGAGATAGTCAGGGTTCCTGTGGTAACAGACAGAGCTCTGGCCACAGAGGTCATATTTTTAGGCTCTTTTATATCTATCGCTTCAATGACATGCATGTCATTTACAGACAGTTCCTTATACTCACCGGTTTTTATCGCCTGTTCTTCAATTGTGATAATGTCACGAAAAAGCTTTACCAGCACTTCGTTCAGAGTTGAAGTAATATCCACTGTGTACTCCTTACTGTAAACGCTTTGCCCCAATGGGACAGGGGCTTTTATTCTTCCAGCATACTTTCTAAATAGCCCTGCCCCAATGGGACAGGGGCTTTTATTCTTCCAGCATACTTTCTAAATAGCCCCTGTCCCATAGGAGGATTTTCAGTTTGCGGGCGGCCTCCACAGCCGGAGCCGTAAAATACTGATTGGTGAGGACAGCTCCCACCATCCTGTCATAGTAGTCTCTTCCCGCATAGGCTTCCTGTATAGCCTTCACCCCCACCGGTGCACCGTAGCATTTACACTGAATGGCGTAAGTAACACCATCCTTTTCCGCCAAAATATCAATTCCATAGTCTCCGCTTCCCTTTGTGACTTCAACCTCCAGAAAGCCATGCTTTTCCAAAAGCCGGGCGCAGAAGTATTCAAAGTCATGACCTTCCATCCGATCTATGCTTGCCGTTCCGCGTCTTCTAGCTCGGCAAAATATCCAAAAGATGGTCAAACCCAGCGTCAGCAAAGCCAATACTATTAAAAAAATCACAGTAGGGGAAATCGTATTCATGGAATCATTTTACCATAGGTACCTTCCTTTTTTCCACAATAAAATGCAGAGGCACATGGATAAAAGCCTGAATACCTTCTCCAATGTGCTTTGCTTATTTTTTATGATAAATCAATTCCGTAATGCCGTTGCTGCTTTTGACTGTGGCAAGGCGTAGTTTGATTTCCTGCTCTAATATGCCAAAAAGCCGGGTACCATTCCCCAAAATTGTCGGAATAACTGAGATATGATAGGTATCAATCAAGTTATGGCGCATAAGCTGATGAGCAATGTCGGCACCACCGCATATCCAAATATCCTTGCCGCCCCCGCCTTTTAATTCACTCACAAGCGCGCATGGATCTGTTGAGACAAAGGTTATCTTGTCTGTGGATGGGCAATGGCGGTGTGTGATGACATAGCTGTGTAGATTTTCATACACCCAATGATCCGGGGACAACTCCGTTGTCACCTGGTGATAGGTTGTCCACCCCATAATAACAGTATCTATGGTTTTTTCAAATTCAGCATAGCTGTCAACGGTTTCCGCGCCGTCATCCTGCCCGACAAGCCAGTCAACATTGCCGTTTCTATCAGCAATATAACCGTCAAGGCTTATAGCTATAAATAAAACTGTTTTTCGCATTTTTAATCTCCCATCACACATAATTCACGGGAATATTTTACCATAATACAATGCCTTTTAAACCACATTCTTAAATATATAAAAGCTTAGGGCATCAATACTGCAATAACTCCCAACTCTCCTTGACAAAAGAAGATTACCGTATTATATCGATAACAGCGTTAGTATACACTGTTATCACACCGGAAACGGATATATTACATAAGTAAATCAGATATTATCAAAGGAGGTAAGCGTATTGGCGTCGGACAAAGAAACGCTGTTCAGCCCCTGATCACTTGTATATCCTTTACCGATGACTTAGGAAAGCTCAATACCATTATCAGCGAAGTTACAGGCATACTCACCCAGGAAGAGCTGGCCCGCCCTGAAAAGAATAAGGCGCAACCCAAGGATTACTCTATTACCCTTAAAAACGTGCACTTCGGGTATCGCCGCAAGGAGGTTCTGCATGGAATCAGCATAGAAATTCCTTCCGGCTCTGTCTGTGCCCTGACAGACAACAGGCAGAAGGCATACGTGTCCCAGGATAATTATCTTTTCGACGATACTGTGAGAGAAAACATACGTATGGGCCGTACGGGGGCTTCGGATGCAGAGGTGGAGGTGGCAGCCAGATTCTGGTGGTGGATCACGGAAAAATCGTTCAGCAGGGAACACATGCAGATCTCATGCAGCAGGAGGGTCTTTACCGGAAATTTGTAAATGCCAGAAAAATAGCTGCCAGCTGGAAGCTGTGGCGGCGCCGCGACAATTTTTTTGACACTCCTACATCCAAGGCCACCGTAGAACTCACATCTGCCCTTGATTTTTTTGTGCCCACAGTGTATAATACTTTTTAATGCAGCATGAAGCTGCCCACAATAATGCAGAAGCATTTTTTGATTCAAGTTCATAGTACCAATATTTTATGAATCGTATGCTAGGAAAGCACACATGTCCTCAGAAGGGGAATTGGGTGCTTTTTTTATTTTACGGAGGTGATGATTTGACATTACAAGAATTTTTTGTTCTGCATCCAAGAACGGCGATTGCTTTTTCAGGCGGCGTGGACTCTTCATTTCTTCTTTATATCGCAAAAAAATATGCTCAAGAAGTACGGGCCTATTATGTAAAATCAGAATTTCAGCCGCAATTTGAATTGAATGATGCAGAGCGTCTGGCAAAAAGCCTTGGCGCCGATATGAAAATCATTTCTTTCAGCGCATTGTCCGCTCCGAATGTAAAAGAAAATCCCTTTAATCGCTGCTATTACTGTAAAAGAGCCATATTCGGAGCAATTTCTGAGTCAGCGGAGGCGGATGGCTTTTCGGTGCTTCTGGATGGAACAAATGCCTCAGATGATGCGCAGGACCGGCCGGGAATGCGGGCGTTAGCTGAGATGTCGGTTCTCTCCCCCCTGCGTGAGTGCGGTCTGACGAAATCTGAGATACGCCGCCTGTCCAGGGAGGCGGGACTGTTCACATGGGACAAGCCTGCTTACGCCTGTCTTGCCACAAGAATACCCACAGATGAAGTCATCACCCCCGAAAAGCTGACTGCAACGGAAATCGCGGAGAATTATCTGTTTTCCCTGGGATTCACTGATTTTCGGGTCCGTTCACAGAACCGCCACGCCAAACTGCAGCTTCCTGAGGCTCAGCTTGGGCTGTTGCTCACACACCGCAAGGCAATCCTCGCAAAATTGAAGGAGCTCTATAAAAGTGTGTCACTTGATTTGGAGGTGAGAGAATGAGCAGCGAAATCAGACGGCTTTTGGAGGGTGTCAGCAATGGCACCGTTTCAGTGGAGGATGCCGTTTTGAAGCTTAAATTAAAGCCCTTTGATGACATCGGTTATGCCAAGGTGGATATGCACCGGAAATTACGCCAGGGCGCCGCAGAGGTAATTTATGGTGCAGGGAAAACCCCCGAGCAGATGGTGGGAATTGCACAGACCATGTTAAAAAACGGACAGGATACCATTCTGATTACCCGCCTGTCAGCAGCATCCGCTTCAGCAGTAAAAAATGTGCTTCCTCTCAATTATTACGCAGATGCACGCTGCGGAATCATCGGACAGCCGCCTGTCCCCGATGGCATTGGAAAAATTGTGGTAGCCACCGGGGGAACCAGCGACATTCCCGTTGCAGAAGAAGCTGCCCTTACTGCTGCCGTACTGGGCAACGAGGTGATCCGTCTCTACGATGTGGGAGTTGCAGGGCTTCACCGGACGCTGGCGCATCTGGAGGACATCATGAACGCCAGCGTGATTATTGCCATTGCCGGTATGGAAGGCGCTCTTGCCAGCGTGATTGGCGGTCTTGCGGACTGTCCTGTCATCGCCGTTCCCACAAGCGTTGGCTACGGCGCATCCTTCGGGGGACTTTCTGCCCTTCTGTCTATGTTAAATTCCTGCGCCAGCGGCGTTTCCGTGGTAAATATTGACAATGGTTTCGGCGCAGGTTATCTTGCAAATATGATTAACCATATGAGTGCGAAAAAGGAGGCATAAAATTGCGCGCATTATATTTGGACTGCGGAATGGGAGCCGCAGGAGATATGCTGACGGCAGCCTTGCTTGAGCTGCTGCCCGATCCCGATGAATTTGTGAAAGAGCTCAATGCGCTGGGTATCCCCGGCGTACTGTTCAATAAAGAGTCATCTGTAAAATGCGGCGTCACAGGAACACATATTGCGGTAACGGTCAATGGCCGGGAGGAAACAAATCATGAGCATCACCATCATGAGCACGCACATCAGCGTCTTCATGACAGCCATGAGCATCATCACGGTCATCATCACAGCGGGCTGCATGACATTGAGCATATTGTACGGGAACACCTGACTCTGCCCGAAAATGTACAGAATCAAGTTATGGCGGTCTATGGGCTGATCGCGGAAGCGGAAAGTCATGCCCATGGCGTTCCGGTGACGGAAATTCATTTCCATGAGGTTGGAGCAATGGACGCCATAGCGGATATTACGGCAGTCTGCATGTTAATGAATCGTCTGTCTCCCGATAAAATTATTGTTTCCCCCATTCATGTGGGCAGCGGCCATGTACGGTGCGCCCACGGTATCCTTCCCGTTCCGGCCCCCGCAACAGCATATATTTTAAAGGATGTGCCAATCTACGGGGGAAATATAAGCGGCGAGCTGTGTACTCCCACGGGCGCTGCGCTACTTAAGCATTTCGCCACAGACTTCGGCAGCATGCCGCTCATGAAAATCCAGGCAATCGGCTACGGCATGGGCAAAAAGGAATTTGAAGCGGCAAACTGCGTCAGGGCTATGCTTGGCGAAACGCCCGATACAAAAGATGAAATCTGTGAGCTGAGCTGCAATGTGGACGACATGACCGGAGAGAACATTGGTTTTGCCATGGAACAGCTATTTCGCGCAGGAGCTCTTGATGTATATACCACTCCTATCGGCATGAAGAAAAACCGTCCGGGCGTCCTCATCCATGTAATGTGCCGCGAAGCTGATAAGGAATCCCTCATTCTTCATATTTTCAAACATACCACAACCATCGGCATCCGGGAAAGCAGATGCCACCGCTATGTTCTTGACCGCCAAATTGAAACTTTCGACACACCCTTCGGCGCCGTGCACCGTAAAGTTTCCTCAGGATACGGCGTGGAACGGACAAAATATGAATACGGCGATGTTTCGCGTATTGCATCAGAAAGAGATATAAGCATTACGGACACTCTTTCTCTTTTGAATGATTCCATCGGCGCTTGTCCAAAGGTAAAGCCAATCCAACGAAAGGATAAGGGATTATGAATTCCAGAAATTGTTTCGCCCCGTTTTTGACAGTCGGCTTGATTTTTACCATAACTGCCTGCGGAACCCCCAGCAACGCTTCCCTTGAATCGTCAACAGGCATTGCCGAAGAGGCGAGAACCGAAGCAAAGGACAGCGTGGTGATTGCCATTGGCTCTGAGCCGGAAACCCTTGATCCCACCCGGGGCTGGGGACACGGAAATTCCCCCATTGTACAAAGCACTCTGGTGACCTATACCTCCGATCTGACCTTTGAAAATGATCTGGCTTCCGACTATGGCTTGTCGGACGATGGTCTCACATGGACCTTTACCCTGCGGGACGATGCATACTTCACGGACGGAGAAAAAGTTACTGCCTCCGATGCGGCCTTCACTCTGGAAACGGCAAAAGCAGCGAAGGGCTCCGTTGACCTGACCTACATGGAAAGCGCTTCTGCGCAGGACGAACAAACCCTTGTGGTGACTCTGTCAAAGCCCACTTCTATTTTCCTGAATACCCTTGCATCCATCGGCATTGTGCCGGAGCACGCTTACAGTGAGGATTACGGTCTAAACCCCATCGGCTCAGGTCCTTATAAATTTGTTGAATGGAGCCCCCAGGAGCAGATTATCTTTACTGCCAACGAGGATTATTACGGAGGCGTTCCCCCAATCAAGAATGTCACGGTTGTATTCATGTCCGAGGATGCCGCGCTGGCGGCTGTTCAGGCAGGAGAGGTAGATGTTGCGTATTCCACGGCAACCCTTGGCACAACAGAGGTCGACGGTTATCATATTGAGTCGATTGTCTCCACGGACAATCGAGGATTTACCCTTCCGGTTTTACCGAATGAAGGAAAGACTACAGAAAGCGGCGCGCCCATCGGAAACAATGTAACATGTAATCTTGAGATTCGCCAGGCCATCGCCTACTCCATTGATCGGCAGATAATTGCAGACGAAGTGCTGAACGGCTTTGGCAGACCCGCTTACTCCGAAAATGATGGTATGCCCTGGAACAATCCCGAGATTGTTATTGAAACAAATGTTGCATACGCAAAACAACTGCTGGCAAATGCGGGGTGGGTTGATACCGATGGTGATGGCATCGTTGAAAAAAACGGTCTGAAAGCAGAATTTTCCTGCATATATCCCTCCGGCGACTCTGTACGGCAGGCAGTTGCCATGGCTGCCGCCGAACAGGTAAAGGAAATCGGCATTCAGATTCATGTGGAAGGCACCAGCTGGGATAATATTACACAGCGAATGTTTTCTGAAGCCGTAATGATGGGCTGGGGTTCCTCCACTCCCAATGAAACTTATTACTTATACCGTTCCAGCGGCGCTCTCCTGGATGATTTCTACAATCCTGAAGGCTATATGAGCGATGTAACCGATGGTTATTTGACTGCAGCCATGGAAGCGCTGACGGTTGATGAGGCTAACGAAAACTGGCAGAAGGTGCAGTGGGACGGCGCCACCGGAACCGCTATGAAGGGTGAATGTCCCTGGGTGTGGATAGTCAATCTGGATCATGTTACTTATGTCCGCGATGGCCTTTCCATCGGAGAGCAGCCCATACACGGCCATGGCCACGGCCTGCCCTTAATACAAAATCTGAGCGAATGGCGCTGGACCGAATGATTTCATGATCACAAAAGCTGAGGATATTTATGAAGGAAACCATCAAGCGGCTCGCCCGTATCTTTTTTATTTACAGCATTCGCATTATATCTTTGTTATTGGCTGTGACCATTGTTTCTTTTCTTTTGGTCAGCGTATCTCCCATCGACCCGGTACAGCAGTACATTTTAGGACTTGGAACTGCCATCTCACCGGAACAGCGAGCGGAAATCGAAGACTACTGGGGGATAAACAAGCCGCCTGCTGAACGCTATTTCAGCTGGCTTTCAGAGGTTCTTCAAGGTAATCTGGGGGAGTCCGCTCTGTACCGTCGTCCGGTTGCGGACATTATCTGCGAACGGTTTCTGAATTCTCTGGCGCTCATGCTTTGCTCCTGGATGCTGTCCGGCGCCATTGGCTTTGCCCTTGGCTGCGTTATGGGAATGTACCGAAACAGATTGCCGGACAGGCTCCTCAAAAAAATATGCTACGTGCTCAGCTCCCTCCCTGTTTTTTGGCTGGGGCTGGTACTCCTTCTGATATTTTCCGTGTGGCTGAAATGGTTTCCTGTAGGTTTTTCCAGTCCTATTGGCGTCCGAAACGAGGATGTAACCATTTGGCAAAGATTATATCATCTGATTCTTCCTGCTTTTACTCTGAGCTTTATGTCCTTTGCCAATATCGCCCTGCACACCCGTCAGAAGTTGGTAGACGTGATGAACAGCGAATACGTTTTGTTCGCCCGGGCCAGAGGGGAAGGTGAGTGGACAATCCTTCGCCGCCACGGACTGCGCAACATTTTGCTTCCCGCTCTGACTTTGCAGTTTGCATCCTTTGCAGAGCTGTTCGGCGGCTCCGTGATGGCGGAAAACGTGTTCAGCTATCCCGGACTGGGCAGCGCGATGTCTGCCGCCGGGTTGAATTCGGACGTCCCTCTTCTTTTGGGTGTAACTTTGTTTTCCGCCCTGTTTGTCTGCACAGGAAACATGATCGCAAATTTACTTTATGGAATCGTCGATCCTCAAATCATTCAGGTAAAATCATAACAAGAAATAACCGTTGGAGTCGGCTGAGAGGAATATCAGAATGAAAAAATTTAACCGCCGCACTAAGGTTGTCCTACTGACTGCAATGATGACTGTGATTCTGTCCGTTATATACGCTGTGGGTATTCTCATTCCTGAGGATGCCGTGGCAAGCAGTTTTCTCAACGCCCAAAAACCGCCATCCATGGAGCATCCATTCGGTACTGATGCTCTGGGACGGGATCTTCTGCTGCGAACGCTCAAGGGCATGGCCGTTAGCATGTCAGTGGGCCTTACCGCATCTTTGGTCAGCGCAGGGATTGCCGTACTTGCAGGCATTGCCGCCGCTACGGGTTCCAAATATATAGATGCCTCCATCAATTGGCTCATTGACCTTGTAATGAGCGTCCCTCATACAATACTCGTTATCCTGATCTCCTTTTCCATGGGACGGGGACTGAAGGGACTTCTCATAGGCATTGCCGCCACGCATTGGTGCAGCCTTGCACGACTAATAAGAGGAGAAGTCCTTCAACTCCGCTCACAGCAGTATGTTCTCATATCTCGCAAGCTGGGAAAATCCGGCAGATGGATTCTGGTGCACCATATGCTCCCTCATCTGGCGCCTCAATTCCTTGTAGGGCTGGTACTTTTGTTTCCACACGCCATTCTTCACGAGGCGTCCGTCTCCTTTTTAGGATTCGGGCTGTCGCCGGAGCAGCCTGCAATCGGCATCATTTTGTCTGAAAGCATGCGGTATATCTCAACGGGAATATGGTGGTCCGCAGTATTTCCCGGACTTTCACTGGCTCTGATGGTATTGCTGGTTGACAAATTGGCAGATTGTCTGCGGATAATCATAGATCCCTGCAGTGCGCAGGAATAAGGTGACCCCCATGAATCAAAAAAATGAAACACTATTGGAAATACATGATTTGTCCATTTCTTTCCGTATGTACAGCCACGGCTTAGAGCAGAGAGATTTACAGGTTATTTCTGATTTGTATCTGACAGTATATCCTGGAGAGATCGTGGCTATTGCTGGTTCCTCCGGTTCTGGCAAAAGTCTTCTGGCTTCTGCCATTCTTGGTATCCTTCCTGAAAACGCTGCCGTACACGGCCATCTACACTACAAGGGACAGGAGCTGACTCCAGAGCTACAAAAGCAGCTTCGGGGTAAAGAAATCGCTCTGGCGCCTCAGTCCGTTACCTTTCTTGATCCTCTGATGAAAACCGGTCCTCAAGTGGACGGACATCGCCGGCCAAAACCCATTGATAAGCGTAAGCAGCTTTTTCAGCGTTTCGAACTTCCAGATACAACGCAGCATCTCTATCCATTTCAGCTTTCCGGAGGCATGGCAAGGCGCGTTTTGGTATCTGCCGCTTTGATAACCGGCGCAGAGCTCATCATTGCCGACGAGCCCACGCCAGGAATGAGTCTGGAACAGGCACTGGAAGCTCTGCGAATGCTTCGTGAAATGACTAATGAGGGCAAGTCTGTCATTCTTATAACCCACGATATTGATCTGGCGTTTGAATTCTCAGACAGAGTTGCCGTATTCTATGCAGGAACCACCGTAGAGACGGCGCCTGCTTCGGATTTTAAAACAGGCCCCGAGGCTCTGCGGCATCCTTATTCCAAAGCCTTGTGGCGCGCGCTGCCTCAAAACGGATTCCAACCGATTGAGGGCTTTCAGCCATATGCCGGAGATTTGCCTAAGGGCTGTCTGTTCGCGCCGCGCTGCCCTTATAGAACCTCCCGGTGCATCAGTAATGTTCCGCCGGTCCGTGAAGTGAGAGGAGGAGAAGTGAGGTGTTATCATGGCGCTTGAGGCACAAAATATATATTTCCGTTATCACAATAAACAGCCCTGGATTCTTGAAAATCACAGTTTAAGAATTGATAAAGGGGAGAATCTGGCAGTGCTTGCGCCAAGCGGCTATGGCAAGACAACCCTCGCCATGCTTTTGGCAGGTTATCTGACACCGAACAGTGGGCGGATTCTGCTGGATGGCAAACCTCTGCCCTCCAGGGGGATATGTCCCGTTCAGCTGATCTGGCAGCATCCTGAAAAGGCTATCAACCCGCGCTGGAAGCTGAAGCATATGCTGGAGGAAAGCGGCTCTCTACACGAAGATATGCTGGCCGCGTTGGGTATCGAACCCCCATGGCTTGACCGCTTCCCGCGAGAGCTGTCCGGCGGTGAGCTGCAGCGCTTCTGCGTGGCAAGAGCATTGCAAAGCGGCGCTGATTATCTTATTTGTGATGAAATCAGCACTATGCTTGATGTAATTACGCAGGCACAGATCTGGAATGTTGTTCTGGATATGGCAGAAAAGCGCGGCATGGGAATCATTGCGATTACACATAACAGACATCTGGCCCGGAAGATCACAGCACGAATCCTTGATCTTTCTGCGCGATAGAAGCAATGCCGCACTTTTAGAAGCGGCTCCTTCTGTGTCCCCTATATTTTACAACGTTTCAGAAGATAAATACAGGTACGGACTCACTGCTTTACGGCGGCGTCTACCCTATACAAGAAGCCCTGCAAGGACCACGCTTGCAGCCGTTCCCGCCAAAGTGGCAAGCAGAGCGCCGGCAAGAGTGTGCCGGGTCTTTGTTACCCTGGCAGCCAGAAAATAAACACTCATAGTATAAAAAACCGTTTCCGTACAACTCATGAGAATGGATGTTACCATTCCCGCATAGGAATCCGGCCCGGCGCTTTTAAAAATATCCAGCACCAATCCCGTTGCCGCCGAGGACGAAAAGAGCTTTACAATCAGGAGGGGAATCATCTGCGCAGGAATCCCAAGCGCATCCGTAAAGGGCGAAAGAAGGCTCCCCAGCATATCAAAAAATCCTGAGGCACGCAGCACGCCCACCGCTACCATAAGGCCGATCAGGGTGGGCATAATTTCCCCCACCACCTTCAGCCCTTCCCCGGCTCCCTTTAAGAAGGTCTCGTAAACTTTAATGCCCGACACCATCCCATAGCCTACCACAAAGAAGATAACCATTGGAATGATAATATCCGACATATGTGTCAATATTCCCATATAAGCCTCCCTATCTGTCCTTTATCTTACAATAGACGACAGCCGTCAGAGTGCTGATTAAAGTTGCAGCAATGGCCGGAGCAATGATTTTTGCCGGATCGGCGCTGCCGTACTGGCTGCGGTAGGCTATCATATTCACGGGAATCAGCTGTAGGGAAGAAATATTGATAATCAAAAAAGTACACATTTCATTGCTTGCGGGTCGGTTTCCGGCTTTTTTTTCGGTATACGAGGGATTTCCCCTCTCCTCCTCCAGCCGGGCCAAAGCCTCCATGGCTTTCAAACCTGCAGGTGTGCAGGCCCAGCCCAGCCCCAAAACGTTTGCAATGATATTTGTGGCTATGTATTCCCTGGAAGGGTGATTTTTGGGAATTTTAGGAAACATGAAATTCAGAAACGGGCCGATGCCTCCGGTCATTTTTTCGATGATCCCGGCCTTCTGAGCAATTTCCATAAGCCCCATCCACAGGGCCATTACGCCCGCCATGGTAATGCACAGGGAAATTGCCTCTCCGGCGCTGTCCAGCGCAGCATTGGTCACAGCGCTCATCTGTCCGGTGAAAGCAGCGTAAATCACTCCCAGAAGTATCATAAACGCCCAGATATAATTTAACATAGAAGAGCACCCTCTGTTACCGCATCTTACTGTCAATATATGCGGTTTTGCGGATGCAGAGAACCTTTTTCTACCACTCCAGAAGGGCGCTGCCCCAGGACAAGCCGCCGCCAAAGCCGGACAGCACGATCCTCTCTCCTTTTTTCAGCTTCCCATTTCTGTTCATTTCATCCAAAAGAATGGGAACGCTGGCAGCGGAAATATTTCCGCAGTGGTCAAGATTAACGGGGAATTTCTCCTCAGACACCTTCAGCCGCTTTGCAACGGCCTGGAGTATTCTAACATTGGCCTGATGCAGCACAAACCAAGAAACATCATCGGGTGTGATTCCAGCCTGCTCCAGCACCTTCCCTATGGAACCGGGAACTGTGCTCACCGCAAACTTATAAACCTCCTGTCCTGCCATATGCACGAAATCCAAGGATATGGGATTTGAAACCAGAGGATTATTATTAAGCCTGTTTTTACAGGAAAGCGCCTGTCCTCTGGAGCCATCACAGCCCAGATCAAAGGCCACCAGCCCTGTTACATCTCTTTTCAGAATCGCTGCCCCCGCTCCATCTCCAAAGAGAACACAGGTGCTTCTATCGCTCCAATCCATAATTTTTGACAGCGTCTCCGCTCCCAGAATCAGAGCATTTTGATATATTCCCGCCTGAAGATAGGCATGGGCCATATGCAGGGCAAACAAAAAACCTGAGCAGGCGGCATTCACGTCAAATGCCGCCGCTCTGGAGGCTCCGATTCCCGCCTGTACCTGGCAGGCCGTAGAGGGAGTCACATAATCCCCCGTCAGGGTTCCTACAATGATCAGTTCAATTTCCTCTCCCGTCATTCCCGCATTCTCCAGGGCTCTTAAGGCGGCCTTTTCGCATAAAGAAGCAGTAGTCTCCTCCTTTACCAGCCGACGTTCTCTAATGCCTGTGCGCGTGCGGATCCACTCATCCGATGTATCCATGATTTTAGCCAAATCGTCATTTGTCACCACAGTCTCAGGCAGACAGCTTCCCGTTCCGATGATTCTGGTTGTCATATCTATTTCCTCTTCTATTGAAACTCTTTCATTATATCGCTTACATGCTCAAGTCCTGTGGCTCTCCATGCATTCGTCCCGCAAAACAGAAGCGCGTGGTCTGTGTCTCCCTTTGCCGCATTTACGAGAGCATCCGTAATGCAATAAGGGGTAGTGGCCGGGTCGCAGGTGCTTACGCACAAATGACATTTTCCGTGGGGCACCGGCCCTTCCTTTGTCCTTTCAATAAAGGCATTGCGGATGGCTCTGCCCGGCATTCCCACAGGACTTTTTACCAGCACAATGTCCTCGCGTCCTGCGTTAATGTATGCCCTTTTGTATTCTATGGGGGCGTCGCACTCATAGGTAGTGACGAATCTGGTAGCCATCTGCACGCCGTCCGCTCCCAGCGAAAAGGCCTTCTCCGCATCCTGAGCTGTGTAGATTCCTCCTGCTACCGCAACTGGGATTTCCTGCCCTCTTGTGCGTCCGCACTCCTTTACATGATCTATAATGGCTGTGATTTCCCTATCATAGTCCAATCCTTCACAGTTTTCAAGCTGCTCATAAGAGAATCCCAGATGCCCCCCTGCATCCGGACCTTCGATCACTACCAGATCCGGAAGCCTGTCGTATTTTTTAAGCCAATAGCGAAAAATGACCTGTGATGACTTGAGACTGGACACAATTGGCGCTATTTTGGTCTTTGTACCCCGCACAAGCTCCGGAAGCGTCATAGGAAGTCCCGCTCCCGATATAATCAGATCTGCTCCTGCCGCCGCGGCAGCTCTTACATATTCCTCATATTTTTTGGTGGCCACCATAATATTTACGCCTACGATCCCACCCTTGGCGAGCTCTCTGGCCTTTGCCAGCTCCTTCCCTATGGCCCTCAGATTTGTTCCAATGGGGTCTCTGTCAAAGGTTTCCTCCCGAAAACCGATCTGCGCGGTGGAAATGATACCCACTCCCCCTGAAGCCGCCACGGCTCCCGCGAGTCCGGCCAGGCTGATACCTACTCCCATCCCCCCCTGAATCACAGGGATTCGGGCAGTTAAATCTCCTATTTTTAAAGGCTTAAATTTCATATGCTCCTCCTGAACCAGTAATCGCATCCGGCGCACAGTGCGAATACTTCAGGCCTTGCCGATTGCAAAGGTCAGCTCCGCCTGTACCGCAAGCTTCTCTCCCACATAGGCCTTTGCCGCTCCGATTCCTATGGGACCTTTTACCTTGATAATCTCCGTTTCCAGCAAAAGCACATCCCCGGGCACCACCTTCCGGCGGAATTTTGCAGAATTTATTGCCGCAAAGTAAGCGGTTTTGCCGTGAAATTCCGGCTGGCTTAAGATAGCCGCCGCCCCAACCTGGGCCAGAGCCTCCACAATCAGCACCCCGGGCATTACCGGTTCCTCCGGAAAATGCCCCGCAAAATAAGGTTCATTATAGGACACACATTTTTTTCCCACAGCTCTTTTTCCCGGCTCCAGCTCTTCAATGGTATCAATCAGTAAAAAGGGCTGTCTGTGAGGAATCAATTCCATAATTTCTTTTATATTTAATACAGACATTTCTTTTCCTTTACACATACTTTTTTATTAAAATGCTGGCATTATGACCGCCAAAGCCCAGAGAATTGGACAGCGCATATGAAAATTCACCTGTCACCGCCTCCCTGCAGTAATCAAGATCCAGCTCTTCATCCGGAATGCGGTAACCCACAGTGGGATGCAAGTATCCCTCCTCCAGCTCCTTTACGCAGGTAATGAATTCCACGGCTCCCGCCGCCCCAAGAAGATGGCCCACCATGGATTTTGTAGAATTGATTTTGATTTTCCGAGCATGATCCCCAAAGCATAGTTTAATGGCTCTGGTTTCAAACAAGTCATTATGGTGCGTGCTTGTGCCGTGGGCGTTAATATAGGTGATCTCTTCTTTTGCAGCACCTGCGTCAGCCACTGCATATTCCATTGCCTTAGCCGCCCCGGATCCATCTTCCACAGGAGAGGTGATATGATAGGCGTCACTGGTGCTTCCATAGCCTACAAGCTCCGCATATATTTTTGCCCCCCGTCCCAGAGCATGCTCCAATTCCTCCAATATGACAATTCCGGCTCCTTCTCCCATAATAAAACCACTTCTCTCCTTGTCAAAAGGAATAGAGCATCTCTCAGGATCCTCACTGGTGGAAAGGGCTGTCAAAGCGCTGAATCCCGCAATACCAATTGGCGTAATGCTGCTTTCGGTGCCTCCCGCCACCATAACTTCCGCTTCGCCGTACTGTATGGAGCGGAACGCCTCCCCGATAGAATGAGTTCCCGTTGCGCAGGCCGTGACCACGTTAATGCTTTTTCCTTTTAAGCCAAACTGTATGGAAACATTGCCGGCAGCCATATTAGAAATCATCAGAGGCACCATGAGGGGATTCACCCTTGAAGGTCCTTTTTCCAGCAATTTTGTGTGCTCCCGTTCCAACGCCTGCAAAGAGCCGATTCCCGATCCCACCGAAACTCCCAGCCGGAAAGGATCCTCCTTGTCCAAGTTAAGCCCTGCATCCTCAATGGCTTCCCTGGATGCCGCCACTGCATACTGGCAGAAAAGCTCCATACGCTTTGCTGCCTTAGGATCCATATGATTTTTGGCGTCAAAACCCTTCACTTCCGCCGCCAACCTGCATTTATAGCCCGAAGCGTCAAATTTGGTAATGGGGCCGAACCCGGTTTTTCCCTGACGAACGCCGTTCCAAAATTCCTGCATGCCAAGACCGATGGGCGTAATGGCGCCCAGCCCGGTGATCATTACTCTTCTCCTCATTTTTTCCTCACTTCCGCGCTTTGCTGCGCATTCCTTTTACTTTTTGCCAAATCAATTTGTCCGCCGACGCGGGCATATCCCCCATTACATATGCATTCCGCCGTCCACGGATATTACCTGTCCGGTAATATACGATGCCCTGTCACTTGCCAGAAAGGCCACCGCCTCAGCCACGTCCTTCGGCGTTCCCACTCTCTTTTGGGGGATCTGTGCAAGCACAGCCTCTTTTGCCGACTCCGTCATAGCTTTTGTCATATCCGTATCAATATAGCCCGGCGCCACAGCATTTACCGTAACTCCCCTTGAGGCCAGCTCCCTGGCAATGCTCTTTGTAAGGCCGATGACTCCCGCCTTGCTTGCGGCGTAATTTGCCTGTCCCGGATTTCCCAGAAGCCCGCTTACAGAAGCCAGATTGATGATCCTTCCGCCTCTTTGCTTTAAAAATGCACGGTACATGTGCTTTATGGTATAAAAAGTCCCCTTCAAATTGGTATCCAATACTGCGTCAAAATCCTCTTGACTGATCTTCATTGCCAGATTATCCCTTGTAATGCCCGCATTGTTTACCAATATATCAATGTGTCCGTATTTATCAAGAGCATTTCGGATCATTGCTTCACAGGCCTCGCAGTCCGAAACGGAACACTGAGCCGCCTCCGCTGTTCCTCCAGCTTTTCTGATCTCCTCTACAACCTTTTCCGCCTGCTCCCTGGAACCGTTATAATTTACAATGACCGACGCGCCGTATTCTGCCAGCGTAAGTGCGATTTCCCTGCCTATGCCTCTGCTGGCTCCGGTTACAAGGGCTACCTTTCCTTTCAGCATGATAATTTCTCCAAATCCTCAATTTTTTCTATATTCAGGACTCTAACGTTCCTGCTTATTTTCCGCATAAAGCCCGACAGCGTTTTTCCCGGGCCGATTTCCACAAAGGTATCCACCCCGTCATTTATCATTCGTTCCACGCTCTGCTGCCATTTAACGGGGGAGGCCACTTGTTTTTCCAAAAGCTCCTTAATTTGGGATTTATCCTTCACATAATCTGCCGTCACATTGGAAAGATAAGGAACTCCAATATCATAAACCTCCACAGAAGCAAGCTGCTGGCCAAGCTTCCTGGCAGCCTCTCTCAGCATGGGCGAATGGAAGGGGCCGCTGACCTTTAAGGGCACCAGACGTTTGGCTCCGGCCTCCGTCAGCTTTTCCGACGCCAGGGATACTGCCTCTTCCTCGCCTGTAATCACAATCTGCCCCGGACAGTTGTAATTCGCCACGGACACCTGCCCCGGCGTATTTTTACAGATCTCTTCAATCACGACTGCATCCAGCCCCAGCACGGCAGTCATGGCGCCTCCCACAGGGACAGCCTCCTGCATGAAAATCCCCCGCTTTCTCACGGTCGCAAAAATATCCTCCAGACTCATTGCACCGCTCAATGCCAGGGCGCCGTACTCACCCAGACTCAGACCGGCCGCCACATCGGCCTGAAAGCCCTTTTCCTCCACAGCCTTCCACATGGCGATTTCAGCAGCCAGCATGGCGATCTGTGTATATTCCGTAATATTCAGTCTGTCGTTCTCCGTAAAGCAAAGCTCGGCAACGTCCAGCCCGCCGGCCTGAGACGCCAGCTCAAACACCTGTCTGCAGACAGAAAAAGTATCATAAAAATCCTTGGCCATTCCCGGGTACTGGGCTCCCTGACCCGGAAAAATAAATGCTGTCTTACTCATCTTTTTTACCTTTCACTCCAGAATGTCGCAAAATCCGGCTTACAGCTTTTCCAGCAGCCTGCCGCCCTCTGTAATTATTTCCTGAATGATTTCCTCACAGGATTGTACATTATGTATCAGTCCCGCTATCTGGCCGGCCATCACTGTGCCATTTACTGTATCGCCCTCCATAACCGCTTTTCGCAGAGACCCCAGAGTAAGATGCTCAAGCTCCTCCAGACCTGCCCCTTCCTTTTCCAAACGCAGATATTCCCTTGTCATATTGTTGCGAATGCAGCGGATGGGATGTCCATGTGACATTCCCGTCACTTCTGAGTCAATATCCTTGGCCTTAATGATACGTTCCTTATATTTATCATGGGTGATGGCTTCCTTTGCCACACAAAATCGGGTTCCCATTTGAACCCCTTCCGCCCCCAGCATAAAGGCCGCTGCGAAGCCTCTTCCATCGCCTATCCCTCCGGCCGCAATTACAGGAATGGATACTGCGTCCGCCACCTGGGGCACCAGCGTCATAGTTGTGGCCGAACCGATATGTCCGCCTGACTCCATACCTTCTGCAACCACCGCATCCGCTCCCGCTCTTTCCATCAGCTTCGCCATGGCAACACTGGCAACCACAGGAATCACCTTAACTCCCGCTTCCTTCCAAAGAGGCATAAACTGTGCGGGATTACCCGCTCCGGTGGTAACTGCCTTCACGCCCTCCTGAGCAACAATTTCCGCCACTTGAGCCGCGTTTGGGTTCATCAGCATCACATTCACCCCAAAGGGCTTATCCGTGAGCCTTTTAGCCTCTCTGATCTGTTCCCTCACTACCTCGGGAGGCGCGCTTGCCGCGCCAATAATGCCGAAGCCTCCGGCGTTGGATACCGCCGCCGCCAAATGGTATTCCGCTACCCAGGCCATGCCTCCCTGAATAATGGGATATTCGATTCCAAGTAATTCGGTGATTCGTGTCTTCACAATCTGCCTCCTGCTCTTACTGCCTCCTGCCCTTCCGCCTGGCAATAATTCTATTCTACGCCCTTGCTTTTCATATATTCCATAATATCGCCTACAGTGGTGATATTTTCCAGATCCTCAGAAGGAATCTCAATGCCGTATTCCTCCTCAAAAGCCATAACCAGCTCAAATAAATCCAGAGAATCCGCTCCGAGGTCATCCTTGAAAGAAGAACTCTCCGTGATCTCCACACCCTCCAGATTTAACTGCTCCTCAATGATTGCTTTCACTCTTTCAAACATTTGTATTCTCCTTTATTCTATCTTTCAAATTATTTGATATTCAAAGTATATGGGCTGGAAATTGATTTGTCAAGAAGAATCTCTCACTCTTTCACAAAAATATGCCAGTCAGGCTTTCATTGTCTGCTTTGAAAGGTATATTCATATTATTTCAGGTGAACAGTTCCTTAAATCAAACGTAAGAAAGCCGGACTGGCATTAAATTATTTTTCAATTTCCGTTTACAATCTGTTCCAGAGCCTTTACCTGCTCTTCAATCAGTCTGCTGGTCTGAGAGCTCTCCCCTGCAATGGAGGAATTCTCCTGCACCACATTGGCTATCTGTCCGAGCCCCTCATTTATCTGTTCAATGCTGGATGCCTGAGAGGTCATCTCCTCGTTTATGGCGTCAATATTGTTTCTGACCTCATCCATAAGCCCCACAATGCCCTGCAGATTTTTTGCGGTCTCTCCTGTGATCTCATTTCCATTATGTACTGCCTGAAGCGTTGTCTCAATCAATTCTCTGGTATCCTTTGCAGCCTCAGAGCTCTGAGCCGCCAGCTTCCCGATCTGGTCCGCCACCACGGCAAAGCCTCTCCCGGCTTCTCCCGCCCTGGCCGCCTCAATGGAGGCGTTCAGAGCCAGGAGATTCGTCTGTTCAGCAATCTCTTCGATTGTAGATATGATACGGTTTACCTCCTGTGAGGTCTCATTAATCTTCTCCATTGCCTGAATAAGCTTATCCATCTGACGGCTTCCTGCTTTCAGGTTATTGTCCGCTTCTATAGTCTGCCCTGTTGTCATCTGAAGGCTTTCGGCATTCATTTTTGTGTGGCTGGCTATTTCTCCCACAGTGGCTACAAGCTCTTCCACTGCAGCGGTCTGTTCATTTGCTCCGTCAGACAGCTTATACGCCCTCTCAGCAGACTCTGCCGCATACTCCACAAGCTTTCTGCAGGCGTCCTCCGCATGTTCTATCAGCTCCTGCTGTCTGTGCATTACCTCCTCCAGAGAGGTAATGTCCTGCACCACTTCAATATGTCCCACAAGCTCTCCGTTCGCGTCATAAAGCTTATTCACATCAACTCTGAAATTTGAACCTGCCTGCTGGAAATAGGTTTCGGAGATTCCTCTGTTCAGACAGGCAATTCCGCAATCCTGTGTATTACATATTTTAGCACCCCAGCTGCTGCAGTGCCTGCCTATACTTTCCTCTCTTTTAATATGCAGCATTTCTTCTACCGGCTTATTGATAAAAGTCCAGTTCATATTCTTGTCCGTTACCGATATGGGAAACGGTATGGAGTCCAGCACACTCTCATACCAAAACAGCTTTTGGGTAAACTCCTTTTCCTTTTTACTGTAGCGCACAAAAAAAGCTGCCGCAATTCCTGCGGTTACCGCAAACGCAATGATAAAAAATATAAGCAATCCTATTAACATAATACCTTTCTCCTCTCCTGCCTTAGACATATTTTAGTACAATTTTCCGGCTGTTTCAATATTTTCCGAGCGTCTCCGCATATTTATTGTAACAGCTTCATTTGTGCCATCAAAATACGCCCTGAACAGGCAATTCCTTCCCGTTCAGGACGTAGGCCAAAGGCGTGTTATCAGAGCGTTCCCTGTGTAAACAGGCTTCTCACATGCGCCACTTCTTCCTGTGTGGCTTTTTCGGCTGGAACATAATATGCCTTTTCCCTTGCAATCTGAAACAGCTCCTCCTGGGACTGCTCACAGGCGTTGCGCATCTGCTTCAGCGTCTGCTTCAATTCCTTATTTTCAGACTGTGCAATCATTTCCGCATAGCGGATCAGTTCTCCATTGATACCAGCAAGGGTATCCGCCACCATTGTCTTTTCCTGCATCTGCATATTTTCCTCTCATTTCCGGTAATGCCCTTACATACGGGCACATCCTTTTACTGCAAAAATTTCATAAGCTGCTGTTTGTTGTCCATCGCCGATCTGGCGCCCTTTTCAAAAAATTGCTTTACCTGAGTATCAGTGGCTTCCTTGGCATATTCCTGCATTTTACAATGAGTCGTGTCAAAGCCGCCGATCAGATGACGCAGATTCTGCAGATCCAGTTCTGAAATATTGCTCATATCAATAACCTCCTGATTTGTTTTACAAGGTTATTGTTGGCGTCACGGGAAAAAAGTATGCAGTTTTTTTTCACACAAAATTCAGATAAAATTAGAAAACACAGAAACACCAAATACGGTCATAATACCCGCTATGACGATGGAAAGGCTGCTCATGGCTCCTTCCACATCGCCCAGCTCCAAAGCCTTGGCGGTTCCTACGGCGTGGGCCGAGGTGCCTATGGCCAAACCTATGGCAATAGGCTCTTTAATTTTAAGGATCCTGCAAATGGTATCGGCAATTATGCTTCCCAAAATACCGGTGATACAGATTGACACTGCTGTAATTGTGACAATTCCTCCCATTTTTTCCGATATTCCCATTCCTATGGCGGTAGTAATTGATTTGGGAAGAAGCGTCACATATTGCTCATGGCTCAGGCCAAAGGCTACACTTAAAACAAAAATGCTTACCATAGCCGTCATCACCCCGGCTCCAACACCGGCAATGATTGCCTTGGGATATTTTTTCAAAAGCTCCAGCTGTCTGTAAAGAGGTACTGCCAGGCTAATGGTGGCAGGGGTCAGAAAAAAGCTGATATGTTCCGCCCCCCTGTTGTAATCCTCAAAATCAATGTGAAACAAAAGCAACACCGCCGCCACAAGCAGCACCGCCACAAGCAGCGGATTAGCCAGGGAGGATTTTGTTTTTATCTTTATGAATCGTCCGATTTCATAACAGATCAGGCTGAGCGCAGCACCGAAAAATACTGACTGCGTGAACATTTCCTTCATTCCCCTTCCTCCTTTTCTGCTTTTCTTGGCCGCTTCCCTGATTTTTCCCTGCGCAGAATGCATTGGGCCGTTCTTCCCGTCACTCCCATGATCAGTACAGTGGAAACCACAGTGATCACCGTCAAAGGGATCAGCATTTCCCGGAGCGTCTCCCAGCTGGTTATAATCCCCACCATTGCAGGAATAAACATAACAGGCATCATCTCCACCAGAAAGTCCGCCGCCCCTTCCACTGCCCTAAGCGGTATGATTTTCAAAATCAGCCCTGCAAGCAGCAGTACCAGACCATAAATGCCGGCTGCAATGGGAAGCGGAATCAGATACTCCAAAAGCTCCCCCATAAACGAAATGCTTAAAATAACTGTAAATTGTCTCAAGTGCCTCATTTTATACCCCTGGTCCGCCTCGGCAGACATTTCATCAGTCTTTAGAAAAAGCTTCTTATATCTGGCGCCTAACCACGCCATACTCATCGTCCATTCGGAAATAAGGACATTCTCTCAACCTTCCCGACAGAAAACGGTACATTTCATCCTCATCCAGATTCACAAGGCAGGTAAAGCACTCATCATCTTCATCATATACATAATTCACACATAAATCACAGCTGCTCTTGGACATGGAAATCCTCCTTATCAGTCTTCCTCTGTCAGGGACGCCGCATACAGTTCTGTCCAGGCCGGCACAAAGCCCGCCTTCAGGGCGACTGTTTGAGAAACCGTATGAGACTCGCTGGTTCCATAAAAAGGTATCTTTCCCCTGCGCAGAACCTCTTCCTTTAAAGCTCTCACCAGCCTCGCTCCCAGGCCCCTTCCTTCATACTCTTCAGCCACATCAATCCCAATCTGCCACAGATAAGCGCCATCCTCACTGGCGCCCGCCATTCCTGCCATAGAGCTTTGATCACGGTATTCTGTACGATCCCCGTATGCTCCCGTTACCTCTTTTTCCATGGCGCTCTCAGAGAAAATTTTTTTTATTGCGGCCACTGCCAGCACGTCCGGCTGTGTGGGAGAAAAACAAAGAGCTCTGGCAAATCGGTTCCGACGGCGAAACAAGAGCAGTTCCTCCTTCTCGTACCATTGGCAGGAGAGTCCCTCATCCCACTGCCCAAGACTTATCTCCCTTTTCTCCTTTCGTGGAAGAAAATAAATATGAGTATCCGTCAGTTTGCGCCCGTGCTCTCTTAGCTTTTCGTCTATTTTCCGCAGGGTCCCAAATTCACAGATCCATTCTGGTTTACACTTTCCAAAACTTTCCACCGCCCAGTCATATATCTTATCATCCACAGCAAGAAACAGCTGCCCCATGCACACAATTGCTTTAAAAAAGGAATCATTTTTCCAATATTTTCTTGCCCCGCAAAAGGCCGAAAAACGGCTGCCCGGTTCATAAACGGTTCTCTGAATATAACTTTTCTTTTCCGGACTTTCCTGGTATCTGTCCCACTCCAGACAAGTATCAAGGCAAAACTGCCTCCTTGCCCTCTCCAATGCTTCAGAATCTATCTGAAAATCACTTTTCATTATAATCTCCCTGTTTAAAAACTCCCTTTACTCTTTATGCAGATACGCATATATCTCTCGCTTTCCCACTCCTCTGTCCTTCGCGACCTGTTTCATGGCAGCCTTATTGTCCATGCCCTGCGCCTCATAGTACCGCATATGCTCCCCAATATCCATACTCTCCCACTCCGCAATCTGACAGCGCCTTTTCTGCTCCGGACTCAATCCTTCCAGCACCAGCACATACTCTCCCCGCGGCTCTTGTGTTTTATAGTATTCCAAAGCCCCTTCAAGGGTGGTAGGAAAAACCGTTTCAAATTTCTTGGTTAGCTCCCGGCACAGAGTGATTCTCCGGTTCCCCAACGCCGTATAAAGCTCCTCCAGAGTTCGAATTAAACGATGGGGCGCCTCATAAATAATTATAGTACGGCTCTCCTGTGAAAGCTCCTCCAGCACGGCTTTTTTCTCCTTTTTCTCCGCGGGCAGAAAGCCTTCAAAACAAAATCTCCTGGTACTCAATCCCGATAATGTAAGAGCTGTGACACATGCCGCAGGCCCAGGAAGAGAAGTCACGGGAATTCCTTTTTCCTGGCACATGCGCACCAAAATTTCCCCAGGATCAGAAATGGCTGGAGTTCCCGCATCCGTGATCAAGGCAATATTCTGTCCTCTCAAAAGCTGCTCCGTGAGCTGCCTTCCCTTTTCCACCTTGTTGTACTCATGATAGCTGGTCATTGGAGTGCGGACATCAAAATGATTCAGCAGTCTGATGCTGTTTCTGGTATCCTCCGCGGCAATCAAGTCCACCATCCGCAGCGTCTCCACCGCCCGTGGGCTCATATCTCCCAGATTCCCTATGGGCGTTGCGCACAAAAAAAGAGTTCCCGCCATACTTTCCTCTCATTCCAAAACACATTCTCAGTTATTTTTATCAAATATTTTTCATCCAAGGCAGAGCCTGAATCAAATTCATTCGCCCTTAGTATCCGTATACATCATATATCTCAGCGGTATAGACCCCCGGCCTTTCATAGACAATCAGCGGCTTTTCCACTGTCATTCTGGGCCGTCCTCCTCTTGCAGCCTCCAAAAGCACCATATTCGGCTCCTTGTCAACATAGGGATACACCAGTCGCATCCTTTTGGGCTCCAGTCTATATTGCGACAATGTTGTCATGATTTCCGCCAGTCGGAAGGGCCTGTGCACCATAAAAAAGCGGCCGCCGGGCCTCAAAAGCTTTGCCGTCTGCCTGACCACATCCTCCAGCGTACACAAAATCTCATGACGGGCAATAGCTCTGGGCGCGTCAGTATTCACAAGGCCATGACTGTCAATCATATAAGGAGGATTACAGGTAATACAGTCAAAAGAAGCAGACGGGAAAATCTTGTCTGCTTCTTTGATGTCTCCGGTTATTATGTCGATCTTTTGAGCCAGGCCGTTCAAGGCGACACTTCTTCTCGCCATGTCGGCGCTTTCCTCCTGTATCTCAAGTCCGGTCAAATGCGCGCATTGGGTTTTTGCTTCCAAAAGGATAGGAATGATTCCGGTTCCCGTTCCCATATCTAAAAGCGTATCTCCTTCCCTGGCCCGGACAAATCCGGACAGCAGCACGGCATCCATTCCAAAGCAGAATTTTTCCGGATTTTGTATGATTCTGTAACCGTTTCGCTGCAATTCATCCAAACGTTCCTTTTCTTTCAGCTTAATCGTCATCGAGCTTTGATTTCCCTTCCTGCTTGGACTGTCTTTCTTCCTTTTCCAGCCGTTCCAGCTCCTTCATTTCTTCCTTGGACAAATCCAGTTTTTCTTTCCTGCCGTGCTTTCTCCTGAATCGAAGCCTATCCACCTCATATTCCCGTATCTCTTTTTCGTCTCCTACATCCACAATCACCTTCACAAGCTGGCGCAGCACATTTACACTCTGCACCTCCCCCCGCAGGCCATCGTCGGTGGTAACCCGGTCTCCCAGGTTCGGCAGCCTCCTATTGAGCTCCTCGTAGTTCTCCTCCTCGTTTTTCAGGCAACACATAAGTCTGCCGCAGACCCCGGAAATTTTAGTGGGATTCAACGAAAGGTTCTGTTCCTTTGCCATTTTAATGGAAACAGGAATAAAATCCGACAGATAACTGTGACAGCACAGCGCCCGTCCGCAAATCCCAATTCCCCCCACAATTTTGGTCTCATCCCGAACTCCGATCTGACGCAGCTCTATTCTTGTTTTAAATACAGAGGCCAAATCTTTTACCAGCTCTCTGAAATCAATCCTGCCATCCGCAGTAAAATAAAAAAGCACCTTATTATTATCAAAAGTATACTCCGCGTCAATCAGCTTCATCTCCAAGCCGTGCTTGCGAATCTTCTCCAGGCAAATTCTGAAAGCCTCCTTTTCTTTTTCCTTGTTTGCCGCCTCCTGTTCCATATCCCGCTGGCTGGCCACACGTATCACCGGCTTTAAGGGCTGAACCACCTTTTCCTTTTCCACCATTTTTGGTTCTGAAACCACTGTGCCGAACTCAATTCCTCTTGCGGTTTCCACAATTACATGGTCTCCGCGCCTTACTCGAAATTTCACAGGGTCAAAAAAATATATTTTACCCGCCGTGCGGAATCTAACTCCGATTACCTTTACCATCTATGCTCCCATCTGCACGATTTTCCATGCCTAATATTGGAAAAGGCCTATTCTCGGCCTAACATTCTGCTGTCGAGAGCTATTTTAGCACATTTTTCAATAAATGACTACTGTTTTATCGGTATTCACATTTCTTTCCTCCTGGGAAAGCTCTTTGCTCTGCATGAGCTATACTCGTTAAATCAGCCATATTCTTCAACGCATTCTTTTCCAGTTCCTATCGCTAAAATTTGACATCCACCATTACAGCGCGAATCAAGTCTATAATGCAGCTTTCCCAGCCATGTCGTATCGGCGCCGTATTTTTTTATTAATAATTGGCCAGATTTATCACAGCTTTATTGTTGCATATCATAGAAAGAAGCAGGCGCAGAGGTTGCTATACCTCTACGCCTGCTATTTCAGCTTTCTTTTCTCTTTGGCCGCTTTGGCTGATGCAAAATACAACCGCAATCGGGCGGCCAACCCACATTTTTTGCATCCGCCTGAAATTCTGCGACCTTTTTCACTGCCTTCCAAATGTTCTTCTTACTGTCCTTCAATTTCTCTTACCTCCTGTTTCACTGCCTTTGCCAGACATATAAGGAACGCACAGACCGACATTCCCAATATGGAACTGATTACATATTCATGTCTCACACCCAAAAATGTCAAAGCCCCGATTACAGCAATTTCTCCGCTCAGCACAATGCGGGATCTTTTTTTATATTGTGCCAACTCTTCTCTGTCAAATCCCAGATTTGGGTGATTCACCGGAGCAAATGCAATTACCGAAAAAACTGAAAACGCCACACATGCAATCACTGCCTCACCATGCCGCATAAAAAAGGGCAGAAATAACTCCATAACAGCAAGATAAATAACCATTGTGCCAATCAAGCATCCTGTCTCAGTAGACGCATGATAGCCTCCGGTCCTTCCCCGCAGAGCAAAGAAAAATCCCAGGAAAAACAAACTTGGAAGAATCATCCTCAGAATCACTGCCAGCAGAAAAAGAGCCGTATAGCTTATGATCTTTCCCACCAGCTTTTCTAAGCCATATTGATAGATTTCTCTGTCTGTCTCTTTTACAAGCTGATTTTTTATCAAACCTTCCATTAAATAGCCTGCAATCTTTCCCATTCGGAATTCTCCTTTCGCACGATCAGCAAAAAGTACGCTCCTTTCAGTTTTTGTTGACATGAATAAAAAAAGAAAGCAAAAGACATGGCAGCCAGAATCATCATTTTTACTTCTATCGTGTCCCGGCAGAATTCCCCTTTTTTACACTATCCCGCCATGTCTTTTGCCTTCATTGTCTTTATATCATATTTTTATATGTTTGATAATACCTTTTGCATGAAACGGCTATTTTCAGCGCAAAACGGAAAACTCCGAATTTGCCAGTGTTACCGCCAGGAAACGCCTGCTCCAAAAACTATGGTGTAAACAAACCATCCTTCCTCGTACCTGCATTCTCCTTCCGCACCGTATTTTGATATAATCTCTCTGATATTACCCATACCGATGCCATGACTTAATTTATTCTCTTTAGTGGTCTGAGCCACATGATTGGTAACCCTCACCTCATTATTCACGCTGTTGCTGACTGCCAGAATAAAGTTCTCTCCTCTTTGCGCCATTTTCAGGCGTATTATTCTTTCCGCTTCATTTTCTATCCCTTTACAGGCCTCCATGGCATTTTCCAGAAGATTTGACAAAAGCACTACCGTATCCGGCTCCTTCAAAGGAAAATTTTCCATATTTCCCAGGTTCATTACAAATGTAATCTTTTCTTTCATGGCTTCTCTCAGCTTTTGATTTACAATAATATCTATAATATCATTCCCTGTTCTTACGGAGTTATCTTCCTCAATATTTTTCTTCCAAATCTGCTCCACATATCGAAGCGCTTCTTCTGTTTTCTTTTCCCGCAAAAGCCCCTGAATACAGCCTATATGATTTTTAAACTCGTGCGTATGCCTGCGCTGTTCTCTGTATGCAATTTCCATATTACGATAAAGCTTCACCTGTCCCCGGGCTTTTTCCTGCATTAAGCGGTATTCCTGATTCTCCTTACTCTTTTGAATAATGTCCCGCATACTGAAATAAAAAAATACATTCAAAAACATCAGGTCAAAGGAAACCACCACCGCCGTATTTTCCCCGCACTTCTCATCCAGCAGAAAAAACACAAGAGCAATAACAGAAAGCAAAATAAAAATCAGAAATCTCCCCCACTCTTTCCTCCCAAGCTCGTAAAATATTTTATCTCTTGAAAAAATCCTGCGTAGCCAAACAAACAGCAAAAATTCCAAAGTTTTTGCCAGCACGGTCACCAAAGTTATAAACACATCATATGTATATAAAATATTCCATCTATTTAAAACAAAGCTTTCAATCAAAATGTAAAAAATATAATCGCATATAGATAGTGTTACTATATATCCTAATGCTACCAAAAGCATTTTGGCTAGTTTTGCCCTGTATCGGAACAACATAAAAATTGTGTATATCAAAACTGTTACAGCTAATTTTAAAATCAAAAAATCTCTTAACACTTTTGCATTTATTGTACTGGCACAGCTTAATAGAAGGCCAAACAGAACTGTCTTCCAAAAATTTCTTTTTCCTCTTTTTTCAAAAAACAGGCTTATAAAAACGTCACCGGAAATGACCTCCATAAGGCAAAGCAGCATTGTCTCAATGATTCCGCTCATTAAATTTCCTCCACTGCTTTCATATATTCCTTCCTCACCCACTGGAACTTGTCTTTTGGAATCGGAATTTCCTGACCATTGACCAGAGTCAGCCAGTAACGTCTGATGCTTTCCGCAAACTGCATATTTACCAAAAAACTTTTATGAACTCTACAAAATCCATATTCTTTCAGACGTTTTTCCAAATCGCTTAAATTTCCGTACATTTCATGCCGCTTTTTCTTTTCGCCAGACATATGAAAATACAATTTATGCCCAAAGCTCTCTATGTACATGATATGGTTAACTCGTATATTCCTCTCACCATCAGAAAATTCCAGGCATATACTTGCGCTTACCTTATCGATTTTTACCAACAGAGCAGAAATACATTCCCGCATCATTGCTTCCAGATCATCTTTTAAGAGAAAGCGGAATGCCTCGGCCCGGTATCCTGCCAATACATAATCCATATATGCCGTTACAAATACCAACAGAATATCCGGATTTTTCTGTTTTACCTCAAAAGCAATTTCCACTCCGTTACAGTCATCCATATTAATATCAAGGAAAACCACCTGACAATCTGCAAGCAGGCCTTCCTTCTCAAGCAGCTCCCTTCCGGAGGCGACTGTATCGATTTGTACATCCTCCACTCCTGCTTTTTTGAGATTTTCCTCTGCCAGCCTTTTTACTTTCTCCAGATAAAAAGGTTCGTCATCACATATTAAAAACTTCTTCATACAACTTTATCCTTAGTACAACAGGTTCATTTGTATAATTGCTGACTTACCAGGCAGTTCCCGTCATCCTCCTCAGCAGCCCGGCATGCGCACATTTACAGTAACTTCAGGCGCTCTCTAATCATGCCTTTCCAGTGGATTGTCGAAGCATTCACAAAATCTGGCGGCAAAAGAGGGCGGCTCCTCATGCGCATACAAATGAGAAGTATCCCCAAAGGACAGCATTCTGAAGCTGGCAATTCCTCTTCTGCGCTCTTCCGTAGCCAGAGTTGTCACCGACGATGGAGCCGCACACAGGCCATGCCAAAGCACCATGGGAGAAATATGGAGCAAATGACTGAGCATCACGCATTCCACCCCAAAATGACAAAAAAATACAATAATGTCATTATTTCCTTCCTGAACATGATAGCAATGCCCCTCTCTGGAATATCCGTGCTGCCTCAGCAGGTCATCAAGGCTGCCTGCAATCCAGTCGTATTCTTCCTTAACCTTGCTTTCCACGAATATATCCGTTTCCTGCCACTTATCATAGCCGAAATGTTTTTCCTCTGCTGTCCAATCCTGGGGCAGCCAATCCCATGCAATCATTTTATGTTCCGTCACATCCGGCCTCCAAATATCGGGCCGAAATTCTCTGAGCCACTGACATTCAACAGCCTGAGCATTTATCTTTTTCAGCGTTAGAGACGCCGTATCCCGCGCCCTCCCAAGGGGAGATACGTAAAAAGCCTTCACGGGAAGCCGTGAAAGCCTTTCTGATAGGTAGTCCGCCTCCCTCCAGCCTTTTTCTGTCAGGGAATCAATAGAATAATCAGGATCTGCATGCCTTACAATCAATAGTTTCATTTATCCGTTCTCCTTAATTTCCATCATGAGAAGCTCCATGGTGAGGTCAAAATTTACATTGGCACTCAATCGGTTCTTAGCCTTTTCCAAAGCTTCCAGCACACTTTCTATCCCTTCATAGCTGCTTCTCCTGGCCGCCTCCCGCAGGGCCTGTATCTCCTCTCGAAATACCAAATGGTTTATATCATTTGTGGCTTTAAACAAGAGTACATCGCGATACCAAATAACCATTATGTCAAGATAGTCGTTTGCCTCCAATTTAAATTCGGATATTTTTTTTATGGCGGCAATAATTTCGTTTAGCTCCATTTCTTTGATGTACTTCAGCAGCGAGACAGCCTCCGTTTTCACATTTTCAAAGTCCTCACTGGTTGCCAGCGCTTTTGCCTTTCCTACATTTCCTCTGGCAAATGCGGCGCATACCTCTGCCTTATAGTCCGGTACCTTTAACTGCTCCATAAGATATTTTTTTATCATGTCATCCGGCACAGGCTTCATGTTAAGCAGAATACAACGGCTCAAAATAGTGGGGAGCAGACAATCCGCATTGCTGGTAAGCAGCAGAATCACTGCATATTCAGGAGGTTCCTCCAACGTTTTCAAAAGCGCATTCTGCGCCTGAATCGTCATTTTCTCCGCTTCATTCACTATATAAACCTTTTTGGGACTGCTGTAAGGTTTCACTGCAATATCATTGTTAATTTGCATACGCATATCATCCACACTAATAGTTCCCGGCTTTTCATGGATAATACGAATAATATCCGGCTGATTATCCGACAATGCCTGTCTGCAGGAGCGGCATTGTCCGCAGGGCTCCGTTTCTCCCCGTTCACACTGCAGCGTCATAGCAAACACTCTGGCGATAAATTCCTTTCCGGAAGCTTTCTCCCCGTTTATAATATAGGCATGGGAAATCTTTCCGGCGGCGATTGCACTCTGCAAATGCTCCTTTATTTGTTCCTGTCCGATAATATCACGAAACGATGCCATTCATCCGCCCCCTCTTCCTTATGTAAATATATCAAGAAGCAATCCTCGGATCTCCCCAATTTTATTCAGTATGGCCAGATTGTCCTTCTCTTCCTTCATCAGCTCTCTGGCCAGCTCATCCAGATTTTCATCCACCAGCCGGATAATTCCATAAACCCTATGCCGCCCTCTCCTGTCCAGAAAATTTTCTCTGGAAAAGGAATGGGAATGGGTAACCACCTCATTGAGAAATTCCTTAATCAGTCTCCGATAATGTTTCATATCCTTCACATCACGGCGTTTGGCAAGCTTCTCCCCCTCTTCCGTGATCTGCTGCATCAGTGACTGAAGCTTCCCCTGCAGCTCCGCCTCTTCAATATGGCTGACAAGCGTAAACTTAAAATTACTATCCACTTGTGTCTTCTGAGCCGCTTGCTCTATGGGCTGGCTGGCCGCCATTTGATTTACCTTTATATCCATACGCCTGCCTCCTCCATCTCTTTTTCTATGTATCGGCATCAGCTGATGCAAACCAAACCTTTACTCAATCCAGTCCTCAATGTATTTTCTGATTTCCAGCAGACAGCTTTCCAGATCATCATTGTAAAACCGCCGGGTAATCCCCGCCTCCCTCAACTTTTCCTCAGAAAAATCCTCACTGTCTGCAAGAAACCTGCGGCACATTTCTTCAAATCTGGGAAACTGCTGCCTTTTTTCCCTGTCCAGAGCCCTCTGAAGCCTTTCTCCATCCTCTAAGTCTATCATAATCGGCAGCACTTTTCCCCTTCCAAAATATTCCCTGATATTCCTGTATGCCTCCAGAGTCCCTATCATAATATAATTATTGCTGTCAAGTTCTATCTGACCATCGTCAACAGTAAAGTATCTCCACGGCCCATGGCACGTGTGATATATCCTGTCTTCAATAATTCTATCTTCTTGCTTTAGCCTTTGGAAAGTCTCTTCGTCCGAAAAAAAATATTCCCGGCCGTTTTTTTCCCCCTCCCGAATGGGTCTTGTGGTATAGGGCACAATTGTTTTCAATGCCGGAGCAACTCCCCTTTGCAGTCCCTTGAATATGGTATCCTTTCCCGTGGAGCTTTTCCCCATAAGATATACGATCTTCCCCATCTGCTATACTACCTCTACCACATGTATCATATCGGTTTTTCCCGCAATTCCCAAAGGCACCCCCGCAGTTATGACAACTGTGTCGCCTGCTTTAATCAGCCCTGCCTGCTTACTTTTGAAGACGGCTTCCTCAAACAAAGCATCGGTGGTCTGCTCTTTTCTGATGAGCACAGGGCTTACTCCCCACAACAGGTTCAGCTGTCTGCATACCTTCTCATCCAGCGTACAGCCTATAATTTGACAGGCCGGTTTATAGCGGGCGATCATATCGGCTGTAAATCCCGACATAGTCACTGTAATAATAGCATTTGCCTGCAGATCCATAGCAACGCTGCAGGTGGCATAGGAAATTGCGGTAGTGATATCTGGTTTTTCTGTGCTCTCACTTTGGCGCTTCTGCATTCTGGAGCGGTAATCAATATCCTGCTCAGCTCTCTCTGCAATTTTGGCCATGGTTCTTACAGCCTCCACAGGATAAAGTCCTGCTGCGCTCTCTCCCGAAAGCATAATGGCAGTTGTTCCATCATAGATGGCATTTGCAATATCTGTTGCCTCCGCTCTGGTGGGGCGAGGATTTTTAATCATTGATTCCAGCATTTGTGTAGCGGTGATCACATGCTTTCCCTGTGCCACAGCCATTTTTATCATCTTTTTCTGAAGAATAGGCACCTCCTCCATAGCGACTTCCACACCCATGTCGCCTCTGGCCACCATAATCCCATCAGATACTTCAAGGATTTCTGCCAGATTCTCAATTCCCTGCATATTCTCAATCTTGGCAATGATCTTCATTTTACTTCCGCGCTCATCCAGAATCCTGCGAACCTCCAAAATATCCTCTCGCGTACGGGCAAAGGAGGCCGCCAGAAAATCAAATCCATGCTCTGCGCCGAAAATAATATCTTCTCTGTCCGTCTGGCTGATATAGGGCATGGAAAGAATGGCTCCGGGCACATTTACGCCTTTATGGTTCGATACATATCCTCCATTGATCACTCTGCAGATAATATCGTTTCCCGTCATTTCTTCCACAGACATTTCGATCAATCCATCGTCAATTAAAATGGTGGTTCCCACTTCAATGTCATTTTTTAAATCTTTATAGGTGATGGTCGCTTTCTCGGCAGTCCCCATAACCTCATCGGTAGTCAGAGTAAATATTTGATCTGCTTTCAGCTCCACCTTGCCTCCCTCAAAATCCTTCAGGCGAATCTCAGGTCCTTTTGTGTCCAAAAGCGTTGCAACCGGGAGCTTTAATTCTTTTCTCACTCTCAGCACTCTGTTGAACTTCGTAAGCTGTTCCTTATGAGTTCCATGGGAAAAATTAAATCTTGCAACATTCATTCCCGCCAGCATCAGCTCGCGCAGGCGCTCCTCGCTCTCACTTGCAGGTCCTATGGTACAGATAATTTTTGTTTTACGCATATATACATTCCTTTCCAACTTTCATTGCAGCACTCTTATTTCATATAATCCTTTTTTTCTCCATATCCCCTGCACAGTCAGTCCCTGTCTCAAATATGACGCTATGATACGGTAAATATCATTACTGATGATTTCTCCCGGCGCAAGTATGGGAACTCCTGGGGGGTAAAGGCCAACGAACTCACCTGCATACCTCCCTGCGGCATCTTTTAACGAAATAAGCTCCGTATTCATATCCCATGCTTTTGCCAAGGGAATTTCCGGCAAAAAGCCACTTCTCATTATTTCGTCCATTCTGTCCGGAATAACCTCCTCCAGCGCCATATCCCTTTCGTTCAATCCCCTGTTCTCAGAAAAATATTCTCTTTCCAAAAGCTCACCGCCCTCCAGCATACCGTCTATTTCCAGCAAGGCACAGACAATACGCTCATATGCCTCGGGATAATCTCCTGCGGTAAACATCGCCAGGCAATAACTGCCCGCCGCCATTTCCAGCTGCAAATGGTACTTCTGTACCAGAATATCATATAAACGCTGTCCAGACAATTCCGTTTTTTTTGTAGATATAATTAATTTTCCAATATCCTGATGGCCGTCCCTTACATCTACAACTTTCAGCCGTCGGCATTTAGAGAGCTCCGCTTCCATTTTCAGGTAGGAATCTGCAAAATTACAAAATAATTCTTTTCCCCGCTTCTCTACAATCTCCAACGCATCGTCTATACTGGCCATCAGTACATAGGATGGGCTGCTGGATTGGTAAATATTCAGAAATCTTCGCAGCAAATTTCTGTTGATTCTGCTTCCGTTTACATGAAGCAACGCCGTTTGCGTCAAAGCCGGAAGGGTTTTATGTACGCTGTGAATAACGATGTCCGCCCCGAGACGGCAGCTGTTTTCTGCAAAATGCTCTTCAAATCCAAGATGCGCGCCGTGAGCCTCGTCTACAATCAAAGGAATTCCCTTTTCGTGAACTGTCTCAGCGATTTCTCTGATATTCGCAATTCTTCCCTCGTACGTTGGGGAAACAATCAATACCGCCGATATGTCTTTGTTTTTTTCCAGCTCTTCACACACCTGCCGAGCAGTTACGGCATCATAAATATCATATTCCTCCATAATGGGAGGATATAAGTATGAGACGGTCAAATTTCTGAGATATACGGCATGATAAGCAGACTTGTGACAATTACGAGCCATAAGAATATGTCCTCCCACAGGAACCGCTGCACTGATAGCGCTCAATATTCCGCAGGTGCTGCCGTTTATAAGATAAAAGCTTTCCTCCGCTCCATATAAAGCAGCGGCTCTCTTCTGAAGCTCACCGAGTAAGCCTTCCGGCCGGTGAAGGTTGTCAAAATCTGCCGTCTCAGTCACATCTATATTTGTAATCTCTGCCGGAATATCTCCCATTTTATGCCTTTTATGCCCCGGCATATGATATGGATAATAATCGCCTTGTCCATAGATGCACAATTTTTTATAAAGTTTACCCAATAATTTCTGCTCTCTTTCCTTCTACCCGTTTTTTGTCCGCAGCCACACTTTCCTCCGCTTTCCGGACATCCGTTCCCTGCTCCCGCTTTATGGATACAGCCCCATGTCCTTTATGCAGTCTCAAAGTCTCCATAAAAGAGCACCACTTGTCCGCAGCCGTGACGATCCATGCTTCACGGCACATAGGCGGTATTATGGTGAGCGGCCACATATGCTTTTTGATAATATCTTTTTCCCTTGGCGTAAGAGCGTATTCTCTGGAAGCATTGGCCAAAGCTGTGCCCGGATGAAAGAAGCCATGCAGTCTGTGGGGATTGATCCTGTCCTTTTTGTGCCAGTCATAAAGAAAATAATCGTGCAAAAGAGCTCCTCTTATCATTTCCCTACGTCGGCAGGAAATACCGAGCTTCTCGCTGATAGTAATGCTGCACTCCGCTACCCGAATGCAATGCGCGTTTACCGTCATATTTCCATGCTGGATATGCTGCTTTGTGAAATTAAAATTGGGAGATTTCAAAATATCCCAAGCTGCCTCTCTGAGCAGCCTGCGCACTCTCCGCCGGCGCTCATAATGTCTTATCCACAGCTCTGCTCTTCTTTTGGAGCGCTGCCCCAAGCGTCTTTCTGCCATAATATCTTCCCTCTCAATACTCTATATATTGTGATAGTCCGGCAACAGGTTTCTTCATGAAGCGGGCGGGTATGCTACCAACTCTGCTTTTTCAATTAATAATAATAGCATATCACGGGAAATCCTGTGTCCACGTACTCATAAATCTGCGCGGCCATACGCAAAGGCAGATTAATACACCCATGGGAGCCATTGGTCAGGTAAATATCGCCCCCAAAGCTGCTCCTCCAGGTAGCGTCATGCATCCCGATATTACCGTTAAAGGGCATCCAGTAATTTACCGGCGTCTCATAATCGTCACCCTTAAGCACGGCGTTTTTGGTTTTATAGGTCAGGCCGAACACACCGGGAGGGGTCATTCGCCCGCTTCTTGACATATCACCGGATACAAAGTCCGTCTCCAGCACAATTTCTCCATCCCAAAACAAATACAAATGCTGGTAAGACAAATCGATTTCGACGTAGGACGAGCCAATATCATTACTGCCCTTAACAGCTGCCCTGCTGATATATGCAGGCTCCTTCTCCGTTACGCTTCCCTGATATATCAGCTCAATCAGCTCTTGCGTTTCTCCTTCTCTGTCCGTCCTCCAGCCATATGCGCCGCTGGGAAGCGTAAGCTCTACTCCCATTGCCGTTGTAAACTTCCGATTTTTCCCGTATGTATCCAGCTCTCTTGCAGTTTCCGCCACAAATTCTTCCACTGCCTCTTCATCCAGAACCGGATCGCCGTTTTCCACAGTAATCCATTCCTGAATTTTTTCTCCAGCAACAATGATCTCTGTCCCATTCCAATCATACGTAATACTGGCGCCCACCCATGTGTTCATAGTACTGCATGCGTTCACCAGCTGTTGATTATCCGCTGTCACCGCTGCTTCCTCATAACAGCCAGCCTCATCCAGGTCAACTGTTGTCTCACCGGCATAAACGGCCGCAGCAATCGTCTCTCTTGCGGCATCAATATTTAATCGAGTTCCCTGGCTGCCCGGTATAATTTCATATCCGTTCTCCGAATATGCGCTGATATAAGCGTCTTCGGGATCCGTCATATTTTCTGTCTGAAAAGCCTCCCAGCCGCTTATGATTTGCTCTAAAAGTTT
This sequence comes from uncultured Acetatifactor sp., assembly GCA_944383825.1. Classification (GTDB taxonomy): domain Bacteria; phylum Bacillota; class Clostridia; order Lachnospirales; family Lachnospiraceae; genus Acetatifactor. Next base: position 1,895 of record CALWRA010000023.1, on the reverse strand, counting down.
CTCATCAAAAATATAATCTCCAGTCAAATCATAGGAAAAAGTGTTTCCCGTATATGCCCTGATCCACAAAAGAGGATTTTGGCTCTTCAAAAGGGCTTGTACATCATCCAGAGTACCCGACATGGAAAAATCAATATCATCTGCATAAAGCGTTCCCAAAAGAAATTTAGTTTCCCGACCTTCTCCGCCGCCCTGATTCTCAGAAATTTCATTGTCTTCCTGGCTTATCTGCAGCTCCCTTCCGGTCACCTCAAGCACATAATTCTGACGTTGCCCCTCCAGCAGTCCCGCCGCCTTGTCTGCGTTGATATTACTGCAGTTAATCCCATTGATCTTTGTATTTGGAAAAAAATGGGTCTGATAATACAGAGCAATGCTGCAATATACTAAGAGCAGAAGCCCGACTGGCGCGCTGATCACAAATACTGCAATACGCCCTTTTCTTTTCTTTTGCTTCTTTACTTCCCCCTTTTTCTCAGCCTGCTTCTCTTCCTTTCTCTTCGCTTCACTCATTGTCATCTCCATACCATTTTATTCATTCCTTTTCTCATCAATGAAACTACGCTTATTATAACATTATACAGTCAAAAAAAATAGCACTAAAAGGCTGAAAATCAACCCTTTTGTGCCTTGATTAAAAAACTGTCTGTATCAACACCATATAAAAAAGCGTGCCTGCGCCAATACTCAGCAGTGTATTCTTCTTCCACAGATGAAGCGCCGCCACAAAAGCTATTGCCAAAAACTCAGGAAATCCTCTGCTTCCCTCAAAAATATTAACTGCCTTCAGACAATAAACAACCAAGATCGCCATAATTGCCGGAGGCAGCGCTTTTCCAAGGTATTGTACCGTATCCGGGATCTTATTTTTCCCTCCCAATAACCAAAAAGGAAGCGCTCTGATCAAAATTGTGCAAAGCGCTGTCACGCCGATTATTGCTAACGAATGTTCCATGTTCTTCTGACTCCCATTAGGATAGCCGCCGTCAAAGTCAATGCCGGCAGCAAAAAGCCTTCCGCACCTATTAAAATCAGGCAGATAATTCCTACCGCCCCGCCTATAATCGCCGGTCTGTGTTCTTTACTGTCCATCCATTGGTTTAATACAATCACTACAAACAGAGCTGTCATGGAAAAGTCAACCCCCGTAGTGTCAAAAGTAATCAGTTGGCCTATTACGGCTCCCAGCACCGAACCTATAATCCAATAAATATGGTCAAACAATGAAATCATAAAGGAAATATTCTTTTCATCAAGCCCTTCCGGAGTTTTGAGTCCGCAAAGAACAGAATAGGTCTCATCGGTGAGCGAAAATACCATATAAGGGTATCGCTTCCCCATCCCCCTAAATTTCTCTATAAAGGAAAGACCATAAAAAATGTGGCGTCCATTCACAAAAAGGGTCATTGCCGCTGTGTACAGTAAGCTTGCTCCTCCGGTCAGAAGAGTAACCAGAACAAATTGCATACTTCCGGCATAAATGACCACACTGCTTAATAATGCCCACCAAAAACTGTAGCCTGCATCTTGCAGCATCAAACCAAAAGCAATACCAAGAAACAAATATCCCAACATAACAGGCACAGACTGAGCAAATGCAAACCTTATCTCTTTCACTGTTCTGTTTTTCATAAGTAGCCATTCCATTAGTATTTGTATATTAAAAAAAAGCATTTTCATGCTTTTCTATCCGCTAATATTATTTATCCTGAAACCAAATGAGGCATCGGGGATTCGAACCCCGGACAACTTGATTAAAAGTCAAGTGCTCTACCGACTGAGCTAATACCCCATATTATAATATATTTTTATTGATAATAAATGCCCAGAACCGGAATCGAACCAGTGACACGAGGATTTTCAGTCCTCTGCTCTACCAACTGAGCTATCTGGGC
>CALWRA010000022.1 GCA_944383825.1 uncultured Acetatifactor sp. | reverse complement strand
TTTGACCGGAATAGTAATCCGGTTCATTATCTCAAACAAATGGTGTTAACAAAAGGCACTCACTATGGAGCGTTTACTGATGAGTGTTTGACCATCATATAGATTTACACTACTCTCAAACTACCGTCAATGGCTCGCTGCGTCTGGCAGCGTTTGACCATCATATAGATTTACACTACTCTCAAACAGTTGCAGCGTCATTATCGTCATACTGTTTGTTTGACCATCATATAGATTTACACTACTCTCAAACTAAGATCACAAACGCAGTCCTTTACCGCCTGTTTGACCATCATATAGATTTACACTACTCTCAAACCCCATTCACATTGGCCTATCGTTTTAAATCGTTTGACCATCATATAGATTTACACTACTCTCAAACTAAAGCGACACTTTCGCGAGTAGTCGCAAAGTTTGACCATCATATAGATTTACACTACTCTCAAACCCCATTCACATTGGCCTATCGTTTTAAATCGTTTGACCATCATATAGATTTACACTACTCTCAAACAGACCTTGGTTACACCAAACGCAAGGACAAGTTTGACCATCATATAGATTTACACTACTCTCAAACATACCATTCAACGACCATTTTGTTTTCAATGTTTGACCATCATATAGATTTACACTACTCTCAAACTCTGAACTGGAAGCCTGTGGATATAGGACAGTTTGACCATCATATAGATTTACACTACTCTCAAACCAGTAGCGGAGCTTGCACCATAGTCCCCTGGTTTGACCATCATATAGATTTACACTACTCTCAAACTTATAAGTCTGCAAATGGTTTACGTACATGGTTTGACCATCATATAGATTTACACTACTCTCAAACTCAACATTAAGGGAACAACTCCATAAACCTGTTTGACCATCATATAGATTTACACTACTCTCAAACATTGAATAAGAAAGGAGGATGAACTATGGAGTTTGACCATCATATAGATTTACACTACTCTCAAACTCACACGTTTTCGCGATCAACTTTCTCTTGGTTTGACCATCATATAGATTTACACTACTCTCAAACGCGACAGAAGGGCACAATTATCTTTAAGAAGTTTGACCATCATATAGATTTACACTACTCTCAAACCTCAAACTGCAAATCTTAAATTAAGAATTCCACAAAGATTCTCACAGAGTAAACATGCCACTACAACATGGGTAATCCATATGATGTTGTTCTCTTTAATTATCCCATACTTGAATCTATAACGCAATAGTCTTTATCAATGATAATTTTCCTTTCCACTTCTTTTTTAACACACACATCCTGCGCATCCAGCAATAGCAAATGATATTTTCTATAAAATGTCTGTTCGTATAAATACGCAATTTCTTTTATTTCCAAAAAAGAAGAAAGATTCACAAGAATAAAGATATTTATACCAAGGACCTCTGACATCAACTGCAAATATTCCAAAAGAAATTCTGCATAACCCTCTTCGTTTGACCGAAACTTCAAATCCAATGCTTTAAAAAAAGATTTCAAATCCAGTTCGCCATAAGTGACATCATAACCCACACTATCAATCGCTCTATTCAAAATGCATTCCAGTTTAGAATTTGTTTCCCTCCAGTCTATCAATAATTCCGTATCATTTATTTCAGATGACATTTGATCATATAAAGCGTTTAACATTTTCCTTTGATTAATGTCCAAATCAAAAATATTTACGATAATTTCACAGTTGTCGTGGATTTTTAATATCTCGCCATTATGGGACAAAATCCATTTTCCTTCCCTACCCTCCATCTGCTTTCTAAGATCAACAATGAGCTCTGACATAACTGACGGAGACTCCACAATCAGTCTCTGCACAATGCCTTCTTGAAACTCAATTTGAAATGTGTATTCAGGATGTATTAATTTCATAAAACAATTAACCTTTCATCACTATCCAAAACATTACTTTTTGAATCTCCTACAATAAATTCTATCTTTTGAAATTGTTTTTCAGTCATAGTCAAAGCCTGTACCAATCCGGTTTCCGGCTTGTTCTTTCTTAAATTTCCCACAATCGCTTCTGCTACTGTGGCATTTAAAGCCAATTTACTATACACAGATTCCTGCATCATAATAAATCCGGATTTCAGCAGATATTTCCTGAATTTTGTATATTGTCTCATATCTTCAGAGGTCGTTACCGGCAGATCAAACAACACGATTACTCTCATATATCTATACGTCATACCCTCTTTACCATTGTATAAATTTTAATAGGGAAATGTCTTTGTCATTCACAGCGTCAAAGACACTTCTGCAGTAAGTTTTTATTGCGTTCGCCAGAAAATTCTTTTTTCCTTCAATTCTCACTTCCAGATTCATAAGATTAACCAATGCCATCTTTTCTTCATGTTCCAGTTTTTCCGGCTCCATCTCGAAAACTTTTCTGTCTACGATTACGCGAAATGGTTCCATTAAATCCGAACCCAAATTGAATTGATTGAACATATTATCATGAAAGAGCCCCAATTGTGTAATATATCCGTTGGACACAATTTCCCGATTAACGGCTGAAAGCAGTATCCCATATCCATAATTTAGAGCTGCGTTAAACGGGACGTCGGATGTCCTGGAAAAATCTCGGCCAAACAATCCATTAAAATAAACTTTTGCAGCATGTCCTTCTCTGTTTGTGGCGTCTCCCGGCTCTATCTCTACAAGATATGATTGCAGCAAAAGAGCTTCCTCTTTTCTTCCCGCTATTTCAAGCATTTTTTTCTGATTTCTTATCTTTTCAGAAACAATTTCTGTCCAGATCAATCGTTTGGTCTCTTTTTCCCAGGCAACCTGCGTCCGAATTTTAGAGCTGGTGTCGTGGCTACCATAATAAGGGATTAATTCAGATGATGGATTTCTCTTCTCGTCACAAAATATAACTTTTACCTTCTGTTTTTTCAATTCCGCCAGCAATGATGCTGTAAACGACACTGCCGTTGACTCAATCAACAGTATTGCGATTTCACTAATATGTATTTTAGTAATTTTATCCTGCCTCACAATCATATATCCCATTTTGTAATCCAGCTTCGCACTGTTGGAAATGACTACTGTGCGCCAGCTCATATCTTCAGCAGATCAATGGTCTGCTCATATAATCCGGTAACAGATTGGGTTTTTAATACTGCTGATTGATAATTAGATATTACTTTATTGCATGTGATTCTTCCCGCCTGAGCCGCCCCTCCGATTAAATGCAGGTTTGCCACATTTGGTTTACATTTCAACAGCCATAATACCTCATTTAAAACAATGCACTGTTCCTCACAGGAAAGGTCGTCAAACCTTTCTTTCGCTTTCATAAGAGACTCATATTGATTGTTGGGACGGTGCTTATATATTGTCTCTTTCTGTTTCCTGCATAATTCTAAATAAAGCATGGCGTTTTGTCCTTTTGTTAACCCTTCATTCTCTCCTATCTGCAGCAGGGTTCTCTTATCCGTGCGTTCCTGATTCCTTTGAATATACTTTTCTATTTTCTTCAGGTATTTTTCAGATTCTTCATCCAGGCAAAGCTGTACAGCTCCCTGAAAAATCAACTGTTTTCCTGTTGTACCGCGCAGGTGCATGGGAAATTTATTAATTACCAGGCAGGAGTCTTTTTTTATCTGGCTTATAATCACGCGAGGATTCCTCAATCCATACATACCTTCACAGTATCTCTCAAAACTGCTCTCCCCGGATTCAAACTGCTCTTTCAAATATAACGGCACAGCCTCAACAGAACGAATCAGCTTTCCGGATTTATTCTCCGACTCCACCAATGCAAAGCACGCAGGGGTAACTGTTTTATATCCGCCATACTTGTTTACATTCAACCCCTTTTTCAAAGGCACTCCCGGATTCTGATCTTTGCTGACCGGATTTTGATCAAAAAATCCGCCATTTTGTCCGGTTTTATTTGTGGCCGCATATCTTGTATACTGAATATTATTCTTTCTCATTTGTTCGGACACTGTTTTCATACTGCCATCTTTTCCGCGCTTCCAAATTACTTTCCCGTTCTTGACTATATCGTAATCATAGACTCTGTTTAGGCTGTAATTTCTGTCATTCGTTTCCTTCAGCCAACGAAGAGGATTGTTTGTAAACTTTTCGTGATATACGTTTCCCACTACAATATTCAAATAAGCATCTTTGGCATGATGATAATCATTCAGGCTCCGCACTTTAACCATTCCCAGCTGATCCTGCCGGAATTCTGATACCGCTTTGGCCTTCACATAGACGACATCAGAGTCACGAAAGATTTCCTGCATAACCTCCGCCACTATTTTTGCAGACTGGCTTGTCTCCACAATCTGGCGATTGATAAATCCTGCCAATTCTTCATCTGTAAGGGGTGTTTTTCGCATGAGTCTCTCGTATTTTTTATCCGAAATCAAATGTCCTTCTTTAAGACACTTCCAAAAAGACTGCATCCGATCCTGGATTTCTGCAGACAGCATGTCATTGCTCTTTTTCGCATTTACCGTCCTTTTTACCAGCACCAGATTGTCGATACTGTCATCCTTCGTCTTAGACTGCGGATAAATATGATCTCTGTCATATACCGTGGCGTCATTTAACTGAGATAGGTCGATTGGCTCGCCTGTATACATACAGCGTCCCATCTGGGTATAATAAAGGTATAATTTTATACTGCGGAAATCCTTCTCATCTCTTTTACCAATCTCATCAATCCAGTCTTTCTCCTGATCTTTGATATATTTATATAAATTTAAGAAATAGTCTTTTCGTGACGTTGTCCTCTTTTTTTCACCTTCGGCTCTGGTCATTTCCACAAACACTTTTTTCGGCGCTTTTCCCATGATTTTTTTGATTTCTTTGGCAATCAGCACCGTCTGCCAGGCCGCCCGTTTCACCGCCGGAGAAGCCACTCTATCTTCCAACAGATTTGCATAAGTAATAGAGGCGAGTTCTTTTTCCCCTTGATTATTTTCCTCATCTACAGCTCTCCCAAAAGTATAGCGCTGGCTCAGCAGTTGCATCAGATTATCATTTGTAGCGCGAAGAGCCGAAATAATCGTGTAAATTTCTCCGGTTTGTGTATCCGCCCCTTCAATCTCACTTAAAAACTCTCTGGATAAGCGTCCCCAGCCCTGGTAGCGCAGGCCGGCAATCTTTCTCAGTTGTTCATCGCTGATAATTTCCTGAGCGTAATTCTGCCGAACGATGCCTTTAATCATTTTAATCTCATCGCCATACACAGTAATCCAGCAAATTATCCGCTCTATCATCTGCTGCGTCTGATATTTGTCCGCATTCTCTCCAAATATTTTTCGAAAGTCATGATAGGAAATCAGACCGGATTTTATTGTAGCATCAATACCGGAAATCTGATCATTTTCAACATCCATTCCCTCCGCCTTCAGAAATTCCAATATATCCTTTCTCTTTACATGCTTCTTCTTTTTAAAAAGAGTGTCATACATCACCTGTTTGAGATCTACCGCCAGTTTTTCCCCTCCCACCCTGATATTATTTATCTCATTCCAAACCATATATTCTGAATAAAGAAGGGAGTTTTTCGGCAGCACGTCTTTTCCCACAAGATAAGTGCATTTATTCGTCATACGGCGGATAAATTTTTCTCCCGATTTATCAAAATCTATTTTTTCCCCAATATTCCAGGGCGTGATAATACCTTTCTGCTTTCGTACTGCCCAAGCATTTTTATTTTTATGTGTATTTAACGGCCCCACATAATACGGGACACGAAATTCAAAAATGCTGATAATTTTTTCTTTTACACGAATCCCGTGTTCATCTGTCTCATTCAGAAACGGAAGATACGCCTGGGCGTTTTCCAATATTTCTTTCAGTTCAATTTCATTTACCTGATATGGTATTACTCCATTATCCTTTGTAACTTGAAGCGGGAGAAAGGACTCTGTATCCAGTTCTTTTAAAATATACAGTATGTCCTTATCCTGAGAATCCTGACAGTAATTGTTGATCATCTTCTTAATGTTCTTTTTCAGATCCTCATAAGTACATTTACGTACTTTTTTCTTTTTCCCATTTTGAGTCGTGAATCCTACATAGGAACAGTAATTGTCCTTCCCGGCTTTCTGGAAAAAGGCTCGATAAACCTCCTCATCAGCAGACTTTATAATCCTTTTTAATTTTTTTAAATCTTCCCCATGCTTTTCATAAGAAGCGACTTTCGCCACAGATAAATACGACTTTCCTTTGTATTCTCCGCCTTTTAATATGTCTGCCAGAATTGACCAATCATAGACTGCCTTTATCATGTCAACAACCACACCACGCTCCTGAAGAATCGGTTCGATTGCTGCACGCAGCTCGTCATATGGCTCTCCTGCAAAACTGACAGACGCTTTTTCTGCCTCTGACAGCGCAGCATCGCCGAACAAATCTGCCAGCTTTACTGTCAGACCGCACATCAATCCGATCACCGCTTTTAACTGCCGGTCAGTCTTATCACATCCCAACAATTTCATCACTTTAGAATTTTTATCTTTTTTACTTTGATTTTTATCTTTTAAGACATCCTCCAGCTCCTGCGGGGATGGGCATTCTATGTCAATTTCCAGTTCATCCGACAAGCAGATTTTCAGTCTCTCAAAAACAGAAGAAAAAGATATGGCATTCTCTACTGAGCCGGCAAACAAAAAGTGACCTCTATGCTTAACCAAGTGATGCAGCGCAATATAGACAAGCCGGACATCAAAAGGCTTCTTCTGCGTTATCAAAGCTTTCCGAAGGTGGTAAATGGTGGGATAATCTTTATAAAAATCCATATCTGTATATCCTTCGTCATTAAATAAAGAATAGATCTGTCTTTCGGCTTTGTCTTCCGGCCAAAGCATGCTGTCCTTCAGACGCTGATAAAATCCAGAATCCACCTTGCAAATTTCCTCAGCGAAAAGCTCCTGCAAAAGCTCTGTTCTCCATTTTCTTCTGCTCAGTCTTCTTCTGTTTGTTCTCAGAACTCTTCGCCCTTCCGCAGTCTGCGCCGCATCAAACAACCTGCTGCCCCACATAGCTCTTTTGCGGAAATCCAATACATGATAGCTTTCATCTGTCACTGCATAGCCTACAGACTCCGTCCCCACATCAAATCCTAAATAATAATCTCCTTCATACTTTTCCATAGCTTTTATCCCCTTTTGTGTTTTTAACTGTTTTTCTATTGACATTTATTGTTTCTTCTTTTATACTTTACTCAACTCAAATGATCGTCATCATATGGGTTTACACTACAAGTTCAAATAAAAATTTATTCTAATCGTTCTTCGGAACCTTCCCACGTGTGTGGGATTTTTTTTACCTTATCCCGTATTTCCCCTTTGGCATTCTTGTTTCAGTATATCATACATGATTTCATTTTTACATATATCCCATTTAAGCATTTGTATATACACCGCACCGGATCAACGTTCTGAGATTCCGCAGCCTGTCTTGCCGTATTTCTAAATACCTCACTGCTTAATTAAAAAATACAAATCAGCATGGAAAAAGGCCGCCCTGCCTTCATCATGCAGATGGAGACCGCGCTCTTTTTCCTAACTCATTTTTATGCTTATGCGCTCTGTCTTCTGCGCTCTTTCAGCTCCTCTTCCATAGTAGTCAGCGTTTTCTTATCCAGATTATATACCAGCGCCAGCCCCACAAACTGAAGAATTGCACTTATCAGATAGAGCACTGCCACCAGATAGCGCATTCTCAGCGCCACATCATACGTCTGATTGCCGCCGTTTGCTTCCACATATCCCAGCGCCGCCATAAATACCAGCGCCAAAGAGGGTCCGCATCCCTGGGCCAGCTTCCTGAAAAAGGAATGCAGAGAATAAATAGTACCCTCCTCCCGGTCACCATGCTTCCACTCGTTATAGTCTATAGCGTCCCCCATCATGGACCAGGATACAGTGGAGTAAATTCCCATGCCAAGACTATTCACCAGCTGGCAAGCCACCCAAAGGGCAATCCCCTGAGTGTTGGGCGTGATAGGCAAAATCACCATGAGAGCGCAGGCCACCAGAGAAAATACCGCCCCCACAGTAGCAATTTCTTTTTTGCCGTATTTTACTACCATCTTTCTTGCCAAAGGAGTGAACAGCACAATCGGTATCATGGCGAACATGGATACAAGTCCTGAAATCTGTACATTATGGAAATAAGACTGCCACATTACAGTGTTGGCTGCAGTTGCTCCCTGCATTCCAAGAAACATTCCCATAGCCGCCAGAGTCGCTCCCACTGCCGGCCGGTTTTTCAGGAAGTTTCCTACCGCCTTGAGAACATTAAATTTCTTCTTTTCTTCACTGACCTTCACATTGCTCTCAACCCGGATTACCGTATTGCGGATCATAAACTGGAATGCAAGAAAACCAAGCACCCCCATAACCAGAGCTGCAATAAATACGCGTGTACCCACAATGTTGTTGTTATTGTCATAGATCAGCAGGGGAAGCAGCGCCATCGTAGCCATCTGCCCCACCAGAGAGCCCACGCTCCTCCATGCGGACAAAGAAGCGCGGTCACCGGGTTCATCTGAGATCAGAGACAGCAGGGAACCGTAGGGAACATTTGCCACTGTATAAAAGGCATCCCACAAAACATAACCGCACACAAAGATAATATTCTTTGCCATGGCCGGCGCATTAGGTAGCGGAACAAAGCACAGAGCCCCCGCAACCAAAAGCCCCAGGGAGCCAAGCCAGATGTAAGCCAGAAATTTATTTCTCTTATATTTGCGTTTATCCGAATCCACCACAGAGCCGATCAACGGATCATTGATGGCATCCCAGACCTGGCAGATCAGGAACAGTCCCGCATAAAGAATAGAATCCATCTGCATGAACTGGGTCCAGAAGATAGCCATCGTGCTCTTAAGCGCAAAGCTCATGTTACACCCAAAATCTCCCGCAGCATAAGCGAGATTATCGCGCATGCTGAACTTTCTGTATGCGCCGCCCCCCGTCGAAGACATTTTACCGTTTTTTCCCATATGATTATCCTTTCAAAATTAACTCTTCCTGATCTTGTTGAGCTGACGGTTAATCTCTAGAATTTCTTCCTTTGTAATACTTTTTCCTCCGGCCATTCCCATCATGGACAGCAGGCGCTTAACCGTGAAGCCCGACATCATCTTCATCATTCCCTCGCTCATCTTAAATCCTGCAACTTCCGCATCCCCATCGTCCCCGTTCTTCATTTTACTCATCAAGCCAGCGCTGAAGGACGCTACAAACTGCTGCCCCTCAGCCGTTGACATAATATCGGAGAGCTTGTCGTTAATGGAAAAATACCCTTCCGGCATATCGATCTCAAACCAGTTGATTACATCACCGGTTTCCTTCATGCGGTAATCCTCGTTGAAGACATCCACTTTGCGGATCACGCTCTCATCCCTGCATTCCCCTGCCTTCGCCTCTATTTTACTTTCCCCGGCATTGGGTACGTCAAAGTAAAAGAAATGCTCATCCGATGCCTTGCTGCCAATGCTCTCTCCGTTGACGAACAACTCCACCTGCGGCTGATTGGAATAAACCGTTATCTTCGTTACATCCTCCACACGATCCACATAGCGCTTTCCGCAGATATGTACGAAGGGTTCATCCGAAAGCCATGCCTTATAAGCATAAAAAGAGTCCTTCTTATACTTTCTGTCAAAGGTCACCAAGCCTTTATGGTTCATCCCATCCTCGCCGCCTTCGGCTCTGGCATCCGCCGCAAAATCAAACATATTCCATACATGAGTCGCCCAGATAAAAGGCCTGGTAAAGAGCTGCTTGATCAACTCCTCATGGTAATATGCCTGATATTCTTCCGTATAGTCTCCCTGCTCCGGATTGGAGGTATGCCAGTTGAGAGCCTCGCATCCATACTCGCTCATTCCAATTGGGATATTGGGATACTTTGCGTGAAAATGATCAAAAAATTCTCCGTTCATGGAGGTATCGCCGCCATACCACCCATAATAGTGATTATAAGAGATTACGTCCGGTATCTGCAGATAAGCCGCATCTATACTACACATGGATACAACCGCTATGGTGGTTAGTCTGGTAGAATCCATCTGATGGGCAAGATCATTCAGAATCCTGTGATTTTCAATCAAATCCGAATCCTCCTCTCCGCCCATGGTAATCTCGTTGGAAAGCCCCCACACAACAATACTTGGATGATTGTAATTCTGTGTAATCAGCTCCTTCATCTGAGATATGGTGTTTTCTCTTCCCCCAGGCATATGTCTGGAAATATAAGGGATTTCTGCCCAGACCACCAGTCCCTTCTCATCGCACAAATCATAAAAATACTGGTCATGCTGATAATGGGCCAGACGTATGGTATTGGCCCCCATTTCCGTGATCAGATCAATATCTTCCTCATGGTCCCTTTTGTTGAGCGCATTACCAATCTTAGGGCGATCCTGATGGCGGGATACGCCGCGAAGCGGGTATTCCTCTCCATTCAGAATAAATCCTCTCTCAGGATCAATCCGGAAACTGCGGCAGCCGAAGCGGATACTTCTCTCATCCAGAGTTCCTTCATTCCCCTTCAGCACGGCCTTCAGCGTATACAGATGGGGATCCTTTCTTGCATTCCACAAATGAACCTCCGGGATTTCAAGCTCCGCTGTCGGGGAAGAAGCGTCCACCGTCGCCTCCGCCACCGTTGCGCCGCCGTCACAGACGGAAAATGTGATCTTCTCACCGCCGGAAATACCGGTCACATAGGCGCATGCCTTTACCAAGGCGGCGCTTCCTCTGATTTCCGGCGTTGCCGTGATCCCCGGCCCCCCAAAATAATCCAGGTCAAACCGCGTACGGTTAACAGTCAAAAGATTTACATTTCGATATAACCCTCCATAGAAGGTAAAATCCGCCATTTGAGGATATACATAATCGTTTGGCGCATTATCCACAGCCACTGCGATTTCATTGTCTTCCTTCAGCAGCTCTGTGATATTGACACGCCAGGTAGAGTATCCCCCATCATGATGTGCGGCGGCTTTGCCGTTTACATAAACGTCAGCGGAAGAATTTGCTCCCTCAAATTCCAGATAGATTTCCTTTTCTCCCGCTTCCTCCGGCATCTTCAATCGTTTCACATAAAAGCAGGTTCCGCGGTAGTAATCGTTTCCTCCATCCTGACCATCCGTTCCGTTCCAGGTGTGGGGAAGATCTACCTCCTCCCATACCCCCTGTTCCAGTGCGGAATACTTTTCGGAAATAGAAATACTGTCCTTGGTAAACTGCCAGCCCTGGTTCCAGTTTGTTCTTACCATTGGGTCTTGTCCTCCTTCCCATTACTAACAAAAATAATTAAGATAATATTCATATTATATCATCCTCTTGTTCATTCTGCTTGTACTATTCCTATTGAATTTGGATTATTTTTATGTTATTTTAATTATATACAAAGATAATCATGTTTTATACAGGTATGACGCCACGAGCACATGCTGCCGTCATTTCATTCCTGACATACAACGAGGTTTTGCCATGACATTTAATATCCCTATCAAAGAGGCTTTCTCCTTTATCCGTCAGATCATTTCCGACACGTTTATGACCGATGCCTGGTACATATCTGCTCCTTATGACGATCTGAAAAAGGTGGACCGGGGTTTTCGGCAGATGCTTTTACAGAAGAATGACATTGTCGATATGCTGGACCGAGCAAAAAATATGGTAAAGGAACCCCATTTATTTATCATCCACAGCGCTCTGGAATTTTACAATATCACCGCTTTAATTCCCTGTGAAAACAATCCCGATTTTATCTCTCTGGGACCATTCCGGGACCGGGAGATCACCGATCAGGATTTCAGTCGTATTGTCCAGACACATCATTTTCCCGCAAAGTATCTGGATGTCATGCGGCATTTTTATTACAGTCTCCCCACTGCAGACCCACAAAACATGGCGACTGCCTTCCGCCATCTTCTGTCTGCCTTTCTTCCCGAGTTTGAGAAAATATCCCCGGAATACATCAGCTTTTCCGGAAATCAGAAGGCAGAGCCTTCTCCCGTTCCAAATGACGATCACGTATACTCTTTTACGGCGGATGAAGCTGAAGCCTACTGTAATTATCTGGAAAATTTCATTTCCTCGCTGCTTCGGGGAAAAACGGAGGAAGCCGCCGATAAACTAAAGCTTCTTTTGGATTACCTTGGCTACAGCTCCAGCATGCCGCCGAATCAGATGCGCAAAACAGCCGACTTCATCAATTCTTTCTGCTGCAGCCGCATGCTTGCCACCCGGATTCACCCTGTTTTCATTGCAAACTGTCATACCACATATGAATACCGCATTGATACGGCAGAATACCAGCAGCTTTTACGTCTTCCTTATGAAATCTGCAGAAAATACTGCCTTATGGTGAAAAATTATAGTCTTCCGGAGTATTCAAGCCTTATCTGCAACATTATGAATTATGTCACAGTACATATTTCTGAAGATCTCAATCTTTCTGCAATAGCAGCATACTTTCACAAAAATCCTTCCTATATCTCAGGGCGGTTCCGTCAGGAGACCGGAGAAAGCCTTACTGATTTTGTCCAAAAGGAGAGAATGCAGACAGCCATCCGATTCTTCAATACCACAAATATGTCCGTGGCGGAGGTGGCCGGAAATGTGGGAATTCAGGATTTTGCCTATTTCTCCAGAATATTCAAAAAGCATATCGGCTGTTCTCCAAGTCAGTACAAAAAAATGGTAAACCCAGGACATCTACTGTAAAAACACCTTCATCTGGGGAAAAAGGCATCCTCTGTACGGCGGACTCACTCGTTACGGGACAATGACGTCTGTTCTTGACGGACGATGGACAACATGCTATAGTTACCTTGTATCAAACAGCAGAAAGTTCACATGGAGCGATTTTGCTGTCAATCATTAATACCGCTAGGGGAGCGCATCGCTGAGATTGAATCTGAATACAGATTCTGACCCTCACTACTTGAACCGGGTAATACCGGCGGAAGGAAGCAAAAAAGTTCCTGCAGTTATGCAGGAACCCGATGTTGTCCCTCCTTGCGAACACAAAGGAGGATTTTTTATGTCTATTGTCACACAGGATGGCGGTCTCACCTGGTTGGGATACGCATTGTCCATCATCGCGGCTATCGTATTGATCCTTGGCGCAGGTTTTCTGCGCGGGAAGACTGATTCCGGCAGAAAGCCATCCACAAAACAGCTGATTTTCTGCGGCGTCGCCATAGCCCTGGCCTATGTCGCCTCTTATCTGAAGCTTTTCAATCTGCCCTTCGGCGGCTCCGTGACGCTGTTCAGTATGCTCTTTATCTGCCTGATCGGAAACTGGTACGGACCAAAGGCGGGGATTATGACCGGACTGGCCTTCGGAATTCTGCAGTTTTTACAGGAGCCTTACGTCCTGAGCCTCTTCCAGGTTTGCTGCGATTACATACTGGCATTCGGCGCCCTGGGACTGGCCGGACTGTTCTGGAAGTCCAAAAACGGACTGGTAAAAGGGTACATACTGGGGATCCTGGCCCGAGGCGCCTTTCACACGCTGGGAGGGTATCTGTATTGGATGGATTATATGCCGGATAACTTTCCACAAGCTCTGGCTTCTCTGTATCCCATTATCTATAACTATTCCTACATACTGGCAGAGGGAATTTTGACCATTATAGTCATTTTACTGCCTCCTGTGTCCAAAGCGCTCCTTACAGTCAAAAAGACAGCCTCCCAGGCTTAAAAGCACAAAGCATTCTACGGGAACTTTTCTCTGTCGCAGAAAGTCACATCCATCGGCTCATCTGATGGATGTGACTCCCTTACGCTCCTGTCTCCATTTTCCTACCTCTCCCATTTCATAAAATATTCCTTTTCCCCCGTATCCTTATCATAATCTACCGTTACAATTTGAAAATTTTGACCTGTGTAGAATTTCACAGCCCTGTGATTTTTCTCATACACATTCAAAGTCAATTTGCCTTTTAAGGTCTTGGCAAATTCTATGAGCTGTCTGCCGATACCGGAACGCTGTCTCTTCTCACAAACAAAAATTCCCGCGATATATTCACCGCTCATCCCAATAAATCCCAGTATGCTTCCGCCGCCCTCCTCCTCATAGACATATACTTCCGCCCGCGGAATCATCTCTCTCACAGTTTTGGCATGATCCTTCCAATACTGAGAAGAAATAAAGCCATGCGCCTTCATATTGGTATCCAGCCAGATTTCCATGGCTCTTTCCAAATCCTTTTCCTGTAATTCTCTGATCATATGTCGCCTCTTTCCCCGACATTCCTTCAGCTCTGCTTCTCCAGATAAAAGGAATACAGTATTTTTTCCTTCACCTTTTTCCCCATCAGCCTTTCCAGAGCCTCCTGATAATAGTCAAGCTGCACCTCATAGCGATTTTTGAGCGCCTCCATGGTGGAAATCGCATCCGTCTTGTAATCAAGCAGCACAATGCGGTCTTCCTCCACAAAAAACACATCGATGATCCCCTGGATCAGCACTGTCTCCCCATCGGGAAAATTTTCTCCAAGCCTGCGGGCCTCCACCTCCAGCACAAAGGGCTGTTCTCTGTACAGCTCTCCCCTTCTGTCCGCTGACCACATACGGTAAGCCAGTTCCTTATGCAGAAATCTGAAAATTTTTTCCTCCTTTACCGCCTGAAGATATTGCTCGCTCAGCCGCAGCTGCCGATTTTCCTCCAAAAGGAAATTGTGAAGGGCGTTTCTGAGCTTCTCCGGGGACAAGCCGGCACGGTAAGCCTCATAGCTTTGAGGAAAACTGACAAAGCAAGAGGCAAACAGCCTTTCAAAATCCAAAAGCTCCATTGCCCTGTGAAAAGCATTTCCCCTTACTGTGCCTTCCACCTTTGCCTCTCCCTTTCGAAACGCCGGAATATAAGGAATAATTTCTTCTTCCTCAAAAGCGTGATAAGCAGCCTCGTCCTTTTGAGCCATTGCCGCAATTTTCAGCTCGGAAACAGTGGTTTTTGTATAGAGATTTTCCAAACCCTTATAGGGATACTGATAATCCAGTTTCTCCTCCAGCCTTAAAAGCGCCTCCCTTTGAGCATATTCCTCCGAGCGTTCCAGCTGTTCCCTTCTGCCGTACATATGGAGCTGCTCCCTGATCTCTTCCCCGGAAAGCGCTTCTATATCCGTCACGGATACAGCCACCGGCGCCCCCGCCGTTACCGGCAGGATCAGATCAAGATAACTTCCCGCTTCCGTGAAATCAAGGTAGGTCAAACGCTCCGTCTTACTCTCCCTGTACAGCTCCCATTTTTCCGCCGCCCGTTCCACTGTTCCCGTCATAATCAGCTTCTCTCTTGCACGGGTGAGAGCCACATACAACACCCTGAGCTCTTCGGCAAGGCTGTCTTCCCGCATTTTAGATGACAAGACCATACGCCGAAGCGTCTTATTTCTAAGCCTTCTTTCAGGATCCACATAGTCCGTGGCCAATCCCAAATCCGTATCCACAATCAAAGACTGATGAGAATCCTGCATATTAAACCGTTTTGCCAGCCCTGACACAAAGGTCACAGGAAATTCCAGTCCCTTGCTCTTATGAATACTCATGATGCGGACTACGTCCGCATTTTCGTCCAGGGTATCCGCCTCACCGTAATCCACGTCATACTTTTCCAATTGCTCCATATAGCGTATAAAATGAAACAATCCAAAATAACTCGTTTTCTCAAAATCGGAGGCCTTTGTAAAAAGCATCTCCACATTTGCCCGCCTTTTGCTGCCCGCCGGAAGGGCCGTCACATAATTCAGATAGTCAAAATCATTCACCAGCTTCTGAAGAAGCTCTCTGACAGGCAAATACACCGTACAGTCCCGGTAAAAATTGAGACGGTGAAGAAAAATCTTTACTTTGTCCCGCAGCACCCTATCTCTTTCCGGCTCCTGCCCCTCTTCTTCCCATTTCTCCGCTGTAAAGCGCCGCAGCCCCTCATACAGCGAGCACTTTTGATTTTTTGCCCGAATCAGGGCAATTTCCTCATCCGAAAAACCTCCGAATAAAGATTTCATCACCCCGAACAAAGGAATATCCTGTGTGGGATTATCCAGCACTCTTAAAACCTGTAAAAGCTCCTGTACCTCAGACGCAGCAAAATATCCTGTCTTGGAAGTGACATGCGCGGGAATGCCCTGCTCCTCCAAAATCTTTTTAAACACCTCATCCCACCCGCTGTTGGTACGGAGCAGAATAACCATATCTCCAAACCGCACGGGGCGAAGGCTGCCGGTTTCTTTATCCGTCACCTGAAAGGATGTCCGCAGCTCCTTAATCCTTCCGGCTATGGCCAAAGCCTCCGCCTGCCTGGCATTTTTGTCCCCGCCCCGCTGAGGTTTTTCCACTAAAAGCAGCTCGCTTACACACTCCGGATTTTCCGGATAAGCAGCTCCCGCGTAAAGCGACGCCTTATCGTCATAATCGATTCCTCCCGTGGCTTTACTCATAATCCTGGAGAACAGCCCGTTGACCGTATCAATTACCTGGCCGCGGCTACGGAAATTTCTGGACAGATCAATTCGGCGGCAAAAGCCCTCCTCTCCGGCGTAGGAGTCATATTTTTCCAGGAAAAGCTCCGGCCTGGCCAGACGGAATTTGTAAATGCTCTGCTTTACGTCTCCCACCATGAAACGATTATAGCGCCCATCCTCTTCTCCCGACACAGCCCTCAGCAGATATTCCTGTACCAGATTACTGTCCTGATATTCATCAATCAAAATCTCATGAAAGTGCTGTCTGTATTCCAAAGCCACATCGCTGGGTCTGAGAGACTCTCCATCCTTTTTTATCAGGATGTCCAGGGCAAAATGCTCCATATCCGAGAAATCCACCAGCTTTTTTTCCTGTTTTCTCCGCAGCATGCGACGGTCAAATTCTAAAGTGAGATCCACCAGAGCCGCTGCTGGTCCGGCACAGGCCGCGCTTTGAGCCGCCGCAAGGTCAAGCGAAGTCGCAAAAAAGCGTTTGGCTGCGCTCTGCAAGGTATCCTTCACTTCTCCCCTGAGCTTTTTGGCAAGCTCTCTCTTCATGGGCGACACGCTTTCATCCTTTTTGGATGGAAGCCTTCCAAAAAGGAATCCCGGCAGCCTTTCAGCATAAGCTTCCAGAGTTGCGCATGCCTCCAGCTTTTCCAGCTCCTCCAGCTCTCTGTCCACAGTTTCTCCGTACATATACGGACCGTCAGGCTCCTGACAGATCAGGGAAACCCGACCGAGCTTTTCCACGCACCCCTGTATCAGACGTTCCAGGTGGTTTAACAGATACCGGCCGCAGCCGCTTTCCTCCAGAGCCTTTGCATTTTCGGCGCTATAATCCTCCCTTCTCTGCAAAAGCCATTCTTCCGGCCAGGGATAGCTTGCCGCGCATCGGGAAAGATTCAAAATATGCTGTTCCAGTACGCTCTCTCTTCCACCCGGACAGAAGTATTCCACACAATCCCGAAAGCTCTTGTCCCCGCTTCCATGGGAATCCTCCATAAGCTCCTTCAGGACATCCTGACGAATCAGCTTTATCTCTCCTTCATCCGCCACCCGAAAAGCCGGGTCAAGACCGATCTCGTTAAAATGGTTTCGAAGTATAAAAAGACTGAAGCTGTCAATGGTGGTGATCTGGGCGTTATGTAGAAGAGCCGCCTGCTTCTGGATATGCTCCGATTCAGGATGCGCTGAGAGCCTCTCTGCGATCCCTGCGCTGATCCGCTCCCTCATTTCGGCTGCAGCCGCATTGGTAAAGGTGACAATCAACAGCCTGTCAATGTCCACAGGATGCTCCTCATCACAGATCATCTGAATTATCCGCTGCACCAAAACGGCTGTCTTCCCGCTTCCCGCCGCAGCGGACACAAGAACGTTGCAGTTTCTCAGGTCAATTACTTTCTGTTGTTCCGACGTAAATTTAATTCCCATTTTTCCTCTCATTCCAGCGGGGCGCGGCTCCTCTTCTTCCCCATCATCAGGCATGGCTCAGGTCTCCCGCTCCAGCTCCCCGGATATTTTCTCCATAGCCTGTCTTTTATCAAGGGATTCCAAAATCCGTACTGTGCAGCCCGGAATCGCCGGGTCAAAGCCGCATACCTTTTTATATACGCAATAGGTGCATGCCCGCTCATTTCCCAGCTCGTACGGAGCCAGGCTGATTTTTCCCTCCAGTATCTCCCTGCCGATGGACGCTATCTTTCTTCCCACATACCGGGATATGGCCTGTAGCTCCTGTGCGCTCATCACCGAGGATCTGGCAGAATAGCTGCCGTCCTTTTTTTTCTCCACCGGTATCACATCGGACTTGTCCTGCATATATCTGTCTAACCGATTAATGATATTGTCTTCTCCGTTTATCACTCCGTTCATGCGCAGCTTTTCCAAAAGCTGCCTGTTGATTTCCTCCTGTGTCAGCTCCTCTGAAGACTCAACCATAGGATCATCAACGTGATAATACAAAAGAGCAGCCGGAACCGTCTCCTTGCCGGGATGCTTAGCCGCCTCCAGCTCCATGGCTGCATTCATATAAACCACAAGCTGAAGCTGCAGTCCGTAATACAGAGCGGCCAGATCAAACTGTCTGCTTCCGGATTTATAATCAATGATTTTCACATAAACCCGTTCCTCGTCCTGCGCAATGTCAATCCGGTCAATCCTTCCCTTTAGCCTCATCCTTTCCTTTTCAGACAGAGCCACATGAATACTCTCCAGACTGTCCGCAGACTGGAAAGACACCTCGTATTCATCCGGCATAAAGCTGCCCTTTCTCAACTGGTTCTGCAGGGTGAGCACCGTTCTGGCAAGAATTCTCTCCATGCGTGTAATTGCATACTGATTTCTGGCGCTGCTGTAAAGCACAGTTTCTCCGTAGGCCGCCGCAATGACCTCCAAAGCCTCGTGCACCGTATTCCGTCCGAATTCCTCAGGAAAATCAAACCACGTATAGGGACTTTCCTCCAGCCGGACCGCAAACTGTTCCAGCACCCCATGATACACATTTCCCATGTCCACATTTTCAAAGGAAAATTCTTCTCTTTCCTTCAGGGTAAGCCCATACTGAAGAAAATGCCGGTATGCACAGGCTGCGTAGGTCTCCAGCCTGGTAACGCTGTTTTCCAGATGTCTGCCGTACAAAGCCCTGGCTACTGCTGCGGACAATCCCCTGTCCCGATAGCGGATAAACGCCGCATTGGTCAAAAGGGTTCTTGCCTCCTTGGTCTCATCCTTCCCATATGCCTGATATATGGTGAAAAATTCCATCCTCTCTTCCTGCCTTAAAGAGCCCTGAACATATTCCTGAAGCCCCTGAGCAAGATAGCTCAGTCCCTCTTTTCTGGTGACAATCTGCTCTAAAACACTTCTGTTCTGTGGATATTCCACCTCAAGACAGGGAAAAAGCTTCCTGACGGTATCAATCAGATACGCAGGACGCAGAGATTTTCCCTGACTGTTTATCTTGGAATAGGAGAGATACAACCGCTCAGATGGCTTTGTCAGATTCAGATACAGGTACAGCCGCTGGATATACATCTGCTGTCTGGGCGTGGGAGCAAGCTCCATCTGAGATTCTTTGAGAAACTCCCTGTCCATATCGGAAATCAGGCCGCCCCTGGATGCGCTCTTTGGTATGTTCCCATCATTTACCCCCAGGAAAAACAATGCCTTTACCTGCTTTAACCGGGTCCGTTCCATGTCCCCGGCCAATACCCGGTCAACATTCTGCGGAATCGTCCCCACCTGAATTTCTCCGAAGCCTGCCTCTAAAATATCATAAAATTCCTGCAGGGATATGGTTTCCGAGCCCAAAAGGCTGTAGATCTGATCAAGAAGCTCCATAATAAGCCGATAGATCTGCGCATATTCCCTGGCCTCGGGCAGACAGCCCCGCTCCTTAAAAAAGCTTTCATAGCCGGCCAGCTTTTCCTGCACCTTATTCTGGACCAAAAAGTCATACAGCTGGTTTACATAGTCCTTTGCCAGCTGGTTTTTTTCCGGCCGAAGGCATTCCACCTGGGCAAGGAACCTCTCCCGAATGCGGTTGAGCCTCTTTAGCTGCTCCTCTTCCTCCATCCCAGGAGTCTTTTTTGCAAAAAGCCTGGCATAACTTTTCCTGCCCCGCAGCCCCGTACGGATACAGTAGTTTTCCAGCTCATCCGCCTCCTCCCTGGAAATATCCGAAAGGCCGCTGCGCAGATAATGAAATACCGCTTCATAGGAAAAATCCTTTAAATATAGTTCCAGAGCGCTTTTGATGTATTCAATCATAGGGTTTAAAACAATGCCTCTTGTCCGGTCAATAAAGCAGGGGATGTCCATTTGTGCAAATTCCTCCTGCACATAAGGGGCATAGCTTTCCAGATCCCCCGTAATTACGGCCATATCCCTGTAAGCCATGCCCTCTTCCTGAACCAGCCTCTTAATCTCAAGTCCTGCCTGGCGAACCTCTTCCTTTACGGTCACTGTCTCAAAGATGCGTATTTCCTCAGTGGTTTCCCCGTAGGGACAAACACGGTATCGAAACAAATTTTTCTCAAGCGCTCCCAGGGCCGGCGCCTTCTGAAAGCGATGAAGAGAATTTACCTGTATCCGGCAGCGTTTTTTTACCTCTCTCTCCAGCTCCTTCCTCTCCGGCCCGGCAGACTCGGACTCAGACTCACCGGACACAAGAAACACATCCCTCGCTCCTTCTCTGGAAACTCCCTCTTCCTCCGCCAGCCTCTCCAGCTTTACAACGGTCTTTTTGCTCAAATGAAAAAGCTTCTGCTCTCCATCCGGCTGATAGGGATTCTCTTCTTCCCCTATGGTGATTGTCACAATCACTTCCCCGCAGATGGACAGCATCTTCTGGATCACTCGGTCCTGAATGGGCGTAAACCCCGTAAAGCCGTCAAAAACCACCACGCTGCCCGGCAGAAGCTTCGATTTTGTCAGAGCGCGACGAAGCACATCCAGAGTTTCCTCCGTGGTGATAAAGCTGCCCTGAATATAATCCTGAAATCCCTGGTACAAAGTTCCCAGGTCCTTCAGCTTTAATGCCAGAGCTCCCCGTTTCGAGGCATATTCCGCAAGCCCAGCCACATCCTTTGGGCTCAGGCCGTACTGCATAAACTCCGACAAGGCGCTTTTTACCTCGTGAATATACCCCTGCTTTTGCAAAAGGCTTCCCAGAACGGGAAGCTCCTCCTTCAGACTAAGGGCAACCTTCTGCAGCACCAGGCTCTTCCCGGTATCATCCAGCACAGGCGTATTCTCCCTTCCCACCTCTTCCAGGATGCGATGGCCAAGTCTCCCGAAGCTGAGCACATCAATATTCATGATTCCGCCTCTTGTGTGCAGAGACACAATATCCTTTTGCGTCTGCATGGTAAACTGATCGGGCACGATAATAAAAAAATTCCTACGGGGCTCTTTTTGAGCTCTTTCAATGATCTCCTGATACAGCAGCCTGCTCTTGCCGCTGCCGGATGGCCCGAAATAAAAACGTAGGCTCATAAGTAAAATCTCCAAAGAAAATCCGCCGCTTCCTCGGCGTAGTCAATCCCGATTCTTTTTCCTTCCCTGACCTGCTCCGGCATTACCTTATTTCCCTCCGTCACATAAAAGCTTTTGCTTTCCACCATATCAATATCATTGTCCCTGCGGGAAATATCCATGGCGATACAAAGTTTTCCCGGCCCATCCGCCAGATGCTTTTTCAAAAGCTCTTCTCCGCCCGGTTTCTTCCCCTTCCTGACTGCAGCCTCCCGGCGTAGTTTCAGCATAATGCGCTCCGATTCCTGATCTGCGGGAATCACACTCCTCAGAAGCACTGCCTGAGGAATCCCCTCCTTCATAGCCGCAATATTCATACAGCTGTACATTCCGTAAATCAAATACACATAAGAGGTTCCTCCCTTGTGATACATGGGTTCCGTTCTCTCCGTGCGTTTACCCCCATAGGTATGAGAACCCTTGTCCTCCTCACCCATATAAGCCTCCGTCTCTGTGATAATCCCCCTTACCAGGCCAAAAGGCGTCTCATGAACAAGTATTTTCCCCAAAAGCTCCTTCGCCACTGTGATACCATCTCTTGCAAAGAAGGATCTGGGAAGACGTTTCCGGGCCCTCATCGCAGCGTCAGCTCCACCGGACAATGATCGGAGCCCATAACCTGACTATGTATTTTTGCATCCTCAAGGCGGTCTTTCAAAGTCTCAGACACCACAAAGTAGTCAATGCGCCACCCCGCATTTTTGGCTCTGGCCTGAAACATATAGGACCACCAGGAATAAGCTCCCTCCATGTCAGGATAAAAATAGCGGAAGGTATCTATAAAGCCATTCTCCAAGAGCTTGTCAAAGCATTCTCGCTCCTGATCCGTAAAACCAGCGTTATTGCGATTGGTCTTCGGATTTTTCAGGTCGATCTCCCTGTGAGCAACATTCAGGTCACCACAGAAAATCACAGGCTTTGTCTCCTGAAGCTTTTTTAAGTAACCCAAAAAATCCGCTTCCCAGCGACACCGGTATTCCAGCCTGGTAAGCTCCCTCTGGGAGTTTGGGGTATACACGGTAACCACATAAAAATCCCGATATTGTGCTGTAATAATGCGTCCCTCATGATCGTGCTCCGGTATTCCCATGCCGTAGGTCACCTCATCCGGTTTTTCTCTGGTAAAAAGAGCCGTTCCCGAATAGCCCTTTTTTTCGGCATAATTCCAGTATTGATAATAGCCGGGCAGATCAAGATCATGCTGCCCTTCCTGCAGCTTCGTCTCCTGAAGGCAGAATACGTCCGCATCCGCCTGACGGAAAAAATCAAGAAAACCCTTTTGCAGACAGGCCCGCAGGCCATTTACATTCCAGGATATTAATTTCATTTTATACACCATACCTTTCCAAATCTGATTCGGACGTTTCCGGCCGGGAATAAGGTCATTTTACCATATGAAAGCCTCATTTGTCATTCTATTCCTTGCCTTCTGCCGGGACATTTGCTATACTCATGTTGCAGTTCGCTCTGCGCCGCTGACAAAGCCGCATGGACCTGCTTACTGCAAAACAAACCCAGAGAGGAATTTATGGCTTCATCGGAAAATTTGAAAAATAAGAAACTCTTTCTGTTTGACATTGACGGAACTCTGGCGGTGGGAGACACACTGTATGAGGGCAGCAAAGAGCTATTGTCCTATATCCGTTCCATTGGCGGAAAAGCTTATTATATCACCAATAATTCTACAAAAAGCGGCGCCGATTACGTAAAAAAATTCCGGCATTCCTTTGGCCTGGAGACAGAGGAGGAGCAGTTTGTTACCTCCGGTTACATGACCATCCGGTTTCTGAAGGAACATTTTTCCGGAGAAAAGATTTTTGTCCTGGGCACCGCATCCTTTATAAATGAATTAAGACACAGCAATCTTCATGTAACGGAACGCTGTGAGAAGGACATTGCCTGTGTCACGGCAGCCTACGACAGCGAGCTCACCTATGAAAAACTGGTGGAAATCTGCCGGGTTCTGTTCACCATGGAAGTACCCTTTTACGCCACCAATCCGGATCTTTGCTGCCCCGCAGCATTTGGCTTTATCCCTGACTGCGGCTCTATCTGCGGGATGATCTCTCAAACCACGGGCAAGTCCCCCGTATACCTGGGAAAGCCAAGCCGTACCGTGGTGGATTTGTGTCTTGACCGGTCCGGTTTTTTGCCAGAAGAGACCCTTGTGGTGGGTGACAGGCTTTACACCGATATTGCCTGCGGAATCAACGGCGGTGTGGAAACCTGCCTGGTGTTCACAGGAGAGGCAAAGCCGGAGGATCTGAGAGATACCGCCTATCCCCCGGACTATACCTTTGATAATATAAAAGAGCTGTGGAAGGCTTGTGTCAAATAATGCCTTTCCCAGCTCTTTTCTCCCGCTTTCTTCCAACGCCGTGGAGCGTATATTTCAGCTTTACAGGGCCTTTTGTATAACGCCCACTCCAATAGGATATGGTCCTGTGTGTACGCCGATGGTCGCACCAATCTGATAAAGGGGGATCCCCGATATGGAATAGCCCTTTTCTCTGAGTGCAGCAAGCACCCTGTTTCTATACTCCTCCCCCTCTCCTTCATCATATCCGAAGCCTACGGCTATGCTGTAATCTTTTATGTCCGCTTTTTGCTCTTTAAGGTATTCCAAGAGAAGCTCTATGGTCTTATCCACTGTTTTCCTGCGGCTTCTGCCGATACCCGATGGAAAAATTTCTCCCTGCTTCAAGGTAATGATGGGACGGATTCCAAGCACGCTTCCCGCAACTCCGGCTACTTTTCCAATCCGCCCGCCATGCTTTAAATATTCAATGCCTCCCACCGTAAAAAAGATCCTACCTGTGCCTTTGATCTCCTCCAGGCGCTTAATGGTTTCCTCATAGCTCCTTCCATTATCTCTGAGCCTGACCGCTTCCAGAACCAGCAGCCCTTGAAGAACCGTATTTACGGCAGCGTCCATTACTGCGATCTGCGCCTTTGGATATTCTTCCAAAAGCATTTGCTTTGCATTGAGCGCGGACTGCATGGAACCGCTGAACTTTGTAGTAATACATATGCAGATAACCGGGATGCCAGCCTTTACAAGGGGTTCAAAAACATCTGCAAAATCCTGAGCAGAGGGCATGGAGGATTTTGGATACACACCCGGTTCATCCACCATTTTCTGATAAAATTCTCTGACGCCAATTTCTTTTGTCTCCTTCAGATAATCCTCATTTCCAAAGGATACATAAAAAGGAACCACAGTAATATTCTTCTCCCCCGCAAGCTCCGGAGGCAGGTCGCAGGAGCCATCGCTGACAATATGATACGCTTCTTTCATACTATAAATGCACCTCTTACATAGTTTATTCACAGGGTATAGAATACCATTTATTACTGATGAAGGCAATATAAAACAGTTTTTAAAACTATGTTCATAATCCTGCCGACGTCAGGCCAGAGGAAACGATCTCTCCCCGGCATCTTTCAGATCATAGCCGCTGCTAATCAGGTCAATTTTCAGGAATTCCCTTCTGGGTAAGGAATCCCTTCCAAAGCAGGCATAAAAAGCACAGCCTGAGGTCTTTGTCCTTTTTCCCTCTGAAGGCTTCTGCTCATAAGCAAGTGAAAGGCCTGATCTGTTCCTCCAACCTCAAGATCGGCTTCCAGCTCCACCGAGTCAAAGGCCTGCAGCAGCGGATAAAATAATTCATGAAGCCCTATGGGAGTGTTGCTTTGAAAACGCCTTTCAAAATCATCCCTTTCCAGCATTCTCTCCACAGTGATGCAGGAAGCAAGCTTTAAAAGCTCATCCGCCCCAAGCAGCTCCAGCCATTCGCCGTTAAAACGGACCTGCGTCCTCTCTCTGTCCAATATCCGAAAAATCTGATCCTGACAGGTTTGTGCATTCAGCAGAATTTCTCTGTCCGTCATGCCCCTTCTGCCTTTGCTTTTCCCTGTAAAATCCCCAATTACAACCACGATGTCATGTCCCAGCTCCTGCAGCTGTTTCAGCTTGCGAAGGAGTACTGTATGGCCCAAATGCACATCGGGCCCACTTGGATCCACGCCGAATTTTACAGTCAGCGGTTTACCGGTCAAAATGCACTCTTCCAGCTTCCCGTAAAGCTCTTCTTCCCCTACAAGCCTTTCCGCTCCCTTTTTAATGATGCGCATTTGCAGCTCTACCTGTTCTCTGATTGTCATTTTTCCCATCCTTTCCATTTTGCCGCCGTCAGTCTTCAGCGGCTTGCTGACACCAAAAAAACTCTCGTCCTTCAAAAGGACGAGAGTCAACCTCGTGTTACCACCTAATGTTTATAAGCAGCTCACACTGCTTATCTCTTCGAGTACGGCCCTCAGGCTTATACTCTAGCACGATAACGGATGCAGGAACCGTCGCAGTCTACTATCTCCGCCCAGGCAAAATCCGGATTCACCAGATGACTCCGAAAAGCGCCGCCCCGGGCCCGTGAAAGAATTCGGTGCGAAGCTCAAAGATGTATTCACACAAAGCTTCCCATGCGCCTCTCATCACCCGGCTGCTTTCTGTATGTTTCCCTCTGTGCTACTTCTTCTTTTCATTGCTTTTATCATCAAAAAATGATATATGAAATTGATTGCATTATAAGCAAATATTTCCGGAATGTCAACCCCCTGTTTTTAATATATCCCTGTATACCCGAAGCACATTTTCTGCGAATATTTTATCAAGCTCTCCGGAAGTAAATCCCGCCTTATGCAGCGCATCCCATAGTTTTCCTATACTCTGGACTCCGGGCAGCGCTTCGTTAACCTCTATTCCGTCAAAGTCACTGCCCAGCCCCAGAACGTCAACACCGCCCACATTCGAAATATGTCTGGCATGGCATACTGCAGCATCCATAATATCCCGGACCACATCCTCCTTGTCTCTCGCTGATCCCATGGGCTGACTTGCATCAGCCATAAGAAAATCCACACAATAATTCAGTCCCATGCAGCCTCCCCGTTCTCCAAGACTGCGTATCATATGATCCGTCAGGTTCCTGACGCACCGGCCAACCCCTCGGGCATTGGAATGGCTGGCAACAAAAGGTTTTTGCGTGCAGGCAAGCACATCGTAGAAGCCTCGGTCGGATAAATGAGAGACATCCACAATCATTCCCAGACGCTCCATTTCTTCCACAAATTCCCTTCCCCTGTCCGTCAGCCCCTTCTCTGTATCCGGTGTAAAAAGAAATTCCTTCGGATCCTCCCCGGATACCTGCAGTTGTTCTGCGCGGCGGGCATTCAAATTAGGGTGACCCAGCTCGTTGGGATAATTCCAGGTGAGCGTCAGCATGCGCACACCCATTTCATACAGCCTCTGAAGCTTTGCAGACTCTCCCCCGCACACAGCTCCCTCTTCCACGGTAAGCATGGCGGACATCCTTCCCGCCGCTTCATTGGCCTCCACATCCTCATAGGCAAAAACAGGAGCAATTCTATCTCGGTTCGCCTCCAGCTCCCTACAGTAAAGCGCATACTGATCCAGAACGCACTCCCAGGGATCCTCACAGCCTCCTAAATCTACAAAGAGAGCAAAATTCTGAAGAAGATACCCTCTTTTCTTCATGCGATTCAGGTCCAGCTGAAGGCTGTTTTCCCTGAGATGAACCTCCTTTCCCTTGCGTCTTCGTGCCCAGATCTCCGATAAGGTATCGCAGTGCATATCTACAATTTTCACGCTGTTCCCCCTTTTTTCCAGCTTCTTATTCTCTTGTTCAAAAGCCTTCTTCTCTTTAGGGCATTACCGGAACATGGGTTTTCAAAAAGTCCTTCCAGATAGGAACATACTGCGCCTTCAAATGCACTCCGTCAAAGGTGTAATCGGGATTCATTCCTCCTGTCTCATCGCAAATAAACGGATTCACATCCAGATAATAAATTGTCTCATAATCCGCCAGCTTTTGTATTTCCGCGTTACGCGCGTCTATGCCTTCGTTGGTAATATAGTCCCCCTGGCCGGAGCGCTCCGTAGTCACCTTCATAATAGCCTGCAGATAAATAACGGCATCCGGCTGCAGCTCTCTTAAATGCGCTACCACTTCCCTGTATTTCTCCATAAAGCTTTCTACCGTGCCTGTTCCCATCTCATTGATCCCGATCATCAGATAAATTTTGGAAAAAGAATTCTGGCTGAGAGCTTCCTCCACGGTCAGCTTTTCCTTTTGTCCGGGTAACTCCACAATCGGTGAATCAAAGAGCTTATACACCGTCAGTCCGGTGGAGGCATAGAAATGAGAAATCTCCTCGAGTCCGCCGTATTCGTAAAGGCCCACGGTACGGGAATCTCCAATAAATACCGCGTCGCTGAAATATTCATCCTCCACCGTGCAATATTCCACCTCTTCGGGGCTGCGCGCACTCTCTCCTGGCCGGCTCTCGGTCTCCTGCGCTTCGGTCTCCTGTGCTCCTGTCTCCTGCGTGCCGCCGTTTTCTCCGGTTTGCTCCTGTGCTGTACCGGTCTGCTCCTGACTCTCGGAATCCGGCTCCATTGCATCCGTTGGGGAATCCTCTCCTGTAATGTCGTTTCCGCTGACGTTTTCAGGCTCACCCTCGCTTGCGCTCTCCGTGTCTCCTGCTGTTACCGTATAATTTCCACTCACTGTATTTTCTCCCCTCCCCAGAGTCTCCTGGTACCATTCCTTTATCTGAAAAAGGGGCTTTGCGTAGACCCGCCAGTTCTCCGCCGAGGCAAGATAAATGGCGCCCATTGCAGTCAGCAGGATTAAATAGCAATATTTCCTCAAGCGTTTCAAGTTATCACCACACATCTGTCAAATTGTTATTTTAAAAATTAAAGTACATAAAAGGATTTTCTCCCTCCACTGCAATCCGCCATACACAAACCCAAAACAGCGCCGCCAGCACAAGCATGCCGGGTATGGTGTCCTTCCATTTATGATATATCTTCTGCATGATCGGCGTACAGGCAGCTATCGAAACCGCAAAAAGAGGGCCGTAATTTTCCAGCGCAGGCTGCCAGTCCCCGCTTCTTACGTTAATCCCCTCCACCAGACCAAACATCCTGCCCAGATAAACCTGTAGCTGGGATAAATCCGTAATGGCAAAGCACATCCAGGTAACAGGAATCACCGCCCACAGATACAAATGGGGTAAAATCCCCAGATGCTTCCCAAGCCCCGTCTTTCCCAGCTGTCTTTCCACAGTAATAAAAAACCACAGCATACCTCCCCAGACAAAAAAATTAGCCGTGCTGCCATGCCACAGAGAAGTCAGCATCCAGACGGCCAACAGATTCCTCACAGTCCGAAACTCTCCCCTGCGGTTTCCTCCCAAGGGGATATAGACATATTTGCAGAACCATTTTCCCAAAGTTATATGCCATCTTCTGTAAAAATCTCTGACCGAACGGGCCATATAGGGATTCCTGAAATTCTCCGGAAGCTGAAAGCCCATCATTCTGCCCAGACCAATCGCCATAAGAGAATAACCGTAAAAATCAAAGTAAATTTCCATGGAATAGGCAAAGGCGGCCAGCCAGGCCAGAGGCGTAGAAATACTTTCAAAGCCTTTCACCTGAACTTCATTCCATAAAAGTCCTATCCTGTCAGCTAAAAGTACCTTCCACACAAGCCCCACGGTAAATACCTTCAATCCATCCTGTATGCTTTCCGCCGTCATCTTTCTGTTTGAAAGAGCAGGTTCTATTTCCGCATAACTCACAATGGGACCCGAAAGCAGCTGTGGAAACATGGCGATATAGGAAGCCAGGCGCAGAAAGGAACGTTCCCTTTTGATTTCTCCCCTGTAAACGTCTGTCAGATAAGAAATTATCTGAAAAGTATAAAAACTGATCCCCAGGGGCAGTCCCTCTCCTCCCGCTCCGCTCTTAAAAAAGGCAAGGCAACCCACATTTGCCGCTATCGCCGCAAGAAACAGGAGTCTTCTAAATCTTTCGTGCTTTTGCTGTCTTTTGTATTTTTTTCTTTTTTTATTTTTATCTGATCTATCTTTATTCTCTTTGCTTCCTCTGGCCGGCTGAATATGTAATCCTGCAAAATAGTTTATGAAAATGGAAATCATCAGCAAAACCAGATATTTCGGTTCACCGAGGGCATAAAATATCAGACTCCCTGACAGAAGCGTCATATTTTTCAGACTTTTGGGAGTGATACCGTACAGGATAAAAAAAACCGGCAGAAAGTAGAGTAAAAATTCTATGCTACTGAATACCAAGAACTATCACATCTTTCATCTCTGCTATAATTATATACTATCGTTTGTCGGACTATAATACAACTAAATAATTCTTAATTTTAACTTACAAATTGTTACAAAATTGTAGTAAATATGTAATTTTTCCAATTGCCATATAGAAGCCCATGCCTTAAAATAGGAGGAAAAGCAAGCGCGAAAAGAGGTATTTATGAAAGAGCAGTTATACACAATTCCATTAAACGATGCTGTAAACGCCGGGGATGAGTGCCCCTTTTGCCATATAGAGCGCAGTATTGAGCAGGATCTTCTGGATTTTACGCTTGGCTCCGGCTCCTCGTATATGGAAGCGGATATCCGGGAAATCACAGATCAGGCAGGTTTCTGCCGGATGCATTTCCAAAAGATGTTCGACTATGGCAACACCTTGGGAAATGCCTGGATACTGAAAACCCATTATCAAAAAATCATCGGGGAAATGCAGCAGCAGTTCGCTGGCTTCCGTCCAGGCAAAACCTCCCTGAAGGATAGGCTGCGCAAGGCTTCCTCAGGAGACAATCCCATAGGCGTCTGGATCGCCCAAAAGGAGACCTCCTGTTATATCTGCGGACAATATAAGGACATGTACGCACGATATTTGGACACTTTTTTCTATCTCTTCAAACAGGATGACGCTTTTCGGGATAAAATAAGATCCGGCAAGGGATTCTGTCTGCCTCATTTTAAGGATCTGTGTGAAACCG
Source organism: uncultured Acetatifactor sp. (assembly GCA_944383825.1). Taxonomy (GTDB): domain Bacteria; phylum Bacillota; class Clostridia; order Lachnospirales; family Lachnospiraceae; genus Acetatifactor. The sequence goes on along the minus strand of CALWRA010000022.1, from coordinate 18,777 downwards.
CGGACAATAAACTTTCTGATAAGGATAAGGAAGCCTTTTACGGCATGGCCCTGCCTCTCATGGAACAAAATATGAAAAGAATTGCCGATGATGTGGCATGGCTTGTGGAAAAATTCGATTACCGCAATAAGGACGCCGACTGGAAGAATTCCAGAGACGCCATTCAGCGAGGCATGCAGAAGCTCAAGGGCGGTTACCCTGGCGATCCGGTCTACCGGATGAGCAAATAGCCTTTTAAGGATTCTGTATCAGCTGCAGCGAATCCACATCCGGGCTGTGATTCAAAGCCTGTCTCATCATATCGAGGTAGTCTGTAATTTCCTCATAGAGCATTTCCGGCTGAAAGGAGGCATTCCGGAAATGCTCTTCCAGCAGTCCCTTTGCTGTAAAATCCAGCATTTTCAAAAGCTTTCCCAAGTCTATTCCCGGAGGAGCCAAAGCCGGATCAATCTGTTCGCTAATCGTCTCATAGGTCTTCAGAAGCACGTCCCGCATATCCTCAACCGCCAGCAAGGCTTCACTAACATTTTCATTCATGGAACGGTTCAAAAACTGCTGCATATAAGGATATGCCCTCATAGCGTTCATCCGCGCCCGCTCCGTCTGCTTGAGCACCTCAAAAAGATCGCGCTCTTTGGGATCCACACAGGACTTCAGTTCCAGCATCATATAGCGCACACTGTAGTCATATATAAAAACATAAACGCCCAATTTGCTCTCAAAATAATGAAAGAGAAGACCCTTACTGACAGATGCCTCCTTTACAATGTCATCCGTGCTGGCATGACGGTAGCCGTGAATTGCAAACATCTTCAGAGCTGCGTTTATCATTCTGTCCTGCTTCTCCTTTTTCAGATCAAAAAACTTGGCATTCATGCGCCCGCTCCTTCCTTACAACTATTTATCTTAACATACGCCCCGGCAAAACAAAATATTTTTTAGAAATTTTATACATATTCTCTTTTCATTTCCGCAAAATAGTATTAATATATTACTGTAAAGAAGAAATGGAAAGGAGTAACCCATGGCAAAGAAATTTGGTAAGTTCTTACTCTTCACTGCCGCAGTGGGCACGGCAGCCGCGGCTGTTTATTATTACATGAAGAAAAAGGATGCGGATCTCACGGCATCCGATGATGACGATGACGATTACGACGATTTCAGCGATGATTTAGATGATGATGCAGATTCCTCCTCCCGAAATTATGTACCTCTGAATCAGGAAACCTTGGAGTCAGAAAAGGAGAGCTCCGGCGAAGAAGATGCCTCCGGCGACGGCTTCACTCCTTTGTCCCAGCAGGTGAAGGACGCTGCCTCTCAGGCTGAAGAAAAGCTGGAAGAGACCGTGGAAGAATTTTTCGACGAAGATGACGCCCCGGATCAAAGCGCCGGTCAGGAAAATAAAGAAGCTTAAAAACGAATGCTTGTTGTTGTGAACAGCAGAAAGTGCGCCACGTACTTTCTGCTGATATTTTTTGCGCACTACCCGTCCTTCAGCCATGCCTCTCTCAGTCTCTCCGTCCCTTCCATGATCTGACGCCCGTCAAGCCCGCCGAACCCTAAAAGTACGGTTGCCCTTTGGCCGACCGGAAGTTTTCCTTGTCTCTTGTCCATAAGGCTGTCCGAAATGCCATACACTTTTACTCCTCTATCCAGGGCGGCGGACGTCAATTCTTCTTCAGACACTTTTATTCTGGCCGTCAGCAAAAGATGCAGGCCCGCATCCTCGCCGGAAATGTGAAAACATTCCCTGAATGGCTTGAGACAGTCCATGAGCAGCTCCTGCTTTCCCTTATAAATTTTCCTCATTTTATTCAAATGACGTTCAAAATAACCATCCCGGATAAACTCGTTCAGTATCCGCTGGTCAATTCTGGAGACAGTGCAGGAATAAAACCAGCATTGACGGCGATAGCGCTCAAGCAGCGCTTCCGGCAGCACCATATAGCTGACGCGGATTGCCGGCGCGATGGCCTTGGAAAAGGTACCGATGTAAATCACCTTTCCTTTTTCGTCCGAAGCCTGGAGGGAAGGAATCGGTTTTCCCCGATACCGGAACTCACTGTCATAATCGTCCTCAATCAAATATCTTCCCGGTTGTTCCGAAGCCCAGTTCAAAAGCTCCGCCCTGCGTCCAATAGGCATAACCGCCCCGGTGGGAAACTGGTGGGAGGGCATCACATAAGCAGCAGCAACATTTTCCTTTGCAAGGCCGGACACCTGCATACCGCTTTCATCCATATCCACAGTTACGATCTGATAGTCAAAGGACTGAAATATCCTGTAAGCCCTTTTATAAGTGGGATTTTCCATGCCAATCCGAATGTGCCTCCCAAGCAGCTTTTCCAGCAGCAGCAGCAGATAATCGTTGCCCGCGCCGATCACAATCTGCTCCGGCCTGCAGTTCACTCCCCTGGAGGAATGCAGATACCTGTTAATGGTCACACGCAGGTCATAGTCTCCCTGAGCCTCACCCTGAGCAAAAAGCTCACTGTTCCCATAGTTCAAAATATTCCCGCTTATCCTTTTCCATACTCCGAAGGGAAAAGCAGTCATATCAATTCCATTGGGGGAAAAATCGCAGACGATCTCTCCCTTCCCCGAGCGGAAGCACGTCTCTTCCTCCTCTTTTTCTCCCGTTCCGTCCTTTTCCAGCTCTCCCTTTCCCTGTTTTCCGCAGTCCTCCCCAAGACGTTCAGGCGCCATCCGCTCTGCTTCCATCTGAAACAACTCGTCCAGGGAGCAGACAAAATATCCTCTGCAGGGCCTTGACTCGATGTACCCTTCGCTCACCAGCTGGCCATAGGCGTATTCCACTGTGCTTCTGGCCACCTGAAGATATTCTGCCAAAGAACGGGTAGAGGGAAGCCGCTCTCCCGCAAGCAGCTTCCCTTCCCTGATTTCTTTCCGTATATGCTCATAAATCTGTTCATACAGACGCTTTCCTCCATCCGTCTGCAGACGAATCGTCATATCATACATTTTGCCTCGCACTCCAAAGCGTTTTCCTACTTCTTTTTTATGTCCGCAAGAATCTGCTCTTTCAGCTCCCTTGCCTTGTCCTTGGTGCGGTTGTTGGCGGTAGCGGAGGTCAGTATGGACGCCACCAGTCTGCTGGCAACGTCATACTTTTTGAATCTGGCAGCCAAAACGGCAATCAGATAATCTACTGTGATCTCATCCATTCCGCACATAGGAAAATTTTCCGACTGGATAGCTTCCACAAAGCCGTTGTAGGCGTTCTCCAGATAGTCCAATTCCTGCTTTCTGAGTTCCGCAATCTTACCGCTATCGGGATTTGCCTCCTGCTCCAGGCTTTCCGCATATCCTCTCAAAAGCCACGCGCTCTTGAGACAAATAAATGCCTTTTCGCTGGGCTTGGCTCTCTTTACAACCGCATTGGCCAGAGCCAGCTTATATCTTTCCACAGCCTCGTCATAGCTGTAGGTTTCTCCCGTATAAGGCCGAAGCTGCACTCTGCTGCTGATATTCTCCTTGATCAGCTTGGCCTGTGTGTTTACCACAGAATTAAAATATCTGCTCAAAGCAGCATATCCGCAATGGGGGCAGAGCAGCACATCGTATTTGGCGGCGTCAATTCCCTCATGCTGGGGACGCAGATCTTGATCTGTCTTGATAAGCTTCGCCTTGCCGGACTTCATAATCTTCGCCGGAAAGCTTTCCTCGCACACAGGGCATTGAAAAGTCTTTTCATAAATCAGATCCTTTTCCTCTGCCTTCTGTACAGGGACCTCCTTCTCCTTCTTTTCCCTCTCCTCACTTTTATAAATATCCACGTTCTCAAGTTCATCCAATCCTAATCCGGCAAGTCCGGACAATAATCCAGCCATTTTTCTCCTCCATTCATTCAATTAATTAACACCCTTTATCCGCCCTATTCCTTGGGCAGTACATAGGAACTCTTCAACGATACAATACGGTTGAAAACAAGCGCATCCGGCCTGGAATCCTTGGAATCCACGCAGAAAAAGCCCTGTCTTACAAACTGAAAGCTGTCATATGCCTGGGCTCCGGCAAAGGCCGGTTCCAGCCTGCAGTCCCTCAAAACCGTAAGGGAATTGGGATTCAGATTCAGACTTCCATCCTCATTGTAAACTCCCTTTTCCTCATCTATAATATTCTCATACAGTCTCACCTGGGCGGTAATAGACTCCTCACCAGGCGCCCAATGTATGGTTCCCTTTACCTTTCGGCCATCCGGGCTATTCCCCCCTCTGGAAGCCGGGTCATAGGTGCAGTGCACCTCAATCACTCTTCCGCTCTCATCCTTCACAAAACCTGTACAGGTTACAAAATAAGCATTCATCAGGCGCACCTCATTACCCGGAAAAAGCCTGAAATACTTTTTTGGCGGAACCTCCATAAAGTCCTCCCGCTCAATATACAGTTCTCTGCCAAAAGGAACCTGACGGCTCCCCAGAGCCTCGTTTTCAAGGTTGTTGGGTATGTCAAGAAGCTCCGTCTTCCCCTCGGGATAATTGTCTATAATCAGCTTCACCGGATCCAGCACAGCCATTAATCGGGGCTTTTTCACCTTCAGATCCTCTCTGATACAGTATTCCAGCATAGCGTAATCCACGGAGGAATTACTCTTGGAAACCCCGCAGAGATCCACAAAACGCTTGATGGACTCCGGCGTAAAGCCGCGCCTGCGGAGAGCCGCAATAGAAACCAGCCTGGGGTCATCCCAGCCATCCACGACACCCTCCTCCACCAGCTTTTTAATATACCTTTTTCCCGTTACCACATTGGTGAGATACAGCTTTGCAAATTCTATCTGTTTGGGCGGATGAGGATATTCCAGCTCCCGCACCACCCAGTCATACAGCGGTCTGTGATCCTCAAACTCCAGAGTGCATATGGAATGGGTAATTCCCTCTATGGCATCCTCAATGGGATGCGCAAAATCATACATAGGATAAATACACCATTTGTCTCCCGTATTGTGGTGGGTCATATGGGCCACCCGGTACAGCACCGGATCCCTCATATTCATGTTGGGAGAGGCCATATCAATGCGAGCCCTCAGAACCTTTTCCCCATCCCTGTATTTTCCGGCCTTCATTTCCTCAAAAAGAGTCAAATTCTCTTCTACGCTTCTTTTGCTGCCCGGATCCTCTTTTCCCGGCTCAGTCAGGCTTCCCCGGAATTCTCTGATCTGCTCGGGGGACAGGTCCGACACATAGGCTTTTCCCTTCCTAATCAGCCTGACGGCCGCTTCATACATCTGTTCGAAATAGTCAGAGGCAAAGAAAAGTCTGTCCTCCCAGTCCGCTCCCAGCCATTTGATGTCTTCCTTTATGGACTCTACAAATTCCGTTTTCTCTTTAGTAGGGTTTGTATCGTCAAACCGCATGTTGAACTTCCCATTGTATTCCTGGGCAAGCCCGTAATTCAGCAAAACGCTTTTGGCATGTCCTATATGAAGATAACCATTGGGCTCGGGCGGAAAACGCGTGTGCACGGTATTATACACTCCCTCCGCCAGATCCCTGTCGATGATATTCTCAATAAAATTCTTTGTCTCACTCATGGTACTCTGCCTTTCAGCGAATTTTTCATCCGCTTTTCTATCATAACATACCGCCTGCAAATTATAAAGTAATTTACATATATTTTTCTAAAAAACAGTGGTATATCACAACCTCTCCTTCTTTTCAATGGTGAAACAGTCTGATTCCCGTAAAGGCCATCACCATGCCGTATTTGTCACAGCAGTCTATTACCGCCTCGTCTCTCACGGAGCCTCCGGGCTGGGCAATATATTTTACACCGCTTTTATGCGCCCTCTCAATATTATCGGAAAAAGGGAAAAATGCGTCGGAGCCTAAAGTTACCCCCTGCATTTTATCGAGCCAGGCCCGTTTTTCCTCCCTGGTAAATACAGGGGGCTTTTCCTTAAAAATTTTTTCCCATGTCCCTTCTGCCAGCACATCCATGTATTCCTCTCCCATATACACATCAATGGCGTTGTCTCTATCCGCTCTTCCCAGTTCATCCAGAAATTTCAGCCCCATAACCTGAGGAGACCGGCGCAGAAACCAGTTATCCGCTTTCGAGCCTGCCAGCCTGGTACAGTGGACGCGGGACTGCTGCCCCGCCCCAATGCCTATGGCCTGTCCATCTTTTACATAACACACGGAATTAGACTGTGTGTATTTCAATGTAATCAGCGCAACCTTCATATCCAACAGAGCATTATCCGGAATTTCCTTCTGCTTTGTCACAACATTGGATAAAAGATTTCTGTCAATTTCCAGACTGTTTCTTCCCTGCTCAAAGGTAATGCCATATACCTGCTTTTTCTCCACAGGCGCCGGAGCATAGTCAGGATCAATCTGAATCACATTATAGCCGCCCTTCTTTTTGGATTTCAGAAGGGCAAGCGCTTCCTGCGTATACCCGGGTGCAATCACTCCATCCGAAACCTCCCGCTTTATCAGCCTTGCGGTATCCTCATCACACACATCCGAAAGAGCGATAAAATCTCCAAAAGAAGACATTCTGTCCGCTCCTCTGGCCCTCGCATATGCGCAGGCCAGCGCAGACAGCTCTCCCAGATCGTCCACCCAGTAAATTTTCGACAGGGTTTCATCAAGCGGCAGTCCCACCGCCGCACCTGCGGGCGAAACATGCTTGAAGGATGCGGCCGCAGGCAGCCCCGACGCCTCCTTCAGCTCCCTTACCAGCTGCCAGCCGTTAAAAGCGTCCAAAAAGTTAATATAGCCCGGCCTTCCGTTTAATACGGTTACAGGAAGATCGCTTCCGTCCTCCATATAAATTCTCGAAGGCTTCTGGTTGGGGTTGCATCCGTATTTCAATTCTATTTCCTTCATTTATCTCTCCATTCCGCACAGTTTCAGCGCCGTGCTTGTTCAATCTTCACCGGCTCCGGCCTCACTGGTTCTTATTCCTGAGAATCGTCCGGTAGCTTCCATCAAAAATGTCAATATATCTCACGAACAAAGACACTTTATTTTCCTCGTTCAGGCTGCTCCACAACATTTGTGTAAAATCTTCCATATGATCCCAAACGCCCACCGACTTGGGCTCTCCCTGAAAGCTGGGCAGCGGACTGGCATCGTGCATGTATGTATGAATAAAATGTCCTTCTCCGGAAAGGGGAGTCTCATAGGAAAAAATATTGCGGACACAGGAAGACGGTTCGCCGTGGTTGCTCTTTAATATGGACATGGCATAACTGCAATTGCCTCCTTCAACCTCCAGAATCCCCGAAATACGGGGAGTATAATTGGGTGCATCCGGCTCAAACTGTCTGCTTTGCAGGGACTGCTCAAAGGTAAGCCGTCTGGATAATCCCTCATAGACAGTATCCGTCTGATCCCCGTTGGTAACGATTGTTCTGTTTCCCAGTACCCTTACCGGCGCATAGATAATCAGGCTGGGATCCTCCATCTTGGAAGGGTCAAAAGCCTGGGTGCGTATGCCCTCACCATCCTCCACAAAGACACGGTTTCTGCTGTTGACGCTTCTGCCCATAATAAAATAGGCGATGACCGCATACCTTCCATTGGGAGACTTTCCCAGCACAATTCCTCTCCCCGGATAGGTATTGCTCTTCAGCTCCTGTTCCAATGATAACATCCATATACCTCCTTGCCCGGCACTGCAGGCATTCCTTTATGACACCGAAGGGCTCCTGAAGCATATTTTCGGTGCATATACAACAAGCCGCCTGAGCATCACAATCAGTGGTGCCCAGGCGGCCGGCTTCTCTCTCTGCACTCCCTGTGGGTATATTCTCCCACTGCAGTCTCCTGCTTTCCGCCAGTCGTGCAGCTTATGTTTTTATCTTACACGCTTTTTCAATTCTTTGCAACACATTTTTTACCAGATCTTTTACTCATCCACACTATAGTTAGGCGCTTCCTTAGTGATATGTATATCATGGGGATGGCTCTCCCGAAGAGCAGCAGCAGATATTTTTATAAATCTGCCGTTTTGTTTCAATTCCTCAATGCTGGATGTGCCGCAATATCCCATACCGGAACGCAGACCTCCCATAAGCTGAAATACCGTATCTTCCACGCTGCCTTTATAAGCAACCCTGCCTTCCACGCCTTCCGGAACCAGCTTCCTGGCATTTTCCTGGAAGTATCTGTCCTTGCTGCCGTTTTCCATGGCCGCAATAGAGCCCATGCCTCTGTATACCTTGTATTTTCTTCCCTGAAAAAGCTCATATTCCCCAGGACTTTCCTCACAGCCTGCGAACATACTTCCCATCATGCACACATTGCCGCCGGCGGCAATGGCCTTCGTGATGTCGCCCGAATATTTGATGCCGCCGTCCGCAATAATAGGTATATTAAATTCCCTTGCCACCTCATAGCAGTCCATAATGGCGCTGATCTGAGGCACACCGATGCCTGCAACCACTCTTGTGGTACAAATGGAGCCGGGGCCGATGCCTACCTTTACAGCGTCCGCTCCTGCCTCAATCAGATCCCTTGTTCCCTCACCTGTGGCAACATTGCCCGCAATTACCTGCAGGTCAGGATATTTCTCCTTGATCATATTCAGACAGTTCAGTACATTTTGAGAATGGCCGTGAGCGGAGTCAAGTACAATCACATCCACCTTGGCATCCACCAACGCGGATACCCTCTCCAGCACATTGGCCGTGATTCCCACGCCGGCGCCGCACAACAGCCGGCCCTGACTGTCCTTTGCCGCCAGAGGATACTTGATGGTTTTCTCAATATCCTTTATGGTGATCAGTCCCTTGAGATTAAAATCCTTGTCCACTATGGGAAGCTTTTCTTTTCTTGCCCTGGCAAGAATCTTCTTGGCTTCCTCCAGGGTAATTCCCTCCGGAGCGGTAATCAACCCCTCGCTTGTCATGGATTCCTTGATTTTCTTTGTGAAATCCGTCTCAAATTTCAGATCGCGGTTGGTAATGATGCCAACCAGCTTTCGGCCTTCTGTTATAGGCACGCCGGAAATTCGAAATTTCCCCATAAGAGCGTCCGCATCTGCAAGAGTGTGTTCAGGAGTCAGGGAAAAGGGATCGGTGATGACTCCGTTCTCGGAGCGCTTTACCTTATCTACTTCCTCCGCCTGTGCTTCAATAGACATATTTTTGTGAATAATGCCAATGCCTCCCTGTCTTGCCATGGCAATGGCCATTCTGTGTTCGGTCACCGTATCCATTCCGGCGCTCATCATAGGAATGTTCAACTTAATCTTCTTCGTCAGCCACGTCGTCAGATCCACCTGATTAGGCACCACCTGAGAATATGCGGGTACCAGCAGCACATCGTCAAAGGTAATGCCTTCTCCAATAATCTGTCCCATTTTCTGTCCTCCTGTTATTTCATAAGGTGGGGGCAAAAGCATGCGCCCCGTTATTTTGATTGCTAAACCTTGATTTTAATCCGTAAACACCTTTCTGGGCGCAACGGTTTTTATCGCTTTCACCAGCTCTTCAGAGGGACTCAAGAGAATTTTCTCTCCTCCTTCATAATACATGCAGTAACGCAGATCAGGCTGCAGCTCCTCGCCGATACTGTAATCCTTTACCTTGACGCTGCGGTTTTTGTAATTGTCCAGATGATAAGATTTTATGGGAGCCAGCACTTCCATTCTGTCAATGCTGTAGGTTGCCACTCTCTTTCTTCTGGATTTTGCCATAACCTTGTCCACTGTCAGTTCCTTGTCCAGATACAAATATTCATACTCCAAATCTGTGAAAAGATTTACGAAATAGGCCCCTGCGCCGCAGGCCAGCGCCAGAAGCACGGCAGGCATAATCAGGAACATGGCCAGGCCGAACACCACTGTCAGCATGATCAGCAATATTTTAAAAAATTTAGCCAGCATGGATTGCTTTGCCTTAACCAGGCATTCTACATACGTTTCACTCATCTCTTTATCCTGTCCTTTACAAAATAATATAGTTAATGATATATCATCCGGCCCCAAGTTGCAAGACAACGTTCGATCCAACCTGACTTTTTATGTTTTTTTTAGAATACTCTTAACACCGCTTCATTGACAATCTGCCTGGAAGTGCTTATGATAAATAAAAATACACAAAAGCGGCTTGCGCCGCAGCGGAAAGGCAGGTGCCGCTAATGGCAGTTATGGATGAATTCAGAGAAGAGCGGGAAGCGTTAAAAAATGCTGGTCTGAAAAAAAGAATCAGTTATTTTTTATATTATTATAAATGGCATGTAATCATAGGGATTCTGGTGATTGCAGGAGTCGGCTCCGTGGTTTACGAGATGGTCACCAGCAAGGACAATGCTTTTTATGCGGTTATGCTGAACGCCACTGAGCTTGAGCCGGCCGCAGAGTTCAACCAGGCCTTTTACGATTACGCCGGAATAGACCTAAACGAATATAATGCCTTTTTGGACGCCTCTATCCGCATTTCCAGCGATACGGGCATGGCGGATAGCATGACAATGACCTCGGTCCAGAAGCTCGCCGTATATCTTGCGGCCGCCGAACTGGATGTCATGGTTACAGACAGCGCTTCCATTCAGCAATATGCAAACAGCAGCGCTTTCTATGATCTGCGTGACATTCTTTCCGAAGAACAAATTTTACAGTACGAACCCTATTTTTATTATGTGGACATGGCGGTTGTACGACGGATAGAAGAATCTCAGACAAATCTGGATGATACTTATGAGCCGACGTACGCTGATCCCACAAAGCCTGAGGATATGGCGGAGCCTGTTCCCGTAGGTCTTTATGTGGACAACGCCGGCCTTATGGAAAGCTATTATTTCAGCGGTGAGGACGTGGTAATCGGCGTCTACTCCAATACCACTCATCGGGAAGCCGCCCTGAAATTCATCGATTATCTTATGAACTGACGAGAGAAAACTATGATAAAAAAGTATATCGCACAGGCTCTTGAGACCACTCGGGAATGTCTGGCCCAGTATTGGCAGCAAAACCACAAATACACGGAATCCTTTCTGCTTTCCGGCTCCTCCTGGATCGGAGCACGCCTGGAGGAATTCCGCATAAACGGTGAACAGGTTCGGCTTGATCTGGAAGAGGACGCCCGGGGCATTGTTCCCTGTCATCTCCTGCAGCAGCAGTTTCACTGTGTCTGGTCCATATGCATATATCCAATCCTATCCGTTTTATAGAGCCCGGCGAGCTTTTTCCTCATATAGTCGGCCAGGGTACCTATCAATATTTTCACGAGATGCCGGTCAAGAGCAACGCCGCCGATCTCCAAAGCGCCGTTCAGTAACGTCCTCACACCCTTCTCCCTTATCCTGTCCCATGAATTTTTTTAAATATGGGGGGGTAATTCCATAGCGCAGAGCCAACGCCTCATAGCTGCACAGATGCGGCTCCTCGGACTCATCCGTTATTGCCGCTCTGCAGAAGCTCCTTCAGCAAACTGTTCACCGCCGCCGGATCTGCCTTTCCCCTCATAGCCTTCATAGTCTGTCCCACAAGAAATCCGATGGCCTTTTCCTTTCCGCCTCTGTAGTCCTCCACGGACTTGGGATTGGCGGCAATGATCTCTCCCACTGTTTTCCTCAGGGCTCCCTCATCGTTTACGGTCTTTAAGCCCTTTTCCTCCACATACTGCTCCGGATCAATGTCCGATTCGAACATCGTCTCAAACACTTCCTTGGCCACAGATGAATTAATTACCCTTTCCTCCGTCATTTTAATCAGTTTCGTCAGGTGAGCAGGAGAAAATCCTATATGCTCCGGCTCCATCTCCTTTTCCTTCAGTATGCGCATAGTCTCCACCATAAGCCAGTTTGAGACCTTCTTTGGCTGAGCTCCCAGAGCCACAGTCTCCTCAAAAATCTCAGCCATACGCCTGGAGCCTGTTAATATCTGAATATCATAGACTGGTATGTCAAACTCTTTACGATACCTTTTGCGCTTCTGCGAGGGAAGCTCCGGCTGTCCTTCTCTGATTTTCTCAAGCCACTCTTGATCCATCGAAACCATTGCAAGATCCGGATCCGGAAAATATCTGTAGTCCTGGGCATCCTCCTTGGATCGCATGGGAAAAGACTCCTTTTTCTCATCATCCCAGCGCCTTGTTTCCTGGACTACCTGTTCACCAGCCTCCAACAGATCAATCTGTCGCTGCCTTTCTCCCGCAATGGCATGGGAGATGGCGCTGAAGGAATTCAGGTTTTTCATCTCCGTGCGGGTGCCGAAGGCTTCCTGCCCGGCTTCTCTTACAGAAAGATTCACATCCGCCCGCATGGAGCCTTCCTGCAGTCTACAGTCGGAGGCTCCCAGATACCGGATGATCAGACGCAGCTCCTCCAGATAGGCGATAACCTCCTGCGCGCTTCTCATATCCGGCTCTGACACAATCTCAATCAGAGGAACACCGGAACGGTTATAATCCACCAAAGAGCAGTCCCCCCACTCATCGTGAATCAGCTTGCCCGCATCCTCTTCCATGTGAATCTCATGGATCCTGATTTTCTTTGTAATGGTTTTCATCCTTTCATCCCCTTGAACCTGAATTTCCACATAGCCATCCCGGCAGATGGGCAGATAAAGCTGGGATATTTGATAATTTTGGGGATTATCGGGATAAAAATAATTTTTCCGGTCAAACCTGCACTCCTGTGCAATCCGGCAGTTCAGCGCCATTCCCACCGCCGCCGCATACTCCACCACCTGTCTGTTGAGCACCGGAAGCGCTCCGGGCATTCCCGTACAGACCGGGCAGGTGTGAGTATTGGGCTCTCCCCCAAAGGCTGTGGAGCAGGCACAGAAAATCTTTGTTTTGGTAGCCAGCTCCACATGCACCTCAAGGCCTATGACCGTTTCATATTGTTTTTCCATATGTCTGTTCCTCCTGCTTTAAAGTTTGTTCATAAGCGTATGCCGCCCGAAGCAATGTCTTTTCCTGAAAGCAGTTTCCGATTATCTGCAGTCCTATGGGCAGGCCCTTGTGGTCATGGCCGCAGGGAAGACTGATTGCCGGAAGTCCGGCCAGGTTCACCGCTATGGTGTAAATATCTCCCAGATACATTTTTATAGGATCCGACAGGCTCTCCCCCAGCTTCGGAGCCGTGGTGGGAGCCACCGGACCAAGGATCAGATCATATTTCGCAAAAGCGCTGTCAAATGCCTTTTTAATCAGTTTTTTCACCTTCAGAGCCTTCAGGTAATAGGCATCGTAATACCCGGAGCTCAAAACAAAGGAGCCCAGCATAATGCGCCTTTTCACCTCAGCCCCAAAGCCTTGGGTTCTAGTCTGTTTGTACATTTGGTGCAGCTCTCCGGCCTCCTTGGCCCGGTAACCGTATTTTACTCCATCAAACCGCTCCAGATTGGAGCTGGCCTCCGCCGCCGCGATGGTATAATAGGCGGGAATGGCATATTCCACCAGGCTTAAATCAAACTCTTCCAAGACAGCTCCCTTTTTCTCTAAAACCCTTGCCGCCTCCAGCACTGCTTTTCTCACCGCAGGATCCAAGCCTTCCCCCAGGTAATCCCTTGGAATACCGATACGCATACCTCTCACATCCTCTCCCAGAGCGGAAGAAAAATCCGTGTTCTCCCTTTCCATGGAGGTAGAGTCCTTGGGATCATGGCCTGCAATGGCTTCCAGTACTGCCGCACAGTCCGCAACATCCTTTGTCAGAGGCCCTATCTGATCCAGAGAAGAGCCATAGGCGATCAAGCCCCAACGGGAGACCGTCCCATAGGTGGGCTTCATGCCCACTACACCACAATAGGATGCCGGCTGTCTTATGGAGCCCCCTGTGTCGGAGCCAAGAGCCGCAAAGCACTCTCCCAGGGCCACAGCCGCCGCAGATCCTCCCGAGGAGCCTCCCGGAACGTGCTCAAGACTCCATGGGTTTCTGGTGGGCCCGAAATAAGAGGTTTCCGTAGTGCTTCCCATAGCAAATTCGTCCATATTGGTCTTGCCTATAATGACTGCTCCCGCTGACTCCAGGCGGAGCACCGCATCGGCGCTGAATACAGGCACAAAATTTTCCAGCATTTTTGAGGAGCAGGTGGTTCTGATTCCCCGGGTACAAATATTATCTTTCACTGCAAAGGGCACTCCTGCCAAAGGACCGCTGAGTTCTCCCGACTCTATTTTCTTCTGCACCCTGGCCCCGCGAATGAGAGCCTTTTCCTTTTCCAGCGTCACAAAGCAGTTGTACAGCCCTTCCGTTTTTTCTATCTGTGCGAAAACCGCTTCTACGGCCTCCTGCACTGTAGCTTTTCCTTCCTTCATGGCCTTTCCCAGCTCTATAGCAGTATATCCCGATATATCCATTTTTGCCTCCGTTTCATAGTGTTTTATCGTGAAAGGGCTTCACGCCTCAAAGGTTCTCGGAACCGCAAACATATTGTTCTGACACTCTGGAGCATTTTCAAGCATTTTCTCGCTCTCGTCGCTGTTTGCCACCACATCCTCCCGAAATACATTTCTCAAGGGAAACACATGGGTCATAGGCTCTATGTTCTTCGTATCCAGCCGATTCATAATTTCAATATAGTCAAGCATTCGTCCCATATCCTTTTTCGCCTGCTCCTTCTCCTGACCGGTAAGCTCCAGCTTTGCCAAAATCCCTACATATTCTATTGTTTTATCACTTATTAAATCAGCCATAATTAATCTCCCTTCTTTCTGTTTCCGGCATTTGCAGTCTGACTCTGCCGTCCTTCTCTAATCTCTGATCTTGATATGGGCCTCCCGAAGCTGCTGCTCCGTTACCTCGCCGGGAGCCTGGCACATAAGATCCTGCGCGTTTCCGTTCATGGGGAATGGGATCACCTCCCTGATGTTCTCCTCTCTCCTTAGAAGCATCAGCATTCTGTCCACCCCGGGAGCCATACCCGCATGGGGAGGCGCGCCAAACTGAAATGCCTGGTATAGAGCGCCGAATTTTCTCTGTAATGTTTTCTCATCATATCCCACAATGGCAAAAACTTTTTTCATAATCTCAATGTCATGGTTTCTCACAGCGCCTGAAGAAAGCTCCACTCCATTGCACACAATATCATACTGATATGCCAGAATCTCCAAAGGATTTTTTGTCTCCAGGGCTTCAAGTCCTCCCTGGGGCATAGAAAAGGGATTGTGTGTAAAAACAATTTTTTTCGTGTCAGGCTCCCTCTCAAACATGGGGAAGTCGTTCACATAGCAAAAACGATACGCGTTCTTCTCACACAGATCCAGCTTTTCTCCAAGCTCCTTTCGGATCTGCCCTGCATAATAATTGGCTCGCTCCTCTTTATCCGCAATAAAGAAAATCGTATCCCCAGCCCGAAGGTCCGCCATCTTTCTCAGCTCCTCCTTCCGTTCCCGAGGGATGAATTTATCGATAGGCCCCCTGTAGGACAGATCCTCTTCCACTTCCAGATACCCCAAGCCTCCCATGCCCAAGGATGTTGCAAAGCTAAGAAGCTTTTCATGGAAGCCCTTTGACATTTCCGCGTGTACTCTAATGGCCCTCACTGTCCTGCCTACAAAGGGCTTAAAGGTACATTTCTGAAAAAAGTCCGTAAGATCCATGATTCTTAAAGGATTTCTTAGATCCGGTTTGTCGGTGCCGAACTCCAGCAAAGCCCGGCGATAGCTGATCACAGGGAATGGAGCCTGAGTGATGCTGCTTCCCGCAGGAGCAAATCTTGAAAAGGTTTCGGTAAGAACTTCCTCCCCAATCCGGAACACATCCTCTTGAGTTGCAAAGCTCATCTCAAAATCCAACTGGTAAAACTCCCCCGGAGACCGGTCCGCCCTGGCGTCCTCGTCACGAAAGCAGGGCGCAATCTGAAAATATCTGTCAAAACCAGCTGTCATAAGCAACTGCTTATACTGTTGGGGCGCCTGGGGCAGCGCATAGAATTTTCCTTTATATTTCCTGGAGGGAACAATATAGTCCCTGGCTCCCTCCGGAGAGGATGCACAGAGGATGGGCGTCTGGATTTCCAAAAATCCCATTTCCGTCATTTTTCTTCTCAGAAAATCTATAACCCGGGAACGGAAAATAATATTTTCCCTTACCCTGGTATTTCTTAAATCGAGGTATCTGTACTTTAATCGCACATCCTCTCTAATCTCTTTGGAAGCTATTATCTCAAAGGGAAGCTGCCTGCTGACTTTTCCAAGAACGTCAATCCGCTCAGCCTCCAGTTCAATCGTTCCCGTGGGAATTTTAGGATTATAAGTTTCCCGATCCCGTTGCTCCACTTTTCCCGCAACAGACAGGCACATTTCCTTCATGATCCCCTTTAAAAGTTCAGGCTTTCTGATCACCACCTGCAGCACACCATACATATCCCGAAGATCAATAAAAGATACTCCTCCGTGATCCCTTATATTTTCCACCCAACCTGCCATCTGAAGCGTTTGTCCGATATGTTCTTCTCCAATTTGTTTCATTGTTAGATCTCTGTACATAATTACCTCCATTCTGAAGCGTTTCACAAAATGAAAAAATCCCGGAATACGCAAAACGTATTCCGGGACGGATAATCCTTTACCCGCGGTACCACCCGCATTGGCAAACCGCATCTTCCAACAAAGATGTTACCCGGCCTGCCCTCTCTTACACTTAACGCGCGCTACGTGCCGCCCTAGCGGACAATCCCCTCTCCGAGCCTTCCTGCAGCCTCAGCCCATGAGCTTTTGTCCGTTCAGACGGCCTGCTCCGGAGCGTTCCCTTCGCCGGTTCCCGCAAACGGCGCTCTCAGTCGGCGGCGCCGTATTCCTGTCGTTTTCCCCGGCAAGAGTCTCCTTCAAGGCATTTGTCTGATATTGTGTGAAATAATATCACAATCTTTTCTGCTTTGCAAGATAGATTTTCCAAAAATAATCGGAAAGTAATTTGCCGTTCGATTTGCAATCGTCGCCGAAATGTTTAAAAAACGTACGCCTTGCCCAAATAAATATGACCGTAATCCGGTTTTCCGCTTTATTTCGCCATTTTTTTACAAATTAAATTAACAAACAAGTTATTCATGGTATAATCAGTCCGGATGCGGATATGTAAAAGACCGAGGCGGACTTTATACAATGGAAAGCAGTAAAGCATTGTTTAAAAAAGTCAAAGCTAACTTTTCATTCTTTATGTAAATAGCATCGCAGGCAGAGCCTGCCAAGCTTATTAGGAGGAAGGTATGAGAAAAGTATTATTAAAATCTGTTGCAGCAGTTATATTTATTCTTAATTCTTATGTATTAGTAGAATCCGCCATGATTTTGGGGACAGTGATAGATTCACTCATCGCCAAGGACTTCGGGCTATTTAAAAATAATATGCTGTTATTGGCAGTTTACTCACTTTTATCATTGCTCTTACCCGTTAATGGATTTAAAATCGTCTACTATATATCTTTCAAAGAAATGCTAAATCTGAAATCTTCAAAGTTTGCTTCAGATTTGTTGCAAAATACCGAAGATATGGATTTATCCGAGTATTCACAAAATATCGACCTGATTTATTCAGGAATCCTTTTAAATAAATGGAACCTATTGAATATTACCTGCGTATTTATCTTTACGGCCATCAGAATTAGCGTGTTGAGCGTCACTTTATTTATCATAGCCTTCATAGCGTCGGCGTTACCGCTGATTATCCCCGTTATCTGCCAAAAATCGTTAAAGGACAAATCCAGCGATTTCTTAAAAGAATCAGGAAAATACGTTTCATTTGTTAAAGATAAGCTTGACGGAAAAAGTGAGCTTTTTCGATATGATGGAATGAAATGGGCTATAGATAAGCATAATATTCTCTCCAAAAATCACGAAATGAAAAGAAAAAATTTCAAGTTTTTAAACGTTTTGGCTAGTATTTCTTCGGAAGGAGTTAGCGGAATAGGCCAAGTAATCATACTTTTTGCCGGCGGCATATTTGCCTATAGAGGAATCATTCAAATTGGTGAAACAGTAGCTTTATTGCAACTAATGAATTATTTGGCCGGTCCGGTGGTAACCATGGTTTCACTAATAAACGACTATATTTCCAGCATGCCGGCTTATAAAAAGTTTAAAGGCAAAAATAGCGGAGAAAAATCTGACAATAGCAACAATAATAGAAATTTTGAAAATGACAAAATAATTCTTCACAATATCGATTTTGCCTACGGCGCAAAAAAAATATTCACGAATCTTAATTTATGCTTTGAATATAAAAAATCCTATTTGATCACTGGAGTGAGCGGGCGAGGAAAATCCTCGCTTTTAAAACTGATAGCCGGCGAAATCCTACCGGAAAAAGGAGAAGTATCCGTATTTGGACGAAAACTGAACAATGCAAATAAAAAGGAAATCTTTGATTTGATCTCTTATGTTTCTCAGGACACGTATATTTTTGAAGCTTCCGTACAAGAAAACATAGCTTTTGACCGTGCCAAAGATTCATCTGAAATCAAAGAATTAATAGAGTCCATGCAATTAGAATTGAATCCGGAAGAAATACTTAATCATTCCAGAAATATTTCCGGAGGCGAAAAAAAGAGAATAGGACTTGCCAGAGCATTAATCAATCCAAAGGAAATCATTCTTCTTGATGAGATCACAAATGGACTAAATAATGAATTGGCCATTATACTAACAGAAAAAATTTTATCGCTTAATAAAACTGTTATATTTGTATCACACAATGAATCTGAACAATTCAGAAAAATGTTTGATTTTATAATCGATTTAAATAATGTATCCGCTGTTGAAAGCAACAAAGAACGAGGGAATGCTCGGTGGTCGTAAAACAGTAATATGTGAATTTCTTGGAACAGGCATGATTTCGGTCATGCCTGTTCCGCT